>PAPS01000028.1 GCA_002708985.1 Saprospirales bacterium | reverse complement strand
TAAATGCAGAATGGCATGATGAAATTTGGAGCTTAGGTTGAGTTAAATAAGTTTCAATGATTCCAAAGCCCACATTCCACCCCCGCCCTACGGGCAAAACCTTACTTCTTTTCAAAATCTTTGTAAAGAAGGCTTGGCTGGATGCCTTGATTTCGTTGATACTTCCCACTTGCATACAAATCGTATTCTCCTTCGATTGCATGATAGTATATCTGACATATCTCCACGCCAGCATAGATTCGAATAGGTTGAACACAGAAGATTTCAAGCGTCCAAAATCCGTCAAAACCCACATCGCCAAATCCAGCGGTTACGTGGATAAATAGACCCAATCGACCGATAGAAGACCGTCCTTCGAGCATAGGCACGTATGCATCGGTCTTTGTACGCTCAATGGTACGTCCTAAATAAAGTTTGTGGGGCTCAAGCAGCAACCCCTCTTCAGGAATCATCACAGGTTCGGTAGGATTAGGCGTCTTCATATCTAACTGATTTTTGGAATACACCATCAGATCATGATGAAGCCTTAAATTGTAACTGTTCGGATTGAGTCGATCAGGACTGTAAGGATCAATATGAATGGTCTTCCCGATTTCTTGTTGGATAGCTTTTCCCGATAATATCATGGTATAAACTTAAGGTGTAATAAGGTATTCTACATTGACATAAAATTGATTACTTCCCCAGCGAAAGAAACTCCAATGCTTGTTTTTGACCGTAAATTCCTTCCACTCACCTGTGGGTTGAAGCCGCACAATGCCCTTCTTCGACTCGTAAGAAAACGGCATGTCAAAGTCAGTATCTACATTATCCCACTTATAGCGTACAATGCGCTTCCCACCTTTTTGCTGAACGTCTACTAATAGCGTTGGAATGGCGGACTTCTTTAAGTAATGTTCAAAGGTTGGTCGTAATAACTGACCAGTTTCCTGTTCAAAAAAGTCAATGACTTCGTCAGCATCGGTTTCAGTGAGGTAAAATTCCGTTTCCACCATCTTTTTAATCACCCTCCACCATAGATTGTCGTCATTAACTACGTGTCGAAGTGTGTTCAGCATTAAGCTTCCTTTGGAATACATATCACTTGCTCCCTCGTTATTGACGTCATACACTCCTTGAATAGGCTCAAGATTATCGATGTACGGTTTTTTTGCATTAATGTAGTCAATGGCCACATCGTAGCCATGAAGGCACTCGACATACATAGATTCCGAATAGGTGCAAAAGCCCTCATGAATCCATAGATCAGCCATATCTTTACAGCTTACTGAATTACCATACCATTCATGGCCAGTTTCATGAATGATGATATAATCAAAGTCAAGTCCTATCATAGAATAATCGCTGCCTCTATACCCTGACAGATAGTCATTACCATAGGCTATGGCTCCCTGATGCTCCATACCCAAATAGGGAGTTTCTACAAGCGCAAAGCCATCCTCCATAAAGGGGTACTTCCCGAGGTATTGATCAAAGCATTCCAGCATGGGCTTGACTTGCCCGAAATGATCTTTGGCTTTGTCTTCATTATAAGACAGGACATAATAGTCAAGAGCAAGCTGGTCTCCATCCGAATAAGTATACTCATCTTCGATATGCACGTAATCCCCGATATTTAAGGTTACGTTGTAATTGTTAATCGGATAGGATGTCGCATAGGTTGTAGAACGCCGACCATCGCCATAGAATACATCTTCAACTAAATTTCCATTACCGACGAAGGTTATTTCTTCAGGATACGTAACGCGAACGCTAATACTATCCGGCTCATCGCTTAAATGATCCTTGTTGGGCCACCACAAGCTAGCACCTATCCCCTCGCATGATACCCCAAGCCAAGCAAGACCGTTTTCGTCCTTAGACCATGTAAACCCGCCATCCCAAGGAGCATTCTTGGCTATAATAGGCTTTCCACGATAGCTGATGTAGAAGACGTGGTTTTTACTAGGCTGAACTACGTGAGGAAAAGAAACAAAAAAGGCATTCCCCTCGCGCTCAAAAGCCATCGCATGACTGTGTCCATGTCCAGGAGATTCATATAGCACATCAATCAACTCCATATTCTCAAAGAGATCGAGTTGCATGCGCTTGGTCGGCTCAACAATATCAAAGGTCATTTTGACTGCTCCATCAAGGTATTGCTCATCGAAATTTAAATCTAAATCCAACGCATAGTGTCGGACATCAAAACAGGTTCTCTCTGGCCTGAGCGATCCACGCAATGAATCTTGTCGAGTAAATCGTTCGGGCTTTCCATCAAGTAACTGGCCATATGCTAGCGCTGAAGTGAGCAAAAGCAACATAAAAAGTCCTAATTGGCGGAATGATTTAAACATAGTGCAAAGTTTAGCGTCTGAAAATAAGTAATGGTGAACGCATATTCCTTAGTTTCGCATTGAAGATTTACAAATGGCTAAGCATATTTTCGTTACGGGCGGCGTTACTTCCTCACTTGGTAAGGGTATTTTCGCAGCTTCACTAGCCAAGCTTCTTCAAGGAAGAGGATATCGTGTTACTATTCAAAAGTTCGACCCATACATCAATGTTGACCCAGGCACGCTCAATCCCTACGAGCATGGCGAATGCTATGTCACCGAAGATGGTGCAGAAACCGACTTAGATCTTGGTCACTATGAGCGATTTCTAAATATTCAAACCTCTCAAGCAAATAATGTAACCACCGGCCGTGTATATCAAACCGTGATAGAAAAAGAACGTGATGGAGCCTACTTAGGCAAGACAGTCCAGATCATCCCTCATATCACAGACGAGATTAAGCGTCGAATGCTTCTCTTATCAGAAACAGGCGATTATGATATAGTCATTACTGAACTCGGAGGCACAGTAGGTGATATCGAATCCCTCCCTTATGTAGAGTCCCTCAGACAACTAAAGTATCAGCTCAATCGTGAAGACATATTGACCTGTCATCTTACCCTGATTCCCTACCTCAAGGCAGCAGGTGAGCTCAAAACCAAGCCGACCCAACATTCCGTTAAGGTGTTAGCTGCTGAAGGCGTTAAGCCAGACTTACTCGTCTGCCGAACAGAACATCCTTTAACTAACGATATCAGAAAGAAACTTGCCTTATTCTGCAATGTGGACCGTAGCTGTGTTATTCAAGCCATTGATGCGCCAAGTATTTACAACGTCCCACTGGAGATGGAAAAAGAAGGCTTAGATACCATCGTCTTAGAAAGACTAGAACTCGATAACTCCACACCTTGTAATCTAAAGGATTGGCATGAATTCATGGGTAGATTAAACAATCCTAAAGGTAGTGTGAATATTGGCTTAGTAGGAAAGTACATCGAGCTTCAAGACGCATACATTTCCATTAACGAAGCCCTTAAGCATGCTGGAGTTTCTCTCGAGTATGCAGTAAACATTAAGAAAATCCATAGCGAAGACATTACCGCCGAGAATGTCGACCGACGACTTGAGGGTATGGATGGTATTCTTATAGCACCAGGCTTTGGCGGTCGAGGTATTCAGGGAAAGATTCACGCAATACGCTATGTACGAGAACAGGGTATTCCCTTTTTTGGCATTTGCCTTGGTATGCAGTGCGCCGTCATTGAGTTTGCCCGCAATGTGCTTGAGCTTAGCAACGCACACTCAACAGAAATGGACTCCTTTAGTGACAACCCTGTGATTCATTTAATGGATGAGCAAGAGCATGTTAAATCGTATGGAGGAACTATGCGTCTTGGCGCTTATGATTGCTTGTTAAAGCCCGAATCTCTGGCGGCATCGATTTACAAAAATGAAAAAGTAATATCAGAACGACATCGCCATCGTTTTGAGTTTAACAATAGCTATTTAGCAGATTTTGAACAGAATGGAATGATTGCTACAGGAAAGAATCCGCCTAATGATTTGGTTGAGATTGTGGAGATTCCATCGCATCCGTTTTTTATGGGGGTACAATTCCACCCGGAATATAGTTCTACTGTTGTCAACCCTCACCCATTGTTTGTGGCCTTTGTAAAGGCTGCCATAGCATACCGTTCCTAATCTTTAATTTCACGAAAAATTTATCTATGGATTCTTCTCGCATGCAATCAATTGGCTTGATTCTTTTGATGGGACTTGGTTTCTTACTTGTACTTCAAATGAATGAGCAGGAGCTTGAAGAAAAAAATCAAGAAGCAGTTAAACAGGAGATATTAGATGCTAAAGAGATTGAGGAAGTCAGCAATACATTGAGCATTGCCGATACCATGATCAATGACACATTAGTTCTTACTGTGAAAGATGCTGAGCCATTAAGCTTTCCCAATACTGATTCACTCGCAGGGGAAGACTTATCAGATTGGAGAGCTTCAATTATTGACTCAATATCTACAGCGTATCTAGCAACATCTGTTACGGAAATGACGCCATCTGAAGATGTTGTTCAAGTGCAAGAAGAAGTGGTCTTCGAAGAATCCTTTGCTGTTATTGAAAATGACGACCTTCGTATTACCTTATCATCGAAGGGTGGGCAGATAGCAAATGTTGTCCTAAAGAATTATAAAGATCATCTTGGGAATCCGGTTCAAATTACTAGCGACCAATCGCGCTTTCGTTTTTCAATCGATACGAAGACCTTAGGAGAGTTTGCAACCAATGAAATACCTTTTGATTTTTCTGTAAGTGAGGACTCTCTGTCCGTCATAGCTAAGGCGATTATGCCAGAAGAAGCAAATAACGCGGGATTTTCTATGGTGTTCCGGCTTTCTTCAAAAGGCTACACCTTGCAGCACAATGTATTGTTTGATAACGGTGATAATGAATTGTATGCCACCGATAACTTGAGAATGGATTGGCAGCAAGTGATGTTAAGCCAAGAAAAAGATATCACTGAGGAGCGACGCCGGTCATGGTTGTTGTATAAAGAAAAGGGTGAGAGTATGGATCTTGTCAGTGATGGGGATACTGAGGAAATGGAGAGCTCCTATGATTGGCTAAGCGCAAAACAACAGTTTTTTAATATTACCCTCCGGGGAACAAAAGGAACATCCTTTAAAGATGGTAAGCTCTCTCTTGACATTCCGGAAGCGGATGAGTCAATTGTTAAGGTTGCCACATTTGAAAACATTCAGCTTGATTTTATACGGGGAGCGGACTCTGTTGCCTACGATTTTGAATGGATTTTTGCTCCTAATGACTTCAGCTTAATGACGGGATATGGGCAAGACATGGAGCGTATTACCCGACCTAAATTTTGGTTTGTTAACTGGATGTTCAACTTTATTTTGGACCACCTATTTACCCCATTATTCGTATGGCTAGAAGGTATGAACCTGGGGTATGGATTAATCATTTTGATTATGACCGTGCTTATCAAGATGGCACTTAGTCCATTGACCTTTAAGAGTTATCAGTCACAAGCTAAAATGAGGGTGTTAAAACCTGAAATGGATGAGATCAAAGAAAAGTATGAAGGGGATCAGTCCAAGATTAGTCAGGCAACGATGGCATTATATCGTAGAACGGGTGTCAATCCAATGAGCGGATGTCTACCCATGGTTGTACAAATGCCTTTTTTACTTGCGATGTTTTATTTCTTCCCTTCGGCAATCGAGCTTCGTGGGGAAAGTTTCTTATGGGCTAATGACCTTTCTACATACGATGACTTGATTCAATTTCCCTTCTCCATTTTGGGAAGCTCACATTTAAGCTTGTTTACTCTTCTCTTTTCTTTAAGTAGTTTGGGAACAGCTTGGGTCAACCTAAAAACTCAGGGAAACAACATGCAAGCAGGCATGGAGTTTATGAAGTACTTACCCTTCATCTTCCCTGTTGTTATGCTATTTATATTCAATAGTTTCCCTGCTGGACTTACATACTACTATTTTTTGAGTACTACTTTCACTTTGGTTCAGCAATTGGTTATCAAACAATTCTTTGTGGATGAGGATAAAATTCGAGCCCAGCTAAAAGCAAAAAAGGCTAAGCCTCGTAAAAAAGGTGGTTTCTGGGATCGTCTCCAAGAAGCGCAAAAAAAGCAAATGGAGGAGATGGAGAAGAAGAATAAAAAGGGGAAGAAAAAGTAAGCCCCTTATCTCTTACAGTTTTTGACTTTATATATGCTCAAGAATTATTAATTTCATGGGCTCAAGATTAATTGAATTAATATTATGGCACGATTTCATTATTTACTTGTAGCACTCTTAGTAGGAGCTACTAGTGTTTTCGCTCAACGAACTCAAGTGGGTGGAACACTCTATGACTTACAAACAAACAACTCACTATGTCGACGCGTTGCAACTACTCCCTCAGGTGAGATAGTAATCACGTATACACGTAGCATGGAAGCTAGTGCTGCCCCGAACTATCGTGGAGCAGGCTACAATTATTTTGATGGAACGGCTTGGTCCGAAACTGATTTCACCAACTTCGTTCGTCCAGGTATCGACCGTACAGGTTGGCCAAACGTTTTAATCACGCCTTCAGGTCGTGAGATGATTGTTTCTCACTTTGCTTCGGCTACCACAGTTCCTGAAGGAATTGAGGTTATCTATCGCGATCTTGGTTCAGGATCTACGTGGACGGCCGCCAACAGCATAAACGGAAACCAAGCTGTCTTGCAATCGAACGCAGACGCCACATGGGCACGGGCCGTATCAAAAGGTGATTCCGTCATGATTATCAATTCTGTTTTCGGCGATGGTGTTCAATTCAACGGCGTTGACGCAGGAATTATGATGTTCCGTTCGCTAGACGGCGGAGCAACATGGACGGGACCGGATGTTATACAAGGTATAGACGCAACCAACTTCACTTCTATCGGTGGGGATTCGTACGCGATTGATATGAATGAAAACGGAACTATTGCTATTGTATGTGGAAAGTTTCAAACTCAACTCTTTAAGTCAAACGATTTTGGAGATACATGGACAAGAACTGTAGTGAATCCGTTCCCAGTGCCACTGTATTCTGGTATTGCGGGCGAAACATTTCCTGACACACAAACCGTTTCTGATGAATCATTTTCTGTTCTAGTAGATAACAATGATGTGGCGCATGTATGGTACGGTCAGCAGGTAGTTTTAGATGACGATGTCGCTGAGGGGTGGAACTACTTCCCTCTTGATATTGGTATCCGCTACTGGAATGAGAATATGACTACAACGCCTGTGCTCTTACCTTTCTCAGGCTTGAACCACGAACCAGTAAATGGTAGTTGTGATGTTCTCGTCTCATCTGCATACACCGGTGGAAATGCACCTGATGCATATTTCCAAGCATATTCTTCATGTCCTCAAGCAGGTATCGACCAAAATGGTAATATCTACGTAGTGTTCTCTTCTATCCGATCTGCTATAATCGATAGTTTCGGAAACGTGACCAACGTCGATGATGATAACTTCCTCTACACAGATATCTTCATTCACAAATCGGAAGATGGCGGTGCATCATGGATTGGTCCTGTCAATGTTTCCGATGCTGCTAATGCAGAATCATACTACCCATCAATTCCACGTAATATCTATGGTAACCAGGTAGATGTTATCTATCAAGAAGATGCTGATCCAGGTACCATCGTTCAAGATCAGCTAGGTGGTGATTTCACTTTCGACACGAACTATATCTGGCACGATCCTATCGCAATTAGTGATATCGTAAACCCATACTTTAATGTGTCTTTGCCTCAACTTGATACAGCTTCTATTCTACAGGATGCTTCGGGTGCAACTTCATACGTAGATGCAGGAATCACAACTGACTCTTGTGCGATTGCTGAGATCGTCGATACAATTAACGGTGTTGACGTAACTACGCTTGGTACATATAACTACACATATGTAATGGTTACTGTTACCGGCGACACAGTTCAAGTTGACCGAGTCGTAACAGTTATTGGCGCAGATAATACTGCTCCAGCTATCGTTCTTTCTGGCAATGCTACAATTGAAATCGAAGCTTGTGACACTTATGTTGATCCTGGATTCCTCGCCTATGACAACCTTGCGCCATTTGATTTAACATCAAGTGTTACCGTAGATGCTTCAGCTGTAAATACTTCGGTACTAGGTTCATACACTGTGACTTACACAGTGGCTGATGCTGCAGGGAATTCGGGTAATGCAACGCGAACTGTAGTTGTCGTTGACAACACACCTCCAGTTGTCACAATTTCTGGAGATGCCACAACATATCACTACTTAGGTACGGCATATACGGATGAAGGCGCTACTGCAAATGATCCATGCTTCGGACCAGTAAGCAACCTCACAGCGACGGGTGTTAACAATGTTGATGGTAATACTGCAGGTCAATATGTAGTTACATACGAAGCAAGTGATGATAATGGAAATACTGCAGTTGCTCAGCGTATTGTAATTGTTGGACGTGAGCCAGTTGCTGAATTCAATGCCCTACAAATTGAGCCTAGTCGTTATGCGATGGATGAGAACTGCGACTTTACACCTAACCGATGGGATTGGGAGTATAGTGATGGTCTTTTTGAAACACGAACAAACTCATCTATTTTCAATCATCAGTGGGCTTATATTCCTGAAAACGATGCCTACTTAGCATGTTTAACAGCTAGCAATAACTTCAATCAGATATTCTCCCTACCTGCTGATAAGATTTGTAAAGATCTTACAACAGGAACTGAGATTTCAGAGTCTGAATTTTTTATTGCCAATCCGGTTACATCAATTGAAGATGCAAACCTTATTGATGCATTAACTATTCAGCCAAACCCGACTAATGGGGTAATTACTCTTTCAGTCAATGGCATATCTATTAAAGCCACAGTAAATGTGATTGACTTACAAGGTAATATCATTGCATCTCGTGCGCTTGAAGGCAACACCGTTACTTTTGACCTAAGCAATATTGCTAAAGGAATCTACGTAATGCAGATTATCGCTGACAATGCGCAGGCTACTCAGCGATTTATCGTTGAATAATTATTAGTCAACCGTAATCATAAAGAGGCGGCTACCTTCGGGTGGCCGCTTTTTTTATGCCCAAAAACTTTGTCTTACCAAGTCACCTTTTACTTTACCTGATTGGTAGTATCATTCCTTATAATCTTCCAGCATGGTGTTGGGTCTTTCTAATTGGACTATCTACATGTGTTTATCTAAGTAGGCAATTAGTCTTCAGCCTAGCATTGTTCTTTCTCCTTCCCTTATGGAGCAAATCTAGTTCTTACTCCGATCACAACCATATTCCACAGAATAACAGTATCTATTTTGTACACGCCGTAGTACGAGAGAAAACAGAAGGTCATCAGGGCAATCGCTATGTTTTAGATGTATGGCAACATAGCACTAAAAAATCAAAAGTAAATTCAATCTTTCGACTCGATTGGAAGCCCAAAGAGCATAGGAATATATCGACAGGAGATAGTCTTCAATTACGAGGTAAGATCTTTATCTATTCCACAGAAAGCCCCTATGAATCATCTTATGAGGCCTATCGACTGCGGCAAGGAATTTTAGGTAGCCTTTCTCCTTACAGCAAACTTGTTGCACATACTTCAAGAACTTATAATCTAAGTCATGGAGAACAAATCAAACATTATATATGGACTAGGCCTAACATTGAAACTTATCAAAACGAAATTGGAGTAATTGAAGCATTACTTACTGGTGTGCGTTCTAGAATTCCTCAAGATATTCTTAGACGTTATCAATCTACGGGAACCATTCATATTATGAGTATATCTGGATTACATGTCGGTCTTCTAATGGCCTTACTCATCCCCTTCCGACCCAAGGCTACTAATAACATTCGTTGGGTATGGGCTTTTCTAAGTCTTGTATGCCTGGTCCTTTTTGCGATTTACTTTGGCAGTAAGCCCTCTGTCATGCGCGCCACTTTTATGGGTGGTGTATTGATACTATCTAAGGCCAGTGCACGTCCCTTCCCCTTGTGGAACGCTCTATTTTTAGCAGCCACTGTTCAATGTGCACTTGACCCAAATATTTTCTATGATGTGGGTTTTCAATTGTCATTTGGTGCTGTACTAGGCATTGTACTTTTTATGCCGTCGTTTTTAATCTACGCTCCAAATAATATTCTGCTTAAAGGCCCATACAGCCTATGTGTCCTATCGGTATGCGCCCAAATCTTTACCTGGCCTGTTCTTCTATCATGTTTTGGTTTTTTTTCATGGATAAGTTCATTGACCAATCTCTTTGTTGTACCCTTCCTACCCTTCCATATTATTCTGAATATCATGTATTATATATTTACACTTGAATGGATTCGAATACCTTCCTTAGTGCTTTTACAATGGCAACACAGGGTCTTGGATGGGTTTAGCCAGTTGACTTGGGGGCAATGTATTGCTGGAGATGAAAAGTTCAGTCTAGTATACACTTGCTGCTTGGCGTTGAGTATTAATTTGGGTCTCTGGGGCCTACTCCAGCGTTCTATCCGTATTTTCATAATCGGAATTATTGGATTTACTTTAATACTATGGCTATAGGACAATATCATTACCTCAAAACATCAAGACAAGATCGAATACTAACCATTCGATTAAATCGACCTGACAAACGCAATGCTTTTCATCCTGAGTTAGTCAAAGAGATTACCGATGTCTACATTTCCTGTGCTGCAGATGATGCTCTAAGGGCAGTCATTTTAGAAGCAGAAGGCGAAGTGTTTAGCGCAGGTGCTGATTTGGAATATCTACGATCTCTTAAGGATAATGACTACAATACAAATCTCGAAGATTCTCAAGCGATTCGGGCCATGTTTGAAGCAATCTACACCTGTCCATTGCTTACCATTGCCAAAGTAGAGGGTCATGCAATTGCTGGCGGTGCTGGATTAGCGACTGCCTGTGATCGATTGTATATCACTGAAGAGGCGAAACTTGGCTATAGCGAGGTTTCCATAGGTTTTGTACCCGCAATCGTCATGGTTTTTCTGTTGCGAAAGGTTACAGGTAATGTCGCCCATGAACTCCTTACCAGTGGACGCTTGTTTACTGCAGAAAAGCTAGATACAATGGGACTTGTGTATCAAGTATGTACAAAGGATAGCATATCCGCTACTATCAAAAAACACACTATACTCTGGATGAAGAAGGTCAGTGGTATGGCCTATTCCTCTACCAAAGCACTTATGCAAGAAGTTCAGAGTCATTCGATTCAGGCTGGTCTAGAGATGGCAGAAGAAATCAATGCTCGAGCGCGACAGTTTGAAGACTGCCAACAGGGTATTCAGGCTTTTTTAGACAAACAATCTATTGAATGGTAAATCGCTTTCTATCGCCATCAATCCATTGGATTCATCGCCTTCTTTTGATTACATTCCTTTGGGGCACCTCTTTTACTGGATATAGCCAGACGCTACTCGAGTATAGAGCTGATCGTATTGACGTTAATGGTATTCAACGAGATTATTTTATCTACGTTCCTGAAACAAAGTCAGGCTACTTCGAAATGCCCTTAGTCTTAAATTTCCATGGCTATGGATTATCTGCTCAAGATCAGATTGAGCGTTCAGATATGAGTGCTTTAGCACAAAAGGAACACTTTATTATTGTCTACCCCCAAGGAAGTTATCTCAATGGAAAAAGACATTGGCGCGTTGGATCCTATACAAGAGCTAGTCGTGCAGAAGATATCGCCTTTGTTGAAGAGCTCATTGATCATCTATCGGAGGAATTGCCAATTGATAAAAACAAAGTCTATGCTTGTGGATTTTCTAACGGAGGGTATTTTAGTCTGCGTCTTGCGTGTACACGTCCAGATTTGGTAGCGGCTGCGGCTTCTGTCGGTGGAACAATGAGTCAAGAAAATTATGATGGTTGTCTGACTAGCCGTGGTGTGCCGGTGTTTCTTATTAATGGAAGTCAGGATGCTATTGTACCTCTACAAGGAAAGTCAGCCAAAGGATATATGCCCATTCGAACGGTTATTCAAAAGTGGTGTAGAAAGAATGATTGCAACTACCGAAACAGCCAAAAATTCACATTGGATTGCGCAAAACAAAACAATGTTGAAAGAATACGTTACATAGATGGTAACGGTACACTTCGGGTGCAACAAGATGTTGTTCAAGGAGGAGGCCATGAATGGCTTAATGTCGAAGGGTGTGGGTACAACGCTTCTCGTCAGGTATGGCTGTTTTTAAGGCGATTTAGCAAATAGAGGCTAAAGGTTATTTATAGCCCGTTCTACTGCCTTCCATGATCCACCGTTAATCACATCAAGACCAGCATCATGCAATATTGCTCTTGCTTGTTCACTGCGAGCACCTGACCGACAACACGTTATCACGGGCTTGCCCGTTGCTTTAATTTCCTCAGCCCTGCTCTCTAGTGTATTTAAGGGAATGTTTTTAGCACCTAAGGAACTCCCCATATCATACTCTGCACCTGATCGGACATCGATGACGATTGCACCTAATTTCAGATAGCTTGATAGCTTTTTATTGCCAAAAAGAAAATTAAACATCCTGTTTTTCTTTGAAATAAAAGAACATAAAGTAAAAGTAATAGCAAATCATAATATTTTAAATTTTGTAAACTATCGTAGATATGAGCTTTCAACGTTGGCGTGACCAAAACAGGCAAATATTATCTAGATTTAAGCCATAAATGAACCAATAATGAAAACCTCGCATACGCTACTTTTTTCTATTGCTCTTTTGTCTCTTCACGCACAAAGCATCACAGACCCTAACCTACCTGCTGAGGGTATGGTGATGAACTTTGATCAAATTGATGATACCATCGCTGTTAGTAATGCAGGTCCATGGGACTTCTCGACGATAAATCCCACGGCTTCTTACACGATGTCTGTGTTTCCTATAGACTCTTCATCCAATGGTTTCGCCTATCCAGCAGCAACTCACGTCCTCGTCAGTGCGACGGGAGAGTTTTTTATGGGATATGATCAAAATGGGATTACCAATCATGGGAGATTTTCCTCTGGTTTTACAGGTTTGACCACAAATTATTCTACTCCATTAACGCTAATTCCTTTTCCTTTTGATGCTAATACCGCGCACGTGGATAGTATTTCTTCAACGGCTACAGTTGGAGTAGTCCCAATTTCAGCTGGATTCACCGATAAAGCGGAGGTGACAGGAATCGCAACGGGTGAAGTAACCATGCCTAATGGAAATACCTACCAGAATGCTGTAGTGGCAAGAGCCAAACGAACGCAGGTTACAGGCCCTTCTCCTACGGGAAACTTTCTTAGACTTGAAGAAAACTCTACTATTTTTTGGTTGCAAGGCTATCCTCTACCTGTGATAGAGGTGCTTTATGTCTTTCAAGGTGATAGCTTAATCTTCCAACGATCTCTTTTCCTGCACGAGGATAGCGTGATCCAACCCCCGGTAGGTATAGCCTCTCTTGAAAATATGCCAATTGAGCTTTTCCCTAATCCTGTGGGAAACACTCTACAAATCAATACGGGGCGCGCGGCCTATCTGAGCCTGTATAACACAAAAGGTGAACTTGTTGTTGCTCATGAAGTAGCTGCTGGTTCCACATCGATAGAATTGTCCAACTTGAAGAAAGGCATATACATTTACCATATCGTAGACGACAAAGGAAATGTATTGATGAATCAACTCCTAAAGGAGTAGGAATTCACCAAGAAGATATTGGGACTACCTACTGTTTAACAAGCGGCAGGTAGTGCTTTTTATCGCCAAAGATCCTTACAACCTCAGCAATCAAAAAAGCCCCGTATCCAACAATACAGGGCTTTTTGTTTTGAGTGTACCCGGGACGGGACTTGAACCCGTACGGCCGCGATGGCCACTGGATTTTAAGTCCAGCGTGTCTACCAATTCCACCACCCGGGCCAATCATTGTACACGTTTTACCGAATGATACATTGAGCAACATAAAGAGAAACGGTGTACAATCCTTGAGGAGAGATCGAATGAGCGAGAGACGGGATTCGAACCCGCGACCCCGACCTTGGCAAGGTCGTGCTCTACCAGCTGAGCTACTCTCGCTTTTCCCCCAAAATGGGGCTTACAAAAATAGAAATCTTTTCAAGAAATCCTAAAGTTTTCCATTTTGTTGATAGTAGGCTATTGTTGGGCCTATGCCTTTCTGAAATGGATAGTCATGACGATAACCTAACGCTCGGATTTTGTCATCATCACATACCCAAGCAGACTGCACCCCTTCACGAGCTTTTTCAATATCTAGCACAGAGCGTCTGCTTCGAAATCGATTCATAAAGCCTGAAACACGGCCTACGAAATAAAGCACAATATGAGGTATGGTTAGGGTTATATACTTTTTATTCAATGTCTGACTAGTAGATTCTGCTATCTCCGACCAGGAAATGGCGGCATCACTATGAGCATAATACACTCCTCTTGTATCATCATGTTCAGCAAGGAGCATAAGTGCTTTGCATAAATCCCTCACATAGATTAGGCTCACATGCTTTTCCTGTCGCCCAACTTTTGGGAATAGCCCCTGCCCTATACTCTTAAAAAAGGCATACATTTCTGTATCTCTTGGACCATAGACAATTGGCGCTCTTAGAAGAGCAATTGGACATAAATCAGCATGTCGCTCGACATAGGACTGAGTCATGGATTCCATTTCAAACTTACTTATGCCATAAGTAGACACTGGAGATGACGGGTCAGATTCCCTATGTGGTGCCTTAAGCGAGGAGGGCGCTCCTGCTGCAATACTACTCGTTACAACAATCTTTTTGGGAGGATTCTTGCATTGTTTTACAGCATCATAGACTCCTTTTGTCAGCGCAACATTGCCCTGATAATATCCATCATAGTCTTTGGCGTTGGTTACGCCTGCAATATGAAATACATAATCACATCCTTCAAAAACTTCTGCTAATGCAGTAGGGTCTTTTAACCCGATACGGTGGTATTGTATATCAAGATGGTCAATCCAAACCGTAGAGCTTGTTGAACGAATAACTCCATGTATGTCATACCCTGATTCTAATGCAAATTCTGCAAGATGACTCCCTACAAATCCATTGATCCCAGTAATGGCAATTTTTGGCTTTGTTTTCATGTCTTGAATGTAAGGATTTACTCATTATCCACGATTCTTACTACAATCCTTAGGTTGCTAGCGATAACAATCCTTAATTTAAAGCCATAATCCAGAAGACCAAGATTATGGGAGTATTTGACAAGTGTTACAATTTCAACCGTCCCGACGACATGAAGAGTCGTGGAGTCTACCCTTACTTTAGAGAAATTCAAGACAGTGAAGGGCCTGTTGTAACCATGGAGGGCAGACCAGTCATCATGGCAGGCTCAAATAATTATCTAGGCCTTACCACCCATCCCCACGTAAAAGAGGCAGCCATAAAGGCCATCGAGAAATATGGAACAAGCTGTTCTGGATCTCGCTTTCTTACGGGCACCATTGACCTTCACAATGAGATGGAGCATCGCATTGCCAAGTTTATGGGCAAAGAAGCGGCATTGCTTTTTTCCACAGGATTTCAGGCAGGCCAGGGAGTAATCGCCCCTTTGATGGCACGTGGAGAATATATCCTCAGCGATCGCGATAACCATGCGAGTATTGTTGCAGGTAATATGCTTGCCTCTTCTATTAACATCAATGTAGTTCGCTACAAGCATAACGACTTAGAAGACATTGAGCGAAGATTAAAAGCAATTCCACTTGAAGAAAATAAGATCATTGCTACAGACGGTGTTTTTTCAACCTTCGGTACGGTAGCGCACTTAGATAAGATTACAGAACTTGCCAAGCAATACAATGCACAGATTCTTGTAGATGATGCCCATGCCTTTGGAGTAATTGGCCAAGGAGGTCGAGGAACAGCCTACAAATTTGGTGTACAAGACGATGTAGATCTTGTGGTTTGCACATTCTCCAAAACTCTCGCCAGTATTGGTGGCTTTGTCGTAGGCGAAGAGCGTGTAATCAACTATCTAAAACACAAAAGTCCAGCACTAATATTTAGTGCATCTCCAACTCCGGCCTCTGTGGCCTCAGCTATTGCAGCTCTTGATGTATTAGAGCAAGAGCCAGAACGTGTAGAAAAGCTTGCGTGGAATGCCAATTATATACGGCAAGGACTAAGAAAGTCGGGATTCAATGTAATGGATGGTGAAACGGCCATCGTACCTATTATTATTGGAGATGATGAGAAATGTTTCTCTATTTGGCGTATGCTCTATGATGAGGGCATATTTGTCAATGCCTTTGTCTCCCCTGCAACACCTCCAGGTATGGCGATGCTTAGAACAAGTTATATGGCGACACATAATGAGGAACATCTCGCTAAAATTGTTACCGTATTTGAAAAACTTGGAAAAAAACTAGGGCTGCTTGACGAGGTAAACAGAGCTCACTAAAACAACAACACTATGGCAAAACAGCGTCAGTTTCATTATGTACGTCAAGCCAATGGTAATGAGTGGTTCAAAGCCGACCAGAAACTCACCTTTGATACGCATGATTTCTTGGCCCTTGATCGCTTTAAAGAAGAATTGGTGCTTATTGCAATACAGGTTAAGCTTCTTCCGCGAATCAGCGAAGTTCTTAAAGAACTTGGTTTAGATAATAGCTTGGACTTCTTTCAGAGTGAGTGTCGAGAAGTTATATCAGTCCCCGAGAAGCATATCAATGAAAAGACAGGAAAAGGAAATCTCTCTTTTCAAATCTACTTTAAGAATGTTCCAGAATCTATGGCATCTATAAACGAAGGTGCATGTGTTGTGGTCGCCTTGCATCCGTTAGATGAGTTATCAGCCTCCGGAGGAAAGTCTTATCGTATGGCCGGCTATGTGCACGCCAACCGTTTTAATTTCCGTGATCATACAGACAACTCCATCCAAGAGGGTTATTACTACAATCTCTTAAGAATCTCATCCTACACCTCGAAAGAAGGTCGAAATATCTATCGTCAATGTGGGATGTTTTCTTCCATTTTTGCCATTTTAAGCAAAATGTGTGATCTAAATGGCATCTCTTGCACCTATGCTAACTTCGGGCGAGAGAATCGAGGTATGCAGCGCTCGATCAAAATCCTAACTGATCGTTTAAATAAAGGCTATGACCGTTACCCTGTAGATAGCTACACTCATATAAACAGGGTTTTTCGAAGACGTAGGCAGGCCAAATATCTTGTAAACATTAGCCAAGATGAAACGGCACTCAAATCTTTCTATAACGATTCAATGGCTTTACGTGAAAAGTATCTCTTTAACCAGTACCCAAGGTTTGAAGATTTCAAAAAGATGCTTGATCAAGTATTGGCGTATTCTAAGTCAAGTGGTGTTTATTCCTACATCGACAAGAATGGCGTTTCGCGTGCATCTTGTTTGGCGATGAATTGGGGAGACTATTTCGATATGACATTAGATAATCCTAAAGGCTTGTTTAAGCTCATTGCCAAATTGAAGCTTACCGATAAGATTCTTTTTCCTGTCCATAATGTAGGTGAACCTAACTACGTTAAAAAATTGTGGCAAGGCTTGGCCTATAAGTTTGAAAAGGAAGAGAAAGTTCATATCACCCTGCTGAACACAATGGATTGTGATCCCTACAAATCACTAAAGAAAAGCCCATTACATGATCCTTTCGTCTATTTTTCAATCAACAACACACAAGAAGAATACGATCGCTTTAAAAAGGCTTCAACTCTTAAAGATGGTACGTGTCCGGTCTTTATGGAGACACCCCTGCTTTGAAAATTTATAGGAATTTTTGACTTATTGACCTCTTATCAAACAAACGTTTGGTAAATTAAAGTTGATAGGTTATTTTTAGAAAAACCCTGAACCATGAAACAAGGTGGAAGCTGGCTTGCCCAGCGTATTGCTGAAGGCGATGTTTTTGTCCCAGAAGAATTTTCCGAAGAACAACAAATGATACGAGACTCGGTAATCGAATTTTGTATCAAAGAAATTCAAGAGCCCATTAAAAAGCGTGGAAGAGAATTCTCAGCCTCCAAAGACCTTCAAGAAATCATTGCCCTATTGGAAAAAGCCGGCGAATATGGTTTCTGTGGTGTATCAATTGCAGAGCATTACGGTGGAATGGATCTAGATTTTAATACGGGCGTTCTTTTTGCCGAAGCCAATGCCCAAGGGTTTTCGTTTGCCACTACTTTAGGCTGTCAAACATCTATTGGTTCTTTACCTATTGTCTTTTATGGCAACGAAGAGCAAAAGACTAAATATCTTCCAGGTATTGCATCGGGCCAACTGAAAGCGAGCTATTGTTTAACCGAACCGGGAGCGGGTTCCGATGCTAATAGCGGCAAAACCACAGCACAGCTTACTGAAGACGGTAAATCATACACTATCAATGGACAAAAAATGTGGATCACCAATGGTGGATTCGCCGACGTATTTATTGTTTTTGCTAAAATCGATAATGACAAGAACCTTTCTGCTTTTATCGTAGAAAAGAGCTACCCAGGACTTTCAATAGGAGCAGAAGAAGAAAAGCTTGGAATTAAAGGCTCTTCTACCGTTCAGGTATTTTTTAATGATTGTCTCGTACCAAAAGAAAACTTACTAGGTAAACGTGGAGGAGGATTTAAAATGGCCCTTAATATCTTAAACACAGGTCGCATGAAGCTTGCTGCTGGAGGAATAGGAGGATCTAAATTTGCTCACACCAAGGCCATTGAATATGCTAATCAACGAGTTCAGTTTCGCGAACCTATTGCCAACTTTGGTGCAATAAAGCACAAACTTGGTGAAATAGCCGTAAAAACATGGATGCATGAGTCTGCACTGTATAGAACAGGAAAGCAAATTGATATAAAAACCCAAAATCTGATAGCACAAGGACAATCTGCCTCTGAGGCTAAAATCAATGCCGTTCGAGAATATGCCATTGAAGCGGCATTACTAAAATTTACCTGTAGTGAGGTTATGGACTACTCCATTGATGAAACATTACAGATCTATGGAGGTATGGGATATGCTGTAGAAACGGGTATAGAAATGGGGTATCGCGACTCTCGTATTCTACGTATCTACGAGGGTACCAATGAAATCAACCGCATGTTATCGCAGGCTGAACTTGGTCGACGTATCGCAAAAACAAAAGAGCTTAGTTTACGACCTGCCGCTCAAATGGTTCGTAATCATATTATTAAGCGAATATTCTTTAGAGGAGCTGATGATGAAGCTACAGCGGTGTTTAACCTCAAAGTTGCCTTTCTCTATTTATCAGGTGTTGTAGGGCGATCTATGGGTAAAGAACTAGTACGAGAACAAGAGATTGTTATGAATATGGCCGATATGATGGCCGTGGCCTTTGTTGCGGAATCAGGTTGGTTGCGTTACAACAAACTCAAAAAACAACAATTGGTCAATCAAGAGACACTTGACATCCTCTTTAAAGTAAATCAAGTCTATCTCTTCAATGCCTTGACCTCAGCTCAACAATGGGGTAAAGAAATCATCTATGCCTTTACGGAAAACAACCCAAGACAACGTAAGCGAATGATGGCAAGGCTGAATGCCTTGACTACACGCTATGCCGTTAATGCCAAAAATCTGCGTCGAGATATCGCGGAATATAGCTGTGCCAAAGGAAGCTATCCATTTTAACTTAAAAACTTATACCTATGGAAAAGATTGTTCTAATTGATGGCATACGAACACCATTTATGCGTGCTGGAACAACCTACATGGATACTATGTCCTATGAACTAGGACAATTTGCCATTAAAGGATTACTCACCAAAACAGGTATAGATCCTAATATCGTAGATCAGGTTATTTTAGGTACCGTCATCTCTAATCTTAAAACATCCAACGTTGCTCGAGAAGCAGCCTTATCGGGTGGTTTACAAGAGACGACTCCCTGTCATACGGTAACCATGGCTTGTATATCGGCCAATCGTGCCATTTCAACCGCTGTTGCAGAGATGCATGCTGGACAATACGAAGTAGCCATAGCCGGAGGAGTAGACTGTACAAGCGACACGCCAATTACCTTTCGCAAGGCAATGCAAAAGAAACTGTTTAAAGCCCAAAAGATTAAATCTATGGGGGATAGCTTAAAGTTCTTAGCGAGTTTAAATTTTAAAGACTTTATGCCTGAACGTCCTCGCGTTGCAGAATACTCTACAAATCGTGTAATGGGTCAGGATTGCGACATTATGGCTGCACGCTTCGAGGTAAGTCGATCAGCACAAGATGAGTTTGCCGTTCGATCACATCATTTAGCGGAGAAAGCTTGGCAGGACGGCCATTTAGGAAAAGAGGTGGTGGAAATAGCCCTTGCCCCTAAATTTCACTCAGAACACAAAGACAACGGAATACGCGGAAACTCAAGCCTTGAAAAAGTAAGGAAGCTCAGACCAGCCTTTGATAAAAAATATGGCAGCCTCACCGCAGCCAATTCTAGTTTCTTAACCGATGGAGGGGCTGTATGTCTTATTATGACAGAACGCAAGGCCAAGGAACTAGGACTATCTATTAAAGCTGAAATAGTAGACTATGTATTTACCGGACAATCGCCTGAAGATGAATTGTTACTTGGACCAGCATATGCTACCGCCAAGATTTTACAAAAAACAGGAATGAAGCTTGACGATTTCGATGTTATTGAGTTTCACGAAGCATTTGCAGGACAAATCTTATCCAATCTGAGGGTATTGGAAGATCCTAAGTACTCAGAAGGTTTACTTGGATGGAAAGGGGCTGTCGGCTCGGTAAATATGGATAAGTTTAATCTATGGGGAGGTTCTCTATCAATTGGACACCCATTTGGTGCCACGGGAGCGCGACTTCTTACTACTTCAGCTAATCGACTTATTCACGAAGATGGACAATATGGACTTATTGCCGCATGTGCAGCAGGAGCTCATGGACATGCCATGATTGTTAAACGTTACGCCCAATAATATATGATAACTACACCACGATCAAGAGACACGTTTCTTCGCATAGAAAAAGAGAATGGCATCGCTACCCTATGGCTTGACCATCAAGAAGAGAAAATGAATGTCGTTTCCCCCGATATGATGGAAGCCTTGGAATC
>PAPS01000027.1 GCA_002708985.1 Saprospirales bacterium | reverse complement strand
TTTCTCAGATGTCGAAGTCATCTATCAAAGCTTAGAAGGTTTATCCTTTGCCTGTCCTAATCATACCGGTCAATGGTACTTTGATGGCCATTATCCAACTCCTGGAGGTAGACGCGTTGTCAATAAGGCTTTTTTAAACTTTATGGAAGGAAAAAATGTTCGAGCATACTAAGAACGCTCTTTTCACATTGTTATCTAAGAAATAGTAAATGATCATAACTAAGATTATTGATGAAACCTCTACCACAAAGAGGTTTTACCTTAAACCAGATAAAGACCTGCCTTTCAAGGCAGGACAATATATTTCTTTGAGCTTGCCTATTGACCCTAGGAAATCTCGAGGTATTAGACATTATTCCATTGCAAACTCACCAAATGCTGATGAGGTTGAGTTAGTTATTGTAGAGAAAGAAGGAGGCAAGGGTACAGCTTATCTATGGTCTCTTGAGGTTGGCGACCATATTGAACTAGGTCACGGAGCCTCGGGGGTGCTTACCATCAATAATTACAAGAAAAACTTCGTCTTTATCTGCACTGGAACAGGTATATCCCCTTTCAAAAGTATTCTTGAATACATCAAAGAAGAAAAGATTGAAACCGGTGACATTCACCTCGTCTTCGGCACAAGAAGAGAAGAGAATATCCTGTACTTCACAGAAATGCAGGAATTGGTCGAGGCCATTCCGCAGTTAAAATACCACATCATTCTTTCCCGTGAGCCTTGGAAAGGACGCCAAGGGTATGTTCATGAGATCTATAAAGAAATCATCGATAACTATTTCCAAGCCATGGAAAACGGAGAGTACAATGAACTTCCCCTAGAGTTTTTTATCTGTGGTTGGAAAGATATGGTGGATGAAGCAAGAAAGACTCTTTTTGACATAGGGTTTGACAAAAAACAAGTTAAGGTCGAGGTCTACGAGTAAAAAGCAGCCTTTACTGTCAATTTTCACTACCTTTGCAAGGAAATAACCATTTCCAATGCGGGTATTTAACCTCTTTCTTTTATTGACTTTTGTATGTCCAGATCTGTGGGCTCAAGTTGTCGATAAACCTATGTCTAATGATAGCATTGACATCGAAGAAGGTTTTATTAAAGAAGACAATGCCATTGATCCTTCAGAAATAAGGGAAGCAAACGAATCAGTCAACGAAGTTCTTATTGACTCTGTGGTTGATTCGGTGAGCCAAGAAATTAATCAAGCTGGCGCTGATTCTGTGACTCGTTCTTCATGGTATGAGATAGTAAATTCTACAGATTCTTTATCCACGAAAGATACTGTAATACGAGAGCGAGGAAGTCCCGATTCTGTTCGTGCGAGATATTCAACTCCGTTAATGCCAGATCTACAAAGCGCTCAACCATTCAATCAGACCAAGCGCAATAAGCGACAACAAGATGGCTTCATCGATAGAGAGTATTATTATCCTGCCAAACCCAAACACGCTTGGAGTTTAGGGATACGAGGAGGTACCGCTATGATTAACGGAGACATTAATCAAAACTTTTTCCGAGGAACCAAACCTTTTGCACCGGGTTATACTTTTGGAGTGTTTGCCAAAAAAGCCACATCCTATTTTATGTCGCTCAGACTTAATTATGCTCACATGCGTATGTGGAATACAGATTGGCAACCATCTGTGCTTACGTCTAATTTAGTTGGTGCAGTTCCTGAACTCATCGCATATACAGATACCCTTGGACTGGGAGCTAATCACCCTCAACTAGGGAACAGGGTAAACTTTTACCACAACAGCTATACCGTTTCTCATGATATGACCTTTGACGTGATGTTCAGCTTGGGTGGTGCACGATTTCACAAGGAGCGCTCAAAAGTGCTTTTTAATGTCTTTATTTCCGCAGGAGGATTCCTATACCGCACACGTTATGATCATTACGATGAAAATGGTCAACCCTACAATTATGGAAACATACCCGCCACTAATACCTCAAAGTCCGATATTCTTAATGCGCTTGAAGACATGCAAGATGGGGTGTATGAAACCGACGCTGAAAATGACTACGAGCTAAAGGCGATATCTTTTTTGAATGGATTCACCTTTAACCCTTCCTTTGGTTTCGGAGGAGGATTTACATTTAGAGTCAATCGATTTATTGATTTAGACCTTGAAACACGCATGATGTATACCACATCAGATCTTTTGGATGGCCATAGATGGTCAGAACCTTTTGCGCAGTTTCCAGGTCAGGACTTAAGTTCTTTAAACTACCGCTCTAATGGGGTAACAAAAGACAAAGATGCTTACGCCACAGCCACTATAGGAATAACTTTCAAACTCATAGGCAAACAAACAACCGAGCCGTTAACTCACTTAAATCCATTCCAGTTTACCTATGAACGACTTAATGAAATCAATGTCGAAAAATCCATTAACGAAGCCTTAGCAGATGACGACGATGACGGAGTAATTAACCGATTAGACGAAGAGGAAAACACCCCCGAAGATGCCCCTGTGGATACAAAAGGTCGCGCATTAGATTCTGATGACGACGGAATCATTGACTTATATGATAAAGAAAAGTACAGTATAGCAGGATTGCCAGTAGATTCTAATGGAGTCGCTCATATTCCTATTATCGATCCAGATGACCCCGAATATGAGGAGAAAGTAAAAGAATTACCTCAAATCTATCAAGACCTTCAAGCGCTTATCAATAATAGCAGCCAAGCAAAGGACTGCGAAGACATCACAGAATTCCCTACTGTACACTTTGATCAGAACTATTATTCTATAGATCCAGCGTATTATGCTCATCTTCATGTAGTTGGGGCCCTTATGCAACGCTGCCATGATTTAAATATCATGATTACAGGAAAAACGGACTATGTCAATGATGACGATTACAACATCAAATTGAGTTATAACCGAGCAATGGAAGTTATGTCTTACCTCAGTGAAAAATATGATCTTCCTTGTTCGCGATTTGAATTGAGATATATCGGTGAAGAGGAGGCCATTGAAGAAGAAGGTCTTCCCCTATTAGAATATCGACAAGTCGAGTTCAAAATTATCGATGGAGGAACAGGGACAGCGTGTAATCCAGAGGATCCCTTCCCCACAATTAATGCGGGTCTTCGGCAAACGAAATAAACCTCTCCAATCCAATTTATGCCATTTTGGCACAAAAATACTCTAGCCATTCATCGGCATGGCCTTTGCTAATTCTAGAGCTAAAAAAGTCATTATGCGACAGGGTAATATCAGTGTCAATACGGAAAACATCTTCCCAATTATCAAAAAATTCTTGTATACAGATCAAGATATCTTTTTACGAGAATTGGTGTCCAACGCCGTCGATGCAACTAGGAAGCTTGACATGCTGATAAGAAAAGGGGAAGCTGAGCGACTTGACTTTAATCCCCAAATCACCATTCACCTTGATAAGGAAGCGAAAACACTCACCATATCAGATGATGGCTTGGGCATGGATGAAGAGGAGGTGATAAAATATCTCTCAGACATTGCCTTTTCAAGTGCAGAAGAATTTGCAGAAAAGTTCAAGGATCTCGATGATCGAGCGGAAATCATAGGTCATTTCGGCCTTGGATTTTACAGTGCGTTTATGGTGGCAGAAAAAGTAACTGTGGTCAGTCGATCATACAAAGGAGAAAGTGCTATACAATGGGAAAGTGAGGGAAAGACAGAATATACCCTATCTGAAGCGTCCCGCGATCGGCGAGGCAGCGATATCATTTTGCATATCTCAGAAGAAGGGGAAGGTTACTTAGACGAAGGAAAAATTCAGGGTCTGTTGACCACCTATTGTAAGTTCATGCCTGTCCCTATAGTCTTCGGAGAAAACACCTTAGAAGAAGGGGAAGGAGAAGAAAAAACAACGGTAACCACACCGAGAGTAATCAACAACTCGAGTCCCCTTTGGACAAAGAGTCCCAGTGAATTAAAAGATGAAGACTACTTAGGTTTTTATAGAGAGCTCTATCCCATGAGCGAAGATCCTTTGTTTTGGATTCATCTCAATGTAGATTATCCATTTCATTTAGAGGGAATCCTTTATTTCCCAAAGCTCAACCGGTCGATGGAGGTACAGCGCAATAAGATCGGTTTGTATAGTAATCAAGTCTTTGTGACCGACAATGTCGAAGAAATCGTACCTGAATTCCTTACGCTGCTTCACGGTGTTATCGATTCAACAGACATTCCGCTTAACGTATCAAGGTCGGCACTTCAGGCAGATAGCCAAGTAAAGAAAATCACGGGCCATATCAGCAAAAAAGTGTCTGACAAACTAAATGAACTCTTTAAAAAGGACCGAGAAGGCTTTGAGAAGAAATGGGAAGATATTGGTGTATTTGTGAAGTATGGATTGATATCTGACGAGAAATTCTTTGAGCGCAGTCAAAAGATTGGTTTGATGAAGAGCACGGAAGGAAGTTGTAAGACCATCGAAGAATGGAAAGAATCTTTATCGGAACTGCACAAAGACAAAAATGATAAAATCATTTTGCTATACACCAACAATCCTGAAGGACAGCACACCTACATAGAATCAGCACAATCTCGGGATTACACCGTCTTGATTATGGACGTAATGATTGACAACCACTTTATGCAACACCTCGAAATGAAGGATAGTGATATTACCTTCAAACGAGTAGATGCAGATGCGCTAGATAGCCTAATAGATAAAGATGAGCAAGTTGAATCCGTCTTAAATGAAAAAGAGACTGAGCAGTTAAAAGAAGCTTTTTCCAACACAATAGCCGACGAAAACTTCCAAGTTGAATGCAAAGCCCTTAATCCCAAGGACTACCCAGTCACCTTAACCCAATCTGAGTGGATGCGACGCATGAAAGAAATGAATCAAATGGGTGGCGGCATGGCCATGATGGGGAATATGCCTGATC
The DNA here is from genome assembly GCA_002708985.1 of Saprospirales bacterium. Taxonomy (GTDB): domain Bacteria; phylum Bacteroidota; class Bacteroidia; order Chitinophagales; family UBA8649; genus UBA8649. The sequence continues at coordinate 19,030 of PAPS01000027.1, read as the reverse complement.
GATATAATGTGGTTGTAAACACCAATCATCCATTGGCACAACGCATACTGAAAGCTCGAGGTAAACGAGAAGCCATCATCAAGCAACTTTTTGATTTAGCGCTACTGAGTCAAGGTGTTCTTTCAGGAGACCAGCTCACCACCTTCCTGCATCGAAGCATCGAAGTGTTGGAAGACTAAACCACATGTAGAATGGGATGAAAGCTTTTATCTTCATGGTAACATGAGTTTATGGCATTAACATCCCCGGCATACCAAGAAGCACTTCATCAGCTAAATCCTGAGCAGCGAGCAGCTGTTGACCTTATTGAAGGCCCTGTTTTAGTTCTCGCCGGTCCAGGAACTGGTAAAACACAGATTTTAGCCACTCGTATAGGCCGCATATTGGAAACTACTGATGCCGATCCAAGGAATATTCTATGCTTGACCTATACTGAGGCGGGGGCGACAGCGATGCGTGCGCGACTTATTAAATTTATCGGTCCACAGGCACACAAGATCTCCATTCATACCTTTCATGGATTTTGCAATCGCGTAATACAAGAAAATAAAGCCATTTTCGATCTAGATGACCTGGATCCAGTGTCTGAGTTGGAATCCGCGGAATTTATTCGAAAAATCATAGATAATCTCGACTGGAACCATCCCTTGAGGCGTCGAAAAATGCGCTACTATGACGTACAAAACCTTAAAAGATTTTTTGATGAGCTAAAAAAGGAAGGAGTTAATGACACTGAATACCAGTTACGATTAGAAGCCTTTGAAGCCAGTATTGCTGAAAATCCTGAAAACCTTTATAAAATAGGAGAGAAAAAAGGAGAAGTTAAACCCGCAGTCTATAACAAGCTGATGGATCCCTTAAATCGATCTTATGAAGCCAGCAAGCTTCTTCCTGAGTATCAAAATATGCTTAAAGACAATAACCGCTTTGACTTTCAGGATATGCTCATTTTTGTCCATGAAGCTTTTGCCATGCACGAAGATCTATTGCTTGGCTATCAAGAGCAATTTCAATATTTACTCGTCGATGAATATCAGGATACTAATGGAATCCAAAATGAAATCTTATTTCAGTTAGCTTCGTATTGGGATCAACCCAATCTTTTTGCAGTAGGAGATGATGATCAATCAATTTTTAGATTTCAAGGAGCGAATCTTGACAACATAAAGAACTTTCATGCGACCTTTTTAGCACCCTATGGAGAAGATTTTGTAAAGGAGAGAATCATCCAATTACAAAAAAACTACCGATCATCTCAGCGTATTCTAAATGACGCGAATACTTTAATTCGGCACAATCGTTATCGCCTTGCTCAAAAAGATTTTCCAAATCCCCTGAAGGCCTCGTCAAAAGTGGCAAATTATGATCAAGATATAACTGTATTATCCTATGAAGAGAGCTTGCAGGAAGCCGTTGGGGTCGCTGAAAAAATTCAGTTTCTGCATAAGCATGAAGGACTAGCCTACAAGGATATCGCCGTGTTCTATAAAAAACATGCCACAGCAGAGCGCATTGCTCAATACTTTCAGCATGTTGGCATCCCGATACAAATTGTGCGCACCACCAATATTTTGGAAGAAGCCTTAACACAGCAGATTCGGAGTATTTTAATCTATTTGCAAAACGAGATGCAGTCACCCTTTAAAAGCGCTAATCTTTTGCACCAAATACTACACTTTCCTTGTTTTGGATTGTCAGGAACTGCAATAAGTCGAGTGCACGTATCCGTGCAAAGAGCTATTGCACAAAAGCTTGATCGCGGGGAAAAAATCAATGAGGATAGCAATTACCGACTTCAATGGCGCAACCATAGTGAGAAGCTCCTAGAGATGGCCCAAAATCCAAGAGAAAAAGAGGAGTTTAAAGTACTGCATTCCGCCTTGGTAAAAATAGACCAGCTCGTCTCCGAGGCCTTTAGCCAACCACTACAACATGCCTTTAACTCCGTCATAAAAATATGTGATTTTCTTCCATGGATCAATACCCAGTATAATAAACTTTTTCTCTTGCAAGAGGTTAACACGCTATTTGATTTTTTGAAGTCTGAGACCCAACGCAATAAATCCCTCACGCTGAAAGGTTTTCTTCATACTCTTGACCTATTAGATAGTCATGACATTGGCCTAAGAATGCAAAAAGTTATTCATAGTGGGGAAGGTGTGCAGTTTATGACCCTTCATGGTTCGAAAGGATTAGAGTTTGATACCGTATTTATGATTGGTAATGATCATAAAACATGGACCACTCATTCACGCAACGGATTTAAACTCCCTCCAACCCCGAACGTTCTGGATAATGAAGTAGATATAGAAGATGCTAGACGTCTGTTTTATGTGGGAATCACCCGACCTAAACGCAGGCTATTTATATCGTACCCTTTGCTGAGTAATTCCAATAAAAGTCTTGTCGAGTGTAACTTTATCAGTGAGCTACTTATGGAACGCTCTGAAGAACTGATCAGTCATTCAAAAGCGCCAGAATACATTGATAGCAAAATCTATGCTGACTTTATACATACAACGATAGAGCAGGGCAATGTACTAAATGCTGATGCTAGTCATCGGGATATGTTAAAGTTTGCCTTGGATAATTACGTAATGAGCGTCACCCATTTAAACAATTTTTTAAAGTGCCCGCTGCGATTCTACTATTTGAACCTACTTAGGATTCCTTCTCCAATGTATCCTGCTGCACAATTTGGAAGTGCGATTCATAAAGCACTTGAAGTGCTCTTTGCTAAATATGAAGATGCTGCTAATGCTGTAAAACTTGAACAAAGCTATCTAGCCTTTCAGCGACACTTATATCGAAACAAAGAAGTATTTAGCCCTGAACAGTTTGAAGATTATTATGGATATGGAAAAGAGGTGTTGGATAATTACATACAGCAATACCCTATTCAACAAGTTGTGCAACGCGCAAATGAGTTAAAAGTCAGAGCAAATATTGAGGGAATCGAAATCAGAGGTAACATCGACCGGATTGATAAGCTTGAGTCAACTTGGCATGTCGTCGACTATAAAACAGGAAAATTCAATAATACCTATCGTCCTTTTAATCGGCCTAACGAGAGTGTTGTGCAGGGCACTTCTCATCATGTCGCACAATATGGCGGGGATTATTGGAGGCAAGCCGTATTCTATTACATTCTTTTACAGTATGCACACCACCCCATCGATATTCAGGGAACAGTAGGGTCCGTTCAGTTTCAATATGTAGAACAAAAAGACGACAAGCCGCAAGAGCCATATTTTGTAAACATCAGTCAAGAGGATGTATCCGCAGTGATTCAACAAATCAAGGAAGTCTACGGCAAAATTCAACGTTTCGAATTAGAAGGCTGCGGCAAAGAAGATTGTGAATGGTGCAGCCTACATCAGTCTACCTCTGCATAATCAACTAGACTGAGTATAAATCAGAAAAGGCCTTATCCACCTTATCAAATGAAAAGGTAAATCCGGTATCCAATATTTTTTGCGCACTTACTCGCTGACTAAAGACTACTACACGTGCCATTTCTCCAAGCACGATTCGCAGGGCAAAAGTCGGCACAGGAAGCATGATTAACGCTTTGGATAAAACCTTCTTTAACTCGACAAGCATATTCCTTTGAGGAATTGGGTTGGGGGCAACCGCGTTGTACACGCCGCTTACCGATTGATTAGTTAATGCATGGCAAAACATGTCCACAACATCCTTTTCATGAATCCATGCATAATAGTGCTGTCCATTGCCAAAGTAATTGAGCATGCGAAGTGGAAGTGTCATTGTTGTTTTTGGTAAAAATCCTGCTTTTCTGCTAAGTACAAGACCGATTCGCAAGGCTACGTAACGAATACCCAGCATCTCAGTACCTTGCCCTTCCGACTCCCAATCTCTGCATAATCTTGCTATAAACTCTTCTGCCATAGGAGCCTCTTCGGTAATCCATTCAGAACCATTATCATCATAATAGCCTACAGCACTTGCCGATATAAAGGAAATCACGTTGTGGTCTATAGTTTTCAGCGTGTTAATTAGTAGCCTAGTGCTCTCAATACGGCTATCATAAATTTGTTGTTTATAGTGTCGTGTCCAACGACGATCACCAACTCCCGCACCCGCTAGATGAATAATGGCAGACACTCCCTCAAAAGCTTTAGGGTCAATTTCTTGGGCCTCGATATCCCATAAAAAACATGTACACCCCTCCATCTTTTTTTTAGACCTCGATAACGCATGCACTGAATATCCGCGTTTCAAAAGCTCTTTGCAAAGCTGACTTCCAACAAGTCCCGTTGCCCCGGTAACAAGAATAGAATTCCCTTTAGAAACCATGAGATTGCTTATTTTGGTTGTTTATTGAATACCGTTAAAGAAATATCTATGAAGACCATCCTTCGATACGGATTTAACATCAGCCTAATCGCTTTTGTTTTTAGTGCTTTACTCAGCAGTTGTAACCTTGGTGAAAATGAAGGAAGAGAGGAAAGTGTATGGGTGTACTTGCCTTCAAAGCCGGAAAGCCTCAATGCCGTGTTGTCTTCTGATGCCAACAGCTCAACCATACAAAATTATCTCTACCAAACCCTTCAGGTAATCGATGATAGCGATTTTTCAATGAATCCAGTATTGCTCATTGAAAATCCCAAAACGACCATCTTAACAAGAGGCCCTTATTCCGGGGGTATGGTCATGGAAATGCGAATTCGAAAGGAAGCCGCGTGGGATAACGGAACTCCTATTACAGCCCATGATGTGGATTACACCTATCGAATGATTAAAAACCCCTTTTCTGAGACACTACATAAGCGACCATATTTTGAAGACCTCGATTCGATTTGGATTGACCCTTATGACCCAAAACACTTTAAATTTTATTGCAAGAAGCAATACATCCTTGCTGAAAGCTCCTTAACCACGCAACACATACTGCCCCGATATCGCTATGACCCCGACGATTTACTAGGAAAATACTCGGTTACCGACCTTAATGCCAATGGCACAAAATACTTGGAAGAAGGGAATGAAGCCTTAGAAAAGCAAGCAGACTTCTTTTCGCAAGATATGTTTAAACGTCAGCTAGCTTTCGGTTCAGGACCCTACGAGCTAATCAAGTGGGACCAGAAAAATGATCTTCTTATTTTGGACAGAAAGAATAACTGGTGGGGAGATAACGTTCAAGAAGAGATTATCGGCCTTGAAAACAATGTAGACCAAGTGGTCTTTATGGTAGAGGAGTCCGATGTATCCGTTAAAGAAAGACTATTTGAACAACAGTTTGATATCGTTGATCGAATACGAGCCAAAGATTATCGTAAATTCCTTGATGAGGGCACTCTTGATGCTCATTACAAACTCGATACACCAGCCGGCAACTCATACTCTTTTCTCGGACTCAACATGCGAGACCCTGTGCTTAACGATCGACGTGTGCGCCAGGCCCTAACCTTCGCCCTTGAAAAAGATTATCTCCTTAACACCTTGAGCTATGGCCTAGCAAAGCCAGTACAATCCCCTGTTCATTTGAGTATGCCGTATTACAATAGCGATTTACCACCTTACCACTACAATCTGGATACTGCGGCCAAATTGCTCGAAGCGGCAGGTTGGAAAATGGGATCAGAATTTCTAGAAAAAGAAATCGATGGAGAGAGGGTTGAATTACGGGTTTCCTTTAAATACTCTTCAGGAAGTCAAAGTGCAATAGAGATTGGAAAGCACTTTAAAGAATCCCTCAAGCGCATAGGGGTAGATTTTGTAATGGAGGCCCGAGAATGGACGGTTTTACTTGAAGAAATAGACCGCAGAGACTATCAAATGATTATCATGGGATGGATTAAGGATCCAGGACTTGATGACTTTAAGCAGCTATGGCATACCGACTCCTACAAAAATGCTGGGTCCAACTTTGTTGGATTTGGAGATGCCCAATCCGATGCGCTGATCGACTCGATACGAGGAGAACTCGATGAGGCGAAGCGCAACGAAATGTATCGAGAGTTTCAAGCCATCATTCATCAAGAGTGTCCCTACATTTTTCTTTGGTCAGGGAATAAAAAGTTGATTATTAGCAAACGCTTTGATGATGCATATGGCCTTGCCACAAGACCAGGTTATAATGTGGCCCTTTGGAAACCCAATTTGTAATCCTTAGTTAGCACCGTACCATGATAAAATATATTTTTAAACGGTTGATCATTGCGATCCCAACATTGTTTGTGATTTCTCTTGTCACCTTTGGGTTAAGCTTGATTACTCCCGGAGATCCCGTCTTAAACAAAGTCAAAGGAAAAGCCAACCCAGATGGTGTGATGGAACAAAGCGGGGGCCAAGACTATGCAAAAGTCAGCCGAGATCTAGGCTTAGATCGGCCAGCCTTCTACTTTACACTAAGCAACCAGGCCTACCCTGACACATTCCATCGAATTATCAATAAAAGAGAACGCTTGCGCTATCAAGAGCTTATTAAAGCCTATGGCAATTGGGATGCCATCCAAGGTTTTGATAAAGCACTGTACGATTTTGAAGTAGCCACGGTTAATCCCCTAGATGATGCGATACCAAGTGATCGGCGAAACAATGCTCTCAATGATATGAGTACGCTCTTCACCAATATTCGAACACGAATATGGGCAAAAGACATAGAACGGGACTTAACTAAAATGGATTCACTTGTTCGCAGGTCATCTGATACAGCACAACTGACAACGCATTCCTTCCAGTTAGAAGTAGGGGAGTCGGTTACTAGCCTTGATTCACTTACACCAATACAAGGTCTTTACCTAGACTTTGCGATTCACCAAGATTCCCTATGGGATGAAGTCGAGGATAGTGCACGCATCGCTGAGGCCATATCCACCTTCCAAAAGGAAGCCAACGCCATTGTATCCCATTGCAACATAGATACAGTCTCTTTGGATCGCAGTGCCATGGTGCTGGACTCGGCAACATTTATTGAGATTAGCCTACAGTATGACACGAATTTTCTTGTGTTGAGTCATCTTGATTCCTCGTTTTCTGGCCTTGAACTTGCATTTAATAGACTAAAAACAGAGTCAACCACTAACCTTTTGTATAAACCGTCATTGAAATGGTATGGCAAGCATAGCCAATATCATACCTGGCTGTTTGGTGATGCTCCCTGGTTCCAAGAAAAACACGTGGTCTTGGCACGAGAAAAATATAATAATGGGGATGCCTTTGTGGTGGAACTCCCCGATCGTGAAAAATCCTATTTCCGCATTGAAATGTGGGAAAGACCGGGTGATGCCTACGACCAAATCTTCAATCCAACATCTATAGAGCTCCTCAACAATGGCTACTTTGAGTATCAAAATGGTGACACCATCAATCCTAAAAAAATCAATCCCGCGATGCGTTCTGGTTATGAGTGGAAAATCACCTATTACCCAGACTACATCGGTGACCAACCACATTGGGGTATTTTGCGTGGTGACTTTGGAACAAGCTACATTGATGATCAAAAAGTTGCCCGAAAAATACGTGTTGCTCTGCCATGGACGGCCCTGCTTAACGTACTTGCTGTAGTGCTCGCCTACTTCCTTGCTATTCCTCTCGGAGTATACATGGCAAAATACCAAGGAAAGGTCTTTGACCGAGCCACTACAATTGTTCTCTTTATTCTCTACTCCCTTCCCGTGTTTTGGGTAGGAACTTTGGTCATCGTGTTTTTTACAAGTCCCAATTATGGGGATTGGACGGACATCTTTCCTGTTGGGGGTCCTGTAGACTTGCGAATCTCTATTAACCCAGAGAACTATACAGTTTGGCAAAAATTTGGTAGTACCCTTTATCACTTTATAGCACCCTTATTTACCGTGACAATAGGTAGCTTAGCTTACTTGGCTATTCAAATGCGCGGAGGTGTGGTTAATGTAGTCCGAATGGACTTTATACGCACGGCCCGAGCGAAAGGGCTACCTGAAGGTAAAGTGCTATGGAAACATACTTTCCGAAACTCACTGATTCCAATTATCACCCTTTTTGCCGGATTGTTCCCATTAATGATTTCAGGATCGGTCATTATTGAACAAATCTTTGGAATTCCAGGTATGGGAAGCATCGCATTTCAGGCCATTTTAACTAGAGACTATCCTATTGTACTTACTGTGCTTATGATTTCTTCTACCCTTACCATTATTGGTATTCTCGTGGCAGATGTCATTTATGCATTAGTTGATCCAAGAATCTCATTTACCAAGAAGTCATGATCGATAAGAAGCAAAAGAACAAAGCGAGTAAGCCCCTTGATCAGAGCTACTGGGGAATTGTTAAGCGGAAGTTTCGAAAGAATATCCCAGCAAGAATATCCCTAATACTCATTGCATTTATTGTATTTGTTGGGGTCTTTGCCCCGATGCTGGCCAATGATCGTCCAATAATGGCAAAAACCACTGACGGAGAAACCCACTGGCCAGCAATCGCTTCATTTAAGGCCTCCTGGCAAGAAACCTTTGGAGGAAAAAGTCCATGCGATAAAAGCGAGGCATGTGGAGACTCACTAAGTGTTTGTAAAGACCCTAATACCTGTGACTGGAAACAATTGAGAGTCGACGGTAAACTAGAGCAGCAAGTATGGCCTCTAATTCCCTATTCGCCAAATGAAGCCGATCAACTCAATGTGCAGTATAAAAGCCCGAAGTGTTCCGAACAGATTCTTGGAGGAAATGCTGATGAAGACAAAAACAACCCGAAGGCTTGGAGATGCCACACAGCAGGAACAAACCTTCGAGGGGAAGATATGATGTCTAGACTCATTCATGGCTGCCGCATCGCCGTGCTTGTAGGGGTAATATCCATGGGAATAGCCTCAATTATCGGAATCTTAGTTGGCGCGATCGCAGGATATTTTGGAGATAACCGACTTAAGATTAAACGAATTGCCTTATTGTTATCCATACCGTTTGTGATCCTCTTATTGTTTTCCTTATTGTTATGGCTACCGACATTTTATCATCAGAAGTTAAATCCCGATCGATTTTCCTCTTTAGCAGAGCTTCCCAATGGGCTGGCCAGCCTCCTGCGAATAGTGCTTATTGCGTATACCTTTTTTATCGTCTTCTTGATTCCCAACATTTGGTATTGGCTGCGAAATGGGCGACCTTTTAAGGTATTTCGGCATATTCCCTCTATTCAAGTTTTCTTTACCGATGAAAACCACGGAAGCAAAAGGTTTTGGTGGGCTCTCAACCTTGTTTTCCTACCTGTTTTTGCGTTATGGCTAGCCTCATATTTTCAGTATGATGTAGACGCATCAAGTTGTGTTAAGACACCATCTGAAGACAGTGTATGGGGAAACTTTGGAAACATCTGTCAACTGTCTTCCATGATGGGCAAACTCAAACTCCTGATTACAGGACTTGTCATCTTCTTACTCTTTCAGATTCCGACGAAACTCGGTGGTCTTATTGCCGCACGATTTGATCGAGAACATTGGGTTAATGGTGAAGTTAATATCCCAGTTGATCTATGGATTTCCCGTGTTATCGAAGTGTTTATATCTATTCCTCGATTGCTGCTAATTTTGGCTGCAGTTGCCGTATACCAATCCGAAGATGGTGGGGGTGGAATTCTCCTTGTCATGGCAGTCATTGGATTTACTACATGGACTCGCATAGCCCGATTTATGCGAGGAGAATTGCTTAGAGTGCGTAATCTTGAATTTATTGAAGCTGCACAGGCCCTTGGTTTTAAGAACTTTAGAATTATTCTCCGCCATGCATTACCCAATGCATTGACTTCCGTGTTAATTGCCATTGCCTTTGGAGTAGCCTCGGCTATTTTAATCGAGTCTTCGCTTTCTTTCCTAGGTATTGGGGTAGAGGCAGAAACAGCCACATGGGGTAAAATGTTAGCCGACTCAAGAGCTCATCCCGAAGGTTGGTGGCTTGCCGTATTCCCTGGGGTCGCCATCTTTTTGACAGTAACTATGTTTAATCTATTAGGAGAAGGCTTGGCCTCGGCGCTTGATCCAAAATCACGGTAACACTAACCTCTAAATTGCTGAATCAAAGCGAGCACTTCCTTGTGCATAGCCTCTTCAGATAGGGCGGAAAGGCTTATCGCCTCAATAGATTTCGCTACGGCTGGATGCTCCCAAAATTGTCTAAGTAAGGCGGCTTCTGCAAGGCCACGAATTCTTGCTTTGCGTTGTCGATTTCGGCGGGACTCTTTGAATCCCCCCTGGGATTGGTGCTGAATGAACTGAGCAACAGCACTGTTCAGCCTATCAAACCCTAAACGATTATTGGCTGAAGTTTTCACCAAAGGAATATCCCAACCTGCAGATTCATGTTGATGTAAAGACATTGCCTGCTTCCATTGACGCATTACCTCTCGAGTCAAGCTATCATCATGGTCATCAATTTTAGTAAATACTACGATATCCGATGTTTCAACAACCCCTCGCTTTATTCCCTGCAATCCGTCGCCCGCCTCCGCTTGTGTAAGATATAGTAGAGTATCGACCAAATCAGCAATTGACACCTCGCTTTGGCCAACGCCAACTGACTCAATCCATAATTCTTTATAGCCTACGAGATAGAGCAACTGCATGACTAAAGCAGTATTTCGATTAACTCCTCCTAAAGCACCCGATGAGGGACTTGGCCTTATAAAGACACGAGGATCAGAAGCAATATCAGGCATTCTAGACTTATCGCCCAGAATACTTCCCCCATGTCGGTGACTGCTTGGATCAATGGTTAATATAGCCAGCTGGCCTTGAGGGTTGTTTGCTAAAAAATCTTGGGCAAAAGCATTAATAAGAGTACTTTTACCTACTCCTGGACTTCCCGTAAATCCAAGCCGATGACAAGTAGTATCAGGCGCATTGGTTGACAGTCCTTGCATAACTTCCAAAGCGAATTCCCTGTGGTCTTGACGTTGACTTTCTAAATAGGAAATCATCTTGCTTAATGCGGCACGGTCACCCTCTAAAAGCCGTGTAATCCAATCTGAAACATTATGCTGCATAGGATGCATTCCATTTGTAAAGGTCGGTTTTTTAAACCAAACTTGTTCGTCATCCATTATACCACAAAAAATCAAGCTATCCTGAAAGTGTATTTTCACCTTGAAAAACTATAGTTATGGGTAAACGAAGGGTTTTAATTACTGGAGCAACTGCTGGAATAGGCGCTGCATGCGCTACAACACTAGCCGCCAATGGCTATGATGTTATTCTTACGGGTCGACGGGAGAATCGGCTGACCGGTCTGCAGGAAGAAATCACAAACCTATATAATGTCGATTGTACAACGCTTGCCTTTGATATCCAGAATCGCAAGTCAACTTTGGATGCGATTAACTCATTACCAGATACCTGTACAATTGATGCTGTAATCAACAACGCAGGCCTTGCACTCGGGAAAGGCCCTTTCCAAGAAAGCCAACCTGAAGATTGGGATACTATGCTCGGCACTAATGTGACAGGACTTCTCACTGTAACCCATGGAATAATGCACAAGCTTAAAGTATCTGATCATCCCCATATCATAAACATAGCCTCCATAGCGGGTATGGAATCCTACGCCGGCGGACATGTCTATTGTGCCACAAAGGCTGCCGTGAGGTCATTGACAAAATCCTTGCGCATAGATCTGTTGCCACTAGGAATTAAAGTAAGTGCCGTTTCGCCCGGCATGGTGGAAACTGAGTTTTCAGAAGTTCGCTTTAAAGGCGATAAAGAATTGGCCCAAAAGGTATATCGTGGATTTCAGCCCTTAGTAGCTCAAGATGTGGCAGAGGTGGTTCTATACCTCCTTAATTTACCCAAGCACGTCTGTCTGAATGAAGTGGTCATGACAGCCACCGCACAAGCGAATGCCTACCATACAATCAAGAACTAGTTTATTTTCCACCTAAAATTTCAACGGCGGCTTCTGCAAGCTTAGTGCCCGGACCAAAAACCAACGCAACCCCCGATTCATATAATGCCTGATAATCCTTCGAAGGGATAACACCCCCCGCAATTACCTTAATTTCAGCACCACCCTGCTGCCTTAGAATCTCTATAAGTTCGGGAATTAGGGTCTTATGCCCTCCAGCCAAACTACTCACACCTAAAAAGTGCACATCATTATCAATGGCTTGACGGGCTGCTTCATAAGGCGTTTGGAATAATGGCCCGACATCTACATCAAATCCTAGGTCAGCAAAACCTGTGGCAATTACTTTAGCTCCCCGATCATGGCCATCTTGCCCCATTTTACAAATGAGAATTCTAGGTTGTCTGCCTGCCTGTTTTGCAAAAACTGAGACCGATTCACGGGCTTTTTTAAAACTCTCTTTACTTGTCATTTGCTTTGCATACACCCCTGAAATTAGGGCACTTTTTGGAGTATATCTTGTAAATGATGATTCCATGGCCTTCGAAATCTCTCCTAAGGTTGCCCGAAGACGAGCCGCTTCTACAGCGAGCTCCAGCAGATTATCATCATCATCACAGGCCTTTTGTATGGCATTAAGGATATTGTTAACCGCCTCTTTGTCTCGACTATTTTTTATCTGATGTAAACGCGATACTTGATCTTGTCTGACAGTAATTGCATCTACGGAGAGTACATCAAAGGATTCTTGTGAACGCACAGTCGTAAATGCATTAACGCCAATTATTTTATCCTCTCCTGCATCAATACGGGCTTGCTTTTCTGCTGCAGACGCTTCAATCCGTTGCTTAGGAATACCTTGTTCAATGGCTTTTGTCATTCCTCCTGCATCTTCAATTTCATCAATCAAAGCATTGGCCTCAACCATCAAAGATTCTGTTCTTTCTTCAATGACTGTACTTCCACCAAGACCATCAATAAACTGCAGCAGTCCATAATCTGATTGCAATTGTTTTTGTGTGTTTCTTGCAATTTCCGCAGAGAAAGGCGTGGGTAAGGCGATTGCCTCGTCAAAAGAATTGGTATGAAGGGATTGAGTTCCACCAAACAATGCGGCAAGCGCTTCAATGGTAGTCCGTCCAATATTATTGTAGGGATCTTGTTCTGTAAGGCTCCATCCTGAGGTCTGACAATGCGTTCTCAGAAGCATCGATTTATTATTTTTTGGGTTAAATGCTTTAACACGTTGTGCCCATATCTCTCGTCCTGCTCGAAGCTTTGCCACTTCCCCGACAAAGTCCATTCCTATTCCCCAGAAAAAGGAAAGTCTTGGTGCAAATGCGTCAATATCTAGTCCTGCAGCTAGTCCTGTTCGAATGTATTCTAAACCATCTGCAATGGTATAGGCCAATTCAAGCGCTGTGCTAGCACCCGCCTCTTGCATATGATATCCTGATATAGATATGGAGTTAAACTTAGGCATATGGGCCGATGTATATTGAAAGATATCGGATATAATGCGCATGCTCGGGCGAGGCGGATAGATATAGGTATTGCGCACCATAAATTCCTTGAGAATGTCATTTTGAATAGTCCCTGCAAGCTTGGACTGTTCAACACCACTTTCCTCAGCAGCTACAATATAAAATGCCATAATTGGAATCACAGCACCATTCATTGTCATCGATACCGACATAGTATCTAGAGGAATTCCATCAAACAATATTTTCATATCCTCCACACTATCAATAGCTACTCCTGCCATACCCACATCTCCCGAAACCCTTGGGTGGTCTGAATCATATCCTCGGTGAGTGGGCAAGTCAAAGGCTACAGAAAGGCCCTTTTGCCCAGCCGCTAAGTTTTTTCTGTAAAAAGCGTTCGATGCTTCGGCAGTAGAAAAGCCAGCATACTGGCGAATGGTCCAAGGCCTTCCCAAATACATCGAAGCATAAGGACCTCTGCGAAACGGGAAAATACCGGGGGCCTGTAATCTATTTGTCATTGGGCAGAGAGGGTTTAGTATTGGCAATACGGATTAAATCCCACACTAAGGCATCCACAGTATGACTGCCTTTCAGAATATCTGGCCACTGGCTGAGGTTCGACTCATACCTCAAAAGCAATTGAATATTTCGAGCGAGTCTTCTAAAATTAGCGTCATTCCTCCAGCGCATTGGACAGAGTCTCAACAGCCTTGCCCCAGAAAGGATTGAAGAAAGGGCCAATGCTGAAGAACGAATCAAGGCATCCTCTTGACGAATACCCTCAAAGTCTTTATCCAATACATATTGATGGATTATAAGGCATTGCTCGCCAAAGGTTTTCTTAGCCAAATAGAGAAGGGCTCGATTCCATGAAGCGTTGCGATAGAAGTCTAGGTCGATAGGTCGGTCGAGGATGATTCTACCGTATTTATTTAACATATTGCTCACAGCAGACCACGTTGAGGCAAATGAAGGTTTTCCCCCTTGAGCTTTCTCAAGAACCAATGCTGGCCAAACATTTTCTGGAAATATATCGCTATCAGTACCTATGCCGTCCCGAGTCAAGGAGTATGAACCTGACCACACACCACGGGTTTGACTTAACTTTTGAGCCAACTGCTGACTAAAGCCACCTCCTTCATCTCTAAGGTGAAGTTGAATATGTGGAAGGGAAACTTCTTCTAAAAAATCAAGAGAATTCTCCTTTTGCACCCAAACCGTAGGAGATTCAAGGCCTGTCATTAAATCTTCGAGAAGTGTTCTATTGAGCACTCCATCATCCCCTTTCATATAGTCATCTCCAATGGACCACTCATTGGTTGACAATTCCCCTAAGGAGGCGACTGCATCATTAGATATTCCGAGTGCCTTAGTCTGCCAATCCTCACCAAGATGGATATTTTGAAGATTTTTTGCATCGCCCTTTAACTCTTTGTCAGCTCTAGCAAACCACTGGGAAAACAAATCAGATTGAACAGAAGAATCTTTGAGGTCCATACCTTGAATTTAACACTATCTTTACTGAAAATCGGTGTATGAGTTTTAATGTACTGCGAATTGAACAACAGGGAAATATAAAAGTGATCATCATAAATCGGCCCAAAAGCCTGAATGCGCTTAATAAAGAAGTAATAAAATCCCTCGAAGATACTTTTCGATCGATTGACAAAGATGCGTCCGTTCAAGGAGTTATTCTAACAGGAGAGGGCGAAAGAGCATTTGCCGCAGGTGCAGACATCACCGAATTTCAAAACCTTGAAGCAAAAGACGGCGAGGCATTCGCCTTGAGGGGACAAGAAGTCTTTTCCCTTATTGAACATTGCAGCAAGCCTGTAATTGCCGTAGTAAACGGCTTTGCCTTGGGTGGAGGGTGTGAACTGGCTATGGCCTGTCACATGAGGATTGCCACATCCAATGCCAAGTTTGGACAACCTGAAGTGAATCTTGGATTAATTCCAGGCTATGGAGGAAGTCAACGTCTATTACATCTTATTGGTAAAGGAAAGGGCTTAGAGTACCTTATGACTGCTGAAATCATTCCCGCTTCAACGGCATTGTCATTAGGATTAGTCAATTACGTCGAAGAAGATAAAGTCTCTGCGATTGAAAAAGCACAATCGCTATTAGCTACTATTGCCACGAAGGCACCCCTGGCCATTGGCCATGTTATTCATTGCGCTAATGCAGCCTATGATGAGCGTGTTAATGGCTACCATGAAGAAGCCAAAAGATTTGGCGCATGCACGGCAACAGAGGACTTTAAAGAAGGAGCCTCCGCCTTTTTAGAAAAAAGAAGGGCTTCATTTAAGGGACAATAAATCATTAAGACTTACGCATTATGAGTGAATATCGCATTGAAAAAGATACCATTGGAGAGGTACATGTAGAAGCTGAAAAGTTTTGGGGGCCTCAAACCCAACGCTCCATCGGCAATTTTCCCATCGGTAGAGGCATCAATACTATGCCTATTGAGATCATAAGGGCTTTTGCTGTATTAAAAAAAGCTGCAGCCATTACCAACACCGAAATTGGAGGACTAGAGCAAGAAAAATGCGAATGGATTGGAAAAGCATGTGATGAGATTTTAAGCGGCCGTTTAGATGATCAGTTTCCTCTTGTTGTTTGGCAGACCGGTTCGGGCACGCAATCCAATATGAATATTAATGAAGTAGTAGCCAACTGGGCGCATGTTCATCGGGGAGGGAAGCTCACAGATAAAGAAAAATTTATTCACCCCAATGATGATGTAAACAAATCCCAGTCATCAAATGACACCTTCCCTACAGCTATGCATATTGCATGCTACAGTCTTTTGATGGAGGTAACCATCCCAGGACTTGTCGAATTGCGTAATACCCTTCAAGAAAAGGTGGAGTCCTTTCAAGGAGTCGTTAAAATTGGACGAACACACTTTATGGATGCAACACCTGTAACGTTAGGGCAAGAATTTTCAGGCTATGTTTCCCAATTAAACCACGGCTTAATCGCATTAGAAAAAGCAATGGATCATCTTACAGAACTAGCTCTTGGAGGGACCGCAGTGGGTACAGGTATAAACACACCAAATGGTTACGCTGAGCGAGTTGCGGAAGTGATTGCCGAACTCACCGACCTCCCTTTTATAACAGCGGA
This sequence comes from Saprospirales bacterium, assembly GCA_002708985.1. Taxonomy (GTDB): domain Bacteria; phylum Bacteroidota; class Bacteroidia; order Chitinophagales; family UBA8649; genus UBA8649. Next base: position 2,580 of record PAPS01000027.1, on the reverse strand, counting down.
CAACAAGTTTGAAGCGCTTGCGGCCCATGACGCACTAGTAGAAGCACACGGTGCGTTGAAGACTGTTGCCGTGAGTTTAATGAAAATTGGAAATGACATCCGCATGCTCTCTTCTGGGCCACGCTCAGGTATTGGTGAAATCACCATACCCTCCAATGAGCCAGGATCATCAATTATGCCAGGCAAAGTCAATCCAACTCAGTCTGAAGCACTAACTATGGTTTCAGCCCAAGTACTAGGTAACGATGTCGCGCTCAATATCGGTGGATCCAACGGACATTTTGAGCTTAATGTGTTTAAGCCGATGATGGTCTATAATTTTTTGCATTCTGCTCGACTCATTGGGGATGCGGCGGCATCTTTTGCTAAGAACTGTGTTCAAGGGATTCAACCTAATTATGATCGCATAGACGAACACCTTAATAATTCACTAATGCTTGTGACGGCACTCAACCCACATATTGGTTACTATAAGGCAGCCGAAATTGCCAATAAAGCGCACCTCGAAGGGAGCACACTAAAAGAGGCAGCCATGGCGCTTGGTTATCTCACTTCAGAAGAATACGACGCTTGGGTTGACCCATCAAAGATGATTGGATAAATTCCAAAAAATTTTCTGGTTTCATAGAACAGTAACTATTGCTTATCTTTCTACAAACTAGAACTATGACAAGGTTATTCCTCTACAGTACACTTAGCATTGTATTTGCTCTCACACGATATAATACCAATGCCCAAACGCTCTACGCTGAAGACTTTGACGGCGGGTCCCTAATAAGCAAAGGATTTACCGTCATTAATGCCGATGGTTTAATCGCAAATCCTGCCCTTGACAATTTGGTTGCCGGGTTAACTCTATCCGATACCTTTACCAATAAAGCTTGGATCAACTCTATTTCAGTTAACGGAAATGTGTGTGCCTTGAGTACGTCGTATTACAGTCCTATCGGCACCTCGAATGATTGGCTTATAACCCCCCCGATAACCCTAACGGGCAATAATTTAAAAATCGCATGGAAAGATATCGCCACGGATGCGGCATTCCCGGATGGATACAATGTGCTTATATCAACGAGTGCCGGTAATACTATTGGAAGTTTTAATTCAACACCAATCTACTCAACCACTGGTGCCCCTGCAGCTTGGACTGAGCAACAGGTCAATCTAAACACATATGCAGGTCAGACGGTAACCTTTGCCTTTGTAAATAACTCTAACAATAAATTTCTCTTAGGAATTGACTCCATACGTGTGAGTAACCTTGCTTTAGATGATGTAGCGGTTAGCCAACCTCGAATAAGCGAGTATACAGCTATACCTTTAGAACAAGCAGGGACTTATTTCCCATCAATTCGTGTAACTAACCAAGGTGTAAATAACGCCAGTGGCGTGAATGTTTCATGTACAGTGACAGATTTTAATGGAAATACCGTCTACACGGCGACTATGTCAGGAAATACGTCGATCGCTTCTGGCGCAAATGTTTTGTTTACTGATGGTGGAAGCGGATTTTCTCCGCCTGCACAAATTGGTTTGTACACTGCATCTTTTCAGGTTAGCATCAATCAAAATGATATTGTTCCAGAAAATGATACAGCGAGCATACAACTCTTTCTAAGTGATAGTCTCTATGCTCGCGATGAAGCCGTATACAACAGTCAGTTAGAGGGTTCTCTTGGTATAAATGGGTTTCAAAATACTGGGATTTTGGGAAACAACTACTTCATGAATGTCCCCAGCGAAGCTGTGGGTATTCAGGCCTTTTTCGATGGAAACTTAGAAATCGGAGATACCGTGAGAGGGTATCTCTATTCTACATTCAATGGTTTGCCTGCGAATGTACTCTCAACTACCGCAGACTTCATCGTTACAGCGGCGGATACTCCTGTCGTCCAACTTGATTTACTCTTTCCAAGTCAAGTTCCACTTAATGGAGGACAGACCTATTCTTTTATGATTGAAGAAACAAATTCAGTTGATAATTTGGGGATATACTTTAGTGCCGATATATATACGCCCGGTGGAACCGTTGCCAACATCGATGGGGGAGCTTTTGACGATTTGGGAAATCTAGGATTCCCCAACCCATTACTTGTGCGAGGTGTCATAGCAAATACTCCTGCAAATGCATTTGCAGGACTTATTGATGCAAGCATTGCCAATACTACAGTAAATTACTGCCCTGGTGGTAACATTACCTTACTTACAGATGGATCTGAGGTTATCCCTTTTGGGGAGAGCTATCAATGGCTATGGACCAGTAGCTCCGATACAATTTTTCTTTCGGGAACCGGCACAAACTATTTTGGCGATATCAATGCAGACCTCGTAGCCGCCATGTCCACTCCTTTTGCACCGGGTAGTTATACAGTGGAAGGTATTGTTACATCAGGAAATAGCATTGCAGATACCACCAACAACTCTTTTACAATAAACGTACTTACAGCAAATGATCCTTTATGTCAACCAACCCCTCCACCGCCTTGCCCTAATCCAATTAATGTTAGTGCATCAATAATAGGGGATACTTGCGGGCAAAACACAGGATCAATATCATTGACTACCACTGGAGGTTCAGGA
>PAPS01000026.1 GCA_002708985.1 Saprospirales bacterium | reverse complement strand
CTGATGCTGAAGGAGCTGATGCTGGAACTGATGCTGAAGGAGCTGATGCTGGAACTGATGCTGAAGGAGCTGATGCTGAAGGAGCTGATGCTGGAGCTGATGCTGATGCTGAAGGTGATATGTAATAAAAACCTTTCAACGCAACATAAGCCCCGCCTTTGTGCGGGGTTTTTTTATGTCCAATGATTATAGTATAACCATATGAGGTTGAACATTTAATCATTTTTTGTTTGGCAATTTTGTTCCTATCTTTCAACAAAATAAAATCTATGAAATATTTAACAATTGTATGTGTTGCTGCTATTACCTTGGTTTCTTGTGGTGGTGATGAGCTCGATGCTTGTGGATGTCTTGAAGAAGCTACCAAGATGATCGAAGGCATGGAATCTGCTGAGGAACTAGATAGTTTTGAAGAGAAGTTGGAAGAGGCACATCCAGAATGTGCTGACATTGACGAGAGTGATGTAGAAGCAAACTGCAAAGAAGAAACTGAAGCTATGATGACAGCAATGATGTCTAAGGCTATGGAATTATATGGTGATGCCATGGGAGATATCGATTTGGATATAAATCTAGGCGAAGAAGCTGATGCTGGAACTGATGCTGGAGCTGATGCTGAAGGAGCTGATGCTGGAACTGATGCTGAAGGAGCTGATGCTGGAGTTAATGCTGAAGGTGAAGAGGTGACTGAAGGTGAAGAGGTGGAAGAAGCTCCTGTTGCTGAAGAGTAATTTGATACTCTAACATAACTTAAGCCCCGCCTTAGTGCGGGGTTTTTTTATGTCCAAAAAACACGTTCCGTATGACGAAAAAAATTTAATCCGCCCTTTCTTTGATTCACTTGTTCTTATCTTGAGTAAATAAATTTGCATCATGCATCATACTTTATCGATATTACCTATTGCTGTTCTCATGATTTTTTCTTCATGTAATCCTAATGAAATAGAACAAAAAGAAGAAGGCGGACAAGTTTCTAGCTCTTTGGACTACCCGAAAGCTGAAGTAAAGACCGCTGATATGGCTTGTCAATGTTTTACGCCTTTGGCAGAACAGAGTGTGGTTATGCAAGACTGGATTACAGAAAATTTTGATGAAATAATCTCTCAAGAGAGCGTTACAGGTGGTGCTGTAAGTACGCTGCGTGAAATGGAACAATTATATTTTGAACTGCTCCAAGAGGCAAGAGCTTGTTATGAGGACTCCTTAACCGCGTATGGGGATTTTTACTTGCGAGGAGCTCCTGCATTTCCTTTTCTAATGCAAGAACAGTGCAAAGAAGTCTTTTATATACTTATGCTCGACGGGGGAATGGCAAAGCAGGCCCTCTATGGTCAGGAAAGTACAGAGAATGTACCGGCAGAAGTAGAACCTCTCCCTGCTGAGTAGTCTTTAGATAAAGCAGCCTATAACTTATCGCGAACTGTAGTTCGGAGCTTCTTTAGTTATTTGAATATCGTGCGGATGACTTTCACGTACTCCACTGCTTGTGATGCGCACAAATTGAGCTTGTTGTAATTCTTCGATTGAGGCGGCCCCACAATATCCCATTCCTGCGCGGAGTCCTCCAATATATTGATGAACCACTTCGGCTAGGTTGCCTTTGTAAGGAACCCTTCCTACAATTCCTTCTGGCACTAACTTTTTGATATCATCCTCAACATCTTGAAAATATCTGTCTTTGGACCCTTGATTCATGGCCTCGATTGACCCCATGCCCCGATAGGTCTTAAAACGGCGACCCTCATAGAGCACTGTTTCTCCAGGAGACTCTTCGGTTCCTGCAAAGATTGACCCAGCCATAACCGTGCTAGCTCCTCCACCGATTGCTTTGACAATGTCGCCGGTATAACGAATACCTCCATCAGCGATTAACGGAATACCCGCAGCCTTACAAGCTTTCGCTGCTTCATGAATCGCACTGAGTTGCGGAACTCCTACACCGGCAACCACACGCGTCGTGCATATAGAGCCTGGCCCCACTCCAACTTTAACCGCATCAACTCCCGCATCAATGAGGGCTTGACTTCCTTCTTTTGTAGCTACATTTCCTGCAATGAGTTGTAAGTCAGGAAATAATTTACGCAGGTCTTTAACGACCTCAATAACACCGGCCGAGTGCCCATGTGCCGTATCAATGCAGACCACATCTACTCCAACATCGACTAGAGCCTGAATACGATCTTTAACATCAGGGGTCACTCCCACAGCCGCTCCAACTAGTAATCTACCATAACCATCTTTACTTGCATTGGGATAGTTCTTTACCCTGAGAATATCTTTGTAAGTAATAAGCCCAGTTAAGGCACCTTCGTCATTTATAACAGGTAGTTTTTCAATTTTGTGTTCTTGCAGTATCGATTCAGCCTGTTTGAGATTGGTTCCTTCTGGCGCGGTAACCAAGTTACCTGTTGACATGGCCTCATGTACGAGTTTTTCGCTGTTTTTTTCAAAGCGAAGATCACGGTTTGTCAAGATGCCGATTAAGTGTTGCTTTTCATCTACAATAGGTATTCCTCCAATCTTGTTTTCTTGCATAAGGGTTTGTGCCTCGCCAATGGTTGCATGAGAAGTCAAGGTAATTGGGTCAATGATTAAACCGCTTTCCGATCGTTTCACTTTGCGTACTTGCATGGCTTGATCTTCTATGGTCATATTCTTGTGTAGGAAGCCAATACCACCAATTCTAGCCATTGCAATCGCCATTCTTGCCTCGGTAACAGTGTCCATGGCTGCAGATACAATAGGTGTCTGTAGGATGATTTTGCGCGTTAGTTTGGAGGCAATACTAACTTCTCTTGGAAGTACGTTAGATTCAGCAGGAATGAGGAGAACGTCATCAAAGGTTATGCCTTCATAGGCATACAGCGATCGATCATTAGTCATGAGCTTCTTTTGTCAAAGATACACTATTACACATTTCCAACGAAAAATTTCTTAGCGAACTACGATGACAGTTCCTGTCTTTTGAATTGCTGTTCCATCGCGTGCATCAAAAGATATTCGATAGGCATATCCACCGGCGACTGCGCTCTCTCCATTGATTCTGCCATCCCACCCGAAATCAATATCGCGACTTTCAAAAATGAGCTCGCCCCATTTTGAATAGATGCGCATGATATAGTTCTGTGGGTTGTCAAAGACAATGACAGGTTTGAATTCATTATTAATTCCTTCAGGGGCTACAGCATTAGGAATATAGATTACAGGACGTTGGTCTAAGCAGATGGTATTACTTGTCGAGTTAAAATCTTGAGGCCCTGCGTTGGGGGTGTTTAATGTATAATCACAGGAAAGGCGATAGCAAAAAGTTCCTTCGGCTTCGCTGTAAGCAGCGAGTGGATGGATGGCAGAGAGGGTAGAAGGAGTATAGGTATCAATAAGTATTTCACCTGGTTGCCCAGGAATCGTCATAAAGAGATTACACTGGTTTACTATCGCATTTTCCAATTCATAAGCATTCCAACTCAAACTATGCTCGAAAAAGTCGGTCAACTCGCCTTTAAGCCTTATCGTTCGTCCAATAGTGCTCGCTAAGGCATCATCAGGGCATTCGTCGTCAGCTAGAATTTCAAAGTAGCGAATAAAGACGTTGGCGTCAAAGGTAGAATCTATGAAGATGCCCCCTCCTAAGCCGAGAAGTGTAGCTACTTCCCCTGGATCTGTAACATAAGTAATACGGTCAAGACTACTCGGTATATCCCCACCCAAAAGCTCAAAGTCCTCGATTTCTCCAGTTGGATCAATAGCAAACTGAATCTCCGCGTGTCCATCACTATTAATGGTGATGTAGGATATATAGAAATAATCAGGGGGTTGAACGCCCTCGGTCACAAGATTGAGCGGTGGAGTGGAGGATAAGATAATGCCACTGGAATCAATGGCTAATATGCGAATCTCATAGAGGTCCCCATCGTCAAAACCAAAAAGATTAGTACTTGGCGTAAAGGGGTTGAAAATTGTGTCTCGTATTGTATCTGTGCCATTGACGACGGCTTCAACCACTTGGAAAAAGCCATAATCTGAAGCGTAGGGATATACAAAAGGAACCCATTCAGGAGTGATAATTTGGTCACAACGGTCCACCATGTTGGTAGCGTCAGAAGCCCACTGAATTAAAGGAAAACCAGGTTCTGAAGCATTGCTCAAGTTTGGAGTAGGACAGCCGTCATAGGCAATAAGCATATAGCTCAGATTCGGGTCGTTTATATTACTAACTGCATCAAAAAAGGCTGTCGTATTCAGCCCTGGAACATCCGCTAAATAGGGGCTGACTGGTGCCCCTGAGCTAGGATCTGCGTAGGTTACAAAATAACCCTGTACCGCACCGTTACTATTCGCCGTCCAATTGATTTCCACTCCACCGCCATTGACTTGTAAGCCATCGACAATGGTTGTCGGAATATTGTTGCTAGCAATAGGCGATAAGTTCACTGACTCTCCCGGACAGTTATACACAGGTTGCATGTAGTAATAGTATGAAGCACCGCTTACTAAAGCATTACTATGAGTGAAAGAGAGGGTGGACGTATTGTTTATACTTGTAAGTAGATTAAAAGGTCCTGTTTCGGAAGTGGATGCATAAATGTCCCAACTTAAAAAAGGACCACAGCCATTGACCGGTGCCGTCCATGAGATAACAAGATCATTTGTTCCCGCAGGATTGTCTACACATTGAATCAGTGGGGGATTGACCTGGCCTTGGACAACCATGGATGCCATAAATAAGCATAATGTAAAAATCTTAGTTGTTCGTATACATGAAAAGAAGGAAAGTAAACGCTGTACCATAGTTTCTCTTTTGTTTTAACCCTAGGCGATGATTACCTGTGAAAGTTGATCAATGTCAATATGTTTTCTTGCAAGCTCTCTCACTTCAGTTGGGTTTAGGGATAAACTAACCTCTAAGTCCTTATAAATAGAATCTAATGGAATTCCTAATGAAGTTAATCTTCGATAGGTTTTGGCTACGGAAAATGCACTATTTACCGTACGAAGAATTAATCCATTGTAATAGTTCTGCATCATACGCCACTCTCTTCCTTCAATCAGCTCATTTTGTAAACGTTGAATTTCGTGGAATATTTCGTGTAATGTCGCCTCTGTATATTGATGAGCAACCTCTGTTCCAATTACCAAGCTATTACCATACTTCAGCTGATGAAGACTTGACTGAATACCATAGGTATAACCTTTGTCCTCTCGGATGTTTGACATCAGCCTCGATCCGAAGAACCCACCCAGGACGTTGTTTAAAAATCGCAAGCCATAGGCATCTTCATGATGGGCGGAAATGGTCGGATGTGCAAGACGGATAGCATGTTGTGTACTATCCTGTCGTTGAGTAACTATTTTTTTTGCGTGGTATGCTATTGTTTCGTGTTCAGGGATACTTGGTGAACGATCCTTGGTTAGTGTAGACAATCCCTTACAGAGATGATCAATCAGACTGTGATTATAGCATCCAGCAATTGTCCCTATGCAATCAGTATTCCAAGATAGCCATTGTTTTGCATGATCTCGAACATCCTGCGTCTTTATTTTTTCTAAATGCTGGATATCAAGGCTTCGTCCGTAAGGGTGGCTTTCGCCGTACAATAGTTTTGAGATTTCCTTGGAGGCCCTGTATTCGGGTTGTTGGTTGAGGCGTCGCAGTTTATTGGATAGAATGGTAACTCTTTTCGATAGTTCTAATTCCTCGAATGTAGATTCACTCAGCATATCAAAAAGTAGGTCTAAGAGGATTTCAATGCTGTGGTTAAGACCTTGAATAATGATATGAATGTAGTACGTCCCTCTTTGAATTTCGATATTTCCACCGGTTTCTTCGATTAGAGCATTTAATGCTTTATTTGAGTGATTACTTGTCCCACTTTTAAGCATGGAAGCCATCATTTGAGCTGCACCATATTGAGATTCAAACCATATACCCGCTGGAATCAAAAAATCGATTTGAACAAAAGGTTGTCGATCATCATAAAAACCTTGTATTCTTCCAATGTCAATAGGAATTACTTCCCCTTGGCGAAAGGAGAGTTGCTCAGTTAGTGCAATCTCGGGCGGCTTGATACGCCAAGAAGTTGAAGAATTAGTCATGGCGTTTATGATATTGAGCTAGCTCCGGACTTACAATAATGAATTACGGATGCATTGGATTGGGAAAGAACTCTACGAGCGGCTTCTTGAATATCTGAAGCCTGGAGCTTGTTGTACAGAGTACTTTCGGTATTTATGCCATTCGTATCGCCTTGTGATGCGAAGAAACTTAAGTTATAGGCGATATTTTGCAATTGAAGATCGTCCATTGCTTGGTCGGTGAGCGTCTTGTTAATCACTTTCTTAAACTCTTGATCGGTCAAGCCTTCTGCTTGCAGATTTTCAAGTGTTTTCCATAGGGCATCTTCTGCCTCTTGATGCGAAATACCATCATGTAATCTTCCTTCAAAAACCAAAAGTCCTGGATCTAAACTTCCTAAGACATACACATTGAGGTCGGCAAATAGTTGTTGTTCGTCAATCAGTTCTTTTTGGCATCGAGAGCTTCTCCCGCTTCCTAAAACATCGCTTAAAATATCCTCAGATGGATAGGTTTTGGCCATGCGTGCTGAACAATGCCACATTACAATTAAGGCATTGCTCTCAACAAGTGCATGATGTTTTACACGTCGAAGTTCCCGCTGTATTGGCTCTTTAGGTAATTGCCGGTCTGGAATATTCTTGAAAGGAATACTGCCGAAGTAGGTTTCTATCCAATGGCGCACCTCTTCCTCGTCGAAGTTTCCTACGACGGACAAATACGCATTATTTGGCGCATAATGCTTGTTGAAAAAGTCTTTGATAGCTTTCATATCCATCCCTTCAATATGAGATAAATTTTTGCCAATTGTTGGCCACCGGTAGGGATGCTGAGTATAGGCTAAATCAAGCATTAAATGCCATTGATCACCATAAGGCTTATTGAGGTAGTGTTCCTTAAACTCTTCTGTAACAACCGATTTTTGAGTGGCCAAGCTCTCCTCTTCAAAAGCCAATCCAAGCATGCGATCGGATTCCAACCAGAGCGCTGTTTCTAAGTTGACTGCTGGTAATATGTTGTAATAATTTGTGCAGTCTGGATTGGTAAATGCATTGCTATCACCTCCCGCTTCCTGCAACGGATTATCATAGTTAGGAATGTGCTGTGACCCTTCGAACATAAAGTGCTCAAAAAGATGCGCAAATCCTGTTTGACTTTCATCTTCATCTCGCGAACCTACGTTATATAGTAAGTTGGTGACAGCAATGGAGGAGTTTTCATCTTTGTGCAGTACAACGTGTAGCCCATTATCCAGGGTATATTCTTTAAACTTTATCAAGACACTTTAGCGATCTGACAGGCTGCCCCTGTCTACTTAAAGAAAATGGTTAACTCAACTCGACGATTTACTGCCCGGTTTTCGGAGCTTGTATTCGGTACAAGCGGCTGGTCCTCACCATATCCTTCAATTTGCAGACGGTTTTTTTCGATTCCTTTTCGAATCAAATAGGTAGCCACCGCTTGGGCACGGTCTTGAGAGAGCTTGAGGTTTGCTCGAACACTTCCCACATCGTCGGTATGCCCTACGATTCGTAGTTTGAATGAGGAATCAGCGTTCAAGACCTCTACAAGTTTCTCTAGACTTGCATAGGATTCTCTTAGAATAATTGCATTTCCGGTGTTAAATCCGAGATTGGCAAAGGCAGTATCCAAAACTTCTTTTACCTCCTTCTCTATCTCTGGGCAACCATCAAGTTCCAATAATCCAAAAGTTTGAGGACATAAGTCTTCCTTATCATTAAGGCCATCACCATCCGAATCTGGGTAGGGGCATCCTATATTATCAATGGGTCCAAAAACATCAGGACATTCATCTACGAGGTCGTTGACGCCGTCCCCATCTGTATCTGGATAAGGACAACCTTGATTTTCCATAGGGCCAAAGGTCTCGGGACATTCATCGTCTCCATCATTAAGCCCATCACCATCTGTATCACCATAAGGGCAGCCATAATTTGCTGCAGGGCCTGCTGCAAAGGCACAAGAATCTTGTGGATCAGGAATACTATCATTGTCCGAATCAGGACATCCCATATATTGAGCTAGACCAGCTATCTCAGGGCATAAATCCTCTTTATCGTTGAATCCATCACCGTCTGTATCAGGATATGGACAGCCGATATTATCAATTGGACCAAATTCTTCGGGGCAGTTATCTACAAGATTATTGACACCGTCACCGTCTGTATCAGGGTATGGACAGCCATTGTTTTCCATAGGACCAAAGGTCTCGGGACATTCATCTTCTCCATCGTTTAGACCATCACCGTCGGCATCGCCGTATGGACAACCATTGTTTTCGACAGGTCCTGCGGCAAAGGCACAGGAGTCTTGTGGATCGGGAATACTATCATTGTCAGAGTCTGGGCATCCATTGTAGATGAGCATTCCAAATCGCGTAGGGCAGTTGTCTTCTGTATCGGTTATACCATCAAAATCTTGGTCGGGACATCCATTCATTTCTCGAGATCCCGCCACTTCTGGGCAGTTGTCTTCTGCATCGGTAATACCATCTAGATCAGTATCTGGGCATCCATTGAGTTCAATTAATCCATAGACATCTATGCAAGAATCCAAATAATTGGCTATGCCATCTCCATCAAGATCTGGACATCCATTTAATGCTAAAACTCCTGAGTCTCTTGGGCAATCGTCCACATCATCATTGAGTCCGTCCTTATCGAGGTCAGGGCACCCCAGACCTTCCAAGCTTCCTGGTTCTCTTCTGCATTCGTCAATTGAATTGGAGACATGATCACGGTCTTTATCGCGTAGTCGTTTGCGAATTGGAATGTTCAGCGCTGCGTAAAAATTAGCATCATAGGTAGTTTCTCTAAAGAGCGGTGTGAAGTCATTTGTTCCTACCACAAGAGGACCAAAACGCATACCAGCACCTAAATGTGCATTACCATTGGTGTTAATCGATACAGGAAGATAAAAACCAAACCAGTGGTTCTCATATCGCGGGGTTAGAGAAAACTCGCTGATATCTCGGCTCTTTTCTGGATTTTTTCTAAAGGCTGGCGCAATAGACATACTGAAATTCGTGTAGAAGTTTTTACCCAAGGCGTAATCGGCAAAAGCATTAATTCGGAAGGGTAGGGTCATGGTAAATGTCTCGCTGCCTTCATCAGTAACGACATAGATGGAACTTAGACTATCCGATAACCCGTCAAGTCCATCATTTTGAAAACGATTAATGGCCACAGCAAAGTCGTCAATCAAAACGTTTGGTGCATCGGCATAGATGGATTCAAGACCTGCATTACCCTGTAGGTAGTCACTTCTTGAGTATCGTGTATTTCCAATATCCATGATGCTTAAACCAAGGCGCAACTTGTATTTGTTGCGGTCGGGTCGGAAATAACTCGTATCTCCATCTAACGTGTAGCGATAGTCTTCAATATTAGGACGCCATTCGTACACAAATCCCAAATCCATTCCCACGCTCACACCATTTTGGAAAAAGGAGGATACATTTTGAAATCCAGCTCCTGGCTCAAAGGCATCGATATTGGAGAAAAGGTCCGCATAGCCAAAGCGGATGTCACTATTTGTTATGGATATCATACTATCGGAAGGGAACGTGACATCGAGGTTGTCGCTGTATAAATAAGCGGCAGATCGTCCGCGAGTGATCTTCAAGGTTGCCGCACTGCTTAAAAAGTGCTTTCCGTTGTCGACTACTTGCCGTCCATAACTTAGGCCATATTCTTCCCAAGCTCCTGCATCGATTGATATGTTTTGACTTACGATGCTTTGATTGAGCAATTCATCAATGGACAGCTCATTGTAGACCATTCTTGCTAAATCCTCATCGAATCCATCGATGCTCGCATGGCTTCTAATAGACGAATAAAATCCTAAGGATTGTTTTTTCTTTTTGCCGAAAGAAACCATAAAGCTGAGTGGTAAGGTATAATTTGCGCGCACTAACCCACTTTTCTCTTTTCCATTAAGGCGCTCGACAAGAAAGTCATCAACGAAATTCGAGTTGTTTATGGCTCCCTCTATATCACTTAAAAAGGAAGGGGCATTAATGCCGATGTAGTTATTGGTGACTGTGAAATGACTCGAGCTTAAATTCATTTGAAAGGCAAGGCGATTATCCACAAGCAAGGCCGGATTCCATTGGAGTGAATGAACACCACTGTAGTTATCGGAATGAAAGCCCATGAAACCTTGTGCCATAAGAGCACCCTGTTGGCTGCTTGCACAGGTTGCAAGGATAGATGTTGCAATAATGATAATCTTGCAAAAAGCGGAAGACTGAAACCTCATGAAAAGTAATTTTTGTAGTCTACAAGGTAAAAATATCTTCAGAGAAACTCAAGCATATACCTGGTCATAAATGGCCTTTGCAAGGATATATAGTGTCATGTTGATAAGTCGAACTAAAACTTTGATAATACACTCGAAAAAAGTAAAAAGCTGTATACCTTTGAATCATAACAAAAGAAGACGTGTTTAATGGGTCTTATGGCAAAAAAAAGAAACACTACCGTGCGATGGTCCTTAGCCTTTATGCTTATGTCTATGTTGTCTTTGTTTTTCTTCTTAGTGCCGAGTAAGGCGCAAGCTGAAAAGAATGCTCATCACGAGAATCACTATCTCGAAAGTACCGAAGAAACACCTACACAAGAATCACACGAAAGCGTCACCCATGAGAACCACGCGGAGCATCACTCATCCGATGGGCATGCAGCGCATACAGAAGGATTCAATGCTGGTGAAATGATTATGCACCATATCGGGGATGCCAACGCCTTTCACCTTGTAGGAGATATCTATATTCCCCTTCCTGTAATCATCTACAACAAAACCGAAGGATCATGGTTTACCGGTCTTTCTACTGAATTTGACTTAGATCACCATGGCAACTCCACAAATGAGGTAAGGGGATTTCATATGCATCACGGTCGCGTTCTACCAATTAATGAAAAGACTGCAATTATTGATTTTAGCATCACAAAGAATGTTTTCACGATGTTGCTTTCGAGTCTACTTCTTATCGTCATTTTTACGACAGTCGCTAAAGGGTATCGCCGTCGCGAAGGGCAAGCGCCAAAAGGTATACAAGGATTCTTTGAGCCGATCGTGATTTTTATCCGTGATCAAGTGGCAAGACCATACTTAGGTAATAAAACAGATGCCTACATGCCCTTCTTACTTACTTTGTTTTTCTTTATTTGGTGTCTCAACCTTTTAGGTCTCATCCCAATCTTCCCTGGGAGCGCGAATGTAACCGGCAATATTATGGTGTGTGCTGCTTTGGCATTAATCATTTTAGTGGTAATTCTTGTACGTGCCAATAAAGATTATTGGAAACATATTCTAATGCCTGATGTGCCTTTATTGCTTTATCCAATTGTAGTTCCTATCGAAGTTATAGGCATCTTTACCAAACCATTTGCACTCATGGTTCGTCTTTTTGCGAATATCGCAGCGGGCCACATCATTATATTGAGCCTTGTAAGTCTCGTATTTATTTTTGGGAATTCAGGCGAAAGCCTGTCAGGAGGTATTACCGGGGGATTAGTCACCACGGCATTCGGACTTTTTATGAATGTAATGGAATTGCTGGTTGCGGCTATTCAGGCATTCATTTTTACGAATTTATCTGCCGTGTTTATCGGTTTAGCTATTGAAGATCACCATGAACATGCAGAACAACACTAATTTTTATTTTTTCACCAGGATGGCACATGCTATCCATAAATCATGTACACTATGTTAATGGCTGCTGTTGGAGCCGGACTAGCTGCTATTGGAGCTGGTATCGGCATTGGAAACCTTGCTGGTCGTGCCATGGAAAGTATTGCTCGTCAGCCTGAGGCTACGGGAGATATCCGTGGACTAGCGATTATTTTTGCCGCGTTTATTGAGGGTGTTGCCCTTTTCGCAGTAATTGTAGCGCTACTAGAAGTTGTATCCTAAGTGAAAAATGGGGGGAGGCTTCGGGATAGCCTTAGTTACTCCCCCCTTTAAATTATAATTCTATGTTCAATCATCTCATAATACTTTCAGAAGGCGGGGGATCTCTTCCAATCATGGATCCTAATCAGTTAGGACTTCTGTTTTGGACGCTCTTTATTTTCCTTGTTACTTGGATAATCCTCGGGAAGGTTGCGTTCAAGCCGATTGGTAAGGCATTAAAGAGCCGTGAAGAAGGAATAGAAAAAGCCCTTAAATCTGCTGAATTAGCGCGAGAAGAAATGTCATCATTAAAATCAGAAAATGATGCGATTCTAAAAGAAGCTAAAGAAGAACGTGCGGCAATTATTCGAGAAGCCCAATCAGTTAAGAAGGGTATAATCGATGAAGCTAAAGGAGCTGCGCAAGAAGAGGCTGCCAAAATTATGCAGCGCGCTGAAGAAGAGCTTACCATTAAGCGAGAGGCAATGATGGCTGAATTAAGAAATACATCTGCGCAATTAGCTTTGGATATTGCCAAGCGCGTGTTGGAACGTGAGTTAGAGGGCGAAGGTAAACAGCAAAAATATGCTGAGAATCTTGCAAATAAAGCAAAACTAAATTAGATGGCTAATCAACGTTTAGCGAGTCGTTATGCCAAAGCAATGCTTGGATTAGCCACAGAACAAAATGTGGTTGACGAGGTATATGCTTCAGTAAAAGAACTTGAGGATAATCTCAGTTCATCTTACGATTTTAAAGCTTTCTTTAGGAATCCAGTAATCGACAAATCCAAAAAGATTGCTGTATTTGATGCTATAGATAATGGGCGTTTCCACAAAGTATTATCGGGTTTTGTTCATCTGTTAATTTCTCGTGGGCGAGAGTCTTTTATTCATGAAATTCTGCTCGAATTTGAGCAGCAGGTGTTGAAAATAAAGGGAATTGTTAGGGCGCATATTACTTCTGCTGCCCCCCTTAATGAGTCTACCATTAAAACCCTTGAAGAAAAAATTAAAGCGATGGGTGGTGCTGAAGTAGTGACTACTCATGAAGTTGATAAGAGTCTTTTGGGAGGATTTACTGTTCGTATTGACGACAAACTCCTTGACAATTCTGTCAAACGCAAGCTTTCCTTATTACAAAATGAATTTTTAATCGACGATTACGTCGAAATTATTGATGCTTAAAATCTGAATTATGTCTAGTGTAAGACCAGAAGAAATTTCCTCGATTCTCCGCGAACAACTCGCAGGAACAAACACAGCCCAAGAACTTGAAGAGGTTGGTTCCGTTTTGCAGGTAGGTGACGGTATTGCTCGTGTTTATGGATTAACTGAAATCCAAGCAGGTGAGCTTGTCGAATTTGAAAATGGTGTACAAGCCATCGCCTTAAACCTTGAAGAAGATAATGTTGGGGTTGTATTAATGGGTCCAGCCGAAGGTATCAAAGAGGGGGACGCAGTGCGCCGTACGAAGCGAATTGCTTCGGTAAAAGTGGGTGATGGTATGTTAGGGCGTGTCGTGAATACGTTAGGTGAGCCTATTGATGGCGATGGTCCAATTCAGGGAGAATTGTATGAAATGCCGATCGAGCGAAAGGCTCCTGGTGTTATCTATCGTCAACCGGTTGACGAGCCTATGCAGACAGGGATTAAGGCGATCGATGCTATGATTCCTATTGGGCGTGGTCAGCGGGAGCTTATCATTGGTGACCGCCAAACAGGTAAAACTGCTGTAGCCATTGATACTATCATCAATCAAAAAGAATTTTATGATCGTGGAGAGCCTGTTTTCTGCGTCTATGTTGCATGTGGTCAGAAAGGTTCTACCGTAGCACAAGTCGCTCGTACTCTGCAAGAGAACGGTGCTATGGATTACACGGTAATCGTAGCCGCAACGGCCTCGGATCCTGCCCCACAGGTATTCTACGCTCCGTTTGCAGGAGCTGCAATTGGTGAGTATTTCCGAGATACTGGTCGTCCAGCGCTTATCGTATATGATGATTTATCAAAGCAGGCTGTGGCCTACCGAGAGGTTTCTCTTCTCCTTCGTCGTCCTCCAGGACGTGAAGCGTATCCAGGAGATGTATTTTATTTACATAGTCGCTTGTTGGAGCGAGCTGCTAAGGTTAATGGGAATGATAATATTGCTCAAGATATGAATGACATTCCTGATTCGTTAAAAGGAAAAGTCAAAGGAGGGGGATCGCTTACAGCACTTCCGATTATTGAGACACAGGCTGGAGACGTTTCCGCCTACATTCCTACAAATGTGATCTCCATTACAGATGGCCAAATTTTCCTTGAGTCAAACTTATTCAATTCTGGTGTCCGCCCTGCGATTAACGTGGGTATATCAGTGTCCCGTGTGGGTGGTAATGCGCAGATTAAAACCATGAAAAAAGTTGCGGGTACGCTCAAGTTAGACCTTGCGCAGTATCGCGAGTTAGAAGCTTTCTCTAAGTTTGGTTCTGATCTTGATGATTCAACTAAAGCAGTACTCGATAAAGGGGCTCGAAATGTTGAAATTCTTAAGCAGGCTCAGTTTGATCCATTCTCTGTGGAGCTTCAGGTTGCCATTATCTATCTCGGTACAAAAAATCTCTTGAGAGAAGTCCCTGTCAACAAAATCAAGGCCTTTGAAAAAGATTACCTCAATCAGTTAAAGGCACGGCATCCTAAAACTTTGGAATTGATTCGTACGAGTAAGAAAATGGGGCCAGAAATCACTGATGTTATAGAACAGCTAGCCAAAGACATCATTCCTAGCTACAACTAAAAGTCCTATGGCGAACCTGAAAGAAGTTAGAGAGCGTATATCATCGGTTGTTACCACACAGCAGATCACAAAGGCTATGAAGCTTGTAGCAGCTAGCAAACTAAAGCGTGCTCAAGATAGCATTACTAAAATGCGTCCATATAGTCAAGTTCTGTCGAATATGTTGGAGAACGTGATGGCTAATCTCGATGGAGTGGAGCTTGATCTTGGTCTGAATCGTTCTGTCGATAATCCCAAGCGTGGCTTATTGATTGTTATGACTTCTGATCGAGGCCTATGCGGTGCCTTTAATGCGAACTTGATGAAGAAAGCCAAAGAGGTAATGGCGAGCAATAGCGCAATGAGTTACGATATACTTCCTGTGGGAAAGAAAGCCTTTGAATTCGCTCAAAGAGAAGGGGTTGAAGTCATTGATTCCTTTTGGACTAGCTTTGCTAATATTGAGTTTGACGCGGCAGCAGCCATCGCGGAATTCGCGATAAAAGGTTTCTCAGAGGGAACCTATGATACGGTTAAGGTGGTATTCTCTGAATTTGTGAATGCAGCGACTCAAAAAATAGAATCTTCTCAATATCTGCCCGTTTCTATGGAAGGCGAGGGAAGTAATGATACAACTTCCACTTCAGCAGACTATATCTTCGAGCCGAATCAAGCCGAGTTGCTCGACATTTTAATCCCGAAGATTCTTCGCACTACCATGTTTCGCTTTATGTTAGACACCAATGCTTCAGAGCATGGTGCTCGAATGGTGGCTATGGAACAGGCCACAGAAAATGCGAATGAACTATTGCGTGATCTAAAACTTCAATACAATAGAGAACGTCAAGCAGCCATTACCAATGAAATCCTTGAGATTGTCGGAGGTGCTGCAGCACTTGAGGAAGGATAAGCTTAGATTCTCTAAGTAGTTCAGGCTATTTGTATTTTCCCATTATGGATCATTTACGCGAACAAGATCAATCATTATTGTCGGCTTTAGAAGCCTTGCTTTTTGCCTCGGATAAAGGACATACCCTTGAAGAGTTAGTGGATATGGTGAATAGTTATGCCGAATCCACTGCAAATAATACAAATACTGAGAGCTTACAACTCAATGAGGTCACTCACTCGGACATGAAGCAGGCCTTGGATGATCTAGGTCAGCGCCTTCAAGAACGACAGGCATCCATAGAGATCCATTGTTATGGCAATCGTTATCAGTTATTGACCAAAAAGGATTTTCACCCTATCTTGCTTCATGGCTTAAAGCAGCTTGCGCAAAAGAAGTTAAGCCTAAGTGCTTTAGAGACCCTTGCTATCGTTGCCTATAATGAACCGACAACAAAGCGCACCATCGAATCAATACGCGGGGTACAAAGTGACTATGCCGTGCATAAACTTCTCGAATTAGAATTACTCAAGGTCATTGGCCAGGCTGAAGAGCTAGGGCGTCCCAACCTCTACGCGGTGACGCAACGCTTTCTCGATCAATTTGGTATTGAATCATTGGATAAATTACCCAAGCTAGAACTTGAAGATGCGCTGTCGGCAGCCAATACTGCTACCGATACCCAAGAATCGGAGGGTGTAGAGGGCGCCGAACAACCCCAATAATAAGATTTCTGATCTAAAGGTTAAACTCAATGCCTTGAGCTAAAGGAAGATCCGTTCCGTAATTAACTGTATTCGTCTGGCGACGCATATAAGCTTTCCAAGAATCAGAACCTGATTCACGCCCGCCACCAGTTTCTTTTTCACCACCAAAGGCACCACCAATTTCAGCTCCTGATGTACCAATATTTACATTGGCTATACCGCAATCCGATCCACTCTCGCTAAGGAAGAGTTCCATCTCACGGACGTTTTGAGTCATAATTGCTGAAGATAAGCCTTGAGGTACGCTGTTTTGAATGTCAATAGCATCCTCTAAGCTATCGTACTTCATAAGATAAAGGATAGGGGCGAAGGTTTCTACTTCAGCCATTGGATTATTGGGCTCAACCTCTGCTATAGCAGGTTTTACGTAACATCCTGACTCGTACCCTGCGCCTTCAAGTACGCCACCTTCTACAACAAATTGTCCACCATGCTTAGTGATGTTTTCTAAAGCATCAGAGTACATCTCGACGGCATCCGTATCAATAAGTGGCCCAATGTGGTTTGAGGCATCAAGTGGATTTCCAATTTTAAGTTGAGCATAGGCTTGGACTAGCGCGTCTTTGACTTGATCATATTTCGAGCTATGGATTATTAAGCGTCTCGTTGAGGTACAACGCTGGCCACACGTTCCAACCGCGCCAAATACCGCGCCAATAGTGGTCATTTTGATGTCTGCATGCTCCGAAACAATAATTGCATTGTTCCCTCCGAGCTCCAGTATGGTTTTTCCGAGTCTTGCTCCAACAGTTGCTGCAACAGCCTTACCCATTCGTGTAGAACCCGTAGCAGAAATCAAAGGAAGTCGGTGATCTTGGGTCATCCATTGTCCAACGGAAGAGTCTCCGTTGACAAGGCATGACACACCCTCGGGCACATTATTTGCGGCAAAGACTTCTTGAACAATCTTTTGGCATGCTACACCACAAATAGGTGCTTTTTCAGATGGCTTCCAAATGCAAACATCACCACATACCCAGGCAATCATGGAATTCCAGCTCCACACCGCAACCGGAAAGTTAAATGCTGATATAATACCCACGACCCCTAGTGGATGCCACTTTTCTGATAGCTTATGATTTGGTCGTTCGGATACCATAGTTAATCCGTATAATTGACGGGATAGTCCTACAGCGAAGTCGCAGATGTCAATCATCTCTTGTACCTCACCAAGTCCTTCTTGGTAACTCTTTCCCATTTCATAGGAGACTAGTTTACCCAATGCTTCTTTTTTATCGCGAAGGGCATTTCCAATTTGTCGAACGATCTCTCCTCGCTTTGGAGCAGGCCAAGTCCGCCATTCCTTAAAGGCCTCTTCAGCAGCCTCTACTACGTTTTCGTAGGCTTCCGGCGAAGTAGAGTATACTTGTCCAATTTCCTTGCCATTAACGGGGGATAGAGAGGTTATAATTTCAGAAGCCTCGTCTTGTTTTCCCCAAGTGTCTCCTGTGCTTGTTCCGGAGTTAAGCTTGCTTAGTCCGAGTTCATGTAAGAATTCCAAATTCATAGTATGTGCTTTCTAGCGCACTAAGGTAATGGTTCCTTTGAGGGTTTCACTACTCCCATCAAAGTAATTTACTTCAATAGTGTAAGCATAACTTCCAACAGGCGCCATAGTGCCGTTCGGGTAGCTTCCATCCCATGCATTTCTTGGGTTATCGCAATCTAGTACATCCGGATTGGAAGGTCCATTTTTTTGTGCTTCGTTTTCAAATACCTTATTACCCCATCGATCATAAATGGTGACGTAGCTTGTTAGACAACCTTGAATATTGTATTCAAAGTATTCATTAAGACAACGGCCATCTGCATTTCCTGGGCTAAATGCAGTCGGTATGTAAGCTAAAGCCTCTTGATTGACTACAAGCTGCAATGTGTCGTAAAATGGACAACCATCTTCAAATACAACTACGCTTAGCATATCATCTTCTGTAGCTATGATAAATGGATTTGAGCAAGTAGCGGCATCTATACATCCTGAAGTATCTATAGCTCCCTCTTGTACTTCTCCTGCTGGATCCCACGCATATGAGGTAACTACACCGCTTGGCGTAAGGAGATTAACACCGAGGTTTATTTGTTCTCCACGTACAGCGGTAATCACATCGGTACGAGTTTCTCCAGAGGTATTGGTACCATACATTTCTATGTCTAGGGTAGACAAAGGATCAATGGTGAAGGTTCCGTACTCCGTACATCTATATACATCTTCGACATAGACAGTGTAGATGCCAGGTCCCAAATCAGTAAAGACAGAATCATCCTGTGCAAAACCGTTGAGTTCGTAGATATAAGGTCCTGTTCCTCCAAGCGCAGTAACATTTACGAAACCGTCATTACCGTTTAGACAGGTAGCCCCCTCTGTGGTAAAGATGAGTTGAATAGAGTCGGGTTCAACAAGATATATTGAGTCTTGCGCGACACACCCATTGGCATCTACGGCAATTGCTACGTAGGTAGAATCTCCAGAAAGGTTGTTTGCTATGAGACCACTTACCCCATGATTCCATGTTAACGTATAGGGTGAAATTCCACCACCAACTTGGGCAACTGCAATTCCATCATCACTACCAAAACATGAGGGAGAGGTTCCTGAGATAGAGACCGCCAATGAATCCGGCTCGTTAATTATGGCCGTTGCGCTATCTGCACAGTTATTGTCGTCAACAACATAAATAGTGTAGGTGTCAGGCCCTAATCCTGTTATTGAATTTTGGTTGTTTTGCCCATTGGTCCAGCTGATTTGATAGGGTAAAGTACCTCCTGAAACCAAGGCATCAATACTTCCATCTGACTGACCAAAACAGACAACATCCGTTGAGTTCAAAATACTAGCGTCAAGTGGAGCGCTTGGCTGATTTACTAGACCGGAAAGGGGCAGAAGACACCCATTTCTATCGATAACCAATACATTGATGACTCCAGCACCAAGGTTGTTGACTAAACTACTACCTGTACTTTGACTAGACCATTGATAATTATATGGAGTAGTGCCACCGCCAACTGTGGCTTGAGCACTTCCCGTTTGATCTCCATAGCATAAAACATCATTAGTAGACATAGATCCTATCAATGCGGAAGATGGACCATTGATTATCGCAGTATCATCGAGCGTACAGCCATGGGCGTCTGTTACGCGGATATAGTATTCGCCAACTGGAATGCTAATTAAGTCCTCACTAAAGGCGACATAACCATTATTGCTAGTCCAATCAAAAAGGTAGGGTCCTGTTCCTCCATTGACTGAGAAATCAATAGATGCAGAGGAATCTCCGAAACACAGCACATCATCGATACTTGAGATATATCCGGTTAGTTCAGAAGGATTATACAAGGTAGCTGAATTGGAGGCCTCGCAACCGTTTATATCTCGAGCGACCACGGTATAGGTTCCAAAAGGAATGGCTATTTGATCTTCTGCTATACTGCCATTCGACCATGAGTATGTGTAAGGAGCATTTCCCCCTATTGCTGTGATATGAATCTTTCCATCTGCACTATTATAGCATAGTGGATTGGCTAAGGAATCAATGACTACTTGAACGGGAGTCGCGTCATTTACAAATGCTGTTACCGAAGCTGAGCACGCCACAGGGTCTTCTACCGTTACGGTATAATGACCCGGAGTAAGTCCAGAAAAGACTCCGGTACTTTGCGAGGTAATTCCTCCATCGATTGAATAGGTGTAGGGGGCTGATCCTCCCGTGGCGGTAACGATAATTTGTCCATCAGTAAATCCAGCACATGATATGCCTACAGCTGTATCTAAGGCAAGATCTACGGTGTACGCAGGGTTTATGGTTTCATTACGCGTGGTGAAACATCCATTAGCATCAATGGCATTCAGCGTGTATGTTCCGGTATCAAGAGATCCAAAGCTCCCGCTACCTTGATATGCATTGGGTAATAAGGCAAATTGGTAGGGTGATGTTCCCCCGGAACCTACTACTGAAACACTTCCATTCGAGCTCATAGCACAGCTTGCATCCGTCGCCGTGGTATTTATGATAAAGGGATTTGAGGGTTGGTTTATCATTACAGGCAGCGAGGTTTGGCATCCATTTGCGTCTGCAGCCGTAAACAGATAGCTGCCTGATAACAAATTGCTAATGTCTTCCGTATTGGCAATCGTACTCCCAGCTAAGTCCCAAGTATAGCTGTAGGTAGGGCTCCCTCCAGCCACATTAACATCAGCGCTACCTGTGCTATTATTGTAACAATCAACATCTACTTTATTATTTAGAGAAACAATAAGTGGTGATGGTTGTGATAGAGTGGCGGAAGCATGGCCATTACAGCCATTGGCATCTGTGACAATTACACTGTAAATCCCTGAAGGCACTCCTAGAAGCGTGTCATTAAAACTTCCATCCGACCAATTATAAGAATAGGGTGCTGTTCCATTCATAATGATGGGATAGGCCTCTCCGTCGGAGAATCCAAAGCATGATGGAAACTTAACAGAGTCAATCATTACCACGATAGGACTACCTGTTCCTATCGATACCACTGTTGAAGAAGAACACCCATTAATATCTTCAACGAGGATATTGTATACTCCGGCATTAAGCCCGGTGAAGAGGGAATCAGATTGCACGGTGACTCCGCCGTCTATGGAGAAGGTATATGGCGCAACTCCTCCACTAATAGAGAGCTGAACACTGCCATTTGCTTGGCCAGCACAAGATGCATTTCCAACTGAATCAACACTAACAACAAGTCCGTAAGCATCAAAAAGTGTATCTAAAAGCTGGAAGGTACATCCACGACTATCGATGATCTCAATGGAGTAATTCCCTGCGACTAAGCCATTAAATGTAGTACTTGGCTGATAGGCATTTCCATTGAGAGAGTATTGGTAAGGTGCGCTTCCACCACTTGCTGAAACAGTGATACTGCCATTTACAGAAGTTGCACAACTTGGATTGGCACTGGTACTTGTGCCACTAAGCGCGACAGGATCATTAATAACCACAGGATTTAAGGCATAACTTGCAGGACATCCTCCAATATTTTCAACAACGACATCATAGTTTCCAGCGGCTAATCCGCCAAAATTTGGACTATTTTGATACGTCACGCCGTTATCAATGGAGTAGCGTATGGCATTGACTGCAGCTATAGAAATACTGCCAGAACTATTGCCATTGCAGTCGACATCAGTACTGGTCACTACACTAATGCTCGG
The DNA here is from genome assembly GCA_002708985.1 of Saprospirales bacterium. GTDB lineage: Bacteria > Bacteroidota > Bacteroidia > Chitinophagales > UBA8649 > UBA8649. Next base: position 6,408 of record PAPS01000026.1, on the reverse strand, counting down.
CAAAGGGTTAAAGGCCAGATAGGCTTCGTTGCTAATTACCGTGCAAGGTCCACTGGTGACCACTCTCCTGAATACTGTATTCGTGGAATAGGAGGACATGTCTAAATCCTTATTGTCTGAATTTGGAATATCGATGAATACGGAAGATGAGATAGGTTTGGCCTGCCATATATAGGTATATAATCCTGTTCCAAAACTTGGTAGATCTCCCACTAATATTCCTGGAATAGCCCCTGTACAGATCGTATCTCCCGGGGCAATTGTATTCGTTGGTGGTGTTATGACATTGATGGTTAAGGTTCCGGATGTATCATTTGAGCAGACCCCGTTGGAATTAATAACTCTTAAATAAGAGGTTTGCACAATGGTACCCAGCGATGAACCGCTTACAGAACTCAGTCCACTTCCAAAGGCTGCAGGATTTGTAAAGGATGAATTTGTATCAATCTCCCAAAACTCAATACTCCCTAACGTACCCGAAATACTCACGGCACTCGGAATATCTCCCTGGCAAATAGTTTGGTCAGCTGACATTGAACCGGACACAGGATTGGCAGTGACAGTAACGGATTTGGTAGATGTTGTTATTGAATTGCAGGGGGTATTGCTCAGTGTAGCTCTGAAATAGTATATGGAGTCACTTGCGCTGCTGTTTGTTAGCACCGGTGTCAGGAGTACAGAATTTGTTTCATTGCTGAGCGGACTGAAATTTACATTGTCGGTCGACATCTCCCATTGAATACTTCCTATAGGGGATATTAGCCCTAGGGCCGTAGTTTCTCCCGTACAGATTATAGGATCCTGAACCTCTATTGTAACATAAGAAGGTTGCGGATTGATATTGATTGAATAGGGTAGTGTGGTTTGTGGGGCGCACACACCATTGGAAACTTGCACACGATAATTGTAGAGCCCTCCATTCAAGATGACCGGTGGGTCATACGCTGTACTGCCTGAAGTTCCTGCCAACGGGGCGTACGATGCGCCTCCGTCCGTGGATACCTCCCAGAAATCAACATTGCCTACACTGCCAATCAGGGCAAGGGGCAGTGGGTCATCTCCTTGGCACAATACACTTTGGCTTCCAAAAATATCTCCTGGTACGGAGGGTTGATCGACAACTACCGTTACAGGCATGCAGGCACTCGAATATCCGCATACTCCCCCTGAGTACCAACGAGCAAAGTAGGTTGTTGTACTCGTTGGGGATGGAATCGAAATTGGATCTCCATTTAGTGCAATGGCAATTGGTCCTGAGGAAGCACAAGCTCCACTGAACCAGTGAACTTCTTCTCCACTTCCGCCAGTAGCAACTAATGAAACCGAACCAGGATCGTTCGAACATACTCGATTAGGACTTGCTGTGGCTGCTGTAGGATTGGTAGGTTGATCGCAAGCACAAACCTCGACTTGATAGGCACTCACGCATAGTGGATCAGAAATAACATTATCTCCAATCCAAAGTGACCAAGGTCCAAAGGGAGACCCTCCTATGCAGTTGTCAAGATTTCCGCTTGGATTATAGGTGCTAGATGTTGGGGTCCCCGCGACAATGTTTGAAGATGATTCATCAAATGTTGTGGTAATTGTTGGTATATCTGCACCACCTGAGAAGTTTCCATCCACCAAACTCGTATTGGAGCACGCGGTAGATGGGCCTCTTAATTCCATATACGTTTCCGCATGGAAAGCATTACCACTGGACGGGGATCCACAAGAACCATCAGTTTTAGTCCATGTTACCGTTACGTTGACGTCAGTAATTAGACTGTTATTGGCAAATCCAGAGTTTTGTGTATTGAAGGTGACCGGAATCAAGTTTTGCGCACTGCCGTCTACACTTTGAACGCTCGGAAGCTGGGCAATTTCCGTATGACAATTGGGAGAACATCCTATTACGTTTACATCGATTTCTTGATAGCAATTTGATCGTATTCCTCCATTAGTTGTGTATACGCGGTAGGTTGTGAGGGATGTTGGACTTACCAGGATGCTCTGGCCACTCCCTATTAATACTTCACTTCCACCATTCACTTCGTACCAATCATAGTTTCCTCCTTGTATTGCACCATCTGCATAGAGTGTGACAACTTCTCCTGAACATGCGGTTTGTGGACTTGCTAGGATGGAGCTAGGACGAGGTGAAGTCCAACGGGTGCGGATTTCCACTCCGGGCGCAACACTTCCTCCAGCTATATATTGACTTATATTGTTTGAGTTTGGCGGACCAATTGCTCGATAATTTATACTGTTGGAATACACTTCATCACGATAACGTTCATCGGGAGAAAAAAGACAGGTAAAAGAGTTATCGTTGTAATCACAAACGTTACCAGTACCACAATCGTCTCCCCAATATCGTCCACGAAGACTGAGAAACTGGGGAACATCAGATGGAATGGCACTGCCATTTACGCCATAAGAGTTTGTAAAGAGTGTTCGATCTGCGTGATCTAACCAACCGGCAAGAACAATACCTAGACCATCAGTGGTTATACATCCGCTCGATCTCCAATCTTGTCCGTCGAGATCTCCAATATCTCTCCCATACCAATACCAAACATGTTCATCGCTTCCATCAATAACAAAGAATTCATTATCCTCCGAAGCAGATATATACGAACGCTCTACAACCATGGTAATGTCCATACATCCGTCGCCAACGGTCTGTGCGTAAACGACTTTGCCCAAGCTTATGGCAAGTGTAAATGCAGTTATAATTCTTGATTTCATAGTCTTTTGGTTCGGGTTGGATTACTTGGATATTTCTTTGCTAGACATAGCCGCGGTGCGTTTAGCAAATTCCCTAAAAACCTCTTCGTCGAAATCTTTTGGTAATTCTGGATAAAATCCATAAATCGTTTGGAATGTCTGTGGTTCAAAAATGAAGTACCACGATTGAAGCGCAACCTCTTCGGCTAATTCTGTTTCATTTGTGGCAGGCTGATGTATTGAAGGTTTCGTTGAATTGGGAAGGGCTTGCAAAAAGGCAGGTATCTGATGTACATCGAGATATTCTGAATAGTATGGATTGATAACAATCATTGCCTCATGGTTGATGAGTGCTTCATGTTCGTGGCCAAACAAAACTTGCCATCTTCGAATGGCAAATTCCATGGCATCATAGTCTTTCTCTTCAAAGAAAGGAGCATTAGGGGCTATTTGGTATATATTGTCTTGCGTGAGACCACTAGATAACACCCATTCTAACCAAGGATGCTGAGCGACCTTAGCAGGAGGAGTTAGGTATAGAGAGGTCGAACCTACATTACATTCCATATCAGCAAGAACAGCCCAAAATTTCTTGACTTCTTCAGGATGTTGCTGTTCCCAGGTTTGAATAGCATAGACTAGGGCGGATTCGTCAGCTATACTCAGCCACGAGGGAAGGTTGGGGCAAACTCTTTTAAAGTCCGTTTCTTCTATTCCACAATGCCCGAGGAGACTCGTCCAATTATTCTTAGCTTCTTTAATTGGTTTATAATCAGGTGCTTGGTTGGGTTGCTCTATTTTTTGTGCATACGTGGAGGATGCGATGCATATTAGAATAGTGAAAGCTGATGCCCTCAAACTCGTTCCAAAAGTTGACATGTTTAGAGAATGGTTTGGTTCCTTTTAAATATAGCAGGAAAAACCTTGCTATTTATATCTCTTGTTCACAATTAACTAGAATTCGAAGGTGGCCTGAAGCGTATAAGTTCGTGGTGGATTAGCTTTACCTGGTCGAATGACGATAAAACGATTAAATACATTTTGCGCCACAAAGGAAAGTGTTGTTTTCTCATTGAAATTAATCCCGGTTTTAAGGTCTAGAATATGCTCTCCTTTAAATTGGCGATTGTCTCTGTACCGTCCGAAGGCCGCGGTGTAAGGATAAACATCGATTTCGAATACCTCATCGATTCGATCTAAGTAGGAGTAATAGCGATAGACAAAACCTGCTGTCCATTTGCCATAGCCTGTGTTTACATCGGCTTTTAGTAAATGCCTCCAGCGATAGTTTAGAATTCCATTTAGGATGGAATTTTCTCGTTGCACGATATTGCCATTCTGAAACTCAGCTTGTTCAAGATCGCTAATATGATATGCTCCGAAGGCGTCGCGAATTAGCGGTCCAAGGCGATTATATTCCTCATTAACTGCTGCGTTACCACCAAATGTGTAAGTATAGCCGATTAGCGCATTGAGAGGAACTTTCCCGATTTTTCCACCTGAGCTCAGTGATAGCTCATAGCCTAGAATTCTTGCCTTACTTACATTGTTTGCTTGAAAGCCGAGGGGAATAGGATCAGTTGCATCCACGCCAAACTGAAACTCAATCATGTCGGTAAACGATTGGTAGAAAATGGCCGCATCAGCATAGATATTGAGTGTTTTCTTAAACATCGTGTGGTATTTGTATCCAAGCTCCATTGAAAATCCTGCCTCGGGACGAATTGTTGGGTTGGGGCGGATGCGTAAGGTGTTTTCAAGTCTTTCATCTACAAAGCGCTCAGCAATAGATGGCACTCTAAAGGACTGTCCAAAGCTTATTCGAAGATTACTTCGCTTAGATAAGCTATAGTTGGCCCCAATGCTAAAGACCGGCTTGGAAAATAGAAAACGACCTTGAGGGTTTAAGCTGTCAGCATCTGAATTAATCGATGTGTCATTGATTAATTGGGCGGTGGGCTCGTCGATAATGTAGGACTCAAAACGAAATCCACTATTGATTACCAAGCGATTGAGCTTTACATCCAAATTTCCATATCCCGACAACTCTCCATATCGAAAAGTATTTGTTCCATCCGAAAAGAATCCACGAAGTGCATTGGCTCGAACAATCATTTGGCGATTTGTAATGCCTCCCACAAAGCTGAAAATATTGCCAAACTCGTTGAAGTACCGAAGGTCATTGTAAATTTGGTAGGACTCATTATTGCGATTACCAATTCCGTTGAGGGCTTTATCTAGATAGAATCGAGAGATGAGTTGGAGTTTTTGATTGCGCTTTTCTCCTAAGTAGTAGGTTAGTACTGGGTCGATCATGGCGTATTGGTAACGCACTTGATAATTGGCAAGCGGCTTTAGAATCTCAGAAGAATCTCCATTCCATATGAATATGTTGCTGCGGTTTCGATACATAGATAATATCGAGAGTTGCATATTAAAGCGGTCAAACTTTTCCGGTGTCCAGCGCATACGCACGCTACCTCGGATTCGATGATTGAATTCTTCGACGATGTGGGTTTGATCGGTCGTGGCGAATGCACCAAAGACTACATCGAGATTCCTTTTGGCATAGTGCTTTCCGTTGTAGTATGAAAACCCAACCGAATGAGGAAAGCTTTGAAAACCATTGCCCGTATCCGGTGTTTGCCACCATTGGGCCGAACGATAATCCTCCTGGTACGCCTTGTTATAGAAGGTAGAAAAGGTTCGAATTCTTGTTTGAGCCTCGCCGTTTCGTTCTGGCCAGCGCGTTCTAGCGTGCACAATTCCATTGAGCGCTGATGAGCCATACTGTACTGAGGAGGAGCCTTTAACAACTTCAATTTGGTCGGTGGTCTCCAAGGGCACAAAATCCCAAAGAATTTCATTTCGCTCAGGGGTTAAAATTGGTACGTCATCAATGACAAGGGTTACACGACTTCCTGTTCCGTAGGCATAACCACCTCCACCGCGAACGGAAATTTGTCCATCCACAATGACGATTCCAGGTACTCTTTCAATGGCGTCAGAGGCATTGATAATGGCGTTGGACTCAATCAATTGAGTATTGACTACATCAACGGAAACAATTTCCTCTTCCAAGGGTTTACCGCTTTTCCCCCAGCCTTGGACAATGATATCATCCATTTTGGTGTCTTCCTCAAAGACATGGTCAATAACTATTTCTAATGCCTCTTGAATTTGTTTGTCGCTTATCTCAAACTCTTTGTAGAAGGTTTCATAACCCAAAAACCCCACGGAGAGCATATATCTTCCTGCAACTGAAAGATCGTTAAAGTAATAGGTTCCACTGCTATTGGAAAGCATACTGAACTGTTGAGGGCCTGTGAGTTTTACCTCTGCTCCTGGACAAACCTCATCAATAGTAAAGCGTATGGTTCCAGTTAAGGAGGATTGAGCGAATGTGTCAAAGGAAAGTGTCGCAACAAAGGCAGAAAACAATACGAAACTACGCATTGTATGGGTGGGCATTTTCAAGTCTCTCATAGCTTGTAAACTAAAGGTAACAAATATGTAACACTGGGCTTTGTAATGAATACACAACTTAATTTCATAAAAGTATCGGATGGGTTATCTTTGCGTCCTGCTAAACAAGAATCAATGAAAGAACTAAGTATGCGTGCCTCCCTTCGCGAAGCGATGACCGAAGAAATGATCAGCGATCCGTCTATCTTTTTAATGGGAGAGGAGGTTGCT
>PAPS01000025.1 GCA_002708985.1 Saprospirales bacterium | reverse complement strand
TATGGCAGGAGGTAATATAAGCCCAAGGCAGAAGATGATTAACATGATGTATCTCGTGTTAACAGCCCTTCTAGCACTAAACGTATCCGCAGAGATTCTCAACGCTTTCAAGCTGGTAAAAGGTAGTCTTGAGAAGACCAATATGGGAATTGATGAGTCTATTGAGTCGCAAAAGATTTTAGTTACCAACTTGGCGGAAAAAAATAAGAATAATCAAAGCATTCCAATCTTTCAGGCATTATACGCTGAGCTTGAAGCAGAGATTGCAGCTATGGAAGAATTCATTGTTGTGATTGATGGTAAAATCGAGAAAGAGGCAAAAGGAAAAGATGATGATACAGAATCTACTGATCGGTTACTTGCAGAAGGAAAAGACGGTAAGGATTTAGAATCCAATTTGAAGGATCTGGCAGATATGATACAGGGATACTCATTAGAAGAGAGGGTTTCTAAAATCGTTGCATCTGGTGAGTTGGGAAGTTTTCCTGAAGGTTTTGTAGCGCAGTTTCTAAAGAAGTTCTCAGGTGAAAAGGCAGATTATAATTTTGAATTTAATGTTCAAAGTGCTTTGACGTATGATCTGACAGTGGATGATAAAACAGCAGAGTCCAAGGTTTGGCATAAATACAATTTTCAAGGCGTTCCTGCGATTGGTGCTCGTACAATTCTTACCAAGTTGATTACAGACTTAAAAAACATGAAAAAGGCAGTGGCGAGTTTTGCTTTGCAGGGTGCCAAGGCCAGCACAACTCAAAAGGTTTTCTTTTATCCTGTAACTGCCTCTAATTCTACTTTTTTAGCTCCAGGTGAGCCGTTTGAGGCAATAATTAGTTTAGGTGCATATGATCCTGATGCAGCAGCAGCAGGTGGCGAGACAGTCCCTGAGTACTATGTTGGTACGTATACAGCTGAATTTATGTCTGCCATAGCATCGTTAGATTCTAGTAATGCTTCGGGTGAAGAGTCTCCCGGGGGACCCTACGCGGTATCCTTCGAAGGTTGGCCATTTACCCAAAGCGCAGAAGTGCTAACTGAGTTGGCCAAGAATACTGATGGCAACGGCCTTTATTCTGAGCCTGCTAAATCTGGAGGTGTTATTATTAAAACTGGTGCTGTCAAGCGCGGAAATTTCTGGTTTCCTTTCGAAACAGGTTACAGCGTTCAGAAGTCTGGAGGGGGAAGTTACCTTCTGGAAAAAATGAATGTAATGTTCGCCGGTGTAGGAAATCCGATAACTGTATCTCTAGGTAGTGCGGAGGTAAATAGCGTTTCATTTTCATGCGGTTCGGTTTCTCGAAGTTCTGGAGAAAATGCCTACGTTGTTAAACCAGGTTCACCTGGTGGTGGGGAAAGGGTATGTCAAATGACAATTAAGGGCACAGATAAAGGAGCTTCTGTTTCTGAGCAGTTCCCCATTCGTGTCCGTGATTTTCCGCCACCAGCTGCTCGTCACAAGTCTCTACGTGTAGGTGAAACAAAAATGACAAGAGGTCAAGTTTGTGGTTTTAGCAATAGCAGCATTGTTGCTACGCCTGATGAGAATTCTCTTGCAGCATTGTTCGATGTTAAATTTGATGTGGTTAGTTGGGATGCGACAGTAACGCTTCGTGGTGAAATGCCAACAAAGGCATCTCCAAACCAGATTGCGTCAGCATGTGAAGAGCCTACGGCTGTGGGAGCCACAATCACCGTATACAATATTAAAGCTAGAGCTCCATCGGGAACGATTGTTGATTTAGCACCAGTTTCTTATTCAGTAAAATAGTCTATAATGAAAACCTTTCTAACTACTCCATTATGTCTTTTTCTATTGACGGTGTCGATAGGGTACAGCCAAAATATAGGAGATCTCTATCAATACGAAGCTATGGAGGGTCGCGAGATTTTGGATTATCCAGAGTTATTGGAACGCGATGTTTCTTGGCAAAAAAGAGTCTATCGCAGAATTGATGTTCGCGAAAAAATGAATTTGAGATTTATAGATGAAAAGAATCCTTTTCTCAATGTTCTTTTAGAAGCAATTGATGATGGAGTGCCTTTCTATGGTGTCAAAACTAAGGAAAATGTAATGGCGCGTGCTCAGTACGCCGTACCGTTCACTGTAAATGCTCAGTTTCCTAAGGACGATATCACCATGAAGAAGAAAAAAGGTTACATGATTGACTTCTCTGATACGGTTTCATCTGTTGTGTCAAGTACAGACCGCTCTATGACACATAAAGACTGGAAGCCAACAGATGTAGTCTACTACGAAATCGTTGAAGATTGGTACGTGGACGATCGTTATGGTAAGATGCAAGTTCGAATTGCAGGTATTCGTCCCCAACTTGAATTTTCGACCTATGATGCTATTGCAGATGCAACACAGTTCAATGAACTCTCTTACTGGGTGCCTTACGATCTTTTGAGACCTTATTTGGCTCATTCGCAGGCACCTAATTACGAGAATGGGGTGCATACCATAAGTTGGGATGAGACTTTCCAGTTCCGTATGTTCAGTTCGTATATCGTCAAGGATGATTTAACACCTCAAAATCAGTACCTAGAGGATATGTTCCCGAATAGTAGTTTTAGAAAGAAGTTAACTGCGGATGAGATGTTCAATGAATTATTCAATCTTGAGCAGTCACTCTGGTCTTACTAGGCGTCTAGAATAAAGGATTAATCTAGCCCAGCTTTAACGAGTTGGGCTTTTTTTTGTCCTATAACTGTCGCTATATCTTCAATAGTTGCCTTTCGTATAGCTTCAACACTTCTAAAGGATCGTAAGAGTTGGATAGCTGACTTTTCTCCTATTCCTTCAATTGACTCAAGAGAGGTTCTTGTGAAGTGTTGACTGCGTTTTTTTCTGTGAAAAGTTATGGCAAATCGATGCGCTTCATTTCGAATCTGCTGGATGAGCTTGAGTGCTGGGCTGCGTTTATTTAGCATTAGAGGCAGCGGATCATTTGGATAGAAGAGTTCTTCCAATTGTTTGGCAATGCCTATAAGAGCTACTTCTTGGTAAATACCAACTTCCTTTACGGCCTCAATAGCAGCGTTGAGTTGCCCTTTGCCGCCATCTATAACAATTAGATCGGGTAGGTTTTCGCCTCTTTTTATTTGCCCTGTGTAACGTCTTTTGATGATTTCTTTCATGCTGGCATAGTCGTCCGGACCATCGACAGTCTTGATATTAAATTGCCGGTAAGCAGATTTTGCGGGTCTGCCATTGATAAAGACTACACACGAGGCAACTGGATTGCTTCCTTGAATGTTAGAGTTATCAAAGCACTCAATGTGTTTTGGTAAGCTTTTAAGTCGAAGGTCCTTTTGTATTTTTTTAAGGTGTTCTTGATTGATTTTTGGTTTAGATTTGAACTTATGCTCTATTAAGTTTTTCTTCATCATAAGAAGTATCCTGTTTTTTTCTCCTCTCTCAGGCACAATGACAGGAGCAAAAGGGAAGTCAAGATCTATAGGAGCAATGATTGGCGGTATTACTTCGAGAGGTTGCACCATGGTGAATTTTCTTACGGCCTGTAAAAGAAGCTCTTCATCGTCTTCATGTAGTTTTGGTATTACTTGATTGATTGTAGAGAAGATTATAGAGAATTCTCTAATCTTAATATGGTGAATCGCGCTGCCATTTTCTTTATGGATAATCTGATATACATCGGCTTTTTCAATACCTAGGTTTTCGACCAGTGAGGGCTTTCTGAACTCTTGAATTTTTTCAATCTTTTTTTGATAATCATGGGCTAGCTCGAAGTTGAGTTCTTGTGTGGCTTGATTACGACGTTCAATCAGGGCATCGATTATGTTTGAAGTCTTTCCTTCAAGTATTTTTCTTATTGTATCAATTCCTTCATGATAATCAGATGAGCTTTGCCCACCGGTACATGGGGCAAGACAATTTCCAATGTGATATTCTAGGCAAACTTTATACTTCCCCTGGTTGATCTTATCAGGACTCAGGTCAAGCTTGCATGTTCTTAACGGATAAAGTTCTCTGGCAAGATTAAGTATCGCCCTTACATGTTTGATTCCAGTATATGGGCCGAAGTATTCCGAACCATCTTGCACTTTTTTTCTTGTAATGTATAATCTTGGTATAGGTTCGTTTCGAATAACAATATATGGGTACGACTTGTCATCTTTTAGCTGAATATTGTACTTGGGCTGGTGTTCTTTGATAAGGTTGTTCTCTAACAAAAATGCTTCTTGATCAGATTCAACGGTAGTGAATTCTATTGAGGTAATCTTTTTTACTAGAAGCTTCAATCGGGCACTGCTCTGCTCTTTTTGAAAGTAGGATTGAACGCGTTTTTTTAGTTTTTTTGCCTTGCCAACGTAAAGGATCTTTTGATTGGCGTCATAGAATTCGTAGACTCCTGGCTTATTGGGGATAAGGGCAATGGATGCCTTAAGTTCTTCTCCAGGAAGATGATTCATGGCGGATTATTAAGTTTAGTTATATTGTTCTAGCGTGGTTAGGGCATATCATCATCGAAGAAATCGTCTTCTTCGCTGGTGAAGATACTGTTCTCATTGTTCTGTGTATTGGGAGGACTTTGACCGCTGCCGTTATTGTCTTCTGCGGGTTTAGTATTAAATATAGGATTAAAGAAATCATCGTCGACATCAAAGAAGCTTTCTTCGCTCATCTCACTCGAGAAAACACTTGTATTTTTTGCAATCGTGTTAGGGCATTCATTATATCGCAATGGCGTAGTGAACTTTTCTTTTCTTGCTTCCGCATTCGAGTATCTGAAGTTTTTATCATTGTAGATGCTTTCCATAAAATACCCCCATATCGGTAGTGCCATGCGCGCGCCCTGTCCGTAGTAGTTGCTTCGGAATCTTACGTGGCGTTCATTACCACCAACCCAAACGCCTGCCAGCAAGTCAGGGGTATATCCGATGAACCATCCATCGGTATTGTTCTGTGTTGTACCTGTTTTTCCTGCAAGCATTATTTTACTAGGTATGTTGTATGCAGAGGAGTTGAGTGACCTGGCCGTACCGGATCGAGTTACTTCATTCATTAAGGTAACAACGCGACGGTTTGTTGCTGAATCAATAGCGATGTGATAATTCTGGTCATTTTTATAAATGACCTGTCCATCACTATTTTCTATACGAGTGATAAAACGTGGTGCTGTATGAATGCCACTATTAGCAAATGCTGAGAAGGATGCCATCATTTTGTAGACGGTAATATCGGCACTACCTAGGCAAATGGTAGCGGATTCAGGAATTTGCTTTTCGGATATTCCTAATTCTCCTGCGAATCGTATGAGTGGGAGAGGACCTCCTAATCCATACATAAGATTTACTGAGCAACTGTTATTAGATGATGCCAGACAACTTTTCATAGATAGTGAACCGTCATTTCCTTTGGTCCATTGCCATTTTGCCTGCCAATCACGACCTTCAAACACCCGTGAGCTCATAGGAATCTGTGCACATGGGTCGAGTTCACGTCTCCGATCAATAAGCGCTTTGGCATACAACAAGGGCTTAAAGGTTGAACCTACTTGTCGTCGCACATTTAGGTGGTCAAGAGGGGATTGATTGAAGTTCAAACCACCAATCCACGCCAAAACATCACCGCTCTGAGGGTCCATGACCATAAAGCCTACTTGCAGTAAGGATTCATTATAACGAACAAATTCTTTTCCTGTCATAATCGAATCAATAAATCCTCGATCATGAGTAAAGACTTGGTAATTCGTCTCCTCTTCCATCAATTCATTTAAGATGGACTCTTCATTCCCTCCATCAGCTGCGAATTGTGCATAGATTTGACTGCTTTTGTATAATGCTTGTAGACGACTCTCTTTGTTCTTCCACAGATCACGTCCGGACCAGTTTTTATCAAACTGTACTTGTAGCTCTCGCATATGTTTTGCGACGGCTTGTTCTGCAAGTTCCTGCATGCGCAAATCAATGGATGTGTAGATTCTTAACCCATCTGTATAGATGTTATATTTTGAGCCGTCTGACTTGATTAATTCGTCACTGTCAAGAATTTTCGCAAGCTCCAATCGAACCTGCTCTCGAAAGTAAAGGGCTTCACCTGAAGTGATACCTGACCCTTTTACATTCAAGCCTAGCGGCTGATTTCTGTAATATTGATGTTCTGCTTCGCTGAGGTAACCATACTTCAACATCTGATCGATTACCGTATTTCTTCGCTCCATGGAAGCTTCTGGATCAATCTGTGGATTGTATTTAGTAGGTGCTTTAAGCATTCCAATCAACGTGGCGGCCTGCTCAAGCCGTAAATCTTTTGGTTGGACACCGAAATAGGTCATGGCCGCAGCTTTGATTCCAAAGGAGTTACTGCTGAATTCTACGGTGTTCAAATAAAGAGTTAAAATTTCTTCCTTTGAGTAGCGTTGTTCTAATTGGCTTGAGATCACATACTCTTTTAACTTATCGAAGCCCTTGTCGACGAGCGGCTTGTCTTCCGTCCACTCTTCCCAATCCGTCGGTGCTATTGTACTTTTTCTTGTTTTATATAAATTTTTAGCAAGCTGCTGTGTAATAGTGCTACCACCCCCACGCTTTCCCAAGAAAATGATAGCTCGCGAGGTTGCCTTAAAGTCGATACCAGGATGTTCAATAAATCTTGCATCTTCTGTGGCTAGCAAGGCATGAACAAGGTGTTGAGGGAGATCGTGAAAGGTTACATCAGAACGGTTTTCAGAATAGTATTTCCCTAAACTTACATTGTTACGACTGTAGATTTCACTTGCTCGAATGACCTCAGGGTTCTCGAGCTCTTCATAGCTTGGAAGAGGCCCAAATTCACCCTCTTTTACCATTGTATAAGTTGTTTTGGTTATCCGTATTCCTATGGCTAGTGATAACCAGACAAAAACTATAATAGCAAGTAGGGTGGGGTGAAAAAACCGGAGGACGGGTATAGCCTTCCACCGCTCCCAAAGACTGCTCAATATTTCTTTGAGCTTACTCTTTTTCATCAGGTTCGCTTGAATTTTCTTCAGAATCATTTTCTTCTTTTCCAAGATTAAATGACTTGTTTCCGATAGTCATTTTTACTCTTCCGTCTTCTTCGCTATTCATTTGATTTATATTTTCCATGTCACGCTCATCAATCAGTCCACTGGATTCCATTTTGTCGGATTTAGGGAAGGGTAGGGAGGAGCTGCTTTGCTCAGGCGCTAGACCCAATTGATCTAAGAGTTCATAGGCATAAAGACTTTCTTCACTGCCTTTATGGTCTTTTAAAATACTGGTCAAACTATTGACAAAAAACTCGTGGTTGGCTTGCTTGGCATAAATCATACCCTGAAGCAGATCAAATTTTGCTTGTATTGGGTTGGGATAAAATCGAGCTCCTGCGAGCTTTATTGCATCATGGAGGCCATCAAGCGAATCGATTAAGTAGAGTTGATAGAGACTGTCATAGTAAATTTCTGCAGACCTAGCTAATGCATCGATTTTATTTCTCGCGGTGTCTGCAGTTGTGCCAAACATTTCTTTATGCATAGCTTGGCCATAATCTTTTAGAAATTCAGTTGATATCGTCAGCATTCTTGATGAGTCTCCTTCCACTTGTGCAATCAAGTATAGATTGTAGAGCGTATTGGGTCGATAGGTAGTTTCTTTCAACTCCAAAAGAACTACTAGTTGTTCAAATTTTTCTTTAGCATAGCTAAGCTCACGAAGATTTACCCTAAAGATGAATCCAGCGCCATAATATGCTTCATGGATTACCTTCATGTCCTCTTCGCTTTTGTTTGATGCCTCCCTCATAGACTCCATGCGTTCTTGGATGCGTTGTTCTAACTGGTCTTCTTCTGATAGTGTTTCAACGGTGTTTACCTCAGCAAAATTAAGCTTGTCGGAACGCCGCCAATTATCTTCCAACGGCCGATCGCCCCATATGCTTGCAAACAAGACGCGGCCTTGTTTCATAGCATCAACGCTATTAAAGTAAAATCCAGAACCACCGTTCGATGAGGACGATAGTGCGTTTAATCGTTCTTGTCGTGCTTGTGCTTCCTGGAGCAGGCGATCCTCGTCAACTATTTGTTGTTTGGCTAACTCATAGAGCTCTTTGTCGCTGAGTGCATCAATTTCCTGTTGATTGGTAAACGTTTCAATTGTTTCAAGGTAATCAGCGAGTTGGGCTAAATTTTGTCTTCGCATCTCTAATGCTCCACTTGCGGCTAACTCCCTATTCGAATGATTTGATGCGCTGTCATAATACGCCGAAGCCTGGATATAGTCTTTTTGGGCATAAGACAAATCTCCCAAGGTGGTATACGAAGCAAAGAGAACGTCTTTTCCCGTTCCGTCGGCTTGACATGCTTTTTGAAAATACAAGGTGGCACTCTCTAGATCACCTGCTTTTTGCGCAAGGTCGGCTCGTGCAAACCAAATCTCGCCAAAGAAATTTTTGTACTTATTCTCTTTTAATAACCTGCCCAGGAGCCTGTCGGCTTCATTGTTCGGGCTTTCCTTTGCCTGATTCAATCGCGCATAGAACAACATATTTAGGTTTCCATTTCTCTTAATACATTGGCTAAACCACGCATTAGCTTCTAGATTTCTATTGGTTTCTTGGTAGAGTTGACCTAGAACAAACTCCATGGTTTTTCGTTCCAACTTCGGAGCATTTTGGGTTGAGCGCTCTAGGGATTGAATAGCACGTTCAAGATCATTTTGTCGCAGTGCCAAATCGCCTTCGATTCGATCGATTTCCCAATCTAAGTTTTGAAGAAAATTGAGATCACTTCGAATGAAGGTTAGAATCGATTCAGCCAGATCGTATTGTCCACTCTCCACGTAGGCTCGAAGCATTAATGTTAAAGCCTCACTTCTAGCATATTCGTGAATAAAAAGATTGGCTTTTGGGCGAATATCCTTGCCCTCCTTTAAGTCTTCGAATCGTTCCTTTTCGTCATCTCTTTCCTTTTGTCTTCGCTTGGAATTTGAATTTTGTTTTCGCTGTCTTTTATTAGATCGTGCATCGACCCCTTCTTCGTAAAAGGTGGTAACATAACGAAAGGCATCTATAGCCGCGTCAAAATTGCCTTCGTAGAGAAAAGCTTTTCCTATCAATAACCAAGCATCGTCTGTTTGGTTGCTGATTTCGCGATCCATCTTCTCACGATTTTGTTTTTGAATCATCGCTTGAGCTTTCTCAATAACATCCTCACAACGCATTTGGCCCGGAACTATTGGACCCTCAGGATACACGGACAAGCGCTCGTTATACTGCACTTCATAGTTTTGCCGACTTGCATCAATTTTTTCTTCGAGCAGTAATTCTGCATTAAATAGCCCATTGTAGTATCCGATCAAATCATGATAAACCTGCTTAGGTAATCCAGCATTGTTTTTAGAACATCCTGCTAGAAAGACCCAAGCAAAGCAACATATGCCAAAGGTTTTAAGCGGTTGACGATGCCACGGTTGTTCTATCGTACTGACAGGTTTTAGGGCCATAGTTGATATCCTTCAAGATTCACAATAAATATAACGTATCAATTGCACACCTGTTGTTTCCATTCTACACGTAGTTTCGATAAAAAGTCTTTATTTCGTACAATGCGTGCACCATTGCATATAGCATATCAAATGGTCGTGATCATGGCCCTTGGGGGTATTGCTGGAATCTATTGTAAAAATAATTTTCCTACTTATGGTCTGTGGTATATGATTGGCATACTTCTTTTTGCCCTGATCGCTGCGATTTATCTAGCTATAAAAGATTTCCTCTGATGGTTTTCTTTATCTGGATTAGCTACTTCGCTTTTGCACTAGTAATCTACTATGCTGGTAATAAACTGTTGGTCAACAATGATGCCCAGCATCTCAAATGGACCTTTGCCTTGTCTGCGATAAAGACGATCGTTGCGTTAGTCCTTTTTCTTGGATTGCATTTAATGGACATTTTACCTATAAATAAGCAAAATGCCTTGATTTTTGTGGGATTCTACTTTGTGCATCTATTAATTACAACTCTACTCGGCATCCGAGGAAGATTGTAGGACATCAAAATCAAATCGATTCATAATGCCAGTATCGTAGCTTCCTGAAGCAAACTCTTCGTTTTCAAGGATAGCTAGGTGTAAAGGAATTGTTGTGTGAATTCCTTCTACGACAAATTCATTTAGCGCTCGCTTCATTCGTTTGATAGCCTCTTTTCTTGATTTTGCTCGAACAATTACTTTGGCAATCATGGAGTCATAATATGGCGGTACGCGATACAGGGAATGAGCATGAGTATCCACACGAACCCCATAGCCTTTTGGTGTATGCCAAGAAGTTATCTCACCAGGTGAGGGTTGAAAGTTTAGAACTGGATTTTCTGCATTGATTCGGCACTCAATGGCATGTCGTCCGTCAGGGAAATATCTAGATTGAGTGATGCTCTCTCCAGCAGCCAATTTGATTTGTTCTTGAATCAAGTCAACGCCAATGACCTCTTCGGTAACCGGGTGTTCCACTTGGATTCGCGTATTCATCTCCATGAAATAGAAATTTTTGTCTTTGTCGACTAGAAATTCTACGGTTCCCATCCCTTCGAAGTTGATGTATTTAGCTGCTTTGATGGCTACATCACCCATTTTCTTTCGGAGCTTTTCGTCAACAAACGGTGATGGACACTCCTCTATCAGTTTTTGATGGCGTCGCTGTACTGAACAGTCTCTTTCAGAAAGGTGACAGACATTACCTTTTTGGTCGCCGGCGATTTGAATCTCAATATGTCTTGGCTGTACAATGAATTTTTCGATATAGATACCATCATTTCCAAAACTTGCCCGAGCTTCCTGCTGAGCACTTTCAAAATTCTTTTCAAAATCTTCTTCAGCTTCTACAATTCGCATACCTTTTCCACCTCCACCAGCGGTAGCTTTAATCATTACAGGGTAGCCAATTTTATTGGCCATTTTTTTACCTACGGCAACGTTCTTAACGAGACCGTCTGATCCTGGAACTACCGGTACTCCCGCAGCTTTCATTGTGTCTTTAGCGGTTACTTTGTCACCCATCTTAGTGATTTGCTCAGCAGTGGGACCAATGAACTTGATACCTGATTCTGTGCAAATCTCGGCAAAGGATGCATTTTCAGATAGAAAACCATAGCCAGGATGAATGGCCTCAGCATTAGTGATTTCTGCCGCCGCCATGATATTCTTTATCTCTAAGTAAGATTTGGCACTTTGCGCTGGTCCGATACAGACGGCTTCATCTGCGAATTTAACATGGAGGCTATCCTTGTCGGCCTCAGAATATACTGCGACTGTTCGAATGCCCATCTCACGACAGGTGCGAATAATACGCAATGCAATCTCACCACGATTAGCAATTAAAATTTTCTTATACATGATGTAAAATTATCAGCTCTTTAAGCTGGTTCAATTAGAAAGAGGGGCTGTCCAAACTCGACAGGTGAAGCATCGTCAACAAGAATTTTGGTAACTACTCCATCATGATCTGATTCAATCTCATTGAACAATTTCATAGCCTCAATAATGCAAATCACATCACCCTTTTTCACACTATCCCCAATCTTGACAAAAGCGGGTTTATCCGGTCCAGCCTTACGATAAAATGTACCTATCATTGGAGACTTTTGTTCGACTCCATTTGGAGCCGATTCTTCAGCTTTTTCCTTTGTTGGAGCCTTATCCGCAGGTGCTTCCACTGCAGCTGGCGCTGGCGCTGGAGTCGCTGCAGCAACAGGAACAGCTGTAGGGGCACTTGGCGCACTAACAACGACTTGCTGAGTTACTTTATCTGTTTGAATCGTAATCTCGAATTCACCTTCTTTGATATTTAGTTCGCTCACATTGCTGTCCGCTAGGAGTTGAATGAGCTTTTGTATTTCTTGAAACTTCATGTCTATTACTGTTTTACTCTTTCTATATATGATCGTGTGCTCGAATCAATGCGTACACTGTCTCCTTCATTTATAAATAAAGGCACTTGCACTTCTGCACCTGATTCAAGCTTTGCTGGTTTACTTGCATTCGTTGCGGTGTCGCCCTTTAAGCCTGGTTCTGTGTAAGATACTTTCTGCGTGACACTTTGGGGTAGCTCACATGTTAGTATGGTTTCATCCTCTGATAGAACGAGAACGTCTACATTCACTCCTTCCATTAAGAGATCGGCATTGGTTATAGCTTCTTCCTGGAGCGCAATCTGCTCCCAGGTTTCGGTATTCATAAACTGCAGCCCTGTATCGTCTTTGTATGAGTATTGGAATTTGCGTCGCTCGACACGAACGGTTTCAATCTTATGTCCGGATGGCCAAGTATTGTCCAACACTTTTCCTGAAGTCAATGACTTGATTTTACAACGCACGAAGGCTGGTCCTTTACCCGGCTTTACGTGTTGAAATTCTACCACGCTGTAGATATCACTGTTGTGCTTTAGACAAAGTCCATTTTTAATATCAGATGTGCTTGCCATAATGTGAATTTATTCGAAAATAGGAAAACCAAGCCAAACTTAGCAGCCCCAGGTCAGAATAATAGCACCGTATGTGAATCCTCCTCCAAATGCAGTGAGCAACAGGCGATCTCCGGGTTTTAGCTGATCTTTGTACCCCCATAAGCAAAGGGGTAGGGTACCCGCAGTTGTGTTGCCGTATTTGTGAATGTTAATCATGGTTTTCTCTCTCGGCAATCCCATACGCTCTCGAGTGGCATCAATGATTCGAATATTGGCTTGATGCGGAACTAACCAATCAATGTCATCACCAGTAAGACCGTTGCGCTCAAGAATATCTTGACAGACTCCTGACATGCCCTGAACGGCTGCCTTAAAGACTTGTTTACCGTCTTGATAAACGAAATGTTCCCGATTGGCTACCGTTTCTTCATTTGGTGGATAGGCTGAGCCACCAGCATGTTGATAAAGGAGTTCAACACCTGAGCTATCCGCTCGTAATATGGCGTCTTGTATGCCGAGGCCGTTGGTACTTGGCTGTAAAAGTGCAGCTCCTGCACCATCGCCAAAAATTATGCAGGTATTACGGTCTTGGTAATCTATGATGGAAGACATTTTATCTGCTCCAATAATAATCACGTTTTTGTAAGAACCAGACTCTACGAATCTTCGCGCAGTTTCAAGCCCATATAGGAAGCCTGAGCATGCTGCATTTATATCAAATCCAAAGGCATTGATAAGCCTGCATCGCTTGACGACATGCATGGCGGTTGCTGGTAACATGCGATCTGGAGTTATAGTAGCTACTATTACAAGATCAATTTCTTCTGGACGTACTTGGGAGTTATTGAGCAAGTTATTGACCGCAGGAACAATCATGTCCGATGTTCCTTTGCCTTCCCCCTTTAGAATCCGCCGTTCGTGAATGCCCGTCCGGGTTTTAATCCATTCATCACTAGTATCTACCATCCTCTCTAACTCCTTATTGGAGAGAATATCGTGGGGTACGAAGCCCGTAACGTCACGGATGCACGCAGTGATGGGAGAACCTTGGTTGTTAGTTGTCGGCTTAGAGATTGCCATGGTGAAACTAGTCGTTGGCCTCTACTAGAAGTTTACCTCGGTAGTAGAGGTTTCCGTCAACGTAGTATGCACGGTGTCTTAGGTGTCCTTCACCTGTTTCTTTGCATATGCTGAACGTTGGCATACTAGCTTTGACATGAGTCCGGCGCTTGTCGCGACGAGTCTTTGATGTTTTGCGTTTAGGATGTGCCATGAGTTTATTTTATTCAATGGTTTTGATGTTGTATCGTTTCTTTTTTCGATCACTTTTAAGGTGGATAAGTCCTATTTTTTTGAGCGCAATTTCTTTAAAGCATCCCATCTGGGGTCGGTTTCATCTACTTTTTGAGAAGCCTTGTTTCTGGCACCAGGCGAATTCTGTGAAACCATAGCTTGGTCGCAATCCTCGACATTTTGGTGGAAGTGACCTAAGGGAATGGCGAGCAAGACATAGTCATAAATGATTTTGGAAATATCCAAAAAAGAATCGGTCCTTGCAATATATATGCAATCCGCCTCATCGGCATTCTCCCCTTCTCCTCGATTGTTTGCGAACTTTACCCAGACTTCTGCATCATCAAACAACGATTGCTCGTAGGGTTTAAGACAGCGGTCGCATGGGAGTTCTAACCAACCATCGATTTCAAATTTTAGGATAAAAAGGTGTTCGCTCTTTTGAAATTTGAGATCAATATGAATATCACACCGCTTAATTTCGGAGTGATCGAAATACATAAAGAACAATTCATCAATTTCGAAGTGGAACTTATGCTCTCCATTTTTGAGCCCTACCCAAGGGATTTGATAATCTCTAATGTGCACCACTCCAAAATTTAATGGGCGTCAAAGGTAAGAATAATTTATTGCATTAAGTATCAGATTTAGGACGTAATGCAGTCTTCGCCACTTTTTCAAAGGTTATCCGATTAGAGTGGATATCAATTGCTGTGTAAATTGCTTGGATAAACGATGAGTAATCAATCGTTGACTGACCCACTTTGTCATAGGCCGGGCCATGGTCAGGGCTGGTTCGAATAATGGGTAGGCCTGCTGTAAAATTTACGCCGCCGAAGTTTGTTGCTTTAAATGGAATCAGGCCTTGGTCATGATACATGGCAAGCGTAGCATCAAAGGCTTTATATTGGTGTAGACCAAAAAACCCATCCGCCGCATAGGGTCCAAAAACTGTCGATATACTTGATCGAATGCTTTGTATACCTGGGCTGATAATTTCCTTTTCTTCGCTTCCCAATAATCCTCGATCCCCGTTATGTGGATTAAGGGCTAGAATGGCAATTTTTTGTGTTGGGCAGTTGAAATCTTCGATAAGCGCCTTATGAAGAAGCGTTGTTTTTCGTCTAATGAGATCTTTGGTAATTGCTTCAGGAACTTTTGCTAAGGACAAATGTTCCGTTGCCAAGGCAATTTTCATGACATCAGATACCATCATCATAAGGCTTTCTTCTGCATTGACATAAGATTGTATGTAGCCCGTTTGTCCTGTAAAAGTTAAACCGCTTGCTTCGCTGACGCTTTGCTTATCTAGAGGAGCAGTGACTAAAATATCATAGGCATTACTTGCAAAATGCTCAAGCGCGTTGTCAAGGGATTCTAGTGATTGAATTCCTCCTTCCTTTGATGCCTTGCCTATTGTGAATTGTTTAGGAATTTTTGTGGCGTTGCCGACAATATTGCATTGACTAAGCGCTTTATTGGCATAAACTTGCGTCTCTTCACTCAGAGTCTGGATTCTATTCTTTAAGATTCTTTCAGAACCAAAAACGGTAAACTTTACTCTTTTTCTAAAGTGACGATGCATTAAGGCATACAATACTAGGTCTGGGCCAATACCTCCAGGATCTCCTAGCGTTAGCCCAACACGCAATGGTTTTTTTTGATGCTGCATTAGCCCCAAGACTTAAGAAAATCCAATAGTAAGCGTACGCCATATCCCGACCCTCCTTTACCTCGATAGTTTTTGATTTGGTGATTGAATGAGGGGCCTGCAATATCAATATGCATCCATGGATAGTCAATATACTTTTCCAGGAATTTGCCTGCGATAATCAGACCGGCTTCTCGACTACCAACATTCTTTTGATCTGCGATATCTGATTTCAGCGACGTACCATAGCATGCCCAAAGAGGAAATTCCACCAGTCTTTCATCGACAGCGTTTGCCGACTTTATAAGTGTCTTGGTGATTTCTTGATCGCATGATGTCATAAGTGCTGCGGCCTCTCCGCCCAATGCAGCCACAGCAGATCCTGTTAAGGTAGCCAAGTCCACGACAAGCTTAGGATCAAACTGCTTGGCGAAATGAAGTGCATCAGCTAAGGTTAATCGACCTTCTGCATCTGTATTGAGCACTTCAACGGTGGTGCCATCCATCATGGTAATTACGTCGCCTGGAGCATAGGCATCTCCTCCTGGACGATTATCCGTCGCTGCTACTAAACCGATTACATAGCAATCGGCTTTCTGACGAGCTAGGGCACAGAGGGCGCCAACTACAGCAGCTGATCCAGCCATATCAGCCTTCATAAAATCCATGGAATTTTTAGTGGGCTTTAAACTCAATCCTCCTGTATCGTAAGTCACTCCTTTTCCGACTAATACAATAGGTTTTTTGTTTTTGCTATTAGAGGAACAATAGTGCATCTCAATAAATACAGGAGGCTCAATGCTCCCGCGATTTACTGCAAGTACGCCGCCCATTTTCATGGACTCTATGGCTGCTTTGTCATGAAGTTTCACCTCAAAACCCAGCTCGCTACCTAGTTCCCTGACGCGCTCTCCGTAGGTTGTTGGGTTGAGGAAATTTTGAGGAAGGTTGACCAGATCTCGCGCAATAAAGTTCGATTCACAAAGGATATCCAACGCTTCAAGTGCCTCGTTGCTTACCTTGCCCCGATAACCCACTGTCCAATTGGCTGACGAAGACTTGCTATTCCCCAAGTGCTGAGGCTTGTGACAGGATAGGGAAAATCCTTCGAGAAAAGCATAGTCTGCGGAGGCATCTAAGTTTGATTCGATAAACACCGCCTGCATTTTATCCCGGAGTAACTCCTGTACAACATGAAAGCCCTTGAGTCGATTTTTTTCATCTTCCTCCTCTAGGCGCACGGCAATACACTCGGTGCTTGCATCGAGACGATCCTTATTGGGCATGGCATCACTAGCTGAAAAGAATCGATAGATACTTCGAGACGAATCAGCCTCTTCAATGCGCTCAGCTACTTCTTTACTGAAACCAAGATGTTGCAGGTCATCATTTGTTTGGAAGAGTACGACATGTAATTGAAAATTTTCTACAATTGGGGTTTGAATCAATGGCATTTTTAATCTTTATGGGCAAATGTAGCAAACCTATTCATGCCCCTTACTCCAAAACATAATAAAGCTTTCGGCCAGCACTTCCTTGTGGATCAGGGTGTTTTGGAGTCCATTGTTGCAGCAATACAGAAAGAAGAGAAGGATATTTCGGTGAATCATTTAATTGAGATTGGGCCAGGCGACGGGGCCTTAACTCAATTTTTTATAGACCAGCCTAATTTTAGTGCCCTAGAAATCGATTCGCGATGGCATCGTCGCTTACTGGAGCGATACCCTGGTAGCGAAGAAAAAATATACTTAGCTGATGTGCTGAGAACAAATCTTTCGGAAAAGTTTGAGCCGCCTATGGCTGTTATTGGCAATTTCCCTTATAATATTTCTTCTCAAATCGTCTTTAAAATATTAGACAATCGGTGGCATGTGCCTTGGGTTGTCGGCATGTTTCAAAAGGAGGTAGCTCATCGTTTAGCTGCCGAGTATGGAAGCAAGGTGTATGGGGTAACCAGCGTTTTGACCCAAGCGTATTATGAGGTGGACATTCTCTTTGACATCGCTCCATCATCCTTTGATCCTCCACCGAAAGTGGAATCGAGTGTCCTTGTGATGCGGAGGTATCAGTCGGATGTCCCAAAATGTACCTATGGTGCATTGCGCCATATTGTTAAGACTGCTTTTGGTCAACGACGTAAGATGCTTCGAAATAGCTTAAAGTTTGTAGATATTGCTCACCGCGAAGAGCTTCTGACCATGCGACCAGAACAGTTGCCCTTGGAAACCTTTATTGAGTTAGCCGAATTATATAGTAAACAAAGTTCGTCATGAAGCAAAAGGTAGGTGCAAGGGTTTTGGTATGTGACGTGGTGCACGATTGCCTTATTAAAGGCCTCAGTGGCCTTGGGTACGAAGTGGACTATCAGCCGAACATAACACTTTCTGAGGTAGATGAATGTATCGCAAATCTTTTCGGTATAGTGATTAATAGCCGAATCTTTTTGCCCAAAGAACGCCTGGAAAAGGCATCCTCTTTACGGTTTGTTGCTCGTCTCGGATCAGGAATGGAAATTGTCGATGTGCCCTATGCAACGTCGTGTGATATAGCTTGTCTTTCTGCACCGGAAGGCAATGCATTTAGTGTAGCTGAACAGGCCTTGGCTGCCATGCTATCATGGATGAATAACATGACGGCGTCTGATCGGCTACTTCGAACGGGTTCTTGGGAAAGAGAGCGTTTTAGGGGGAGGTCTTGTCAAGACACCCAATTGGGCATCATTGGCTATGGTCACACGGGAAAGGCCCTGGCCAAAAGGGCAAAGGCTTTAGGGGTGACAGTATATGCCTATGATAAATATCACCAAGACTTCAATGATGGTTTTGCCTTGAAATCGGACCTGTCTCAGCTATTGCAAATGGCTCATGTCGTGTCTATTCATTTGCCGCTCACAGACGAAACAAAATACTATGTCAACGATAGCTTTTTGTCCCAACTTCGACCGGGGACTATGCTGATAAATACTTCAAGAGGTTCAATGATTCAACTCGAGGACACGCTAAAAGCTTTGGACGAAGGCCACATCGATTTCGTGTATTGTGACGTTCTTCCCTACGAAGGCGATGCCTTTGTACAAGCCTTTGATGATGAAAACTTTAGACGCTTTGTCCAGCATCCGAGAGTATCTGTAAGCCCTCATGTTGCGGGTTGGTCTTTTGCTTCGCATCGCAAGTTATCTGAGGTGCTACTTGATAAAATTCAAAAACTAACGCAAAAGAATTTTAACATTTTTTGATTCATTTCGAAATCAAGGGCACAAAGTCCTATATTTGGAAGAATGTTATCTAATTGTTAACGTATGACTATGCGCAGTTTACATATTTCTATTTTTCTCCTATGTGTCTCTGCCATCAGCGCTTTTGCGCAGGGTGGGGAAGTTAGTGGTCGTGTGACAGATGAGTTTGGTGATGGACTCCCTTACGCCGACGTCCTCATCGTTGTCGACGGTGTTCCATCAGGCCAAAGTGCACAAACCAATATGGATGGTTTCTATTCTATCAAGCCGCTTACGCCTGGTAACTATGATGTAGAAGCACAATATCTTGGGTATGCCAATCTTATGCAGCGAGGAGTTGTTGTAAAAAATGACCAGACAACTTATATCGATTTTCCAATGACAGCCGCAGAGGATGTTTTAGAGGACGTAATTATCGTAGACTATAAGGTTCCATTAATCGATCCAGGAGAAACTTCATCAAAACAGACGGTTCTTGCTGAGGATATTAAGGATTTGGCAACAAGGGATATTGCATCGATTGCTGCAACAACTGCAGGGGTATATCAAGCGGATGAAGAAGGCGGAATTAATGTTCGTGGAGGACGTGGTGATGCCGTGGTTTACTATGTGGACGGAATTCGTATTACAGGAAGCCCAAATATTCCGATTAACTCGGTAGAGCAAATCGATATTATCACAGGTGGAGTGCCAGCTCGCTATGGGGATGCGACATCAGGGGTTATCAATGTTACTACAAAAGGAGCACGCGAGACCTTCTCTGGAGGAATTGAGGCTCGTTCTTCACTTGATATATGGAGGGATGATCTTGTCAACATGAATTTCTCGGGTCCATTAATTCGAAACAAAGCAACGGGTAAGCCGGTAGTTGGATTTTTCTTCGCAGGTGAATACCGACGACGTTTAGATCCAAATCCCTCAGCAATCGATATGTATAAGGTGAAAGATGATCTTTTTGCAGATCTTCAAAACACCCCACTTTTCATTGATTCCTTAGGAAACATTCAAGTGCGCGCGGAAACATTAACCTTTGATGATTTCGAAGTAAACCGTATCAAGCGAAACACTACCTCGAACACAGCCACGGGGTCCGCCCGCTTTGATTTCAATTTAAGTCAGAACATGTTCCTTGCTGTAGGAGGTAACTTTAACTACACTTTAGGTAGAGGGTGGATTGAGGAATATTCTTTGCTCAACCCAGAGAATAATCCTCAAACTAGAACATACAATTATAAAGGGTTTGCTCGATTCACGCACAATCTAGGTAAGCGAAATACTGGAATAGAAGGCGAGGAGCAGAACAACAGTATTTTCCAGAATGCCTTCTATCAAGTCCAGTTTGATTACGAAAAGCTTAATGTCCTAACGGAGGATGACTCACACCAAGATCGTTATTTTGATTATGGATACATCGGAGAGTTTCAAACTGCCCAGGCTCCTTCTGTCGCGTACCAATCCGGCTTTACAGGTCCTAATGGCGAGTCATGGGATCTGTACGTACAAAATGGATTCACAGATACCGCAATATCATTTAATCCTTCCTCAGTTAATGAAAGAGGTGCGAACTACACTTCTCAATGGTTTTACTATATGGATTCTATGGGAACAAGTGTTACTGATTTAAATCAGGTGCAATCAGGACTTGCACTGATTAATGGAGAGCGTGCAGAGATTCCTTACAGCATGTGGTATAACACAGGACGTCAGTATAATGGATACTTTACTTCAGAGATTGATCAGTTCCGTGGACAAATCACTGGGTCATTTGATATCGTGAAGCGAGGATCTGATACGCGTAATAAACATGCTATTAGCTTCGGTGCAGAATTTCAGCAGCAGGCAACGCGCAGTTTCACAGTAAGTCCTCTGAGCTTGTGGGATATTGCTCGTTTGCAGGCGAATTCACACATTCAATCTCTCGACGAAACCAATCCATATGTATTAGTGGGTGGAGAGCGTGTATACTACCAAGACGGTAACTTCCCCGATCTTTATTTCCAAGATACTATCTATTTCGATCGCTTAGTAGATGCCGACGCACAGTCTGTTTTTGATCAGCGGCTTCGTGAACGAATCGGTGCGGCAGACAATGAATTTATCGATGTCTTTGCTTTACCGCTTGAGACTTTCTCACTTGACTTGTTTTCTCCTGATGAGTTGTTAAATTCTGGAAGTCCGGTTGTTCAATGGCAAGGTTATGATGCCTATGGTAATCGCTTTAATGAGCCATGGAAATTTGAAGACTTTTGGAAAAAGCGTGATGCAGAAGGAAACTACTTGCGACCTATTGGTGCTTATCGCCCAAACTATGGTGCCTTCTTTATTGAAGATAAGTTCCAATTAAAAGACTTAACCTTCCGATTAGGCCTTCGTATCGACCGATACGATCTAAATCAAGCTGTTCTTCGAGACCCGCTTATCGTGGAAGGATTCCAAAGCGTTGGAGATGTAAATTATCTCTACAACGTATCAAATTACGGGAATGCTGCAGATGTTCCAGAATCTGAGCGTACATACATTACTCATCCAGGGAACATCGGTTCTGACTATGTAATCTATGTTGACAATGCGCTAAATCCTACATCGGTTACAGGTTATCGAAATGGTGATGTTTGGTACAATGCAGAAGGTGTAGAATTAGCTGATGGAAATGCAATTGCCCTTCAGACAGGAGGAACTCCTCAACCATTTTTGACAGATACTCTTGGCATTAAAGATCCTGGGTTTGATCCAAACTCTACGTTTGATGACTATGATCCAGAGTATGTCTTTATGCCTCGTCTTCAGTTTTCATTCAATATCACGGATAAGGCTCTCTTCTTTGCCCATTATGATGTGTTAACTCAAGGACCTCAGGCACGAATTGGAGGCACCAATTCTCTTATCCAACGTGCTACAGGATCTCCATTGAATTATTACTTCTTAGAGGAGTTTGGGGGATCTCCAATTGCTAATCCGGCAATTCGTCCAGAAACTACTATTGATTTCCAAGTTGGTTTCAAGCAAAAATTGACAAATTCTTCGGCGTTTACTATTTCTGCATATTTCAAGGAGTTTAGAAATCAAGTTCAAATCAAACAATTGAATAATGCCTATCCTCAGACTTATTTCTCTTATGCCAATATAGATTTTGGTAATACTAAAGGATTTGATTTTGTTTATGACTTACGTCGTACAAGAAACTTTAAGGCAAGCGCTTCTTACACTCTTCAATTTGCAGAAGGATCAGGTTCTGACGACCAGACGCAGTTGCAGGTGGTTGCAAACACAGGAATTAACTTCCGAACTGTTTCGCCACTCGACTACGATGCAAGGCACCTTATGAACCTTGTGCTTGACTATCGTTTTGCTGATGGTCGCGATTACAACGGTCCTGTATCTAAAAGAGGTAAGCAGATTTTGTCCAATACTGGATTGAATATTCGAGTGAATGCTAACTCAGGTACACCTTACACTCAGATTGAGAATCCGATTGCTACTCGTCAGATTGGTGGGCAGCGTGTAACTACTGCAGGATATATCAACGGTTCTCGCATTGGGTGGAACTTCAGAGTTGATCTTAAACTTGACAAATCTTTTACAATCAAATTCAAGCAAAAGGATGACGCCGAAGGTCCTGCGAAATCAATGTATTTTAATGCCTATGTAATGGCACAAAATGTACTTGGAACACTTAATGTTCGAAACGTTTATCGATACACGGGTTCTGCTACAGAAGATGGTTGGCTTCAAAGTCCAGAAGCACAAACTGTTATTAATAGCTCAGTGAGTCCAGATTCTTATCGTGACCTATATTCTGCCAGCGTGAATCGTCCAGGAAACTTCACCTTGCCGCGAAGAATTTTCTTAGGCTTATCCATGAACTTCTAATAGAAAAATTTAAAGATTTAATAAACCGAGATTATGAGTTTACAACAACGTATAATTCTTACTGTCCTCGTCCTAGCGGGAAATACTGCATTTGGTGCATTATGGCTTGGCGCCCCTGAGCGTCCAGCGCAAGAAAGCCCTCAGTTGGAGAAGTTAGGAGATTGTCTTCCATCAAATTCCGATAAAGACTTGAACATTAATAACGTTCGAGCAAAAATCCTTGGAGGAGGAGATATGTGGTGGGATGGTGTTAATGATGCCCAGTACGAAGTTCCTAAAATTGACCCTTCTTCAGGCCAGACGCCAGTCAACGCAATATTCGCTGGAGCTCTTTGGTTTTCTGCTCTCGATGATGCAGGACAGCTTAAAGTGGCTGCTCAGACTTATCGTAATCAAGGACATGATTTTTGGACAGGTCCTCTTCGTCCGGATGGCGAAATTGACAAATCCACTTGCGCAGCGTGGGATAACCACTTTGAAGTACTCGGTGAAGACATAGATAACTTTCTACTTGCCTTTCAAGATGCAGGGGGTGTATCCCTTGCAGAATCGCAGATTCCTACAAGTGTTAAAAATTGGCCAGGTCGCGGTAACCCATTAGTATCTTCTGAATTGTATTACAATGACGGTCCATTGGCGCCCTTTTATGATTTTGATGACAATGGCATTTATGATCCTCGAAAAGGGGATTATCCTGTTATTGGAGTAAAAGATGACAATGGCAACGCAGTTCCGAATTATGCAGACCAAATGATTTTCTGGGTAATGAACGATAAAGGGAATATCCATGGTCGAACAGGTGGACAAGCCTTAGGGGTTCAAGTAAACGCTATCGCATTTGCCTTCCAAACCAATGATGAGGTAAATAACATGACATTCTACTCGTTTGACATTGTTAAGAAAACACCGGGTTCTCTGAACGAGACCTACATGGGAATATTCTGTGATCCGGATTTAGGTGACTTTGAAGATGACTGGATTGGTTGCGATACATCACGTGCTTTAGGATTTGTATACAATTCACAGGCTTCAGATGACCAATATGGAACGCCTCCGCCAGTTCTGGGAATTGACTACTTTGAAGGTCCCTTAGACGATAACGGAAATGAGCTAGGTATGTCCTCTTTCGTTTACTTCAATAATGCAGCTTCTGGTCCACAAACTGACCCGGATAACGCAGCACAGTTCAGAAATTTCCAAACAGGTCTTTGGAAGGATGGTACACCGATCACTGAGGATGGAACAGGATATGGTGGTTCGGTGCCAACAAATTATGTCTATCCATCCAATCCATCGGATCCGGCCGGTTGGTCCGAGTGCTCGGAATCAATACCTGGTGACGACAGACGGTTTGTGCAGAACTCTGGTCCATTTACGCTAAGGAATGGGGAGTTTCAGAAGATTACAATCGGAGCGATTTGGGTTAAGCCAGACAATTATGGTCTATGTCCAGATATTGAGGCAATTATAGGTCGTGCTGATGACCGAGCGCAGTTCCTCTTCGACAACAACTTTGACAAGCTTGATGGCCCGGATGCACCTGATCTCAATGTGCGTGAGCTTGATGAGGAGTTCATCTTTACACTTACCTACGCTCAGAACTCTAATAACTTTGGTGAGAATTATGCCGAGAATGTTCCTGGTTCTAGTGGATTCGATGATTCAACGTATAAGTTCCAAGGATTTCTTATCTATCAATTATCCGATGCAACAGTCACTGCACAGGAGTTAAGCGATGCGTCGAGAGCTCGTCTCCTATACCAATGTGATATAAAAGATGACATTATTGATATTTATAATTATGAGCCACTAACGGCTAATGGGCAAACGATATACAGCCCTGTGTTAAAAGTTACTGGATCTAATGAAGGTATTGAAAGGAGTCTTCAGGTGACCACCGACCTCTTTGCCATTGGAGACAATAAACTAGTGAATCATAAGGATTATTATTACATGGCCTTGGCCTACGGTTACAATAACTTCTATCCCTATATTTTAGGCGATACGTCAAGTGTTGTTCCGCAGTATGAACCATATATTTTAGGTCAGGGTAATATCAAACAATATACTTGTACTCCGCACAGGTCTAATCCTGGGTTAGGAGGTACTGAACTCAATGCTGTTTACGGCCAAGGTTTGCCCGTAACAAGGGTTGAAGGTCAAGGTAACGGTGGTAATCCAATTGAGATTACAGCGGAAAGCGAGGAGGAAATCCTCAGTAGTTTCACAAATTATGTTGATGACATTACGTACAAAGGCAACAAAACACCAATTGGTGTTCGCGTAGTCGATCCATTTGCTCTTCAAAATGTGGACTTCGAATTACGCATACTACCATCAACAAATTCTACCAATGTCTTCCCTGAGGGAGCAACTTGGGAGTTGACGGTTAGTCGTGACGGGGTTGTAGAGACAACGATTCAATCTGAGCGTACACTTGATCGACCATTTGATCAAATTATCCCGGAGTATGGAATTGCGCTTAAGCTTGGTAACCCGTTACCGGTCAATACAAATCGAAACAACAATGAAGATGTTTACGGCTACTTGACCTCTTCTATTGAATTTGCAGATGATGATCAACAGTGGTTGACCTTCATTTCAGATGGTTCCAATGGTGGGGATGAGAGCCCTTCTAATTGGTTGCGATCTGGACAATTCAAACTGTTTGAATCAGAGTATGCGCTGCGAAGAGTATATGATGATCAGTACTATCCGACGGCACCAGCGTTCACAAATGCCGCTCAACCGCCATCGGAGACTTTCTTCTATGATGCTAGTGGCGAGTTTAACAATATTCTTGGCGGTCAATGGGCACCTTACTGCTTAACGTCAAACTACGGTCGATTTACTTCTACTAATTTGACCAATCCGGCGAATACGAATCAGTCGACTCAGCCACCGACCTTCCTGCATGGTCCGGCGTTTAAGATTGATGATCAAAACAAAACTAATGGCCCTTTCCGTGCAACGGATTTTGCCCCTCCGGTGAATACGCTTGAGAAACTCCAGAGTGTGGACATTGTAATTACTCCCGATAAGAGCAAGTGGTCTTTAAGTCTTGTTCTAGAAACGGGTGAGGAGCCATTATTTACTCAAGGTGGTGCATACAAGGGTCAGTTACGCCAGGATACGTCATTAACTATATCCGGTAACATTGCGTTCGGTGAACAGGGCCTATCGTACTTCCCTGGTTATGCTATCAACCAAGAAACGGGAGAGCGTTTGAACATTTTCTTTGGTGAAGCTTCTTCTCGTGGTGACAACAATGGAAACAACCTTGTATGGGATCCAACAGATAGTCGCTATGATATTCTTACCACTATACCCGGAACAGATGATAATGTTCCTGCATGGGGAGGTAAGCATTACATCTATGTATTGAATAGTCGCTATGATGAGCAATTCGTTCGTGATACTCGAGACTTGATGGAGGCGAACTTCAATCAGTTCTCAGGAGGTAATGAAAGCATCCCTGCGGTCTTTGGATCAATCTATGAAAACTTCATGTACACAGCGATTCCTGTGCTTACTGAGGGAACTACATTAGAAAGGGATCTGTTGACCAATAGAAGGTTTCCAATTATTCCAACGGAAACTAGGATTAAGATTCGCGTTGAAAAACCATTTGCTGCGTTTGGAACGGCATCGTCGGTACAAGCATCAAGCAATGATTCGCTTCCTCGCTATTCGTTCTCAACAACGGGTTTTTCGCCTACCACGGAAGCTGTTGATGTAGCGGTTGAGGAGTTGGATAACATTCGTGTGGTACCGAATCCTTACTATGCGTTTAGTGAATATGAAGCGAATCAGTTAAGCAACATTGTTAAGTTCACCAACTTACCAAATGTGTGCACCATTAAGATTTTAACGCTTGATGGTAAGTTTGTGCGTCAATATGATCGTTCTGTTGCATCTAGCGATATCTCTCGTGGAGGTGTTGTTGGTGGTGATTTAAACTTAGATAACAGTCTGGTTTGGGATCTTAAGAACTTTGCTGGGATTCCAGTAGGCAGTGGGGTATACCTAATACACGTTGATGTACCAAACGTCGGTCAAAAAACATTAAAATCTGTAGTATTCTTGCGTCCAACAGACGTGAGTGACTTCTAAACAAAGAACTATGAAGAAGGCTTTTAATTATATTTTAACTCTTGGTCTTGTAGCCACGTCATTCACGACCTATGCCGGTAACGCGGATCGTATTGGCGAAAGTGGAGCATCCCAGTTACTTATGAATGGATGGGGAAGATCTACTGGTCTTTGGGATATGTACTGTGCTCGGGTATCAGGACTTGAGGCAACGCGCCTTAATCCTGCGGGTTTGAGTCGTATTGATAACATGCAATTCGCAGCAGCACAGACCCTGTGGTTACAGGGATCTGATATCGGAATAACACAAGCAGGGGTTGGCTTCAAGCTAAATGAACAAGATGCCCTCGGCGTAAGTATTTTTTCCTTAAACCTTGGTGATATCCCTAGAACTACGGTGAATAATCCAAACCCCCAAAATGGTCTTGGAACGTTCTCACCTTCCTTTATCAATATTGGATTAACCTACTCTCGTGCTTTCACGGATAATATCTATGGTGGGGTAACCTTCCGTCTGATCAATGAAGGTATAGAAGACGTTCGTGCATCAGGTGTTTCTTTAGATGCCGGTCTTCAATATGTAACGGGTGACAAGGAGAATCTTCGTTTTGGTGTTGCCATTCGAAATGTAGGTACACCTATGAAGTACGGAGGGGATGGTTTTACATATCGTGCGACGAGTCCTGACGGGGACAATTATGAGTTGACTCAAAGCATTTTGCCAACAAAGTTTGAGCTTCCTTCTTTATTACATATCGGTGCCTCATATGATTTCTGGTTTGGTCCAGAATATCGTTGCAATGGAGCATATAATGCACACCGTGTTACGGTTATCGGAAACTTCACATCAAACTCTTTTGGTAAGGACCACTTCGGTGGAGGTGTAGAGTACGGCTATAAAGAGATGTTTATGGCCCGCTTAGGCTATCGACACGAGAAAGGTCTTTGGACGGAGAATTCTTCAACGGTTTACTACGGTCTAGCTGGTGGGTTCTCTGTAGAAGTTCCGTTTAAACAAAATGGGCCATCTATGGGTATTGACTACAGTTACAGAGCATCAGATTTAAACATGTACAATGGAACGCACAGTATCGGACTTCGTTTTGATCTCCGTTCTGGAAGCCCTTGCGACTTAGACAATAAGGACGAGGCGCGCGCGTTATAAATACAATTTAGAACTTATTATACGTCATTCTGCCAATGTAGGGTGACGTTTTTTATTTATATATGAAGAGTATATTATGGAAACTATCTATTTATCTCAAGAGGGTATGGATCGCCTACAGGCGGAGTTAAAACACATGAAGACTGTAGAACGTCCGGCAGCTGCTAAGGCTATTGCTGAGGCGCGTGAAAAGGGAGATCTTTCTGAGAATGCTGAGTATGATGCAGCCAAGGAGGCGCAGGGATTGTTAGAGGCTAAAATTGCCGAGCTTGATAGTCAACTGGGCCGTGCTCGTGTCATCGATTTGAGCCAGATTGACCAGAGTAAGGCAATGATGTTTGCCAAGGTCCGCATAAAGAATCTTCGTCGTGGAGCGGAAATGGAGTATCAATTAGTTTCTGAAAGCGAAGCCGACCTTAAAGCAAAGAAGATTTCAGTAGAATCACCAATTGGCAAAGGCCTTCTGGGCAAAAAAGTAGGGGATAAAGCTGAAGTTCAAACTCCAGCGGGCACCCAAGAATTTGAAATACTAGGTATAACCTATGACTTTTAATGTCTTCTCTATTTACTAAGATCATTCAAGGAGAAATTCCTTGCCATAAAGTATTCGAATCCGAAACTTGTTTTGCCTTCATGGATATTCGTCCTGTGCAGAGTGGACACGTTCTTGTCGTTCCCAAGGTTGAAGTTGATCGCTTCTTTGACTTAAGTTCGGATCAGTTGGCCGATATTATGGCTTTTGCGCAGCAGGTGGCCGGTGGAATTGAAAAAGTATTTCCATGTGATCGCGTAGGAATAAGCGTGATTGGCTTAGAAGTTCCTCATGCTCATATTCATCTTATGCCGATAAACTCATTGGATGACATGGATTTTACAAGACCAAAAGGAGATAATCGTCCTGAGTACCTTAGGCAAGTGGCCACGCAAATTGCGGAAGCGATAAAGGCCTAACGCAGTTTCCCTGGATTCTTCTTTATATAATCAGTCCAACCTTTACTTCCCTTCCCTTGAATAATGTTCTTGGTGGAATAATAATGGCAAAGGGCAATGGCTAGTCCATCAGTGGCATCGTTGTAGCGAGGCTCTTCGGTATAGCCACAGATTTGTTTCACCATAGCCGCTACCTGTTCCTTACTCGCATTACCATTTCCTGTAATTGCTTGTTTTACTCTTCTAGGAGAATACTCTTCCACAGGGATATCTCTGGCCATAGCAACGGCCATACAAACCCCTTGGGCTCTACCAAGCTTTAGCATGCTTTGTACATTCTTTCCAAAAAAGGGGGCCTCAATGGCGCATTCATCGGGCAGATAGGTTTCTACTATGCGGCGCAAGCTTTTTTGAAGCTCGGAAAGTCGTTTCGGGTGGTCGGTGTGCTTGGATAAAAGCAGAGCACCCATAGCGAGCAACTGTATTTGTTGTTCTTCAATTCGAATTACACCATATCCTGTCACCTGAGTTCCTGGATCAATACCTAAAATAATGCGTTCACTAACCATGTTCTACGAGTAAATATCTATGATTTTAAGGTAGACTACATATTATTCTATCCCCGTTATATGCTCTTTTTATTGAATTGTGGTCAGTTTAAAGGACGACAATGCCGGTTTAAAAAGAAAGGCCCAGGAATTGCTCCCGGGCCTTTCATCTGCCTCTTCCCTAAAGAGACTGTTCTCTAGAGCGGAATGATTTATTTTTTGCCAGCAAATCTTAGGCTAACTCCACCCATTGCATTGATGGTCGCTTGAGGGTAGTAGCTAGGGAATCCAGCATAGACGTATCCATTTGATACGTACTTCGTATTGGTCAAGTTGTTTACACGGAGGTGAAATCCAAGCTCAAGCCCGCAATCCAAGCTTGTTGTGTACTGCGCTTGGGCATGGCATACAAAGTACGAAGGAATAGAGACAGCATCTGAACCGCTGTTATCTAAATACTGCTTGCCAACATACTTATTGATGAGATCAAAGGCAAAGCCGCCTTTCTCCACTCCAAGTATTACTGACGATACGGCGTTTGGCGAATAGGCTAAGGGTTGAGTAACTGTAGCTCCTGTACTGTCACTATCTATAAAGCGGTTATTACTCAAGGCTACATTCCCCCGGATATTGAGCCAAGAATTCACTTGGTATCGGCCATCGATTTCAATTCCCATACGGTCGCTGTCTTCCACGTTAATACGCAAGGCATTCCCCACAGGATCTAAAGCGCCTGATAGCACAAGTTGGTCTTTGTATCGCATGAGGTATCCATTGACATTCAAATAGCTTTTCCCCCATGTTCCACGCCAACCGATTTCAATATCATGCATGTATTCTGGGCGAATCGTACTGTTGCCATTGGCATCCTTTGTACTAAAGAGTAAATCTGCTCGAGTTGCCTCGCGACCTGCATAGGCATACGATGCGTACACCACATGGTCATCTTGTAGAAAGTAGGATATACCTGCTTTAGGATTTATAAAGAGCTGGTTTTGCTCAAAGGCGTAACTTGAACGGTCATCTTCGATACCCGACCCCTCATAGTTTACTTGACGTAACTGGAGGTCACCATAGAGGTGGAGGCGATTGATGGGGTTGTAGTTGATTTTTGCAAATCCATGGACTTCAGATTTTATGCTGCTTCCATCATAATACATGTAATCAGGACTTGCAGCACCGGCATATTGTATCCAAGGCAAGGTGCCAAAGTGTCTGCCGCTGTATCGATGATATCCTCCTCCGGCAATCAAGTCAAGGTGTTCAATGCCTGAATGAGTGTAGGAGGTCGAAAAACCATAAAAATCATTGTCAAGCCAACGTCGCTTTACAATGTGCGTGCTCGTAATAGTATCCCCACCATCTGTTATGATATTGTCTAAGCCGAGGTCGGCAAAGTTGATTCCAAAACCATAACCCGAAGCATAGTTTTCGTAGAAGCCCTTACCTCGCGTATAAAACGTATTCACTTTGAGCAAAGAGTTTTCTGTAATATCCCACGCGAGAATTCCTTGAAACTGATCTTGGCGATAATCATCTACATCATTGTCATAGGCTGGAAAGAAGGTTCCAAAGTCTGTACCCGCCGAATTGTAGGTTCTGTTATCGGCAAGGGTAGTACTATCAATTCCATTCCATGCTTGCCCTGTGACTTCATGTCCTGAAAAGGCATTGAGCCATACGCGCACATTATCGCCCTTATACTGTCCAGAGACATAAAGTGACTGGAGATCAGCAGAAGCCCGATCTACATAACCATCAGACTGAATTTTGGACAATCGTGACTCGAGGATAAAGCGATTAGCAATAAGTCCAGTTGAGGCTTGAACTGTGTGCCGGCGCGCGTTAAATGAACCGAAGCGATTGTCAATAGAAATATAAGGAGAGGTATTGTCCGAGGTTGTTCTCAGCGCAAGACTTCCTCCAAAGGCTCCTCCTCCAATGGTGGTAGAACCAATTCCTCGTTGAATCTGAATTGATTGTGTTGAGGAGGCGAGGTCAGGTAGATTCACCCAAAAAACGGCTTGAGATTCCGCGTCATTATAGGGTATTCCATTGAGTGTTACATTGATTCGGCTTGCGTCTACACCACGAATTCGAATTCCGGTATACCCAATACCATTTCCGGCATCGGAAGTGGCAACAGCTGAAACTGTGTTCTCAAGCACTAGGGGAATATCCTGTCCATGATTGTTACGCTGAATATCGGCAAGATTGAGTTTCTCAAACGCCATAGGTGTCTGGCGATAGACCGCCACTTCCTTGATAACTACGTCAGGTAATTGGCTGGCCATGTCAACCTCAATAGCTTGAGCGGTGTCTGACCTTTGAGCCGTCGCATAAACGAATGTGCCTAAGAGAAAGACAAAAATTAAAAAAGATGATTTGTACATAATGAGCATTTTTAAATTAAAAAATACTCCAGTCGGCAACCAAAGAGGTATGCTTTAACACTCGCTTCCTACGCAGGTATCAGCCTGATCAGGTGCAAAGGGTAAGTCTCATTCCATTATAGAAACCCCTGGAGTACCGCAAATGTAATGTAAGGTGAACTAGTCTTGCAATAGGCTTTTTGCCATATTTTTTGATGAAGTGTAGTCTCCACCAATCACTTCGCAAGTTTAGTACTTCTGATATGTGAAATGACGACAAAACTTTTTTTATTAATTTCCAAAAAAATGGTTCTTATGAAACGCTTTTATACTGTACTGTTCATATGTTTCTTATCCGCAACATCTTTGTTGTCTCAAATGTATATATCCACTAATCTCAGGGAAGATTACAATTGGAATCCAAAAATGGAGGAGTGGAAGTTTGTGTCATCCGATGATGAAGAACTTACCTTTTTTGAGTTCAATGCCGATTTTACCATGTTTACTCATACTACGCCATCGATAACCTCTTCTTACCTTGTCAAAGAGACATTATATGATGAGGAGTCTGATCAATATGAATTTGATGTTGTAAGTGATGTTGGTAATAAATATTTATGCATATTGGATTTAGAGCAAGATAATATTCGCTTTATTGGGAATATTGGAGAATCAAATAGCTGGCTTGTTCGACACTCAATTAAAAAACTTTGGCTTGAGGAAGAGTAAGCCTAATCAATTGTTTTCTTTAGACGAAAAGCTAGGGTAATTATTCTTTAACCAGTCTTGCAAGAGACTTGTTGCCATATTTTCTCGTGAAGTGTAATCTCCATCAATCACTTCGTAGTGCAATCCATATTTATCAAGTGTTTGGGCATAGAGCGTAAACCATTCATCTCGTAAAGATTGGTCTGAGATTTTTCGAAAGCCGTCATTCACCCAAGGCACATCGACTTGTAGGAGTAGATTGTATCGATAAGGCTGATTATCTATTGCTTTTATCAACCATTGTGGGACAGTGAAATTCTCCCAAGTAAGCCAAACCACAAAGTTGATAAGATTCGTATCGGCAACGATGAGGGTACTTTCCTTAGATTGAATGGCTTCCTTCTCTACTTTATATTGTAATTGGGCGAGCCGTAGAATGTCATCTTCAGTAAAGCTTTGCCCCTCAACGATATGATTACGCGCCTCTTCGGCAATCCACGGCAAAGCAAATGCATTAGCCAGGGCCAGGGCAAGTGTTGTCTTGCCTGTACTCTCAGGACCATGAACGGTGACAAACTGTATAGACTTTTCCAAATGCAGTATCTACCTTTACGGAAAAGGTAATATTTTTCAATCACATGGTAACCCGCCGTCGATTTACAATAACAGCTGCTTTACCCTATGCTAACGGTCCACTGCATATAGGACATATTGCAGGAGCTTATTTGTCGTCTGACATCTATGCACGCTTTCGAAGACTTCAGGGTCATGATGTTTTCTTTGTATGTGGCTCAGATGAGCACGGTGCTGCCATTACTATGCGCGCTAAAAAAGAAGGTCGAAGCCCTCAGGATATTATCGATACCTTCCATTTAAGAAACACCAAAGCATTTGAAGCCATTGGGATCAGCTTTGATATATTTCACAGGACATCTTCTGAACTCCATCACAAAGAAGCGCAAGCTTGGTTTAAAGCATTTTATGAGAACGATGTCTTTTCAGTGAAGACTACGGAACAGCTCTACGATGTTACATACAAACAGTTTCTGGCTGATCGTTATGTCAAGGGAACATGCCCTAAGTGCGCCTATGAGGAAGCCTACGGAGATCAGTGCGAGAGCTGTGGTTCGAGTTTAAGTCCTAATGAGTTGATCAATCCCAAGTCAACCCTTAGTGGCAGTAAACCAGAACTCCGCCAAACCAGTCATTGGTATCTTCCGTTGGACAAAGAGTCAGAATGGCTCAATACATGGCTTAACTCTGGAGTGTGTGAGGGGAGTTCTTTACATGATGTAAAGGCATGGAAAAAGCACGTGCTCGGTGCATGTAATTCTTGGTTAGATGAAGGGCTTCAGCCTAGAGCGATAACGCGTGATTTGGACTGGGGAGTGGACGTACCAAGTGATATAGAGGGCAGTGAAGGCAAGAAGCTTTATGTGTGGCTTGATGCACCTATCGGCTATGTGTCAGCAACCAAGGCAGCCGAAGCGCAAGGGATTATTGGGGATTGGAAGCCTTATTGGCAGGATGAAGACACGGAACTCCTTCATTTTATAGGGAAAGATAACATTGTATTTCACTGCATTATATTTCCTGCAATGCTTCGTCATCGAGAGGGCTACATTTTACCTAAAAACGTCCCTGCTAACGAGTTTCTCAACCTTGAGGGACGAAAGATTTCAACCTCAAGGGACTGGGCCGTATGGGTGGATACTTTCCTAGAAAACAACCCAAGCCATGTTGATGCCTTGCGCTACGTGCTTGCCGCCAATATGCCTGAGACAAAGGATGCAGAATTCACCTGGGATGACTATCAAGCAAGGGTCAATAATGAATTGGTAGCAACTATCGGGAATTACGTCAATCGAGTATTACAGCTCTTCCATCGATTTAATGAAGGAAGGTTGGGAGAAACTAAAAGTTATGCCGTGGAGTATAAAACGGCTATGCAAGACATTAATACGGCCATTGAAGCTTTTCGCTTTCGAGATGCTCTCCAAGGCATGCTTCAGCTAGCGCGCACAGGAGATAAATTCCTTGCCGATAACGAGCCCTGGAAGTGTTTTAAAACAGATCCAATAGAGGCACAGGCCATGTTAAATGCTTCTATGCAGCAAGTTGCTCGGCTTGCAGGTGTTATGCAGGTCTTTTTGCCTCACGCAGCTAATCGATTACTTGAGATGATTAATTGGTCCTCTCCTGATTGGACGGCACTCGCTTCGAAAGACAACTTGCTAGACTTCGATCATACGATTTCAACCTTTGGATTATTATTTGAAAAAATCGATAATTCCTGGATTGCCGATCAAAAACAACAACTTCAAAATACCCTAAAATCAAACCCTAATGCTATGCCTCAAAAAGATGAGATAACCTTCGATGCCTTTCAAACGATGGACCTTCGGGTCGGCAAAATTTTAAATGCTTCTCGCGTACCCAAGACCGATAAGCTGATGCAGATGCAAGTTGATGTTGGATTTGAAACACGGACACTCGTATCTGGAATTGCCGAGCACTTCTCTGAAGAAGAATTGCCTGGGCAAATGGTACAAGTTTTAGCCAACCTAGCTCCTAGAAAAATTCGAGGAGTGGAATCAAAGGGAATGATATTGCTGTCCGAGACATCAGAGGGTAAGCTCTATTTTGTTAAACCGAGTGCTGATGCCACTCCAGGAGATATCGTTTCATAAGATGGCTAATTTTCGTTTATCCAGTAAAGAGGAAGTCGTTCAGGCTCAGCAGGCAGCAATTCAGTATCCTGAAATGTTTTGGTCTACCTATGCAAAGGAATCATTTGAATGGTTTACGCCTTGGGACAAGGTACTCGACTATGACTTTCATAAAGCAAAGGTTTCTTGGTTCGAAGGGGGGAAGGTTAACATAACCGTCAATTGCCTTGATCGATATGCCCAAACAAAGCCCAATGCGCGAGCCATAGTTTGGGAACCCAATAATCCAGAAGATGAGGGAATCGTTTACACCTATGCTGAATTGCTAAGCACCGTCAATAAAATGGCTAATACCCTCAAGCAACAAGGCGTTTCAAAGGGAGATAGAGTTTGTCTTTATCTACCGATGATTCCTGAGCTAGCCATAGCTGTTTTAGCTTGTGCAAGAATTGGTGCCATTCACTCCGTTGTGTTTGCCGGCTTTTCAGCCCAGGCCCTTGCTGCACGAATAAATGATGCATCGTGCTCTCTAGTTATTTGTTCCGATGGTGCGAATCGTGGGAGCAAGGTGCTTGACTTGAAGAGCATTGTAGATGAAGCATTACAATCCTGTGATTGCGTCAACCACGTCCTCGTAGTAAACCATGTTGGCCTCAATTCTAATTGGATCGAAGGCCGTGATATAGATTTAAAGCCTTTGTTAAACAATGCATCTGATGTCTGTGAAGCTGAGGTAATGGATGCAGAGGATCCGCTCTTCATTTTATACACTTCGGGATCTACTGGGAAGCCAAAAGGGATGTTACATACCACTGGGGGCTATATGACCTACACGGCCTATACCTTTCAAAATGTTTTTCAATATCATGAGGGAGATGTCTATTGGTGTACCGCCGACATTGGTTGGATTACTGGCCATAGCTACATAGTCTATGGCCCTCTCTTAAATGGCGCTACGACACTGATGTTTGAGGGCGTCCCTTCCTATCCAGATTACGGGAGATTTTGGGCAATGATTGAAAAGTATCAAATCAATCAGTTTTATACAGCGCCAACCGCGATAAGAGCGCTTGCCAAGGCAAGTGATTCTATGGTGGATGACTATGATTTGTCTTCGCTCAAAGTATTGGGAACAGTGGGTGAGCCCATTAATGAAGAAGCTTGGCAATGGTATAACAAACGGATAGGAAAAGACAAGTGCCCAATTGTTGATACTTGGTGGCAAACTGAAACGGGGGGTATTATGATATCATCCATTCCAGGATCTACACCAAGCATTCCCACCTTTGCGACTCAGCCTATGCCTGGGATACAAGCTCAGTTAATGGATGACAAGGGCCAACCTATCCAGAACAAGGAAGCTTCGGGGAAACTTTGTATTGGTTTTCCTTGGCCATCGATGGCACGTACGATTTATGGTGATCATCAGCGCTATATTGATACCTACTTTTCAGCCTATCCTGGATATTACTTTACAGGTGATGGGGCTGATCGTGATGCCGAGGGTAATTATCGAATTACCGGAAGAGTGGACGATGTAATCATAGTATCCGGTCACAATTTGGGTACGGCGCCGATAGAAGATGCCATAAATGAGCATAATTCGATTGCCGAGTCGGCGATTGTTGGTATTCCTCATGATATAAAAGGTAATGCACTATGTGCCTTTGTGGTGTGTTCAGGAGATGGGGAGGAGGTCACCTTATCGGAAGTAAACGCACTTATATCATCCAAAGTAGGTCCGATTGCCAAGCTCGATGTACTCTATATGGTAAAGGGTTTGCCAAAAACCCGTAGCGGGAAGATAATGCGCCGCATTTTGAGAAAAGTGGGTCAAGGGCAGTATACTAATTTGGGTGATATCTCTACCTTATTGAATCCAGACGTCGTGGACTCAATCATTCAAACGGTTCGTGATTAAATTAATGAAGCTTGTTGTAGAAGACGGTCTCTTCTCCTTCTGTGGCTACCACGTTGATTAAGTATTGAGTAGACGGATAGTCTGACACATTAATAGTTACACTTTCTTGCGGATCACTACGTAAATCGATGACTTCTTTGGTGCTTCCAAGGATATCAATAACACGTATGGTTTGGATTTCACTGCCCTGTACAGAAATGGTTACCTCGTCTTTTCTTGGATTAGTCTTGAGCTTGATTCGCTTGGAAAGAGGATCTGAGCGGTCATAATCTTCCTGGTTATTGTTCCCTTCGCTAGCCTCCTCATCAATACTCGTTGTTTCTCCGCACCCTACGGTATAGTTCTTACTACCTGATCGGAAAAATCGCCAGATAGTTTTCTCATAGTTGATTTCATCTTGAAAGCTATTCGACCAAACATGATCTACACTATCGACTCTGAAGTGTTCAAAGACTAATCCGTCTTCCGAAAAATATCGTTTCGCAGTGACATTTACGTTGTTTAAAGGGTTGGCATTAGTAAGAATGTCCTCAATATGGTCTACATTGCCACAAGCCGCTTTATCCGCCCAATAATCACTAAACTCCTCAGCATAGGCTCCAGCAATGCGCCACAAATCGCCTCCTTGGT
Organism: Saprospirales bacterium; assembly: GCA_002708985.1. Lineage (GTDB taxonomy): Bacteria > Bacteroidota > Bacteroidia > Chitinophagales > UBA8649 > UBA8649. Next base: position 930 of record PAPS01000025.1, on the reverse strand, counting down.
TAAAGGTCTCATCATAGGGTACAGTAATATCGGCTGTTCCATGGATATACATCATAGGTACGCTGCTAGCCGAGGTGTTTTCACAGGATACGGACTCTCCAATGGTACCTGCAATGGGAGCAGCTGCTGCAAAGCGATCACCTAGTTCACATACTAAGCGAGTCGTCATAAATGCCCCCATCGAAAAGCCGGTCACATAAATTTCATCGGTATTAATCCGATATTGACTGATCATACTATCGATAAGCGAACTGATAAAGCCTACATCATCAATGGTTGAATTGGGATAGGCAACTTGTCCAATGGGAACAATCTCAGCGCCAACCCCCGAATTCCAAATGCGCTCAATCGTATAGATTCCAAGAATATCAAAATCTAATGCTTGGGGTGCCAAAATGATAAAGTTTGCTGTATCAGCAATGTCATCATAGCCAAGACCAGTAAAGTTTAAAGCATTATCGCTTATGCCATGAAGGTTGACTAAAAGAGGTACTGACGTAGAATCTTGTTGATAGACATTTGGAACATAGGTTGCGTAGGTTCTCTGCTGACCAGCAAAGGACATGGTATGCGATGTCCGCTGGGCATAAGTATGGAAACTTATACCAATAAGAAAGAGAGAGACCAATAAACGCATCATCGTTTTAAGATACGCTAATTGTACAAAGAAAGTGCCAAAGTTTGTGGCTGAATTTTCAAGATCTCCGAACGATTTAAGCCATTAAAAGGTTATCTCTTTATGGAACGTTCTGAACGCGATATCGATCGAATTATTGAAATGGCCTGGGAAGACCGAACCTCTTTTGATGCGATTAAAGCCCAATTTGGTCTTTCAGAAAAGGAAGTGATTAATCTGATGCGGCGAGAAATGAAGCCTTCTTCTTTTCGCATGTGGCGTAAACGCGTGCAAGGCCGGAAAACAAAGCACCG
>PAPS01000024.1 GCA_002708985.1 Saprospirales bacterium | reverse complement strand
TTGCAACTTAAAATAATGCAGGTAGTGACATCATCCCTTGTGATTTGGCTGTAGAGCTTGGCGGTGGGCGCCGCAGAGAGTATTAGACTAGTGAGTATAGTCCAAAGGATAAATTTTCTGATTTTCATTAAACGAATTTTATGATTCTTTAAAAAGGTTGAGCCACTTAACTAATGCCGCATGAACCCTAGTTGGCCGATCCTCTGAACGTTCCATAAAGCTTTTTACAAGAGGGTTATCTTCAATGGATAAGAGGACTAAGATAGCAAGAGAATCGGAGGGTAAATCGGTCTCAAAAAAATAATTTTTTCTTTTGAGAAAAGTCGATAAATTTCTATTGGAGCTAGGTAGATTAGGAAGAAAACTTGATATTTCTTCTATGCTGCAACTACTGGTTTCGCATAGAGAAGCTATGTCTTGATATACCGATTCTTGATCGCTGCCTAGTAGGGAGACTTCATTAAAACTGAGAACTAGGCAGGATTTGATCTCTTTATTATCAACCTGTGCATGGAGCAAAGTGGTAATACTTACTGCCAAAAAAATAAGTAAGGTTTTCAGAAAGACCATAGCCCAAAAATAAGGCGAATCATGTACTTCTAACGTAGATTTGGCAAAGAACACATACAAGGCATACAAAAAAACGTTAAAAGCAATGCGGCTAAACTTTTAGCGTCTTGTGCAACTTTACTCTCCATAAAAAATAGAGCCAAGTAATACGCAAACATCCAAGGCCGTAAATCACACTTCGTCTGAGATTTATAGACGAGGCTTCCTTGAAATATTTTGTGGGGCAGGTTATTTCTCCGATAGCAAAATTTTTTGAAGCGATTTGGGCAAGAAGTTGATTGTCGAATATGAAATCATCTGAGTTGGATTCAAAATCAATGGATTGGAGAACGTCTGATCGAAATGCACGATAGCCGGTGTGGTATTCCGAAAGTTTTAAGCCCATAAATAAGTTTTGCGTGAATGTAAGTAAGCGATTGGCCACATACTTGTAAAGAGGCATACCTCCTTTTAATGCACCACCACTCAGGATTCTTGAAGCCAAAATCACGTCATAGTGCCCAGAGGTAATCATTGCGACCATGGCAGGTATTAGCTTAGGAGAGTACTGATAGTCGGGATGTAACATAACGATAATGTCAGATCCTATATCAAGCGCCTTTCGATAACAAGATTTTTGGTTTGCACCATATCCCTTATTGAATTCATGTTGAATTATAATATCAATATTTAGTTCTTCTGCTGCTCGTAACGTATTGTCTGTACTTGCGTCATCTGTGAGAATAACGTGCTGGGCTATACTTGGTGGAATCTCGGATAAGGTTTTTGCCAATGTCTCTTCTGCATTATAGGCCGGCATTATGATGGTGATTTGGGGCATACTTTTAGTAGACGATGACATAAAACAAAGATACCAAGGATTCTAAGTAATCGTTAGTGCTAAAGAACTCAATATCTTAGTAGAATTTGATGAAAGTTTTAATCCTCTCAAAGAAACAAGTTCATCCGCCCACGGACGGAGAGTCAATGGCTGTTTACACGCTAGGTAAAAGTTTAGAGTATGCTGGGGCTGAGGTGGTTTGGTTTTCGTTGGATTCCTCAGGTAAATCCTTGACGGGTCTTCGTTATGATGAGGAAAAACAGGGTTATACAATGCCAATAAATACGGCAGTAGCCTCCCATTTTTTTTCCTATCAGCGAAAGTATCCCTTACAGGTAAGACGTTTTTACAACGCAGAAGCGGCATCTAGTTTACAAGAGGTAGTCGGCAATTACGAACCTGATATTATCCAAATTGAAAGTGTTTTTCTCGCTACTTATATAGAAGGCTTAAGAAAAATTAGCCATGCTCCAATCATTCTACGTCTTCACAATATTGAGGAAGAGATTTGGGAAAATCGCCTCGCTGGTGTTCGAGGACTGCATTATGCGTTGTATCAAAAAATGGCGAATGATATCAGACGATTTGAACGCCTGGCATGGTCAAGTGCAGACCTTGTTTTGCCCATATCACATGCCGACAAGGAATTGGTGCTGACTAACTGCCCTGAAGTCAGCACAGAGGTGATACCTATGGGAATGGTAGTGGATTATATTGCTCGGCCTAATCGAATAATGGGTGGAGGGCTCCGTCTTGGTTTGATTGCTTCCTGGGATTGGTCGCCTAATTTAGAGGCAGCCAAATGGCTTTTAGATGAAATAGTACCGCAGCTTGATGTATTAGATAATTGGACCCTACATCTTGCTGGTCGTAATATGCCGGGCTGGTTAATCAAGAGACGGTCAAAACGAATCCATATACTTGGAGAGGTCAAATCAGCATTGCACTTTGTGCGGTCTATGGATGTAATGGTTATGCCCTTTAAATCAGGAGGAGGGGTTCGCGTCAAGGTATTAGAGGCACTTGCTGCGGGTATTCCTTGTATCGGTACTTCAAAGGCATTTCAAGGTCTTTCCGTAACTGACAACAACGAGGTGCTCATTGCAGAGGATGCCGAACAATTTGTGGAGGCGGTTTGCAGGATTTCAAGTGAAGAGGGTTTATGGAACCGCTTAAGGAAGCGTGGTATGCATAATGTTGATCAGTATCATAACCCATCAACTATTGGCGAGGCGCTTTATGAGAAGTATTCAAACGGCATAGACAAGAAGTATTAATGATTATAGCAGGCGTCTTATTTTTTCTTTTGGTCTACACTTGGATTATGTTTCCAGGCTTTATGCTTTTTGCATTTGGCAGGGACCATCACGATCGAGTAGATGTTCCTCTTAATGAAGATACATTACCATTGACCATTGTGATGTTCGTACATAATGAAGAAGGTGTTTTAAAAAACAGTCTAAGTGCTTTAACCAATTGCCCTAGAGATATATGGAATGCTGAGTTTATCATCATCTCGGATGCCTCAACGGATGGAAGTCATGATGTTGTTGAACGTTTTCATACCCTTGACAACCGATTTACGCTTATTCAAAGTGATAAGCGACTCGGTAAACCCGGCCAGTGGCATAGGCATCAAGACATGTTGAGAGGCCGCAAGGGGTATCTGCTTTGTATGGATGCTGATGTTATTATGCAATCCGAAGGATGGACCATACTGCACCGACTTGTACAACAATATCCTGAGGCAATTGTCGCAGGACGAAGTCGGAGCCAATCAAATTCAGAAGAGCTTTATTTTGATAGTGAGTCGATATATCTCTCCTTGGAGACCCGATTAAAGCTTGCGGAGGGAGATGTTTTTAAAAGTGCAATCGGTGTTTTTGGTGCGTGTTACATCTTGCCTTGCCAGAACCTTCCTGTTATACCCCCTAGGCTGACGGTAGACGACTTTTTTATTGCCTACGCTCAATTGAAATTGGGAAAACCCTCTATAGTAAGTCATGAAATCGTGGCCCATGAATATGTCTCCGGGAAGTTATCCGTTGAGTTTCGAAGAAAGCGAAGAATTACTTGCGGGAATTGGCAAAATCTTTTGAAGTTGCCAAATTTGCCCGGTCGAGGATCTTTCCAAACAATATGGCTATTGTGGTCACACAAGATTCTGCGGTGGTTAACGCCCATCTTAGGAATAGCGCTTATTGTCTCGGGTTGTTTTTTTGACATTTCTTTACAACCGTATGGATATTTTTGGAGTTTAACGTGTATTGGGCTAATCATTTTTTGTATGGTAATCCATTATCTAGGGAAAAGATTATTTCACCGAAGTCCTAAGCTTCTTCAGGGGTGTTGCTACTTCATAGTTATGAATGTGGCCGTCCTTTGTGGAACGTTTGATTTTATATTGGGTCGGAGCCATAGACTATGGAAACCAACTGAAAGAATGCGCAAAGAATAAAGCTATGAAAGAAAGAAAGTTGGATACGGTAGAGTCTGCCATTGAGGCGATAAAGGCAGGCAAACTAGTCATCGTGGTCGATGACGAGGATAGGGAAAATGAAGGGGACTTCATTACAGCTGCTGCCAATGCCAATCCTGAGGTGGTAAACTTTATGGCTAAAGAAGGAAGAGGATTGATTTGCGCTCCGATCACCGAAGCCCGTGCGGAAGCGTTACAGCTTGATTTAATGGTTGGTAAAAATACTGTACTCCATGAAACTCAATTTACCGTTTCCATTGATCTTTTAAGAGATGGAGTGACAACCGGAATCAGCGCGCAAGATCGTGCGAAGACAATTCAAGCGCTCATCGACCCAACAACTCGTCCAGAGGATTTAGGCAAACCCGGACATATTTTTCCGCTAAAGGCAAAAAATGGGGGAGTGCTGCGCAGAGCGGGTCACACAGAGGCAGCTGTTGATTTAGCTCGATTGTCAGGTTTTGAGCCAGCGGGTGTCCTCGTAGAAATACTCAACGATGATGGCTCTATGGCACGATTACCTGATCTCTGGAAGGTTGCAGAAAAGTTTGACTTGCGAATTATCTCCATTGAAGACCTCATTAAGTATCGATTAAGGCACGAGTCTCTGGTATCTAAAGATCTACACATCAAGCTCCCAACAAAGTACGGAGATTTCCAATTACATGGCTTTACTCAAGATAATACTGGAGAATTTCATTTTGCCTTGACCTTGGGGGAATGGAGTGAAGAGGATGCCGTACTTACTCGAGTTCACTCTTCCTGTTTGACGGGTGATCTCTTAACCTCTTTGCGTTGCGACTGCGGAGATCAGTTGAGCTCAGCTCTTCAACACATACAAAATGAAGGGCAAGGTATTCTTTTATATATGCAACAAGAGGGAAGGGGCATAGGACTTCGAGCTAAACTTCAAGCCTACGCACTACAAGAAGAAGGCATGAACACTTATGAAGCCAATCAAGCCTTGGGCTTTGATATGGATCAAAGAGATTATGGAGTGGGTGCACAAATTTTAAGAGCGCTCGGTATTCGAAAAATGAGGCTTATGTCTAATAACCCAACCAAACGAGTTGGGCTTATTGGTTATGGATTGGAGGTAGTCGAAGCTGTTCCCATTGAAATTGCCCCAAACCCTCATAATGAGAAATATTTGCAGGCTAAGCGTGATGTCGGGGGTCATAAATTAAGCTAATTCCTCTCTTATGAGTACAATTGCTGTTATTGGTTCTGGAGTAGCTGGACTAGCTTCTGCCGCACTAGCTGCCTGCAAGGGACATGATGTCTCAGTGTTTGAGGCAAATTCCAGGTTAGGAGGCAAGGCAGGTGAGATTCGTGAGGCAGGTTTTCGATTTGATAGAGGTCCTTCTCTTTTTACGATGCCCGAAGTACTAGATGAGCTATTCACAACATGTGGTAAAAACTCCTCAGACTACTACAGCTACTCGAGACTACCCGTAATCACAAAATATTTTTACCCTAATGGTAAAGTATTTCATGCGTATGCAGAGGCAGAAGACTTTGCTCAGGAGTTTGAAAGGGTATTTGGTGAGCCTAGTGATAATGTACTAGACTATCTACATCATGCTCAAAAGGTTTTTGAATTAACCGAAGAGGTCTTTATACGGCATCCTTTACGACAAGCTTGGCGTTATATACCGAAGTATGTTATTCCCAAAGCGGCTTCGCTAAGACGCCTAAATGCATTTACTACATTGGATACTTTACACAAGAAGTTCTTCACTACTCCAGAGGCTGTTCAGTTGTTTAACCGTTATGCGACCTACAATGGTTCCGATCCTTATCGTTCGCCAGGCACCATGGCTATTATTAGTCACCTTGAGCATAATCGTGGTGCATTTATAATGGATAAAGGCATGCACCAAGTCGTGCAATCCCTTGTGGAACTGGGCAAAGACCTAGGGGTGCAGTACCACACTAATAGTTCTGTAGATGAAATTTTACTCAAGGGTCGAAAGGCATGTGGTATCCGCTCAGGGAATAAAAAGTATTCATTCGACCGGGTGATTACTAATATGGATGTCCAATCGACTTATTATAAACTTCTTCCTTCCATTAAGCCACCGCAAAAGATACTCAATCAAGAAAAGTCTTCTTCGGCCTTGATTTTTTATTGGGGTGTAGATGGGGAGCATTCGGACCTTGATGTACACAACATTTTATTCAGTGCAGATTATGAACAAGAATTTATTGCATTAAAGAACGGTAAAGTAATTGATGACCCTACGGTGTATATCTATATTAGTAAGAAACATATACCAAGTGATGCCCCAAGCCAGGCAGAAAATTGGTTTGTTATGATCAATGTCCCCCATGATTCAGGCCAGGATTGGAATAAAATTGTCGAAAAGACGAAGGAAAATGTTTTCGCTAAGGTTGAGTCTATGCTCGATATTTCTTTAAATGATAAAATTCAATTCGAGCAGGTTTGGACTCCTAAAGGAATTGAGTCAGATACTTCTTCCTATGCTGGAGCATTGTATGGTAATGCATCAAATTCTCCATTTAGTTCATTCTTCCGACATAGTGAACGAAACGCCTCGCTAAAAAACCTGCGCTTTGTCGGCGGTGGTGGTCATCCTGGCGGTGGGGTGCCTCTCTGTATTTTGTCGGCCCAAATTGCGGTGGCTAGTTTCTAGTCTCTTTTCTCTTTTAACTGCTTTTAGGTAGAAAACATCGTTGCTTTTTTTTGTTCGCTTTACACACAAAAGTTTGTCAGTAATAGAAAACTCTGTGTTAACTGGTTTTATTGATTAAATCATATTAAGCGACTAGCCCAATGCATTTTTGATTGTTGACCCTTTGATTAGTGTGGTGGACAGACAAACATCAGGGAATAGCATCTATTTGAGCTTTAATAACGTCATGCTAAAGATTTAATTAGGATAAAAGGACATAAAAAAGTCCGCTTTTGATGTGCACAATCAACATTGTTTTACCGATTAAGTCAAAAAAAGTGGACGGTTTGTTAATTTTTTTTGACAAAAGAGCGAACAATAGTTAAACAAGGGTGTTACCTTGGCGAAACAAATATTTATTTCTATGAACTTTTTATTATCACAAGATTGGGAAGCCATTCAGAACGCCTTCTCTGGAGGGGATCAGGTTGCTTTTACTTTCTTTATTGGATCAATGGCCATGATGGCCGCAACAGCATTCTTCTGGTTGGAGATGCGCAATATGGATGCCAAATGGCGTACATCAATGATGGTGTCGGGGTTAATTACATTTATTGCCGCGGTGCATTACTATTACATGCGTGATTATTACGTAAATACAGGAGATTCTCCTACATTTTTCCGTTATGTTGACTGGATTCTAACTGTTCCACTCATGTGTGTTGAGTTCTATTTAATCACTAAAAAATCAGGTGGTACAATCGGAACTATGTGGAAACTCATCGGTGCTTCTGTAGTGATGTTAGTTACAGGATATTTTGGTGAAGGTATATACAGAGAGCAGGCACAAATTTGGGGTCTTGTTTCTGGACTTGCTTACTTCTACATCGTGTACCTAGTTTGGTTCGGTGAGGTTGCCGAATGTGCTAAGTCAGCCGGTGGAGCCGTAGCTAAAGCTAACAGTGCTCTAGCCAAATTTGTATTAATCGGATGGGCTATATACCCGATTGGATATATGGCAGGAACTGCTGGTTGGTATGGTGCAGAAGGTCAAATCTTCGGCATGGATCTAGCAATGGATGTAATCTACAACGTTGGTGATGCAGTAAACAAAATCGGTTTCGGTTTAGTTATCTATGCTCTAGCTGTTGCAGATAGTGAATAATTAATTACACACTAATTAATAACTTAAGGGTGGTCGTTAGGCCACCCTTTTTTTTTATGAATTCTTTAACTCTTCGTACTGTTCAGTTTAGTATTACTGGATGTTTCCTGTTGCCGATGCTTATGGGGTGGGCTTATCCTGTTTGGTTTACTGTGGTGGTGCTGGCTGTTTTGGTAGGGTTATTTGGCATTTCTCATGGGGCTATAGATCATATATTGGCTAGTGATGTCCTTGGTTGGATTAAACCTGCTCATCAGTTACGCTTTATGGGAAAATATCTTGCCGTAATGTTATTGTACGGCCTTTTATGGCTTTCTGCTCCTGTCGTGGGGTTTTGGCTGTTTTTACTATATAGTGCCTGGCATTTTGGTCAAAGTGATGCATTGTCGCTGTGGAATATTTTACCCAAGGCCTTAGGGACATCGATTGCGATGTCATGGGGTCTTTTGGTGATATGTTCTATTCCATTGTTTCATAGTAATGAGCTCGCCGAGGTGTTGCCCTCGTGGTTTGTTGTAAAACTTCCCTCCTCAACCATTGTATCGATCGCTCGTCGAATCTTTATACTATCCTTAGGATTTCTTATTACTTGTATATTGAGCGCATTGGCATTTTATAAACTACACATTAGAATTGTGTTAGATTTTACGATTACAAACCTTGTTTCTCTTTACGCCCTGGTTTTTTTACCCATGTGGGTCGGCTTCGGATTATACTTTAGTATTTTTCATGCGCTTCCTTCATTAATCAATGAGTATAAAGCACTGCGGACCAAGCAACGTGTTGAGTCGACCAAGCATTTTGCAAAGATGTTAGCTCCTTTCACGCTCGTGGCGTATATAGGCTTAGTAGCTATTGTGCTTTACTCCCAAAGTCACTCGTATTTCTATGCCTTAATAGCCATTTCCATATTGGCCTTTCCGCATAGTGTACTTATGCACTTTCTTTATGTTAAGCTGCGCTTGAAGGCCGATGCTTGACATACATGTAGATGGCTGTGTTTAGCAAAAGCAAGGCAAATGAATAAACGAAGTCGTCAAGGGGAATGTTTATTTGCGTCCAAGATAGGCCTCCAACTTCTTGAAGACGACTTCCTAGATTTTCTGCATTGTTATACCAGACAACCTCCTCTAGTCCGAATGAACCTGTTAGAATACCATTTACAAGAATAAATGGGATATTGCTAAAAAGATAGGCTGCCATGTAGGCAGGTAACCAATGTGCTCTTGTTGCACTGATACCAATTAGTGATCCACCAGCAAGGAGGAAGGTAGAAGTAGTATACAGCCTACCCCAATGAGCTATTCCAATTAAAAGCAAGCCCACTCCAATACTGATTAGTGACCACATTGTGACCGTCGATATTCTTTCTCTTGATTTTACAACGTAGACATATACATTTTCGTAAATGAACAGACAACAAAAGGGGACAACAAAGAAGAACAATATTTCCTCTAAGGGCAAGCCCATCAGTTTGTCGCTGAGGTGCTTTGCTTCGTTAAATCCCCATACTCTCCATTCAGTAAATTTTATATCCCATGCGATAAAAAATGCTCCAACAAGAAAGGTTGATGCTCCGAATGCTCTCCAGTTTTTTGAAAATACCAAAGGTTTTAAAAAGCTGGCAATTAATGGAATACTTAAACTACCCGCTAGAACCATTGTATAGGTATAGTGACTATCCATGCCGTTTAAATCTAAAGAACTTCCGCGGAATGTACAGAAGCCCAAAATATTCTGCACCTTCTTTAGTTAGCGTACCATGATGTGCTAAATGGGCCCTGTAAACGGCTTTAAAATACCACCCCATAAAGGGGAGTTTAATACGTATGCGTTTATGGATAAACACGTCATGAACCAAAAAATAGGTGATCCCATAAAGTGCTATTCCAAAGCCTGCTCCTAGACCGAAAGCTAGATTATAGGCGAGACCACAAATAATTAATATAGCACTGGGAACTGCATAGATGATAAAAAATAAGTCGTTGAGCTCAAAAAATGAACTAGGGTCTTTTTGGTGATGATCTTTGTGCCATACCCATAGCATCCCGTGCATTAAGTACCGATGGGACAGCCATGCTACCCCTTCCATGGCGATGTAGAGCACAATTACTCCTCCAAAAATCATCCAACCATTCATAACTGAATAACAAGTTAATCACAATTCAGTTCTTATGTGTAATAAGTAAGTGGAATAGATGTATTTGTTCAATTACCTTCAATTTGTCAACTCAATGAATGGATTTACGATACGCTCGACCAAGAAAAGATCTTATTTTATTGCTCCGTCAAAAGGGTATTAAGGATAAGAGTGTATTAGAGGCTATGGGCCGAATAGAGCGTCATCGCTTTATCCCTGACTCGGCATTACACAATCATGCCTACGAGGATAAGGCGTTTCCAATTGGTGATGGGCAAACAATTAGTCAGCCATACACAGTTGCATTTCAAACAGAAAAGTTGGAAATACAACCTGAGGAAAAGGTTTTAGAGATTGGAACAGGTTCGGGGTATCAGGCAGCAGTATTGGCTGAGTTAGGCGCACGAGTCTATACCATAGAGCGTTTTCGTACGCTGTACGATAAGACGAGTCGGTTGCTCCGATCCATGAAGTATACAACGATTCGCACGTATTATGGCGATGGATTTTTGGGCAAGTCGATTTATGCTCCGTTTGATAAATGTATTGTAACTGCTGCTGCTCCCCATATTCCAGAGGCCTTGATAGACCAACTTAGTGTTGGAGGCATGCTTATTATACCTGTAGACAATGGCCAAGGTAGCCAAGATATGCTAAGAATAACAAAACTTGAAGAAGGGGTAAAAGAAGAAGTTTTTGATACCTTTTCTTTTGTTCCTATGCTAAAGGGGCGCACCTAGTTGCGATAATTATTCGATTCTTTTTTTGCTCGATCCTTTTCCCTTTTAGCGTCTTTTTGTTGGATGGTTTGGCGTTTGTCAAACTGTTTTTTCCCTTGAACAAGGGCGATTTCAGCCTTGATCAGATTCCGATCTGTTGTAAAAAGTTTAAGCGGAACGATCGTAAATCCTCGCTCCTTGACCTTGCGTTGCAGTTGCTTGAGTTCTTTTCGATGTAAAAGAAGTTTCCTTTCTCTTCCAGGAATATGGTTGTTGTGGTTAGCTTGAAAATATTCAGATACATGCATACCAAACAGATAAAGTTCTTCCCCTCGAAAGCGACAGAATCCCTCTTGGATGGACGCCTGTCCATCACGTATAGATTTCACTTCACTTCCTCTAAGTTGCACTCCCGCGATATATCGATCCCGAATGTGGTAGTCAAAGCGTGCTTTGCGATTTTCTATTTGCATGAGCTTTTTCACCTTCACAAGGTACAAAAGCAAATATTTAGGATAGCCTAAATATTAATTAAGTATATGTTAATTTTGTGACATGCTGTCTCAATCGATTGAAGACTATATTAAAGCCATTTGGACGCTTTCAGAGGGAAAAGAGGACAAGTATGCCGTGTCTACCAATGTCTTGGCATCGCATCTAATGACATCTCAAGCTTCGGTATCAGAAATGTATAAACGATTAGCGGACAAAGAATTTATAGACTACATTCCTTATCAAGGTGGATCATTAAGCCCTAAAGGGCGGCAGCTAGCTGTAAGTTTGATACGAAAGCATAGGTTATGGGAAGTATTTCTTCATGCGAAGTTAGGATTTGGTTGGGAGGAGGTTCACGACATTGCAGAGCAGTTGGAGCATATTCACTCACATGAACTGACCAAAAGGTTAGACGCTTTTCTAGATTATCCGTCAATCGACCCTCATGGAGACTACATTCCCGATGCTGAAGGTAATATCCCAAAACAACGTGCAAAGCCACTCACTGAATTAACTATTGGCGGAGTTGCAAAGGTTGTGGGTGTATTGGATTCTAATTCAAAACTTTTGAGTCTACTATCCCAAAAAGGGATAGGCTTAGGCACATCATTATGTGTTCAATCAATTTTACCTTTTGATGATAGTAGGGTGCTAACACTCAATGAGAAACAATCCGCGGAGCTATCCTACAAGGCTTGTGAGCTCATTTTAATACAAGAAAATAGATAAATATGCAAACCATTATAAGCTACTTTGAATCCCTAAATCCTGTACTTGCTGCATTTTTAGCTACTGTGTTTACTTGGTTTCTTACGGCTTTGGGAGCAAGTTTAGTCTTCCCGTTTAAATCTATGCCAAGAAAGTACCTAGATACGATGCTTGGATTTACAGGAGGGGTTATGGTTGCGGCAAGTTTTTGGTCTCTTTTATCACCCGCTATTGAAATGGCTGAGGTGTCTTGGGGGAGTTTAGCTTTTGTTCCTGCAGCAATTGGCTTTGGTTTAGGGGCACTCTTTTTATTTTCCTTGGATAAGTTTATGCCACACCTTCATCTCAACTTTGATATCGAACACAGTGAGGGCGTAAAGACAAAGCTTCATAAAACAACCCTTCTCATTCTAGCTATAACTCTGCACAATATACCAGAAGGGCTCGCGGTAGGTGTGCTCTTCGGAGGAGTAGCGGCTGGCTTGCCAGAAGCTACCATTGGTGGAGCGGTAACCTTAGCCATTGGAATTGGTATTCAGAATTTTCCAGAGGGAATAGCTGTATCCTTTCCTCTGCGGCGCGCTGGTGCAAGTCGATGGAAGAGCTTTTACTATGGCCAGTTAAGTGCCGTGGTAGAGCCTATTGCCGCCGTTATTGGAGCCTTAGCCGTTATATTTTTCACTCCAATTTTACCCTTTGCCTTAGCCTTTGCGGCAGGCGCCATGATTTATGTGGTGATCGAAGAAGTTGTCCCAGAAACTCAGCAAGATAGATATGCCGACTTAGCCACATTAGGCTTCATAGGAGGCTTTATCGTGATGATGGCCCTTGATGTGAGCCTCGGATAGGACTCTTAGATAATCATCACTGAAGCTCCAAATTCTCAATAAGGACAAGTTCCTTGCAACTTTTAGGATTGGAAAGCTTAATTACTCCCTGAAAATCGGGACCAATGAGTTGGTCTTCATACCAATACGATTCCTGATCAAGGACCCAATTTCTAATGCAGCGACTGGCCTCGATTCTCTCCTTATTAATGTTGACTTTTAAGCGTTCGTATACCGACTTAACCTGTTCTTTGTGGAAATGTTCAACATTTTTTATAGCATAGGTATAGGCCTTACTTTTCGCATTAGCGTAGCCTGCTGCACAAGAACAAACAATATCGTCTGCTTTTTTTTCACCTTCTGCAATTCCACTTGAATCCTTTGTACATGATGGTAGAAGAAACAATCCGAAAACAGACAGAATTAGCGAATAAGCCTTTATCTGATGTAGATTTTTCATAGTATTCATTTTTTACCTTTATTCCTCATCATAAGATTGCTCACGATCACGATTTTGTTCTCGCTCGTAACGTTCGTAATCATATTCGCTTAGATAAATGCTCACATGATTTGCTAGAAAACGCATAAAGTCTTCATCATACTCATAAACTTCTAGAATATGTTCTTTAAGGGCTTTACGATGGTCTGAATTGTCAACAAGATTGTTGGACAAAAGGTGAAAAACTTCATAACACGTCTCGACATCACTAAGGGCAAAAAGGCCCTCAGATCGCACAATAGGTTCTGCCTCATCGTAGTCGTCATAATCATCATAGTAATCATATTCTTCTGTTCCTTCGGCAGCAGCCTCTTCTTCGCCTGCTTCTTCTTCAATTGAATACTCCTCTTTAGTTGATACGCATCGGTACTCGTACCATAGAGATTCTTTTCTGCTAGCCCATTCTTTGATACAATCTTTGGAAGTTTGTTCCTCTTTCATGGCCTTGAATAAGAGCTTAACAAAATCTTCCTTTATTTTGCTGTCCTTCCAGGAGTTGTAATTGTCGATATAGAGGTCTCTTATCTCTTTAAATGAAGAAGCCGTTGGCTCAAAACACGCACAGGTCTTCTCATCAGCCTCTACAATAGCACTTGGTGCTTCAATACTCGTAGAGCAGGATAGGACGATAAAGGAGGTGAACAGTCCTAATACTATATGTTTCATAATGGTTATTTACCTGAAAAATAAAAAATCCATCGAGAATTAAAAAAATTAACCTTTTCTCCGTCTAAGGATTTCTTCGTGGATCTGTTGGTGCTCCCGAGACATTTGTCCCTGTACTGATTGGTTTTCCTCTGCTCTACGTATCAGATAGGGTAGGAGGTATTTTGCTCGCCCATAAGGCATGTATTTTGAAACATTCGCGCCGTAATGCGCTAGATTGTTAGACAAGGGATCACTCATGCCATAGAGCTGGGAGAAAACAATGTGAGGATGACTTAACTCAATAGCATCTTCTTTTGCCTTGGCGAGTGCACGCTCACAACTTCTTATGTTATGGCTTCCTATACACATTGCTGCCTGATTAATGTTATCAATTCCAAAATGGACGGCCTCATTGAAATCTTGATCGACTGACTCTTTATTGTCATGCAATGGATTGAGCGTCTGATGCTTTTCTGCATAGCGTGCTTCTTTGACAACATAGGCTCCGCGGACTAGCTTGGCTCCCACTACATACCCTTCAACCGCAGCCTTATTGACGGTGTCTTTAAAATCTTGGAGTTTATCCCTTCGGTACATCTGATAGGTATTAAATACTGTGGCTGATTCTTTGTTGTGCCGCTTCATCAAGTCATTAACCAAGTGGTCTATTTCTTCTTGAATCCAAGACTCCTCGGCGTCATAATACACTGCTATATCTGCTTTTTTGGCTTCGACGGATAATTGGTCAATCCGGTGTTTGAAGATGTTGTATGCACTTTCTTCTTCGTGGGTTAACGCTTGATTTTCTTGTTTTTTCTGTAAGATTTCAAGGGAAATCAGCGCAGTCATTTTAACACTCAAGCTTATGGCATTTTTGGTCTTAGCGCACCATGCAATAGCCTTCATGTTTTCATTAAATGAATGGTCCCAGGATTCTTGACTATCTGTTGCTTCAATGCCGTAATGCAAATTGATCAACACCTTGCGTTGAGCACATTGTTGGGCAACGGCCGAGCACTCCTCAAGATTTTCCCCTCCACAGAATTGACGATACAAAAGGTTTTTAAAAAAATAGGGGATGGGTAGTCCGAGTCGGAGAGAAAATTTTGCGAGCTTTCCCCCAAGTGTGATCAATGCATTCGAGCCCATGAGCTTAAACAACTTTGACATGCGGCGAAGTTGCTTATCAGAAAGGTAAGCAAAGGCCCGTTGCGTGTTTTGCAAATCAAAGTGCTGCTGCGAGGAGTTATTCATACCTAGTTTCCTTGTGCGTAGAAAATTCTTGAGCGAGTTTTGGAAGGATGATTAAAAGACCAATCAGGACAAAAAAGAAGAAGCCAATTTTATCGGTTTCAATCAAGTCTCCAAATATGTTATTGATTACGATACTGCTCATTGAAACACCTAATGCTAAACTGAATTTCCCTTTCAGATTATTTTTTTCTTCTCCATAATACCGCTCAATTCTAAGAAAGAATAGAATGATTATTGTCAGAAAAAGCAATAATCCAGGAATTCCAAGTTCTATGGCTTGCAGTATATAATAATTGTGCACGGTAGATTGTTCAGGGTTATCAGATACCCAGGTTTCAAAGATAAATACGGTATACTCCCTGTAATTCGGTACAAATCCGTTTGGTCCAAAGCCTAGATACGGTTTGTCAGCAATCATATGCCCACCTGCTACCCAACGGTATATTCGCTCCATACTAGAAACGTCCTTTCCCTCAAAGGTTGAGGAAACATGATCACTAAATTCATCGTGCATGACAGTGCTCGTTGAAGGGGTGTATTGGAGGTATTGATTTTCATGAAGTAAAAACCCAACTAAGCCAATAGCCAAGACAAAGGCAAGGGGAATAGCTAGCTTCATACTGCGCATTTTTAGACAGAAATAGACGATAACTTCAAAGCATACAGCCACATAACATGCTCTTGTGTAGGAAAGATAAATCGCGAG
>PAPS01000023.1 GCA_002708985.1 Saprospirales bacterium | reverse complement strand
ACCATCCGGGGTGGCATAGCTGTTGGATTCTGACCCCTTGACTTTCAGGGGAATTGCGCATTTTGCACCCGCATTACACCCCATCATGGACTTTCTCCAAAACACCTTCTTGGGCAACACCCTCGAACACTGGCTCATCGCACTCGCTTGGGCCGTCGGTGGCATCATTGTGGCCCGCATCCTCTATAAGGTGGTCGGGAGCATTGCGCGCAAACTGACCGCCAAAACGCGTTCAAACCTCGACGACCTCATCGTCGACAAGCTGGAGGAGCCCCTGGTGTTGGCCCTGACCATCATTGCCCTGCGCTCCGCCTATGCGCAACTGAGCTTCGGCGAAAGTGTCGATGACTTCGTGGACACCTCCATCACGGTGGCCTATGCATTGAACATCACGTGGGGTGTTGCGCGGCTCGTGGATGCCACCATTATGAACTTCTTCGTGCCGTTTACGCTCCGCAGCGAAAGCAGCATGATGGACCAATTCGCCCCCATTCTGCGCAAAGGCTTGCGGGGCGGCATCTGGGTGCTGGGCATCATCCTCGCCCTCAACAATGCCGGCTATGATGTCGGCGCACTGCTGGCAGGTGTTGGAATTGGCGGTTTGGCGCTGGCCATGGCAGCAAAAGATTTCGTGTCCAACATGTTTGGCGGCATCACGGTATTCGTGGACCAGCCCTTCAAAGCTGGCGACCGCATCCAAATCGCAGGGTACGATGGGACCATCGAAGAAATCGGCCTGAGGTCCACCCGATTGCGCACCCTCGCGGGCCGCATCGTCATCATTCCCAACTTCAAGTTTACGGACAGCTTCTTGGAGAACGTGACCAATGAGCCGTCAAGGAAAGTATCCTGTACCCTCGGCTTGACCTACGACACCACGCCGGAACAGGTCGAGGAGGCCATCGGCATTCTGAAAGACATCATCACAGAGCGCAGCGACGCGTTGGAGCAGGAGCCCACCATTTGGTTCGACAGCTTCGGCGACTTCTCGCTCAACGTGAAGATGGTCTACTACATCAAAAAGGAAGGCCACTGGGCGTACAGCCCAAATGAGGTGAACTTAGAAATCCTGAAGCGGTTCAACGCGGCGGGACTTGACTTCGCCTTCCCTACGCAGACGCTCCTCACTCCGGACGTTTCGGTGCGCTAATCAGCGGGTGCGGCCCGGATTTTCGCGGACGAAGGCGGCCCAGCCACCACCCTTCCCACCGAGGTTGGGCGTTCCCATTTCGTACAGGTGACAAAGTGCGACAGCGAGACCGTCTGTGGCATCCAAGTCCCGCGGCATATCCGCATCTGAAATGTTGAGTGTGCGCTGGACCATTCCGGATACTTGCTCCTTGGAAGCCGCGCCTGAGCCGGTAATGGCCTTTTTAACCCGCCTCGGCGCGTACTCCGAAACGGGCACCTCACGGACGAGCGCAGCAGCCAATGCAACCCCTTGAGCGCGCCCCAACTTGAGCATTGACTGCACGTTCTTCCCGAAGAAAGGCGCCTCAACGGCAAAGTGGTCCGGCGTATGCGCTTCAATCAAGCCCGCACAACGCTCGTGGATGCGCTTCAACTTGGCCGCATGATCCTGGACCTTGGCCAAATGCAAAGCCCCCATCTCCAAAAGCTCAACTCGGTTTCGAGACCAAGCGCGTATGACACCATAGCCCATAATGGTGGTTCCTGGGTCAATGCCGAGAATGATGACAGGTTCAGAATTCACAGCAGCGAATATCTAAACACAAACTGCAGAAAATAACACCCTCCAAGTGTAAGAATAAACCTACAAGTCGAAACGAAATAGAAGCCTAATGGCGCTACACAGACTTGGGCGATTTTATCTTCACACACACCGAAAACAAGCCAATTTCAACGGTCGAACCATGGACAGTGTAGCAGACAATACAGCAACAACAACTGCTTTTGGTCCAAAGATTCCCCGCAGAATTGGTTGGACTTTTGGACTGGTGCTCCCGTTGATCTTCACCTGCACTGTGCTGGTGCAGCAGCTGCAGCAGTTTCCATTCGAAACTTGGTGGACATGGTCAATCCATTGGGAACTTCTAGCGCTGGTCTTTTTACTCAGTCCGGTCAATTGGGGATTCGAAATTTTAAAATGGGCAGAACTGCTCCCATCAGGAAGCCCTGCGCGTCGCAGGAGGGAAGTGCTCTATGGAGTGGCTTGGTCCATGATTGGCCCATTGAGAATGGGTGCGGTAGTGGGCAGGGTGGTATCAACCCGAAAAAACGAGCGAAACCAAGGCATTCGGGCTTTCGCCACCTCCAGTGCAGCCCAATGGTGGTGCACAATAACGGGGGCTGCATTCGCCCTCGTCTTCATGGAAATGTACAAATTGGGGGTGGCCCTAATTCTCGTTTCCATTGTCTGCTTTTCACTCTATTTTGGATGGTCTCCCAAATTCTGGCAATACCTCCGAAAAATGCAGATAACTGGAGATTGGAGGCTTGCCCGCAGGATTCCCAAAGCGCGCAGAAGAACCACCCTACAACTGAGCATTGGACGCTACATGGT
The DNA here is from genome assembly GCA_002708985.1 of Saprospirales bacterium. Taxonomy (GTDB): domain Bacteria; phylum Bacteroidota; class Bacteroidia; order Chitinophagales; family UBA8649; genus UBA8649. The sequence continues at coordinate 12,758 of PAPS01000023.1, read as the reverse complement.
GATGATTGCACAGTTCGTTTTGGTACTCAATGCCTTCGATCACCAAGAATCCACAGCTTGGTTTGAGCGGTACCTCGATCAAATCCTTGGCGGCCCAGTGACATGGGGCTTGACCAGCCTCGCCCCCACCTCCATGCTCGGTGAACTTGGACTGCGCGAGGCGGCGGCCTTAGTGGCCTTGCCCGCCTCAACTCCAGCCGATACCACTGCCATCATTGGCGCCATGCTGTCTTTATGGGTAGCCAATCTTCTTCTTCCCGCCCTCTACGGTGTGTATTTGCAAAATCAATACCAGAATAGCCCCCGACATCGCAGCAACTTGCAGAGGTGATTTCCGGAGTGCTCTTTCTTTTCGTTCCCCTGCTGGCGCACATGGGCCAACTGGGTCAGTGGATGTCCGGCATGAAAGGAGCAATCGCTCTGCCGACTGACCCCATTGACGCCCTTGACATTCCATCCATCGGCGTTGTCCTGCCCGTCCGCAATGAAGTCACCACGCTACCCAAATTACTGGATGACCTCGCGGCACAGACCCTTCTTCCCCGCGAAGTTCTCATCGTAAATGACGCATCGGACGACGGCACACCGAACGCGGTTTCCGAACGGGGGCCATGGCCTTTTACTGTCCGCCTAATAGACAACCCATCACAGGGGAAAAAAGCCGGCCTGTCTGCCGGCATCGCCGCGCTCAACACCCATTGGGCAGTCGGCGTAGACGCAGACACCAGACTGGATACCAATGCATTAGAAGCAATTGGCCAACACCTCGCACAACGGGGTGAGGGGATAGAAATGGCGCTGTTGCCTCTGCGAATTGCCAATGCTTCTTCGGGCACTCCCCACTCCCTCTTCGCTTGCTTACAAGCTCTCGACTTCGCTGCGATGCAAGGATGGGCAATCTCAGCGGTCCGCAGAGGCAAACCCGCCATGGCCAGTGGAGGTGGTTGGGTTTGGCGACGTGACGCCTTTCCACACGACCGCCTTCGGCCAGAAATACCCAGTGGGGACGACGTCTTTTCTCTGGCAGCACTGCTCGAAGATGGCAAGGCAAGCCGCGTGGATTGGATTGGTGACCCGCGAGCCATGGTCTCGGCAGCCGCCATGCCAGATATACTGAGTCTTCTGGACCAGCGCATCCGCTGGGGCACCAAAGCCACACAATACCCTAAGGTGCTGAAAGAAGCGAGTCGAGTCGCTTGGACCATAGCCTTATTAAATCTGGCAGGCGTTCTGTTGCTCATCCTGAATCCGTGGATGGGTCTGCTCTTTTGGTCAATAAAAAGCTCTGCAGACATGGCCTACACACATCGCGTAGGCCAGGCGTTTGGCCTGTTGCCCGATTCAACTTTCAAGGCCTTGGGCACCCTGCTGATTCTCGCCTTTGTCCACCCATTTTTCATTGCCACCACCCTTCTTTTGATGCCGTTTCGAAATGCGCAGTGGAAGGGCAGGTCGGCCACCTAATTTGCATCTGTGCGCACGGCCTTGATCTTTTTCCAACGCGAACCAACAGCACTGCTGGGTGCACTCTGCATTTTCGGGTGGGCTGTGGTGGCCAGCACGGGTGCATTCTGGCGTCCTGATCGCAGTCCAAACGCCAACGCCCAAAACCTCGAATGGTCCATGCTGCCACCCGGTAGTTCCGTGATAACAGCACCGCAGAGTGCGCATAAGACCGCCACCCGCACCTTCATTCTCGGAACAGATCGTTTTGGAAGGGACTTCCTCTCGCGCGTTGTGGCTGGTTCGGGATTGTCTCTCGCAGTTGGATTCGTGGCGGTGCTGTTGTCTCTGCTCATCGGCGTCCCTTTGGGCGCTTTTGCTGGATACCTCGGAGGCCGATTCGATGCTGCCGTGACCTGGCTGCTTCAAGTGATGTGGAGCATTCCAACACTCCTTCTGGTGCTTGCCATAACACTGGCCTTCGGCAAGGGCTTTCAACAGGTCTTTCTCGCCATCGGATTAAGCATGTGGGTAGAGGTGGCTAGGGTCGTGAGAGGACAAACCATAGCGCTGCGCAATATCGAGTGGGTCGAAGCCGGTCGCGTCCTCGGATTATCAACCCCCAGAATTGTTCTGGGGCACATCCTGCCCAACCTTGCAAGTCCCATTGCCGTGCTCGCATCAGCCAACTTCGCCGCTGCAATCCTAATCGAAGCTGGTCTCAGCTTCATGGGTGTTGGAGCACAAATTCCCATGCCCAGCTGGGGCAACCTCATACGCGATCACTACGGCGCCATTCTGACTGGTCACGCGCACCTCGCCCTCATCCCTGGAGCATGCATTGTCTCCCTTGTGCTGTCCTTCAACGCCTTGTCCAATGCAATGGCAAGACAGGCTTCTCGAGTCGCGGCTTCGTAAATTGCAGATGCCATGAATGCACAGTCCAGAATCTATGTCGCCGGCCACCGCGGAATGGTCGGAAAGGCCATCTGTCGTGCCCTCAAAGCGCAAGGCTTCCCCGATCCCATCACCTTCAACAGTGAGAAATTGGACCTTCGGAACCAAGGTGCCGTCACCGACATGATGGCCCGGGAAAAGCCTACACATGTTTTCGTAGCCGCTGCCAAAGTGGGCGGCATTTACGCCAACAACATCTATCGGGCAGACTTCTTGTACGACAACCTGATGATTGAGGCCAACCTAATCCATGCTGCGCATCAAGTCCAAGCAGAGAAACTGCTCTTCCTGGGCTCCAGCTGTATCTATCCCAAGTTGGCCGATCAACCGATGACAGAAGACGCCCTTCTCACTGGACCTCTCGAACCCACCAACGAACCCTACGCCATCGCCAAAATCGCCGGCATCAAATTGTGCGAAGCCTACCGCGATCAGCATGGAGCCAACTTCATTTCTGCCATGCCCACAAACCTCTATGGGCCCGGCGACAATTATGATCTACAAAACAGCCATGTGGTTCCAGCCCTGCTCCGGAAATTCCACGAGGCAAAGGTCCGAGGTGCGACCACTGTCAAATGCTGGGGTTCGGGCTCTCCGCGGAGGGAATTCCTCCATGTCGATGACCTCGCCGACGCTTGTCTCTTCCTGATGCGGGAATACAATGACAGGCCCTTTGTCAATGTGGGAACCGGGGAAGACCTGCCCATTAAAGCACTGGCAGAAACCATTCAAACCATTGTCGGATTTGAAGGTGACATCATCTGGGACAACACCAAACCAGATGGTACACCGCAAAAACTCATGAACTGCGACCGCATCCACGCCATGGGATGGAAACACAGCATCGAACTGCAAGAAGGCCTTCGCAGCGTGTACAACGAATTCAAGGCCGACCCCGAAGCGGTAAGCGCAAAATGAACAGGCTTTGCCGCCTAATGCGCGACCTCTCCATTATTGGAGCCGTCCTCTGGAACGCCGAAATCGCCTCCGGACAGATTGTTGTTCCGGGCCGTCTGCCAAACGGCCAGCGCATGCCAGTTCTAACCACCATGACGGACTTGGGAGTCTTGACGCACGACTCTATTCGATCCCTTTCCCCGGAGGAAGGCGGCAGGGACACTTGGTGGCACCGACATGCCTTGTTTGCAGACGGTCCAGTTCAAGTGGTCATGGATCCCATCGTCGATTATGCTCGTCAATGGCGCCGCGTCGGAGTGTCCAATGGAAATGAGGAAACAGCGTCCGGATTTCAAAACATTAGAGGCGTCCGCTATTCTGGTAAAATCGACAACACTGTTGCCTTTGGCGGAAAAGTGCTGGAAATACAGCGCGTCCTTGTGGGTCCAGAGACCGAATACGTTCTCGCCACTCAGGGATACCCCGGTATGGGACCTGGCAAACTAAGACCTACCGACCACGGCCTTTTTGGAATCGATCAGAGTTTAGCTGAAGTCTGGTTTGATGCGAAAGCCTCCAATCGAATTCGCCTGCAATGCGGGCTGGGCGCGATTGGAATGGGATTGGGGACGCGCAACATATTATGGAACACCGATATGGCCCCCGCACCATACCTGCTGGTGGACATCGACATCGGACGTGGATGGAGATACCGATGGTACCAAAGTCGCCAACGATCCGACGAACGGCTGCCCTCAAATGGCGCTCGAGAAGGCAGATATGCTCCTTTGGGTGTGGCCGTGCGCAGCATCGGAAAGTCAATTGAATTCGGAAAGACCCAATGGGATATCAATTGGATTGTCACCCGTTGGACAGACGTATTGGAGCGAGGAGAAAACAGGTCTGGGGCTGCAGATTGGGCGCTCGCTTTGGCCCCTTGGAGTGTTCCCAATTCAGGGGATACGGCTCGCCCACTCTTCCTTGCCGGCCACCATGGTATCGACATGCAGTTGCGAAGGCCAAAATCCATGTGGTACTGCCAAGCGCGTTTCAACCCTTGGTTTGACTTCCGGTATTCCAATTTGATTCAAAATGGCACACTGAATCGCGTGCAGTTTCTTTTTGGCCACGTCCGACATGGCCTGCAGTGGTCCGTTTGGACAGAGTTTACCCCTGTATCAAATGAAATCCCGAACTCTCTCGACCCTGCTTCCAGCGGCGGCAGCCTTGGATTTCGGTCGCGATCCAGTCTCCAACCAGACTGGTTGCAAGGGATAGAATGGAGACCCGCCGGCCTTTCCATTTCAATGGAACTGGGTCACCTGACAGAGGACTGGAGTTGGAAAACAACCTTGGCCATCCCATCCATCACTGCCGACGCAGGAGCAAAAACTCGCCGAATTCGACGAAAATCGCTGTGGCCAAATCGAGGTTTACCCCCACTTATTCCCCTCTCCCCCTTCATTTCGATGTGTCGACTGCTGACCCAAGGAGACATGTGGTGGAGTGTCGGAATCTCAAGCCCGGTAACGAATTCCCGCAAGACCTACTGATAAACTCGCGTAAGAATTATCTCACACGTAAATTTTGCGAAACCGCAATTGACGCAGGTGACTATACTGCATATGATGGAGACTACATTCGCGCTCACCAAAATTCTGCTCGCCTTCGCAGCCTCACTTTCCATTGTGATGCTGGGAATGCCTTCGCTGATTCGTCTGGCAATGCAAAAAAATCTGCTGGATGAACCTTTGGAGGACAGGAAGGTGCACACGCGAAGTGTCCCCAGGCTCGGCGGAGTGCTGATTTTCATCGGAACACTGGTCACGACCACAATGCTGGTTAACCCAGAAGGAGACACTGCCATTGCCTTCCTTCGTCTGGCTGCAGCCTCTACAATTTTGTTCTTCCTCGGCCTCAAAGACGATTTGTCTCAGTTGGACCCAATGAAAAAATTAGCCGCTCAACTGGCCGTTGGGGCCATCTTGATTTTTGGTGGAGGCTTCATGATCACAGACTTCGAAGGTCTATTCGGTCTGAACGCAATGAACACTTGGCTTGCAATTCCCTTCTCTTTGTTCGTCTACATCGTTGTCGTCAACTCGGTCAATTTGATTGATGGAGTGGATACACTCGCGGGCGGATATGGATTCCTTGTCGCCATTTCCTGCGCCCTTTGGTTCCAGTTGACCGGCCAACCCGACTTTGCCATCCTCTGTTTGGCTCTGGCAGGCGCACTCGCCGGGTTCATTTTATTCAACATCTCCCCCGCGCGGATTTTCCTCGGTGACAGCGGCTCATTGCTGCTCGGAATGTTTATTTATGTCATGGCCACCAGCATCATGTCCACCCCCCCAGAACAAGTACCTGCCATATGGGCACACCGCTCTTTGCCGGTTCTGGCGATGACCATATTGAGTTATCCTCTCGTGGACACCTTGCGCATCTTCACACTGCGTGTGCTCGATGGACGTTCGCCCTTCTCTGCCGATCGAAATCACCTGCACCACAGACTGTTGCGGCTGGGCCTGAGCCACCTTCAGACGGCATTGATTATTCACGCATACACAGCCTTTATGGTGTCTTTCGGATTTGTCTTACCTGAGATGCAACCAACAGCGGCCTTCTTGATTCTGTTGGGCACGGCCTTCTTGCTACCGGTGGTCATCCTTTTTACAGAACGCATTTTCGTTTACCAAAGGGCCGTTCGTCGCAAACGAATGCGCAGCATTTAAGCCTTCTTTCCAGCCTTAGGTTTGCCAACATGGGCAAACAGCTCTGTTTTCTACTTCTCACCCTGTTCGCATTTCAAGTCAATGCGCAACAGGAAAGGTCTCCGTGCATTAGCGTATTCAATGCACTTGAAGATTCCACAGAGAGCACCTTCAAGGTCTCAATAACACCGCAGCGTCTGGGCATTGCCTTTACCTCTGACAAAAGCAGGGCTATACCAACTGGATTCCTAGTAGCTGGGGCCCACATTAAAAAAAAGCGCTGGCAGTGTGACATTCTACTTGAAGCTCTGCAAGATGGAAGCACCTTTCTCCGACGCGCAATAGAAGCTGGTTGGGACCGCCGTTCTCAATCTGGGCTGTTGGCCACACGGTGGCGCGGCCGCTGGCAGTGGGCACCATTGGAGTCGTTACAGATTGTCATCGGACGAGACACCTTGAGCGAAGGTTGGGGAATCCGATCTCTGTTCCGAGGTCGACATGCCGCCCCGGCTCCGTTTGCTCAAATCAATCTCGATGATGGTGGTCGTTTGCGATATCACCACCGCATTGAATTGCTTCAAGACAGACAGCATATGGGGTGTTGGATGGGTGCAATCGGCGATCCTCGAACATGGATTCCCCCCTCTGGTTTCCTTCGGTCAGAAATCCAAAAAATGATGGTGACCCACCGCTTAGAAGTCGACTTTGGAAAGCGCTTAACCGGCGCACTTTGGGGAGCTGTCATCTGGAATTCAGAAAATGGACAACGGGTATTCGAACCACACTACCTTTTGCCGCTCACCAGCCTTCGCCCAACGGAGTACGCCCAAGGCAGTTCAGACAATGCTCTGGTTGGCCTTGAAGGCAGAATCAAATTGGGCCGAAAGTGGGAAAGACGTCCGAGAATGCTCTACGGTCAATTCTTACTGGACGAGCTCATCGTGGAGGAGCTGCTTGGCGCAACTGGTTGGTGGGGCAATAAATTTTCCCTGCTGGGGGGGATTCAATGGGATACGCGTTGGGGCGGTTGGCGGTGGGAAATCTCGGCGGCACGTCCCTGGACATACAGTCACTACACCAGCAATGCAACCTACACGCACGGGATAACACCCTTGGCTCATCCCCTCGGCGCAAACTTCATCGAAACAACTTGGAATGGCCGATGGCAAAAATCAGTTTGGAAGATAGAGGCCCACTTTACCGCCTCAGTGCGGGGCGACGATCCCATTGGCGATGCCCCTACAGGATCGATGCCTCAGATTGGGGACATACAGAAAACAGAGGAACGCTATTCATGGCTTAACGGAGCGTTGCGAAAGCGATCCGTTGCCTTCTTGGACATTGCTAAAAAAATACGCCTTCTGGACAGTTTTTCGGCGCAAGTGTTCTTCCAAACTGCGTTGGGGTGGGAGTCCGGCTCCCTTGACAACCTGTCACCGGCAAATGAACTGCGGATTGGATTAGGTCTCCGGAGTTCAGGGCCCTTCTTCGGCGCTGATTGGTAGTGGCAACCTAATTTTACTCTTCGCCATGTCGGCAGCCGCCAACTCCACCCTTCTCAAGGACCTCGCGGTTCTGTTCAAAATGCGCCTCGGAACTTTTGTGGTGTTAAGTGCCGTGCTCGGTTGGTTCATGGGCAAGGAAAGCATTGGTCTCGTCCCCTTTCTAGAACTCACAGTTGGGGGTTACTTGCTGACCGGTGCATCCAACGGATTCAATCAAATCCTCGAAAAAGAAGCCGATGGCAAAATGGGACGAACCGCAGACCGCCCCCTGCCCACCGGAAGGATGAGCGTCCGAAATGCCTTTTTGTGGTCTACAGCTGCAGGAATACTCGGTTTAGTTGCCTTGTTTGAAATCAACGCCAGCGCAGGCTTTTTGGGCCTATTGGCCATTGGAAGCTACGTTTTGGCCTACACCCCACTTAAATCCCGCACCGGATTCAGCGTACTTGTGGGGGCAATTCCAGGCGCAATCCCCCCCATGCTCGGATATGTAGCGGCAACCGGTCAATTCGGCATCGAACCTGGGACCTTATTTGCAGTTCAATTTATGTGGCAGTTTCCCCACTTCTGGGCTATAGCCTGGGTATCCCACGACGACTACTTAAAAGCTGGGTATCGCATGCTGCCATTTAAGGAGGGCCGGACCGCAGCGAGCGCCCGACAAATCTTGTTTTACACCATGCTTTGCATTCCAGCTAGCCTTTTGCCCTGGGCATTGCCTGGAGAAGCGCCCATGGTGGGGAACATTGCCTTCACAGTGGCCATCATTTCAGGTTTTGCCTTTCTTGTCCCTGCGATTCGCCTATGGCGGGGACTGAAGGTGAAGGATGCCCGTCAACTTATGTTCGCGAGCTTTCTGTACCTCCCAATTGTGCAGCTCACGTACGTCCTCGATAAAATCCCCTGAACCCTGAGCTGAGAAGCCAGTTCTTTTGTTGTCCCATGAGTGAAACCCAACCGATGAACGCCCCCGATACAACCCAAGACCTTCCACAAGGTCGCGTTGATGTCTTCGAAGGTCTCGATCCAGCAGTGCGCGAACGCACCAAAAAGATGCTGATGTACTTCATCCTCTTTGCTGTGGTAATGCTTTTCGCAGGCTTCACTTCCGCCTATATCGTATCCAACGTGGGCCAATACTGGGTCCACATCGAAGCCCCAAAAGCACTGTGGATAAGCAACGCACTCATACTGGCCAGCTCCCTGCCCATGTGGCTCAGCTTGAGGTCTATGAAAGCTGGCAAAAACATGACCAGTTTTGTGCATCTCGCCTTGACTTTTGCACTTGGATTGGGCTTCACAGCAATGCAATTAAATGGTTGGGAAACGCTTCAAAAGAAGGGCATGGGCTGGACCGTCGATGAAACGGCAAGTGGAGCCAAGGCATACCGATGGAACAGCATCGAAAACCTCTTAGAAGGCAATGCCCAATGGGGAGCGGACTATACAGTTACTCAGGACGGAGTGCCTCTCAATTACAGGCCGGAAACAAATCAACTGTTTGCTCCAGACGATGTCCTCATGGCCAGGGATATCACCCTAGATGTGGAGCGCACTTCCAACGCATCAGCTGGCTATCTGTTCATTCTCATCGGTGTTCACTTGTTCCACCTCGCACTTGGTTTGGGCTACTTGGTAGTCAATGGAATTAGGATTCTAACTGGGCGAATTCACTCAGGCGACACCGTGCGTTTGCAAACTGGTGGTGTGTATTGGCACTTTCTAGGCCTTCTATGGGCATACCTGTTCGCCTTCTTGTTCCTCGTCCACTAAGGATAACGTACCTTGTAGACGCAAATCAGCGTCATGTCCGGAGAGGCAAGTAAAGCAATTTCGAAGGAGGTCCTCTGGGGAGGAGGACGCTCGCCGTTTAGCGTGAGCTACGGAAAAATGATGATGTGGTACTTCCTCGTTTCCGATGCCTTGACGTTTTCTGGGCTTTTGGTTGCGTATGGCTTCAGTAGGGCCAGCTCCACAGCGGATTGGCCCATTGGAGAGCAAGTGTTTAGAGCTCTTCCGGGCTTAGAGGGGCACTACCCTCTCGCGTATGTGGCATTGATGACATTCATCCTTATTGTGAGCTCAGTCACAATGGTGCTCGCCGTAGAAGCCGGACACCGAAACGACCGCTCAGAAGTCATAAAGTGGATGGGGCTCACCATTATCGGTGGGTTCTTTTTTCTGGGGAGCCAAGCGTGGGAATGGAGCCATTTCATCCACGGCAGTGGCGGCTGTTTTTTGCTTGCCGAAGACGTAAGTGTGACGGGACCCGATGGAGAGGTGTTTGAAATGACTGCAGGAGATGCCGTTTTCATGGACCACCATTTTGGTCATCTAATGGAGATGTATCTGGCCGGCAACACCTCAGTTGCGCTCACCGAAGAAGGCGGTCACGTAGTGTTGACTGAACTTGGAGACCACCCCCACGATGCCCACCTACACGGACTAACCCTCAATAAATTTATCGAGGGAGAAACCGTCATCGAAGGCGAAGCCATGATGTCCCTCTGGAATGCGAGGTCCAACGATTTCTCATTTGGTGCGAACCTTCACGACAGTGAATATGCCGTGCAACAGAGCTACAGTGACTTCTTTTTCTTCATCACCGGATTCCATGGATTCCATGTATTTTCAGGTGTCATCATCAATATCGTGGTGTTCTTCATGGTGGTGAACCGAGTCATGGAGCGCCGAAAGCACTACGAAATGGTTGAAAAAGTGGGCTTGTATTGGCACTTTGTAGACTTGGTTTGGGTGTTCGTTTTCACTTTCTTTTACCTCATCTGACATGGAACGCGACGACCTCATCGTAAATGATAGCTACGCCCTAAACGCACACCACAGCGAAGCAGAAGGCGTAGCTATTCGCAAAAAAATCTACATGGTCACGCTTATTCTGTCGGTCATCACGGCCGTAGAAGTGGGAATGGGGGTGGTATTCAAAAGAAGTGAAACCTTCACTTGGACCGCCATTAAGTGGACTTTCATCATTCTTACCCTGTTCAAAGCAGGGTACATCGTAATGACCTTCATGCATTTGGGAGATGAGCGTAAGAACCTCAGAAATGTGGTCATTTTCCCCTACTTCATGTTCATTGGATACCTGATTTTTATTGCCCTCACCGAAGGTGCTGCTCACTTCGGGTTGGACTTGAAGTTTCACTAATTGCAGATGAGTGAACCGACATCGGGTCGCCGCAGCGACTGGAAGCGGTTCCTACTCGTGGCCGCTCTTCCCGGCCTTCCCTTGTTGCTGCTCCTTTTGCTGGGAAAAGGCATGCGGCATGAATTCGGAAACCTGGAATATTTCTCCCCCTCTGGCGACAGAATCACCACGCCCATCAACGCCCGTCGCCTACCCGAATTCAACCTCATTGATCAACACGGTCAAAATGTGACGCGCGATGATCTTTTCGGCAACTTTTGGCTGGTGTCTTTCATGACCACGGACACCTTTACCACACCTCATCTCGCAACCATGACCCGACAACTACTGTGGGCCAATTGGCGATACAGAGACGAGCCCGACGTGGGCCTACTTTGCTTCACCCTCGATGCCAACCATGACACACCTGACCGCCTCCAGAGTTATGTGAAGCAAAACGAGCGATACAACAGGTTTCCCGACAAGTGGAAGTTCCTCACGGGCGATCAAAGTGTCATAAACCGATTAATTTCTGATGACCTGGGTGTTCCGCGAGATTCAACGGACCGATTCAATATGGCCACACTCCTGTTGGTGGATGACCGCGGCTACGTGAGACAGAAATACCTAGCCTCAAGCGAACACGAAATCGGCGACGCAGTAGAAGACATTGCACTGCTGAAAAAAAGAAAGCTGGAAGCGCAGAAGGCCAACAGAGAAAGACTCGAAAGGCCACCTCTGCCTTACCTAGGGCCCAGAGATGTGCTGCATTCAGGCTCTGACACCCCCGACACCCTATACCACAGCATTCCAAAGTTTGCCCTCACCGACCAGAACAACCGGGAATACAGTCATCGAAATACTGAAGGCAAGGTGCTACTGGTAGACGCCTTCTTCACCACATGCCCCACCATCTGTCCTGTTATCAGTTCTCAATTGGCGAGGGTTCACGACCGAATTGCAATCGATGGCCTTGGGGATAAAGTTGCCATTATCAGTCACACGGTTGATCCCAATCGAGACACCCCCGAACGTTTGCGACAGTATGCGGACCGCATCGGTGCAGACCCAGAATTGTGGACATTCCTCACCGGCCCGGAAGAAGACCTCTATCCACTGCTTCAAGAAGGCTATCTACTCACAGCACTGGCAAGTGACACCGCCGCAGGCGGATTTTTTCATTCAGACCAAATTCTCATCATCGATCAGGATAAACACATTAGAGGAACATATGACGGCACGAAAACCTCGGAGGTTGATCAGATGTTAGAAGATGTGTATCAGCTTATCGCACAAACAGAAACGCTGAAGACATCCACGCAATGAAAATGCCTGCTGCCAACCAAAAAGCCGTTAAGCGGTTCGTTTGGACTGTCAGCATTGCAATTCCTTTGGTCGTGTTGGCCTTATTCCTGATTCCACCAGCGGAGGGGCTTTCAGATGAAACCCTCAAAAAAGTCTATTGGCTTCCACGGTTTAACGCCTTGCTCAATGCATCCGCATTTACCTGTTTACTGTTTTCCCTTTTTTCAATCCGGAAAGGTGAGATCACCAAGCACCGCAATCTGAACACAGCAGCACTGTCACTGTCTGCCTTGTTCCTTGTGAGCTATGTCATTTTTCATCTGCTCACGCAATCCACCAAATTTGGTGGGCAAGGTCCTATCCGCGTGGTCTATCTAAGTATTTTAATCACCCACATCTTGCTATCAGTAGCAATCGTCCCGTTGGCCCTATTCAGCTACGCTAGAGGCCTCATGGGCGATGTCGTCCGACATCGAAAAATTGCGCGCATGACCATGCCAATATGGCTTTATGTGACTGCAAGCGGCGTCATTGTCTACCTAATGATAGCACCCTACTATCCCCACTGATGCGCGGCCCATCCATTTTTCATTGGCTCGTTGTATCCGTCATTTTGATTGGATTCTGTGACAATCTGGATGCACAATGTGTCATGTGCAAAGCGGTCGCAGAAGACAGCGCGGCGGAAGGGGCTGTGGGTCGCGGAATCAATCAAGGCATCCTGTACATCATGGCAGTGCCATATATTTTGCTCGGGACTATTGGTTATTTAATCTTCAAAAAATGGAAATT
>PAPS01000022.1 GCA_002708985.1 Saprospirales bacterium | reverse complement strand
GAATCAATAAGGAATTGGCGCCCACTGGCAAATCTTCCAAAGCTCTCTGTAAGGATAAAGGGACTTCGTGCTGAGCGACCTGCAGATAGCTTTACAATCCATTTATTAGGCGTTGTCCAACGCATATTCATTCTAGGTAGAAGGTACAGTCCATAAAGGTTGTGGTGCTCGATTCGCATCCCTGCAATCCAAGCAAACGCTGTATTGAACTCGTAAGTATACTCAGCAAAGCCATAGGGGTTAAACTCCCAACGTTCTTGTTGCAGCGGATTTGCTCCCAAAACGTTCTCTTGTAAAGAGTCTACTAGGAGTCCTCCCCCAAACTTAATGGTATGACTATGCAGGTCCTCTCCGTTGACAGTGGAATTCCAGAAGTGCTCAAGAATTAACTTGCTTTCGCCAAACGTTTCTTGCCCGCTATACTCTCTAGTGCTGTACAGAGCCTGATTATTGTCTCCAAAGAATGCCTCGCGATTATGAAAATAGAATCGGTTTTGAAATCCTATACTCCAATTATCCCATAGTCTACCCATCTTCCAAAAGGCAGCTATTCGCCGACTATCTTGATTATATATATAGTCCGCATTATATACTGAGTCTTGGCGGTAAGCACTACTTAGTCCACCTTCTAACTGGGTTTGGCTGTAATCAAAGCCAAATTGAGATCGCCATTTTTGTTTGTGGAAGTACTTCCACCGATGCATAATATTTATGTGAAATGGGTTTTTTGGTAAGTCTAAGAAACCATCACCATTCATATCCATCTCCCGATTATTTAACATACCGTGCACGGAAGTGAGGGTAGACCATCTTCGGCTGATTTTCTCCGTAGAAAGAATATTACCCTCTAATCGCCCATAAGCTCCGAGATAGACATTGACATGAAGTCGTTCATCACAATCAGGAGGTTTCCAATTATATATAATTTGACCAGCAATAGCTTCACGACCGGTTACAATAGATCCAGAGCCTTTGGATAGGGCAATGCTGTGAAGAAAAGGTCCAGGCACATCAATCATTCCTCCAAGAAGATTTAATCCGCGAATGGAGGATAGTCCTTCGAAACGAATTTCTGCATATTTACCATCAAGGCCGAGCATGTGAAGCTTTTTGCTTCCAGTAATAGCATCGGTGTAGCCAACATCTACCGAATTATTGGTTTCAAAACTCTCTGAAAGATTGCAACAAGCTGCCTTCTTTAAATCACCTTGATTTAAAAGAGTTGTATTTAGTGTTACGCCAAGCTGTCTTGAGTTTCTTCGAGATTGAATCACAGTTGACTCTAAAACTTCAGGATATAAGATGACTTTAGCGTATTCATCGCGGAAAACGTCAAGAGTATCTGACGCATATCCCAACGCGCTAACAACGACTTTTAATTTCTCGTTAGTCCTATTCCATTGTGCTAACCCTAGCGAATCGGATTGAGCAATAGGGTTGCCTGTTACATCTTTTATATCAGCATAGGGTAGGGCCCTGTAACCCTCTGCTTGTGAGAAAGAATATACGTTTATTCCGAAATTGCTCTGCGCATTTAGAACAAAGCAAAAACAACTAAGCGCACCAAATAAAAATAGTCTAATGTACTTAATCATTCTTCAGTTTGGGTTTAGCGGATGAGCGAGACGCTGCCGCTAGCTTGTCTTTGATCTGGGCGTCCAAGTTGTTTAGCAAGAACAACTGTCATATAACTTCCTGCAGGTGCTTGTTTCCCATTATAGGTTCCGTCCCATCCTTCAAGCGAGGCAGCATCTCCAATCTCTTCAAAGACAAGTTCACCCCATCGATTGTAGATGCGCATTTCTATGGTCACAAAGAAAGAAGCATTGATTACTTCGAAGACATCGTTAAGGCCATCGCCATTCGGTGTGAATGCGTCAGGAATAAGAGGATCTACCTCTGGGATAACATTTACTGGAATAAATATAACGGAATCCCCACAAGGTAATACTCCACCTAGAGCGACTTCATAAAGCGTTGAATCCCCTGGGAAAAGGACTACCGAGGCTGTGGAGTCGCCTAACACGTCCCACAGGTAAGAGGTGATATTGTCACCGGATATTGTTACCGTAAGGCTATCGCCATAAAGTACGGTGGTATCTGGCTCATAGAGAATTTCGATGTTTTGTATTGGAAAGGATACTTCAATGAAGATACTTTCTTCACTAGAACAAGGTCCATTAGATCCTGTAATATATAACGTGGTATCTCGATCGGGAACAACCGAAATCATTGCCCCTGATTGGCCTGTACTCCAAACATAGGTTAGTGTGGAATCATCGCTACTTCCTTCAAGAATAGCAGCCTCAGGGAAACACAAAACACGCGGTCCTTCAATATTGATGCTTGGATTTCCAAAGGGCTGATCTACAAAAACACTATCGGTGAGTGCACAATTGCTTGCATCGGTTACAGTAACAATGTAGGTGCCTGAATCCAATCCGAGTGCTGTGGCTTCCGTCTGGTTGTTTGGATCATTCCAACTGTAGGTGTAGGGGCTTGAACCTCCGCTGACAAAGATCCCCGCAGCACCATTTTCTCCATCACAATTTGCATTAATAATATTGATACTGTCGATTACTGGTCCTATTTCAGGTATTGTAACACAACGCGTTACTTCACAGTTTGAAGCATCCGATATGGTCAAACAATAGTTTCCTGCTGGCACTCCGGCAAGAATAAGACCACTTTGACCATTGTCCCAAGAATAGGTTAATGGCGGAGCTGCTCCAACGGGAGCTACCGCAGTTGCCGATCCGTTGCTTTGTCCGCAAGATGCAGTATCCGTCAAATTAACTGAAAAATCGAAGTTTTCAGCTACCGAAACTTCTACGGTATCATTATAAATTAACGTAGCTCCACTGCACGAAGTATACATGATTTCAGCACGATAAGATGATGTGGTGTCTGGGCAAACATCAAGGCTTGCTGTATTGCCAAGGTTATTTCCTGCCATATCAAACCAGTTAAAGCTGTAAGTCGGGGCTCCATCTGGTGAAAATCGCCAAGCCTCAGGAGTGGATACCGTCCACGGACCTGTATTTCGACCTGGGGCTACAGTGGCATTAATTCCATTACCATCTTGAATACCTATAACGGCATTTCCATTATTCCATAAAACACATGTCGGTTTTTTCTCAACATAAACTTCAATGATTCCTGTTGATTCATACAATACAATTTGGTGGCGACTTTGGGTTGTTGTGCAATCAAATTGACAGATATTATCGAAACTGACTACAAATGTTCTACATGGCGCAATACCATAAATTCCTTGGCGAACATTACCACACACTGAAGGATCAATATCGTGATAGGGACCGCAGATAGATGGAGGATACAAGTTGGGACTTGGGAGAGGATCGGTAAATTCCCACTCACACCAGCCATTTGTTGGAAATAATTGATTTCCTGGATTAAGAATAGGATCTGCATTGTTCGTGTTGAATGATATAATACCATTACTTCCCACAGTTAATTCGGTATAATTTGTACCATAGAAGCAAAACGGGAAAGGAAGTGTAATTACGTTGCTGAAAATATCATCGACCCCCACACTAATTGCCGTTCCAATGGTATATGGAAAAGGATTGTAAGGAATAGCATTTACTTGATATTGCGAACTCTGCGCTGTTTTAAGAAACTGAGCATTTAATGTTGTACAAGAATCAGCGCAAGTTTGTGAGGCGTCGGGGCCTGCATTTACTCCAGGGCAGGACGCAACAAATTGGGCGTTACTCGTCATGGTAATGCCTAGAAATCCAATAGAAAAAAATCTTAGTAATGTTTTCATAATTCTTTATTTATCGAAGCAATGTCACATTGCCTTCAATCCGGTAATCTTGATTCTGTCGGTATTTTACTACATAAATATACGTTTCAATTGGCATAGCTTCCTTGTTGACCATGCCATTCCAGCCTAGATCCAGATTATCTGAATAGAAAACAAGCTCTCCCCAGCGATTGTAAATCGATATTTCATATTGTGTTATGGTTGTATTACAATCTTGGTATATGGGTTTAAATACTTCGTTTCTACCATCATAATTTGGTGAAAAGGCACCTGGAAAATAGAGCGTACAGGAATTGTCGCAAAAGATAAAGTCGATAGATATAGTATCAAGTAAAGGACACCCATTAATACTATTTCTAAGTGAATAAATGTAGTCACCTGACTCTTCAAAAAGTTGAAGCTCGTTGGTCGTGTTAGGTCTAATCCATTCTCCAAGCAATCCGGTATAATCTGCAAGATCGATGAAATATTGCTCTCCTTCACAAAGCGATGAATCATAATCAGTGAATTGGATAAATGGACTAGATCGCGCGAATAGATTTACTGTGATAATCGAGTCACATCCGACGTTGTTAGTGAGTGTGATGGAGTAGGTGCCTGGATTGGATGTAGTGCTTCCATCTGGTAAGAGATAGCTTGAATTTGGGCATAGTGAATCGTTCATAATACTAGATGAGAGCTGTAAAATCGTGAGGTTCCGTTGAATAATTGAGTCACATCCAAATACGGATAAAAGCGTATCATTAAATATCGTATCAGATAAAAATGTCTGCCCATCTAGGGTTATATCGTAACATGATGAGATGAAGCTTACCTCAAAACTTGGATTAGATACAGTGATAGTTATTGAGACGATTGAATCACATCCTGAGACCGCTGAAAAGGTATCACGAAGGACAGTATCCACAAAAAACCATTGGCCGTTGGCAAATACAGAATCACATCCTTGTTCATTCAGATTTATGAATATGGATGATCCAACAATAAGGTCTGCTGTTACGATTGAATCACAACCATTACTACTCAGAAATGTATCACGAATCGTAGCACTTGAAGTGTAGGTTATGCCATTATAAATTATGGGAAGGCAATCTTGTATGGTAAAGTTGATGGTAATGTCAGATGGAATATTTAGCTCAGCAATAATGATGGAATCGCAGCCGCCTGTGGTTTGAAAGGTATCTCTAAAAATTGTATCTGAAGTATATGTTTGACCATTGTATTCTAGCGAATTACAACCAAAGAATGTTGTTATAGAAACTGAAGAATTCGAAAAGGCAAGATTGATTTCGCTAATCGAATCGCATCCATTACTTGCTACTTGCGTATCAATGTATATCCCTGAGGCAAACTCCCAATTGCCATGGATGAGTGCCGAGTCACAGGCACTTTGCATGCTTACTGTGCGAATCTCAAGAGGTTCGTTAAGCGCGATGCTATCTTGGTCACTACATCCATTGTCGTCTGTAAACACAAGAGTATAGGTGTCTGGGCCTAGGTTGCTAATGATGTTGCTAGTGGAAGATTGAGAAAATCCTGTAGATCCCGTCCAGTCGTAGTTTCCTGTGACCAGTGTGGCAGAAATTTGGCCATCATTACTCGCAAAGCATGAAATGGCGCTACCAACGGTCAGGTTTATAGAAGGAGATGAGCTAATAGTATAGTTATAATTTACAATGGAATCACAGCCGTCAACAGTGAGTAAGGTGTCAGTGAATGTTGTGTCATTGTATAGAAATATGGCTTGATACTGCGCTGAATCACAGGCTTCAACGTTGACGGTATCTCTAATTGGAAGTCCTGCGGAATTAGCTGTGGCAAAGACGCCTTGGATCCAAGCAGCGTTGGCAGTATTGTTTCCTAATCCTGGGGTTTCATCTCCATTTGATGCGCTGCCTTCGGACCAATTCGCCTGATCAAATGGATTGTTATTAAATGAGTTATCCATGTAGAATACCTTTCCTCCTGCACTTCCTGGAAAGTATATGACTGAGTTATTCGTGTTGTTTCCAAAACTAACAGCATGAAAGGGTGAGATTAATCCATTAAGGTTGTTGGGCTGCCGGATCTGGTAGGAGTCATTGCTATTACTCATCACAGTATATTGCCAACTTCCCCGTGTTAGCCAGTTAGTCGTAGGATAATTGATGCTTCCAGATGCTGAGGGGCTTCCTCCCGCACGTTCAAACAAGGTGCTGTTTGCAGGAAGAATCATAACACCATCCGACGGGTCCAAGTCATCTGGAGGAAGGTTTACGTTTCGATCAAATTCGTTGTAGATGACTATTAATGTTCCATATCGAACGCATTCCCAAATAGGGTCCGGTCCAAATCGATAAGAACCTGTGGCAATTCCTGATCCACCTCCACTTGCGAAGTATCCGTTATTATCGTCTAAAATCCATCCACGTAAATCAAAACAGGTATCGTTGCAATTGACATCACCATATACTATGATTTCTACGAATTCTTCTGCTCCACTTGGACCTTGGCTTAATTCATTGATGTAAGGGCCATTAACAAGTAACGGCTGCGCCATACTTTCAAAGAGCCATAGCATTAAGACAATAAGCAAAGTAGAGTGCTTTTGCATTGCCCTAAATTAACGCTAAGGCGTGTAAAATGGCGGGCTAGATTTTAACTTATTGACAACTGATTTTAATTAGTCTACAATTACAATTTCAACCCTTCGATTTTTCGCTCGGCCTGATTCGGTTTCATTAGACGCAATAGGATGCTCTTCTCCATGACCTAGAATCGTCATATTCTCATCCCTACACCCCAGACCGATAAGAAATGATTTGACCGATTGAGCCCTTGCTTCAGATAATAGCATATTGTTATCTATTTCTCCTACATTATCCGTGTGTCCATTAATTTGAATGGATAAGTCAAATTGTTGGATGATCTTGGATAAGCGCACAAGTTCAGGCTTTGAATAGTTCAATAATCTTGATTGGCCAAATGCAAAGAAGAGATTGTTGATTTCTACGGCAATACTATCCTCTTTCATTTCTTCAAAGGTCACCACTTTAATATCTTCCTCATATTCAATAGGCTGAACACTGTCTCTTAAGTCCACATTATTGGCAATGGGGAAGTAATCTTCTTTATCTACGAAGTATCCGTAGAGTTTACCGAGTGGTAAAACAATAAAGTAACTGCCATCTTCAGGATCACTTTTTGATTGTCCAATAACCGCTCCTGTTTCTAAATCTTCCCAACGCATGGATGCCTCGATAGGCTGTTCATCGCTGTCGACTAGTCGACCAGAAACGGTGGCAACATAACCAGGTCGCAGATGGATGGGAAGATTGACTGAGTATAGGTCATAGCTGCCAGAAGTTCCAATTGCACTGTAGACAGCATACTCTCCATCGGTCGATATGCGATAACCCCAGTCGTCTCGAATAGAATTTATCTCTTTACCCATATTTACAGGATTAGACCAGCAATCCCAACACGAGTCGGCCAATCGTTTGCTGACAAAAACATCGTAACCTCCAAATCCACCATGACCTGCAGAGCTAAAATATAGGGTTTTCATATCCGGATGTAAAAAAGGGCTTCTTTCGCTGTATCGAGTATTTATCTTAGTCCCAATATTCACTGGTTCCGACCAGATTCCATTGTCACGCGTTGATATATAGATATCTGAAGGGTAAAAAGCACCGCCATGATAGAAATCTAAGTTTCTATCAACATAATCTTGATTTTTATTACGGACAGAAGCAAAAATCATTGTGTTTCCATCGCTAGACATCATAGCGTCACCATTCCATTCGCCTCGATTTATCTGTTCAGGTAATAGATTCAGAGATGTCCATCCATATGAAGTCTTGTTTCGGTAGCCAAGCTTTCCCTCATAAAATTGTATCAATTCGTTGCCGTCCGTGCTAATGGCCATGGGGGCATCATTAGAGTTTACAGCAGAAAGATCATTGGACAGTGTTGGTGTCTGCCATTTGTTGTTTTGATATCCTGCGACGAATACATCTTCATCATCTTCACCTAAGTTTAGCGCGGTATTTTTTCCGCAAAAAAGTAAACGTTTGCCATCAGCGGTTAACACCGGTGCATATTCATCTCCATACTCGGAATTCACTCTAGATAATGGAATAGGTTTTATACTTTGATCAACTGGCTGTCTAACAAGTGACTGTAAGTCAGTAAACCAAGGATGCATTTGATACGTTTGACTGTATTCATTAATTATTGCCTCTACCCTGTCCCACTGGTTCAAGTCTACATTTTTTGAAATCAATTTTTGTAGTGCGAGAAATCCCATGTCGTTAGGAGGAGAGACTTTTAAAAATTCTTGCAATTCATTTAGATTATATACGATGTCATCTATTGGCGTCTCGGGCCCACCATAGTAAAACTCTTTGATAATCACTGCATCATCATTATACAGGTCCACTTGAAAGTTTTCTACCTTTCCATTGATCTTCAAACTTACAAATACGGGGGTAGGGTCTTGGCAATTGTAGCCACATTGATGATTTTGATAGTGGTGTACAAATACTCGATAGACTCCAACAGGAGCCTCGTTTTCTGGCCAGTAAATATTCTCCACAGGTTCGAGAGACTCGTAGGACTCAACATTCATATCAACATCCAATTCTCCTTGACTAAAGGCGTACTTATTACCAAAAAATATTTCCTCGCCATTTGGATCGATACAATGCAAATCGATGTCGTTGTAATTATTCCACATAAGGGAGAATTGAAGACTTCCTGATTTACCCCCCTCTCGAATCAATCTGCGGTTGAGTTCCTCATTTTCACTCGTCGTATTTGAAAGTGAAATGGCTTGCTGTGATGAAAGTTTTAAGTCTTGTGCGAGGCGGGCTATTGATGTGTCATTTGTTAATTCTGTAAGGTAAGAAGGTGTCCCGAATCGTGAGATAAATGCATCGAGCGTTGCTTTTTCGCCATCTTCTTTGATGTAATTGTAGTATTCAGTTACAGAATTTTTATACTGTACCTCATCTAGATTATCTAGGCTAAAGATGTACTCGATTATGAGCCTATTCGGATTACTTTGAAAAATGGCCAATAAGCTGTCAACAGCCATTTCGTACCAATCATTGTTGCCATAAGTATTGATATACTTTTTATAGCTAATCCAGTTTCCTTTGATTGTCGTTTCTTTAAAAAGACATTCTTCATACAACGAGTTCGCTTCTGTTTTATGGCGACTTGTTGGATATTTATCGAGGTAACGAGCAAACGCGCCTGACGTATTCTCCTGTTTTGCTTCTTCAAAAGCTAGAGTTTGGATTCGTGATGTAGCAAGAGAAACTTGGCGGGCGGTTGGGTAGGCTCGGATAAATGCTTCGTAGGAAGAGATTTGATTAATAGAAACAACTTCCTCATAGGCTAATTGATTCCGAAATTCTTTTGCTTGACCTATCTGCGACGCCCCAGGATATTGGTCGATAAAGGACTGGTATGCATTAATGGTATGTCTGTTTTGGGCATTTATGAAGGCAGCCTTATTCCTTTCCACAATAACTTCTTCTATGTATACCTCAGGAGCTTCTGAAAAGAATGTAAGAAATTCATTTAGGGTGTTTTCATCTTTTGAAGTGATGGCATCTACTTTTGCATTATAGCAAATCTCACTTTTTAAATCATAAATTTCTCGTAATGATATTCCATCATTTATGGCCTTCTTTACTTCTTTTTCTTCAGAGGATTCAAATAGATTTCCCAACCGTTTGACCTCGAGATAAGCTTTTTTGGAGTCATAAAGTTTGTACTCTTTGGTGTTAAGCAGTTTCGCATAGGCGTATAGATAGCTTAGGTCATCATTATCCTTTTCTATTTTTTTTATAACGATTTTTTCCGCTCCGCGGTAATCGCCGTCCAAAATTTTGTTTAACGCTCTATTTTGCCCAAAAATTTCTGAGGTAGCCGAGAGTATCAATGTAAAACACAACCAATAAACGAGAGTACTTTTTGATGTCATGGGATAGCTAAATGTAATTTGTTATCAAATTAATGCATCCCTTGGATATTCTCAAAAAAGTAACTCGTCTTTAGACGAATGAAGGCATTATAAAGTGCTAATAATATCATTGAGCGTAGCGGAAGGTCTCATAGCTTGACTCGCTTGCTTTGTATTTGGCAAATAATACCCTCCGGCATCACCCTTACTTCCTTGGACTGCAAGAAGTTCTTCGACAATTTGATTTTCTTTTTCTTCGAGATCCTTGGCGATCGGAGTAAAGAGTTGACTGAGTTCAGCATCGTCTTGTTGAGAAGATAATGCTTGAGCCCAAAATTTGGCTACATAGAAGTGAGAGCCTCGGTTGTCAATGCCTCCCAGCCGTCGGGTAGGGGACTTGTTTTCGCTCAAGTATCTGTTATTTGCCTCTCCAAGTGCTTTGGCCAAAACCTTGGCTTTTTCATTGCCCGTAGTTTCCGCTAAATGCTCGTAAGAAACTTCAAGGGCAAGGAATTCACCAAGGCTATCCCAACGCAAATAATTCTCCTTTTCAAATTGTTGAACATGCTTTGGAGCTGATCCGCCCGCACCTGTTTCAAACAAGCCGCCGCCATTCATAAGAGGAACGATGGATAGCATTTTTGCTGAAGTCCCCAGCTCTAAAATTGGAAAGAGGTCTGTCAGATAATCTCTTAAGACGTTTCCTGTGACAGAAATGGTATCTTGACCTCGATGGATTCGCTCTAAACTGAAGGTTGTCGCATCAACAGGTGAAAGGATGTGTATCTCAAGCCCTGAAGTGTTATGATCTTTTAAATAGCGGTTGATCTTTTTAATGAGCTGTGCGTCATGAGCGCGGTTTGCATCTAACCAGAATACGGCAGGAGAACCGGTAGCTCTTGCTCGATCAACACCAAGCTTTACCCAATTTCTAATCGGGGCATCCTTTACTTGACACATGCGAAAGATATCTCCAGACGCTACATTCTGTTCCATAACGACGTTTCCATCCACAATGACTTGAACGCAACCTTCCCCTTCAATGTGAAAGGTCTTGTCATGCGACCCATATTCTTCTGCTTTTTGCGCCATAAGGCCGACATTGCTAACGCTACCCATGGTAGATGGATCAAAAGCGCCATGTTCTCTACAAAAGTCAATAGCAGCTTGATATACTCCACTGTAGGATCGATCGGGGATAACAGCAGTCGTATTTTGTGTTTTACCCTCTTTATTCCACATTTTGCCTCCTTCACGAATCATTGCTGGCATAGAGGCATCGATAATGACGTCAGAGGGAACGTGAAGGTTTGTAATGCCGCGGTCCGAATCGACCATCGCAATGTCAGGTCGATTGGCATAGACTTTTTCAATCGTAGTGAGAATAGCAGATCGATCTCTATCGTCGAGCAAACTTAACTTATCGTATAGATCGCCTAAGCCATTTCGAAAATCTACTTCTATTCGAGTCAAGATATCGGCATGAGCCGATAAGACCTCTTCAAAAAATACTTCGACTGCTGCACCAAAGATGATAGGATCACTCACTTTCATCATGGTGGCTTTCATGTGCAGTGAAAAAAGATTACCCTTGTCTTGAGTTTCTTGAAGGACAGAGGTTAAGAATTCCTTGAGCGCTCTCATAGACATTACAGCACAGTCTATCACCTCACCTTCCAATAACGCAATCTCTGATTTTAATACCTTGGATTTTCCAGAATTCGCCTTGAAGACAATAGAAGCCTTTCCTTTTGAGGTCATAGTAATGCTTTTTTCAGAACCGAAAAAGTCTCCATGGGTCATACTAGCAACGCGGGTTGTGCTGTCTTTTGACCACGAACCCATTCGATGAGGATTGGCTTGCGCGAAGGCCTTGACTGCTTTTGGTGCACGACGATCACTATTACCTTCTCGTAATACAGGGTTTACGGCCGAGCCTTTTATTTTGTCATAAATGCCTTTTATTTTTTGCTCTTCAATATTGCTAGGTGATTCAGGGTATTCTGGTAACTTGAATCCGGCTTTTTGCAGTTCTTTAATGCATGCTTTGAGTTGAGGTACAGAGGCACTAATATTGGGGAGCTTAATGATATTTGCTTCAGGTGTCTTGGCTAGATCGCCTAACTCGGCTAAGTCATCGCTGAATTGCTGATTCTCAAGAAGAATATCATTGAATTGCGATAAGATTCTCGCAGCAAGCGAGATGTCTCTTGTTTCGACATTAATACCTGCTCGTTTTGAATAAGCTTGGATAATAGGTAGCCACGAATAGGTTGCTAGTGCTGGCGCCTCATCGGTAATAGTATATAAAATCTTTGACGTTTTGGACATGGTGTTTTGCATTTACAAGCGTGTACAAATATACAAGTCCAATAGGCACTATTGCCTGTCATTTAACGGATAAAATTATCTTACGCCTGCTTCTTTAACTGTGTAAAGTAGTGGTAGAAATAAGGAACAGTCTCTATTCCTTTATAGAAATTCCACAACCCAAAGTGTTCATTCGGAGAATGAATTGCATCGCTGTCAAATCCAAACCCCAAGAGTACGGTATTTGCGCCAAGTACCTCTTCGAACATACTTACAATAGGAATACTACCCCCTGATCGAAGAGGAATAGGCGTCACCCCGAAGGTTGCCTCCATGGCCTGAGATGCCGCTTGATAGGCAATCGAATTCACTGGGGTAACTGCTGGCTCTCCACCGTGATGGGGGGTTACCTTGACTTTAACACTATTTGGTGCTAATAACTGAAAATGTTTGGTGAAGAGTTCTGTAATCTTCTCTGAGTTTTGATAAGGAACAAGCCGCATAGAAATTTTTGCATAAGCTTTGGAGGGCAAGACCGTTTTGGCTCCTTCTCCTATATAACCACCCCAAATACCATTGACATCGAGAGTAGGCCTAATCGATGTTCTCTCTAAGGTTGAAAATCCCTTTTCTCCTTGGACGGCTTGTATCTCCAAATGATCCTTGTAGTCCTCTAAACTAAATGGTGCACTCGCCATAAGATCTCTTTCCTGAGCCGATACATCCTCTACGTCATCATAAAAACCATCTACCGTGATACGGCCCTCCTCATCATGTAAGCTCGCAATCATTTGGCTCAAAACATTAATTGGATTTGCAACCGCTCCTCCATAGACACCGGAATGGAGGTCTCGATTGGGGCCTGTCACTTCCACTTCAACATAACTCAAACCTCGAAGGCCTGTCGTAATAGATGGTTGTTCTTTGGATAACATTGCGGTATCTGAAATGAGAATAACATCACAGGAAAGCAAGGAAGTATTGGCCCTGACAAAGTCTTCTAAATTGGCGGAACCTACCTCCTCTTCCCCCTCGATGAGGACTTTTACATTACATGGAAGTGTTTCCGTTTGGATAAGTACTTCAATAGCTTTGACTTGCAAATACATTTGCCCTTTATCGTCGCACGCCCCACGGGCATAGATCTTCTCATCGCGTGTAACCGGTTCAAAGGGTGGGCTTGTCCACAACTCAAGAGGGTCGGCTGGCTGAACATCATAATGCCCATACACTAAAATTGTGGGCAGGTTGGGGTCAATGATTTTTTGTCCATAGACCATAGGAAAGCCAGCGGTGTCATAGGCACAAACCTTTTCTAATCCGACCTTGGTTAGTCTATTTTCCAAATCTTTGGCCATGGAAAAAACCTCGTTAGCATACGCGGGATCAGCACTGACAGAAGGTATTTTTAAGATGTCAGTTAACTCCTCGAGCATGCGGTCCTTATGTTTATCAAGATAGGCCTTCCATAGGTTTGTCTGTTGGTTTTCCACGCTATAAAATCATTAATTAATAAATTTTAGGCTTTCAACGCGAAAAAGAAGGTTATTTTCACGTTGTAATTGAACCCTTGATCTGAAACAAAGATTACCAAGTCTAACCTATCTTTTTTAGCATTTCTCCAATTTTTCATGAATCTTTTTGTCACAAAGTTGAATTTTGATACCACTCAAGATACTCTTCAAGCATTGTTTGAAGAGTTTGGTGAGGTGTCATCTTGTAAGTTAATCGTTGATCGCGAAACAGGTCGCTCAAAAGGCTTTGCTTTTGTTGAGATGCCTAACGAAGATAACGCTCGTGCTGCAATCGAAAGCCTCCATATGGCCCGAATTGAAGGTCGCCAAGTCATTGTAAAGGAGGCTGAGGACAGACCACAGCGTGAAGGAGGATATCGTGGCGGCGGAGATCGTCGTGAAGGAGGATATCGTGGCGGTGGAGATCGTCGTGAAGGAGGATATCGTGGCGGTGGAGATCGTCGTGAAGGCGGATATCGTGGCGGTGGAGATCGTCGTGAAGGCGGATATCGTGGCGGTGGAGATCGTGATCAATCTTTTTCTGATAATAGGGGAAACGATCGACCAGGCCGGGGTAATTCATCTCAAGAGAATAGAGACGGGGGGCGTAGAAAACAGCGTGATGGAGGAAAGCAAGGTAAGCGATTTGATGGGGGAGGCGATAAATTTGAACGTGCCGCTAAACGCGGAAAAAATAAATCATCTAATTCTGGCAAACCAAAAGGAAATAAGGGCAATAAAGGAAATTGGAGCTCGGCGGAATGGGATGATTTCTCCTTTGACGAATAGGATGTCTTAAGCAAGATTTACAATAAACTTTTCTTCTCCAAAGGATAGGCATTAAATGTCCCTTGTCCTGTAGCCACCAACCCTTCATTTCGATAAATTCGTCCATCGGTGACAATAATTCGTTTTCCTGCACTTAATACTTCTCCCTCTCCTCGTAGTTTATCTCCAAGAAAAATAGGTTTCAGAAAATTCATTTTAAACTCCACGGTCGAGACGATATTCCCCTCAGGTAATGCCATGGTTAGGGCGGCGTAACCCAATACAACATCCATAAATCCTGACATACTTCCTCCGTGCGCCGTCCCAGGAGATGAGAGGTGTTGCTCGGTTATATTTAGTAATACAGTGATTTTGCCTGGAGCGTGAATCTTACGTTGGATATTCTGTAAACGTTCATAATGATTGATTTGCTCGTAGGCTTCATTAAAGGCATCAAAGTCAAATGTGGACATCGGTGTCGCGTTTAGTACCCTAAGATACGAAGCATAGGGTCAGCGGTCTGTTCTTCGCTAAAAACCTTTTCTACGAGCTTCCCGTTTTCATCACGGTCAATGATAAGCCATTTTGGATCTGGTAAAAGACAGTGGTTAATACCCCCATACCCGCCAACGGATTCTTGGTATGCTCCTGTATGAAAGAAACCTATGTATTGTTCTTGGCCTTCATGAAACTTTGGAAGATATATGGCGTTTGAATGGGATTCGGAATTGTAATAGTCGTCGGAATCACAGGTCAATCCACCAAGAAGTACGCGTTCATATTCGTTATTCCAGTTATTGACTGCCATGAGTAAGAATTTTTTGTTGAGTGCCCAGGAATCAGGTATGGTTGTCATAAAACTGCTGTCAATCATATTCCATCGCTCACGGTCGTTTTGTTGTTTTTGACCAAGTACCTTAAAAATCAATGCGCCGCTTTCGCCGACAGTATAGGATCCAAACTCGGTGTAGATATTAGGTTCTTCTACGCCTTCTTCATTGCAAACTTTTTTGATTTTATGTATGATTTCTTCAATCATATAGGCGTAGTCAAAGTCGAAGGATAAGGAGTTTTTAATAGGGAATCCTCCTCCGATATTTAGGGTGTCCAGAGTTGGACATATCTTTTTTAGCTCGCAATAGACCCGAACGGATTTCAATAACTCATTCCAATAATAGGAGGTGTCATTAATGCCTGTGTTGATGAAGAAATGAAGCATCTTCAATTCATAGAGGTCAAATTGGCTAATAACTTCTCGATATAAATTGACTACCTCCCTGTATCGAACCCCAAGGCGCGAGGTGTAAAACTGGAACTTGGGCTCTTCTTCTGAGGCAATGCGTATTCCAACAGGACAGGGCTTCTCCAAGTAGTTTGTCAGCTCGATGGGCTCTCTTTTATGATCAAAAATTGGGGTTACTAGGTGGTCTCCCGAGTTAATCAATTCGGCAATACCTTGGATATAGGCATCGGGCTTAAATCCATTGCAAATTATATTGGTCGTGGCAGGAAGTTTTCCTTGCTTTTTTAGTTCTTGAATAATGGAGATATCAAAGGCGGAGGAGGTTTCAAGGTCCACTTTATTTTTTAAGCACTCTTCGAGAATAAATGAAAAGTGAGCACTCTTGGTACAGTAGGCAAAAGAATATTGACCTTGATAGTTTGTTTTTTGCATGGCTTCAGCAAACCATGTCTTCGTTTTATGAATTTGCTCGCTTATTCTTGGCAAGTAGGTGATCTTTAGTGGACTGCCATGGCGTTGGACTAAATCAACAAGATCTATCTCATGGAACATAAGGTTCCCATCCTGCACACGGAATTCCTCTTGAGGGAAGGTGTGGGTTTGTTCTACTAAATCCTTGTACAGCGTCTTCATAAGACCTTTGTAATTCTATCATGCAAAGAAACGGGCAAAATAAATGGGTGATTGTGAAAAAAAGAAAAAAACATCATAAAAAAACCCGCTTGTCCTCATTGTGATTTCAAGCGGGTTTAGTAGCCCCTAGGGGAATCGAACCCCTCTTTCCAGGATGAAAACCTGGCGTCCTAGCCGATAGACGAAGGGGCCATTTGAGTTGTTTGACTCCGTCAAATTAAACTTGTAATTCAACGTGCCATTCGTCCCGCGGAACGCGAATATAATTAAGAATTTTAGTTTACGAAAGTACGGAGTGTAGTAAATATTTTTAATTCTCTTTAAAGTCCTTAAAATCCGTTAAATATTGGTGGCTGTGTCGGTGAAACTCAAGTCAAGCTAGGATATAATTGTCATATTTGCGGAAATATTTATTCGATGTCAGACCAATCTTCAAATCAAATACCATCTAAGTTCTTCCGCGGAAAGAAAATTCTCAGAGGTCTTGGAATTGCCTCTTTACTCCTTTTAGCTATTGGGGTTGTTCAGTTTTGGCCCAGACCCTACGATACGTTGACGCGTTATATACCAAACGATGCTTTAGTTGTGGTAAAAATTGAGCCATACACTTTTATCGAAAACTTGAAAGGACACTATAAGGAAATTGCTAATAGTCCTTTAGCGGAGAAGTTGTCCAAGGATGATTCAACGGCTTGTGAGCTGCCTAAAAATCCTATGAAGTTTGGAATTGATTTACAGCATAGTGCATGGACGAGAGGTGGAGAGATTTATGGCTTTACCATGGCTGATCCCTTAAATAACACTTCGTCAACTCATGTCGTTCTGGCATTGAACAACAAAAATAAATTCAAAAATTTTTTGGAAGCTGTCTTTTGCCAAGACACCTTCACTGTAGACGAGGGAAATAACTCTTCTCAATTGACGATGAAGGACTCTTCGCTGCTTGTCACTTGGGATCACAAAGCGGCGATATTTACAGTTAACTATTCTCCTTTGGTGAGTCTAGATTCTATACAGGAGTGGGCACGCTACAGAATAGAAAATCCCGACCGAAAAGACTGTATCGAGCAACATAAGGATTTTAAGGCTTTTCGAAAGGATGCTGAGGAAGTAGCTGTTTTTGTGAACGTAGAGGCATTCAATGAAGAAACTTATGACTTTTTCTACTCGCAGTTGGCATTAATGAACCCTAATGGTCTTCTGTATCCTAAGATTAGTGCGAATGGAATACGTTCCATTCAGTGTCACTTGACGATTGATTCAGGGCAATTTGTCCTATCTTCAACGTTTACCGGTGAGAAACCAAGCCCCTTTGCTTTTTTGGCAGAGCAAGGCTTATCTGAGGAGGCAAGTGACAATCTTCATTCCACTGGAAATCCACAAGTAGCCTTCTCCATTGCTTTGGACATGGATACACTGTATGATCAACTTGATGTTCTTGTGCGAGGTGGACTTCTTGGAGGAGATACATCCTTGAATCTTGATATAATAGATTCACAAATTACTCCATTAATTGAACAGGAGTTTAACGTTGAAAAATTATGGACGATTCAGGAATTGATGACATCACTTAGTGGTCTGATTGCGGGGGCTGTAAGTATTGACTTAGAGGAGATGTTTACCCCTATCAATGAATTACACGTGCATATTGGAATTGAGGAGGGTGACTCCTTATTTAGTAATACGTTTACTGAGTTGACTAGTGGGGCTATTCAAGATCGTGGACTTTCCCTTGATTTATGGTTTGAAAACGATTCGGCCAGGAATGCGCAATACGAATCGCTATATGTCCTACCTTATTCAGGAAGACAGCTTGTGAAAACATCCGAAGGTTATACCCTTATTCTTGGTATGAAAGATGGACTAGATTCAGCCAATAATGTAAGCGGATATAATGATGACGTGAATCTATTCATTCGCAACGAAGGTTATGGACAAGATAATGCAATCGATGGCGAAATTCAAGAGATTTTACAGCGCAACCCTATTGCTTTCTACATTAGTTTGAATGGCAATGATTATGGACCCACGTATAGTGATATTACCAAGGAGATTTTGGAACTTAACTTGGAGGGTGCTGAGTTTTCTGAACAAGCTATTGATGACATCGTCAATCTTATGTCGCACCTTTCCTTTTCGGTAAGCTCACAGGGTGAAATGGAATTTATATTAGCCCTCGATAATACTAAAGACAATCCATTGGTAACAATTTGGCAGACAATGGAACGTTTAGGAAAGGAGTTGGGAATGCTCGACTAAGTTTATACAAGAATGGCCAATATTGTATTTCATGATGTAATGCCACATCCTCTGCGTGAGTTGGGTCGCGGAGAAGATACACTGTGGTATGGCCAGCACACCTTCACTCAGGGAGAGACTTATGGAGTATTTGCAGAAAGTGGCCGTGGTAAGACGACGGCACTTTCTCTAATTGCGGGAATTCGAAAAGATTACTCGGGGAGCTTAATTATTCAAGGTATTCCATCAACCAATTGGACTGACAACCAATGGTCAGCATGGCGCGCTCACAGTCTTTCTATTTTGCCTCAGGGATTATGCTTGTTTGATAACCTTACGGCATTGGAAAATATTGAGTTTGTTTCGAGCCGTTTTGAAGGCTCGGTGAGTCGAGGGCAAATCGAAAGTTGGGCAGGGCGCTTGGGCGTCCAATCGTTACTACACAAAAAGACGTCGATTTTGTCTTTTGGCCAACGCCAGCGAATTGCCCTGATAAGGGCTTTATCGAAGCCTTATCAATGGCTTTTACTTGATGAACCATTTAGCCATCTCGATAAGTCTAACCAAGCAATTGTTTGGGAACTCGTTTTAGATGACATCCAATCCAAACAAGCAGGACTTATCATTACTTCGCTGGACGCGGATAATAAACTCATAGACCTAACGATTAAAAAGGTATGAGAAGACCGCCATTTCTTACACAGATTCTAATAAGTGGGTTGCGCCCAAGCCAACTCATAATGCAAATAGCTGGTCTGCTATTTAGTTTCGTTTTGATGGCTATTGCTATGCAAGGTTTTATCGATTACCAATCGATTAGGGACTCCAGTAGAGAGGGAATAGGAGAAGACATAATGATTCTTTCAAAACCTGTTACTGAGACAGGATTTGGTGATGATGATGAAGTATTTTTTAGGTCATCAGAATTGGATTCGATCGACTCGCTGTCCTCTGTAATCGATGTGTATCCTTTTCAAAGGAATTTGGTTAATATGTCTCTGCTTATCGACGTCAAGGGTGCTCCAATTCGGAGCGATATGTTTGGGGTTGAGTGTGTGGATCCTGCCATTATTGATGGCACTGATTCGGACTGGTCTTGGTCATTATCTGAAGATGGAGTGATGGACGTGCCTATTCTACTTCCTAAGGATTTTCTTCGTTTGTCCAGTGTGCTTACGAGTGGCTTTATCTCATTGGCAGAGGACGATTTAACCTCCCTTAAACTCAAATTGTTGCCTTCTGATTCTCTTAGGTATCCCACAAAGGCTTCGTTTAATGCAAAAATTGCAGGTTACAGTGATCGAATCAGCGCTGTATTGGTCCCTTGTGATTTTTTAGAGCATCTTAATACAACCTTTGCATATCCTCAAGCAGAAAGCGATACGCTTTCGAAACGTATTGCGGTCAGGTTTGCTCTTGAGCGCATAGTAGAGCTCAAGCAGTATCTTGCAGATTATGGATATGAAACCAATGAGACTAAGCTGAGAACGGGTGAAAATGCGGCACTTTTTCGTGGTGCATTTATCGCTGTGGGGATGTTGGGTTTATTTGTGCTTTTGCTCAGCTTGACAGGCGTTCTGCTAACCGTTCAGTTGATGTTGACGCGATCTAAAAATCAAATTGAATCTATATTGATTCAAGGTGTTCGACCTACCACTGTTTTGATGTGGTATTTAAAGGGACTTGTTCTGCTTTTTCTTATCGTATCGGTTGTGGCATTTTCTGTCGTTTATGGGATAAAGACGATTGTGGTGTTACCATTTTTAGATGGGTTTAGCTTCGCTGTTGAAGGCGAGGTTTTATCCTGGAAAACTTTTGTTTTTTTAGGCTTAGTTGTGGTGACTATGGTCGCTGTAAATGCGGCTTCGATATTCGTTGAGTTACGCCGTATGTTTGCACGCTAAACAATAACCATGAAAAATATAGCTCTACAAGGTAAGCGCGTTGTAATGCGTGTAGACTTTAATGTTCCGATTAATGCTTCAGGAGAAGTAACAAATACAGCACGCATTGATGCTGCATTACCAACTTTGCAATATGTTCTAGACCAAGGTGGTCAATTGGTGTTAATGTCGCATTTAGGGCGACCTAAAAAATCGGCAAAGGCAGTAAAATATGGAGCGGATAAGGATAAATCTCTTAAACAAATTGTTTCGATATTAGAAGCAAAACTCGGGATGCCAGTTGCTTTTGTTGAGGATTGTGGAGATGCTTCTCTTCAGACAGCGTGCCTAGCGTCCAATCCATCGGTTGTTCTTTTGGAAAATCTTCGGTTTTATCCTGAGGAAAAGAAAAATAATCCTGCATTTGCAGAACAGTTAGCCACATGGGGTGATGTATACATCAATGATGCCTTTGGAACTGCACATCGGGCGCATGCATCAACTGCAGGAATAGCCCAATTCTTTTCTGCTGAACACAGAGCATTTGGCCTACTTATGCAAGCGGAGATCGATAATGCAAATAATGTGCTTACTCAGGGTGATGCACCTAAAGTGGCCATCTTAGGAGGTGCCAAGGTGTCGGATAAACTGATGATTATTGAAAATCTTTGTCGGAAAGTGAATGCCATCCTTATAGGCGGTGGAATGTCCTATACATTTAAAGCGGCGCAGGGCGGCCAAATAGGGAATTCTTTATGCGAAGAAGATCGCTTTGATGATGCAAGGCGATTGCTTGAATTGGCAGATTCTGAAGGTTGTATGGTACACCTTCCTGTGGATTCTGTATGTGCCGATGCATTTTCCAATGATGCAAAAACCCAGGTTTGTTCAAGTGATTGTATTCCTGAAAGCTGGATGGGTCTTGACATTGGTCCACAGGCAGCATCGAACTACGCTGAGGTTATCGCACAAGCTAAAACCGTTATATGGAACGGCCCAATGGGTGTTTTTGAAATGCCTTCTTTCCAGGCAGGTAGTAAGGCGGTGGCTGAAGCGCTTGCAAACGTTTCCAATCAAGGAGCATACACCCTAATAGGCGGAGGAGACTCTGTGGCCGCTGTACATCAGTTTGATTTAGCTTCGTCAATGTCTTTTATAAGTACTGGTGGCGGTGCGCTTTTGGAGCTTCTCGAGGGTAAAAATTTGCCGGGAATTCATGCAATTTCTGGGTAAATCGGCGATTTACGAATATTTTTTTCTTGAAAATGTATGTTGATAAGGGTAAGTAATACCTTGTCAAATCGACTATAAGTATAGTTATCCACTATTTTTTTTGTCTTCTGTGGAAGAAATGTTAGTGGTTGTTAGTGGGAAAAAGTGGTAATAATTGGCTTTTTAATGTAGTTTTATCTACACTAGAAAGAAAAGTGGCGTTTTTAGGAGAACATACCGTTAAAATCGATGCTAAGGGTCGTATGCGTTTGCCGGGTGGTTTAAAGCAACAGATGAAGCCCGAAAACAAAGGCCGTTTTGTCGTCAATCGCGGCTTTGAGTCCTGCCTTGAAATCTATCCTATTGATGTATGGGAAAAGGTGAGGTCTAGAATAGAACGCTTAAATCAATTCAAGAAAAAAGAGCGGAGTTTCATACGTTATTTTATGAGAGGGGCTACCGAGGTGGTGCTCGATGGGCAAGATCGATTAAATCTTCCGAAGCATCTGCTTGAATATGCTAGAATAACTGGTGAGGCCATTCTAACGCCAGGGAAGAACACCTTAGAGCTTTGGGATAGCAAACGCTATGAAGCGGAACTCAATATCAGTTCGGACAACTTTGCTGATTTGGCAGAAGATGTACTTGGCGATTTATCGGTTGACGAATGATGGTCATGGACAACTACCATATTCCAGTTATGCTAGAAGAAGCCGTTGACGCATTGCATATCCAGGAAAATGGAACTTATGTCGATGCAACCTTTGGAGGCGGTGGGCATAGTCGCGCTATTCTTAGCCGTCTCGGTTCAAAGGGTAGACTAATTGCCTTTGATCAAGATCCCGATGCTAAGCTCAATGCGGATTTGCTGTCCGACGAGCGACTTCTTTTTATTCCGAGAAATTTCCGGTTTATCCAATCTTTTCTAAATTATTTTGAAATTGGCCAAGTTGACGGCGTTCTGGCTGATTTAGGGGTTTCATCCCATCAATTTGACCAGGGTACGAGGGGATTTTCCACCCGTTTTGACGGTCCTTTAGACATGAGGATGAATTACAATCGTGGAAAGACTGCTAAGGATATCTTATTGGATTCTACACCTGAAGATCTCCTCAATTTGTTTTCGAGTTATGGTGAGGTGCGTAATGCAAAGGAGCTTGTCAAAAGACTTCAAGCCCATCCTTCATTAGGTAGCATTGAAACAACTCAAGATTTCAATGCCTGGATCGAACCGGTAATCCGTGGTCCAAAAGAAAAATATTTGGCACAAGTTTATCAGGCCCTGCGCATCGCGGTAAATGAGGAACTGTCTTCTTTAACGGATTTTCTTGATAGCCTGCCAAAATGTATAAAGCCAGGGGGTTACATGGCAATAATAACCTTTCATTCACTGGAAGACCGTTTGGTAAAAAGAGCAATCAAAGGAATTGGTACATCTCAAGAATCGTATGATTCAATTTTCGGGGTGCAGCCATCCAATTGGAAGGAAGATAAAGTGCATAGTCAAACGCCTAGTTCAGCAGAGGTGGCAAAAAATGCTAGAGCCCGAAGTGCAAGGCTGCGTGTAGCGTTTAAGGTAAACCAAGAGGCAAAATAGACCATGAGCAAATCTTTAAATACCACACCAAAGAAGACGCCTCTTAAAATAGTAAGCAGCCAGTGGGGAAGTATGCCTTTTGTGATATTTCTAGCGGTTTTATGTGGAATTCATGTCGCAAATAACCATCAGGTGGAGTCCATGCTTAAGGAGTATGATAGAGATCAGGATACTATTGATGAATTGCGATGGACCTATCTGAATGAAAAGGCTGATTTTATGCAAGAGTCTACCTTAATGGTAGTCAGTAAAAGCGTCGATACAATAGGTCTGCAAGTACCAAACCAACCTTTAGAATCAATCAAAATTTCGGCTGATGAATAAACGGGTTGATATAATATGGCGCGTTTGGGTTATAGGCATTGCATTGGCAATTTTTGGATTGATCATTTTTGGACGCGCCGGATTTACCCAATACAAATATGGTGACGAATTGATTGCTGAATCAGATAGCCTAGAGGTGACCGTTGAAGTGATTCCTGCTCAGCGTGGTAATCTACTCACTTCAGATGGCCGACTCCTTTCTACCACGGTTAAACTGTATTCGTTACACATGGATTTTAAGATTGAGGATGTCCAAGGCAAGGAGTTTGTTCAATTGCTTCCTGAGTTGTGCGATTCGCTTGCCTCTGTGTTCGATTATAAAACAAGCGAGCAGTGGATGGACCATGTGCAACGGGGCTATCTTAGTGGTGCACGGTATTATTTTTTAGCCGATGATTTAACCTATAGCCAAAAAGAGCGCATAAAATCTTTTCCTTGGTTTGATCGAGGTCGGTATACGTCAGGTCTAATCATCGAGCATTCTATTGATCGGATGCTTCCTTTTGGAGGATTGGCTCAACGCACGATCGGCTACATACGACAAACAGGTGATACGTCTCAGGGAATTGTCGGACTTGAGCACTACTTCAATACAGAGTTAGAAGGTGAAAAGGGTTTGGTCTTTAGAAAGGTTGTATCCCAACAAACAACACTGCCACACATTGAACGTGATGATGTTGAGCCCGATCCTGGACTAGATATTCATACAACATTAGACATTGATTTGCAAGATTTTGCCGATGCAACCCTACGCAAAAGCCTAGAAGAGTGCAATGCAAAAAATGGATGTGTCGTATTAATGGAAGTCAATACAGGCAATGTATTAACCATGGTCAATTTAGAACGCAATGGCGAAGGTCAGTATGTTGAAAATTATAATCATGCTGTAGGTACTCTATTCGAACCTGGATCTACGATGAAGGTTCCTGTAATGTCGGCGCTCTTAGAACATGGTATGCCACTAGATAAACTTGTCTCCATGCACAATGGTGATTTTCGCGTGGCAGGCGAAAGGGTTCCTATTTCGTCTAGACCAAAGAAGGACTACTATGATGCGTATGATATCATAAAGTACTCTTCAAACATTGGTATAGTTCAAATGGTAGATGAACTTTTTCCAAATAATGTGTCTTTTCGCGATGCCCTCTTGGAACAATTCCCCTTTGAAAGGACAGGAATAACAATACACGGAGAAGAAGGACTAAAGATTCCCGCGGTTGAATCTTGGGGCATTATTGATAAAGCATGGAAGTCTTTTGGTTATGGCTTGCAGCTTACGGCTCTGCATATTTTAACCCATTACAATGCGATTGCTAACAAGGGTATTGCCGTGCAACCTCGTTTGGTAAGTCATACGAGTAAGCTTGGTCAAACTGTCAAAGCATTTCCCACCAATGAGCTAGGCCGATTGATGTCTGCTCAAACAGCTCAAGACCTTACTTCGATGATGAAGCTTGTCGTCAACGACTCGAGGGGAACGGCGCATAATGCACTTTCCTCTCGCAACGTGTCGATATGTGGCAAAACAGGCACTACCAAAATTAAAGATGGAGAATATGCTTACGAGGATGACATGAAGCGGGCGTTGTTTTGCGGATTCTTCCCCGTTGAGAAACCTCAATACAGCATGATTGTCGTTTTGTCCTACATCGACGCCAAGGAACATGATGGTATTGGAGGAGGGAGCACAGCTGCTCCGGTATTCGGTGATATAGCTGAGTTCGCTTATGCAAGAATTGGAGAGCTAAGTCAAATGCCCCCGGCATTGCTTGCTAGCGAAGGAGTGACAATGAGTTCCATGATTTCGGATGATTGGCAGATTCTTTCCAATCTGTTGAACATTGATTCAGAGCAACCGCTCTATGCGATTAGCCAAGTTGATCTAGATAAGTCTAATGACTATGCAACAATCAGCACAGATGACCGATATAGGACGGAGGAGAATAAAGTTCCCTACTTAATGGGAATGGGTTTGTCTGACGCCGTAAGTCTTTGTTCAAAATATGGATACAGGATGAGTTGTGAAGGATATGGTTACGTGACAACGCAGTGGCCCGAGCCGGGAAGTCTCGTTGATAAGAACAGCAAAATACATCTTGTTTTACAATGAAAAACTTACGTGACATATTGTATGAAGTAAACATGCTAGAGGTGCTGGGTAATACAGACCTAGCCATCCACGACTTCACTTGCGATTCTCGCAAAATGAAATCAGACATGATGTTTGTGGCGATAAATGGAAGCCATATTGATGGACACAATTACATTGACCAAGCCATTAAAGCAGGAGCCCGGGCAATTTTATGCGAGCGAATACCTGAGTCAGTAGATGAGCAGGTACTTTACATCCGAGTTCTACGGAGCGATAAGGCCTATGCTAGGCTTTGTGAAAATTGGTATGACAACCCTTCGAAGACACTTAAACTTGTGGGCGTAACGGGAACGAATGGCAAGACAAGTATTGCAAGCATGCTATGGGAGCTTCATACGCACCTTGGTCATATGTGTGGCTTGATTTCAACAAATGTTATTCGCATTGGAAGCCGGGTGGTAGAAGCTACTCATACAACCCCTGACGCACGACAGATTTCCTCCATGCTGCGCGAGATGGCGAATTTCAATTGCAGTCACGTATTTATGGAGGTTTCTTCTCATGGATTGGTTCAGCGCCGTCCATCTGCCCTAGCTTTTGATGGCATGATTTTCACGAATTTGACGCATGATCATTTAGACTATCATAAATCCATGAAAGCCTATCGGGATGCCAAGAAGCTTGCATTTGACGGCCTGCATTCATCGGCTTTTGCACTGGTAAACATTGATGATAAAAATGGAAGCTATATGGTGCAAAATACCAAGGCTTCAATTTATAGCTACAGTCAATATAGCCCATCAGACTACCGTGTTCGAGTATTAGAGCAGGATATTGCTGGATTAGTACTCAATATTGACGGTGCTGAGGTACATACCCATATGATTGGTGGGTTTAATGCCACAAATTTATTAGGGGTTTATGCTGCTTCTCATTTGTTGGGAAGCACAGAAGAGGACATACTACGTACCCTATCTGTTATACGGGGGGCTAAGGGTCGCATGGAAATTGTGTTAACTGAAGAAACTCAGATAACAGGCTTGATCGATTATGCTCATACGCCTGATGCTGTTCAAAAAGTGTTAGAGGTCATACGAGAGGTTCTGCGTGGAGGAATGCGTATCATAACCGTAATCGGTTGTGGTGGGAATCGAGATGTTACCAAGCGCCCCAAAATGGGTCAATTATCTGCTCGATTAAGCGACCAAGTAATTTTTACTGCAGATAATCCACGAAATGAGGAAGCTGAAGATATTTGTCAAGCAATGCTTCAGGGAGTTGAGCTATCCTCTCGACGTAAGTGTTCGATTATTGTTGACCGCAAGGAAGCAATTTATAAAGCGGTAAGTATGGCTCAGCCTAATGATATTGTCCTTGTGGCCGGCAAAGGGCATGAAACGACTCAAGTCTTTGGGGACGAGGTCTTTCCTTTCGATGATGGTAAAGTTTTGTTTGATGCACTAAAATCTGTCGGGTCATGATTTATCATTTTTGGAACTTTCTATCATCTAATTATGACTTCTATGGAGAAGGTATCATGCAGTATGTTTCTGTACGGGCTGGACTTGCACTTTTTGTTTCCCTTCTCATTTCGCTAATCTTTGGTGGCCGTATAATTAGTATTCTGCGTAAAAAACAAATCGGAGAGTCTATCCGGGATTTGGGATTAGAAGGTCAAAATGAAAAGGTGGGCACTCCTACTATGGGAGGAATTATAATTCTAGCGGCTATTCTAATTCCGCTGATCCTTTTCGGTGATTTAAAAAATATCTACACCGAATTGCTCATTGTAAGTACAATTTGGATGGGACTGATTGGGTTCTTAGATGATTATATAAAAGTCTACAGGAAAAATAAGAAAGGGCTTGCCGGACGATTTAAAATATTGGGTCAAGTGGGCTTGGGACTTATCGTAGGGTGTGCGGTGTATCTCCATCCAGAAATCTACGTAAAGCAGGAGATTGCTCAACATGAGGTGGAGCGCTTTGAGTCCTCTCGAATTTCTTCAATACGCGATGAAGGGGGTGACAGGCATTTCTTTGTTAAAATCAAGGAGCCTGTGACAAATATCCCCTTCTTCAAAGGCAATGAATTCAATTATGAGGCACCATTAGTATGGATTACAAATAGTGAGAAGACAAGGCAATATGCTTGGCTATTTTTTATCCCGATGGTCATATTTATTATTGCGGCTGTATCTAACGGAGCGAATCTTACCGACGGATTGGATGGTCTTGCTACTGGAACGAGCGCTATCGTAGGGGTTACCCTTTTTGTTTTTGCCTATGTCTCGTCAAACATTGTTTTGGCGGAATATTTTAATATACTGTATATACCAAACTCCCAAGAGACGGTCGTTTATCTCGCGGCTTTTATTGGAGCATGTGTTGGCTTTTTGTGGTACAATAGTTATCCAGCAACGGTGTTCATGGGAGATACTGGGAGCCTTGCCCTTGGTGGAATTATAGCCTCTTTGGCGATCTTGTTGCGCAAGGAGTTACTCATACCGGTCCTTTGCGCAATCTTTTTAATTGAGAACCTTTCGGTGATTCTTCAAGTAGCTTATTTCAAGTACACTAGGAAAAAAACCGGGGTAGGACAAAGGATCTTTTTGATGTCTCCCCTCCATCATCACTATCAAAAGAAAGGCTGGCATGAGACGAAGATCGTGACGCGTTTTTGGATTATAGCCATTGCAATGGCAGCATTTTCAATCATAACCCTTAAGATTCGATGATGGTTAAGCCGACATATAGTTTATCGACGTCCATTGTGATATTAGGTGGCGGTGAATCTGGAGTTGGGGCGGCTATCTTGGCTACAAAGAAAGGCTATGACGTTTTCGTGAGCGACGCTGCCATGATTAAAGCTCGCTATAAAGAAGACTTACATCATTATGATATCCCTTATGAAGAAGGAGGGCATGATCTTACTCGAATTCAAGCGGCTGATTTAATTATAAAAAGTCCGGGTATTCCCAATCATATTCCAGTGCTTATCGATGCTCGTAAGCGAGGACAAAAAATAATCAGTGAACTAGAGTGGGCATGGCTTTTTCATAAGGGAAAGGTGGTAGCCGTAACAGGTAGTAATGGCAAAACAACTACGGTAAACTGGATTTTTGATATGGTACAACGGGCAGGCATTCCTTCTGCACTCGTCGGCAATGTGGGTATGGGCTATGCACGTTTTGTCGCCGAACACGATGTGGATTGCTTTGTTGTCGAAGTCAGCAGTTTTCAGCTTGATGATATCGATGCCTTTCGTCCAGATATTGCCGTGATATTAAACATCACACCCGATCACCTAGATCGATACAATGGCTCTATGGACTTGTATGCCCAATCGAAATGGCGCATTACTGAAAATCAGCAGTCAGAGGATATTCTTATTCTATCGGCTGATGACCAACCCATTGCCCAATTACTTGAACAGGAGGGAAGCCTTGCGATTATTCAACAATTTTCAATTCAACAAACTACTTGCTTAGCCTTTGCAGAGGACGGCGAGCTTCATTTTAACTTTTCTACAAACCCTATAACTATTGCTATGAACGATTTAATCTTAAAGGGAAATCATAATGTATATAATTCTCTTGCTGCAGGAATGGCTGCTCGCGCCTTAGAGGTAACCAATCCAAGCATTCGGCAGAGTTTAGAACGTTTTGACGGATTACCTCACCGTATGGAAAGAGTTTTACGTATTGGGGGTAGGAGTTTTATCAATGACTCAAAGGCAACTAATGTAAACTCTACATGGTATGCTTTAGAGGCTATGAATACCGATGTGGTTTGGATCGCTGGTGGTGTCGACAAAGGGAATGACTACTCAATTCTTGAAGGGCTTGTTCATCAAAAAGTGAAATCTCTTGTTTGTATTGGTGCAGACAATCGTAAGCTGCACGAGGCCTTTGCCAAGCATGTCGGAATTTGTATCAATGTTTCCTCAATGGCTGAGGCTGTTCAGGTTTCCTATCAGTTTTCCGATCCGGGTGATAGCGTTATTCTTTCTCCTGCATGTGCTTCCTTCGATCGATTTACCAACTATGAAGATCGCGGAGATCAATTTAAACAGGCCGTGCGTGAGTTATGATATCGAGGTATAGCCGTTTTATACAAGGTGACCGTGTAATATGGTTTGCCGTTATAATGCTTTCCATTTTTGGCATGCTCGCCGTGTATTCTTCCACAGGGACCTTAGCTTACAAGTTACAAGATGGTAATACAGAACATTATTTAGGGAAGCAATTTTTAATGGCTGGTATTGGTCTTTTATTGATGTGGTTTTTTCATTTGTTACCCTACCGATTATTTGCTCAAAACATCTTTTTCCCATTCTTTGGACTGAGTATTTTTCTTCTCATTCTTGTTCTTTTCTGGGGTAATGACATCAATGACGCACGCAGGTGGGTGAGGGTTTTCGGCATAAGTTTCCAGGTGTCTGACTTTGCCAAGATTACGCTGGTGATGTACTTAGCTCGGTATTTATCCCTTAAACAAGATAACATCAAGTCCTTTAAGGAAACTTTTGTGCCTGCAATCGCCTTTATTGTTGGTATATGTTTTCTGATAGCAATTCATGACTTATCTACGGCAGTCATTCTTTTTGCAACCTCCTTTTTGCTTTTATTTATTGGCCGTGTCCATTTACTTCAACTTTTCAGTGTTGCGGCACTCATGCTGCTGGTGGCAATTCTTTTCATACTTTTTCTCAGTAATACACCCGATACCAAACTCGAGAGTGCAGGACGACTCTTGACTTGGAAGCATCGAATTGAAGGATATTCCAATCCTAGCCAAAAGGCGATGGATATGTATCAAGTCCGACAGGCCGAGATTGCTATTGCACGAGGAGGAATTTTCCCTAATGGTCCGGGTAACTCTAAACAGAAAAACTTCTTACCCCATCCCTACTCAGATTACATATATGCAATCATCATAGAAGAATATGGTCTTTTAGGGGGATTTGTGATTATACTTTTATATCTAATCATACTCTTTCGAACCATTCGCATGGTACTCAAGGCACCCAAGGCCTACCCTGTTTTTCTTGCGTTTGGGTTGTGCCTGTTAGTTGTATTCCAGGCATTTACAAATATGGCGGTTGCTGTAAATCTCTTTCCTGTTACTGGCCTTACGCTTCCTATGGTAAGTATGGGTGGGAGTTCCATGATCTTTACGAGCATTGCCATGGGAATAATTCTTAGTGTGAGTCAAGAGTTGAATATAGGAAAGCAGGAGGCGGGGGGCGATCTGGTAAAACATATAAATCGCATATAACTCATGGCTGTAAGACTTCCCCTACGCGTTATACTCAGTGGTGGTGGCACAGGAGGTCATATTTATCCTGCTATTGCTATTGCTGACGCGCTCAAGGAGTTACCCTATGAGGTTGAAATTCTATTTGTCGGAGCCAGCGGCAAGGTTGAAATGAAAAGGGTTCCAGAGGCCGGTTACTCTATTATAGGTCTTCCTGTACGCGGAATCCAGTCAGGTTTTTCCATGGCCAATTTGCTTTTTCCTTTTCGGCTTTTGATAAGCTTCGTTAAAGTCTACAAGATCTTAAAATCCTTTAAGCCTGATGCTGTTATTGGTCTAGGTGGGTTTGCTAGTGGACCCTGTTTAAAAATGGCCCAGTGGATGCGGCTTCCGACGTATTTACAGGAGCAAAATGCGGCACCAGGCATGACCAATAGACTTCTTGCAAAAAAGGTTAATGCAGCTTTTGTGGCCTATCCCAATATGCAACAATACTTTAGTAATACTTCGCTAGAAATTACAGGAAATCCCATTCGTTCAACGGTGGATCCTTCGATTACGAAAAAAGAAGCATGTGAATACTTCGGTCTTGATGCAACACGCCCTACAGTATTTATGACGGGTGGAAGTCTCGGGGCGCAGACCCTCAACGATAGTATGGCCTTAGCGCTTTCACTATTTCGAGAAAAGGAAATTCAAGTAATATGGCAGTCGGGCTCCTATTATTATGAGCGGTTTAAAGCTTATCATTCTGAAAGTGTTAAGGTGATG
This sequence comes from Saprospirales bacterium, assembly GCA_002708985.1. Classification (GTDB taxonomy): domain Bacteria; phylum Bacteroidota; class Bacteroidia; order Chitinophagales; family UBA8649; genus UBA8649. Next base: position 7,852 of record PAPS01000022.1, on the reverse strand, counting down.
GCTTATGTCGATCGTATGGATCTAGCCTATTTGGCAGCTGACGTTATTGTTGCTAGAGCAGGTGCTTCGACCATATCTGAATTAGCCTTAATTGCCAAGCCCTCTATTTTGATTCCATCCCCTAATGTTACTGAAGATCATCAAAATAAAAATGCGCAAGCTATGGTGGATGCTCGGGCCATAATTAAGATTTCCGATGAGAATGCCCGAGAGCAAATGGCCCATGAAGTGATTCATTTGTTGGAAGACAAGGCGCGGCAAGAAGAGCTGTCTATTGCTCTTGAGCAATTTGCCAAGCCCTATGCAGCCCACGATATTGTACAATACATTTTGAAGCAAGGTAACCTTCCCTACTATGCATACCAACACGACCTCTCTCAAATAGGACACATCTATTTTATTGGAATTGGTGGGGCAGGGATGAATACGCTTGCCCACTATTTTCTCAATCAAGGGGTTGATGTATCTGGATATGATCGCAAGGCTACTTCTATAACTCATCACTTGGAGGCTAGAGGTGCTCGAATTGGGTATACGTTGGATGATATAATTCCTGCAGCTGTTGATTTAGTAGTATACACACCAGCCATAAGTAAGGATAATCCAGTGTTCCTACAAGCCGTTCAACGCAAGTCTATCAGTGTATTAAAACGATCGGAGTGTTTGGGCTTGTTGACACAAAATCGAACTACAATAGCTGTCGCGGGAAGTCATGGCAAGACAACCATTACTTCTATGATTGCGCATATATTCTTGGCCAATTCTAAGCCGATCACCGGATTTATCGGAGGACAATTTATTGGTCAAGAAGGGGGGCTAGTAGGAGAGGGAGATATTTTTTTGGTCGAAGCGGATGAGTTTGATCGGTCTTTTTTGCACTTGAGGCCTAACACAGCAGTTATTTCAACTATCGATGCTGATCATTTAGAAATTTATGGAGATTTACAAGGCGTTCAACGTGGATTTGAGTGTTTTATTCGTGGTATTGCCTCTGATGGATACTTAATTCTTGGTCCTGATGTTGGTATACCTAGATCTTGTAATCCCGGTCTATCTCGAACAACCTATGGATCATCTTCTCAAAGTAAATGGAGGTTGAGTAAAGCTCAATGGGATGGCGGTGCCTTTACTTATGTCTTTACTGTAGGAGGTAAGGAGTATAAAGGGTACCTCCCACTAGGGGGTATTCATAATGTAAAGAATGCAATAGCATCCATTGCAGTGGCTCAAAATCATCACCTTTCGATTGATAGTGCCATGGAAGCGCTATCAACTTTCCCTGGCGTAAAACGCCGATTCCAAGTTATAACGGGTGGAAAAGGATGGACTTACATAGATGATTATGCGCATCATCCAAGTGAGATTACGGCTTTGATCCACGGACTGCGAAGTATGGAGCCTAGCTGGCCAGTAGTTGTCATATTTCAACCCCATCTATTTACGCGGACGCAGATGCTTGCCAAGGAGTTTGGAGAGGCATTAAGTGCAGCAGACCAAGTTATTCTTCTTCCGATTTACCCGGCTCGTGAAAAACCGATAAAGGGCGTTTCTAGTGCATTAGTTGCTGATCACGTTACGGTTTTTTGTAAAACGCTGCAGCACGATAAAGAGGAAGTGTTGTCTCTTGTGGACACTTTGCCTAAGGGCTTTGTTGTCTCTGCAGGCGCTGGAGATATTTCCGCATTGATTCCTTCTATTCAGCAAAAACTTGATTTGACCTATGGTAAAGCGTAAGATTTTTTCTCGAGCGCAATTGCTTAATACTGCGTTTGTTCTTCTCGGAATTGTAGCCTTATTATCTTTTTCAGAAATGGATCGTTTTTGGATGCAAAGTACTGTAAATGAAATAGATATAACTATTAAAAAAGGCGATAATGCTATGATTGATGAAGCTTTTGTTCTCGCAATTATAACCGAGGAATATAATCTTCAAGTAGGTGAAACAAAGCGTTCAGCAGTCAATGAAGAGGAGATAGAATCAAGATTATCCAATTCTAATTGGATAGACGATGCAGAAGTTTATTTGAATAATGAGGGAATTCTCTCTCTAGACATTCAGCCAAAGCATGCGATCTTACATATTATAAACAATCATGGTGTTCAATACTATGTTGACAAAAATGGTAACTCAGCTCCTGTATCTGATATCTTTATAGGAAAGCTATTGGTGTGTTCTGGTAGTATACCAGATGATCACTTTTGGGCTGAATTTTCTTTGAAAAATACATTGAGAGAATATGCTGAGTCAATAAGCGAAGATCCCTTCCTTGAGGCGATTGTAGAGCAAATTCACTTGGATAGTGCAAGCCAGTTAATCCTGGTTACGTCAATCAGTGGACACCATGTACGAATTGGACGTCCAGATGCTGTAAAAAAGGAAATGCAAGATCTAAGTGCTTTCTATCAAGCTAAGTTTCATTCCTTGGATTGGCACCTGGTTGAGGAATTGGATACACGCTATGAAGGTCAGGTAATATGTCGTCTCAAACAGAACTAAAGAAATAAAGAAAGAAATGGAAAACAACATTTGTGTTGGTATTGATATTGGAACCACAAAGGTCACCGCTCTTGTTGCAAAAAAGCTTGAAGAGGGCAAGCTAGAGATTATAGCGGTGGGTAAAGCTCCGTCTTACGGTGTCGTTCGTGGTCAAGTCCAAAATGTACGACAGACACAAGAAGCCATAGAGAAGGCCGTTAGTATTGCAGAAGCCACTTCAGGTAAAAAAATCGATGAAGTCTACGTAGGAATCGCTGGTTCGCATATTCGAAGCAGTCAGCAAATGCATGTTATCAATATGCAAGAACCCAATACGGATATCACAGAAGATGAAGTACAGCGGTTGACTCGGGAAATGTACAATACCGCTGTTGGCCCTGATGAGCGAATAATTCACGTTCTACCTCAAGAATATACTATAGATAGCCAAACAAATATTCTGGAGCCCGTTGGTTGTATGGGTAGTCGTTTAAGTGCAAATTTCCATGTAATCACAGGAAAAATCCAAGCAGCAAAAATGATCGAAGAATCGATTAAGCGAGCTGGACTCACTTTAAAGAATCTGGTGTTAGAACCGATTGCCTCATCGGCTGCAGTTCTTTCTGAAAAAGAGAAGGAGGCGGGAGTAGTTCTTGTGGACATCGGCGGTGGCACAACAGATATTGCCATCTTCCATAAAAATGTTATCCGCCACTCAGCTGTTATTCCTTTTGGGGGGCAGGTTATCACCAATGATATCCAACATGGATGCCATATTCTTGAAGATCAAGCAGAAAAACTTAAAACAAAGTTTGGCGCAGCGATTTCAGTAGACTCGGCAAAACATCAAGTGGTTTCAATTCCAAGAGTTAATGGAGGGCAACCAAGACAAATCTCGGTGAGAACCTTATCTGAAATCATCCGATGTCGCATGGGCGAAATTTTTGAGTTGGTGGACATGGAAATTCGTGCCTCAGGATATCATGGTAAGCTCCTTGCCGGTATTGTACTTACAGGAGGTGGGTCTAAACTGAGGCATATTTCTCAACTCGCCGAATACATTACCGGAATCGATGCGCGCGTTGGAGAGCCAATTGAGCGTTTGGCAAGTAATTTTGATGTTGAGCTTCGTCACCCGTTATACGCTACGGGAATCGGTCTATGTGAAATGGGTTTCCGGTTTGAGCAAACACTAGGAAAAAGTACTAAACCTGTTCTGAGTAAGATACTTAGTGGGTTCAGTGGAATTAATTTGAAAGAGATACTGCTTGGTGGACCTGAGCACGAGGATTTTAACTAAACCCATTTTATCTATGTCATCAATAATTAAGGTTATAGGAGTCGGAGGGGGTGGAAGTAATGCCGTCAATTTTATGCATAAGTCGGGCATAGAAGGAGTGGATTACATCGTGTGCAATACCGATGCGCAGGCATTAAATGCCAGCGCAATTCCTAACAAACTCCAATTAGGTCCAGAGTTAACCAAGGGATTAGGTGCTGGTTCTGATCCAGCAATTGGAGCAGAAGCGATGATTGAGTCAAAGCAAGCGCTTAAAACCATGCTTGGCGAACAAGCTAGAATGGTATTTATAACTGCCTGTTTAGGAGGTGGTACCGGAACGGGTGCAGCTCCTGTGGTGGCTCAATTGGCTCGCGAAATGGACCTATTAAGCGTGGGAATAGTTACTATGCCCTTTGAGTTTGAAGGAAAACGTAAGGCAAAACAAGCAGAGGAAGGTTTAGAACTTATTCGTGCTCAAGTTGATTGTCTTATTGTCATTAAAAATGATTACGTGCGTCAGTGCCATGGTGGTCTTCCCTTCCGAGAGGCATTTGATAAAGCCAATGAGATTTTGGCAATTGCCGCTCGAACGATTAGTGAAATAATTACGATTAAGGGACTAATTAATATTGATTTTGCTGATGTACGAGTGGTTATGAAAGATTCTGGCGTGGCCATCATGGGAGAGGGTATTGGGAGTGGTGATAATCGTGCAGAAATGGCTTGCAGTCAGGCTTTGGATTCACCCCTGTTGTTCTCGCAGAGTATCCGAGGTGCAAAACACGTATTATTGAATGTCACAAGCGGAAGTAAAGAGGTAACGCTTGATGAGATTCAGTTGATTTCAGATCAAATTCAGGATGAAACAGGAGAGATATGTGATATGATTTTTGGTACTTCTCTCAGTGAGGAACTTGGGGAAGAACTAAAGGTTACTTTGATTGCTACAGGCTTTGACCCTCCGTCAGATATCGGTCAGCCGATGGAAGATGTAAACACAGTATCTCTTGAAAGTCAGTCACATGTTGATGCGACAAGCAGTGATGTTTTAGAGCCAACTATTGAGGCAAATTCAATGACAAATACTGTAGGCCAAACCATGCTTACATTAGATGATGTAATAGAGTCCGATGCAGAGCCTGTTGGTTTAACTAATCAAGTTGCTGAACCTTCAGGGTCATCTTCTGAAACCAATGATTCGCAGTTCAAAGCGGTTGACCGGGTGGAGCGATTGCGCCATGTAAGTGCAAAGTGGCGCGAGCCAAGCCAAAGCGATCGATTGTATAAAGAGCCAAGTTATTTACGAAGAGCCAAATCAATCAGCAACGCGGATCAAGGTATTGGGGATGCTTCATCCTTCACAATAGGTCCTGGAGATGATGAAGGAAATCAATATGAGATTCGCAAAGACAACGCTTACCTCAACAATAATATAGACTAACGTTGATAGAAGTTCATGGCTAGTGCAAGACTAGCTTGATAGTCTCCTGCTTTTATTTTTTCTCGAATCATTTGATGCAGATGCTCCTCATGTTCAGGAACTTCATTCTGATGGTTGATTAGGTCCTCTTCCGAAGGAAACTGAGATTCCATTGCTAGCTGAGCGAGCTCTGCTCCAGTAAGAAGATTACTTTCTATAAGTCCTTTTGGAAGATTATCAAATCCTATGTTTTGTTTTTCAAATGGATTATTTATACTAAACACGGCGTTTCCAGATGCTCGTACGTAGTCGTTACGTCCCAGCCGCCCTACAAGGTCAATTTTTTGTGCATCGATTAATCCATCGTCTGCCAAAATAGATGCGTGGATATGAATCTTTTGAATAGCACAAATAAACAGGGTGCCCGCCCCCCCTTCATTTCCTAAATGTTTAGTGTCTTCAAGAACGCATTCTAATTGCACCTTGGCTTCCTTCACTCGAAATGGTTTAATGACTTCAGAGGCAATGGGGGTTACTCCCGCTTTTGAAAACTCATTAATATTCTCTGCATAATCTGTGGAAGAGATATTCATCTGATGTACAAGATTATAGGAAACAATGTTGACCACTACTTCGCCATTATCAAGAAGGTTATGGTAGGTATCCTTTGTGGTGTTGTCTCGACCGCGTCGATTAGAGGAAAAGACCAGAATGGGCGGGTTTGAGCTAAAAATATTGAAAAAACTATATGGAGCGAGATTGGCATTTCCCTCTTTGGAAAGGGTGCTTGCCCAACAAATGGGTCGGGGACCAATGGCACCTGTTAGCAATCGATGGCGATCACGTAATGGTAAATCGTAGGGATTATAGCTAACTATGTTTGTCATACCATAGATTAAGTTAAGATTTCGTAGGGAGCAACGTAAATGAGCAAGGCCCAAAACCTATTCGAACTCCATCCTTTTCCGCATAGCCCCTCATTGTGCAGGTGTCGCCATCCGCTAAAAACTTGCGCTCGTTACCGCTGTTAAGTTTTATAGGTTTACTTCCTCGCCAAGAAAGTTCTAACATTGAGCCATATGAAGTTGGTTCCGGTCCTGAAATGGTGCCTGAGGCATAAAGATCTCCTGTTCGCACGTTACAGCCATTAACCGTCTGATGGGCTAGTTGCTGGAACATATTCCAATACATATACTTGAAGTTTGATTGGCAAATGGTCGTCGTTTCACCACTTTCTTCTGTTATTGCTACTTCTAGATTTACATCAAAATGCCCTTTTCCTTGATATTGTAGATAGGGTAACGGCTTAGGGTCATCTTGTACAGGGCTACCTATCCGAAAAGGCTCCAAAGCGTCAAGCGTAACAACCCATGGAGAAAGAATCGATCCAAAGTTCTTTGCGAGAAATGGTCCTAAGGGGACGTATTCCCATTTTTGGATATCTCTTGCAGATAAGTCGTTAAAGAGCATGAGTCCACCGATATGATCTTCGGCTTTTTCTATTGATATAGGCTCACCCAACCTGTTTTCACCGCAGACAACAAAGGCCATTTCCAACTCAAAATCCACTAAACGGCTAGGGCCATAAACAGGGGATGTAGCATTTTGCGGAAGGGTTTGCCCTTTGGGTCGATGAATGGGAGTACCACTAACTACAATGGAGGAGGCTCGTCCGTGATAACCTACTGGAATGTGCTTCCAGTTGGGTAGTAGCGCATTATCGGGATCCCTAAACATTGTGCCTACATTTCTAGCATGGTCTTCACTTGAGTAAAAGTCGGTATAATCACCAATCGTAAAGGGAAGGTGCATCGTGGCCTCAGATTGCAATACAAAAAAAGCTTCTCGATCGTGGTGATCTTTAAGACTGCTATTATCACCCGTTAGTAGTTGCGAGATTTGTTGGCGAGCGCGCGTTATTTCTTTGCGGCCGTAACTAAAAAAAGTATTAAGTGTCTCTAATTCAAAGTAAGGGGCCTCAAGATCTAGCAAGTTGGCTTCTCCAAGAAGCTGAAGATCTAGGATAAACTGTCCAATAGCTACTCCTGGTCGCTCACTTCGATCTTCAGTTGAAAAAATTCCAAAAGGTAAATTTTGCACTGGAAAGTCAGTACTGGCATCAATAGATAACCATGTAGTTAAGTCGGGATGATTTGGAGAATAAGACATGCGCTCATTTTTTAGGAAGGTACAAAATGCACAGTGATTAGTGAGGGTTACACTAATCAAAAAAACCGTTACCCTCATTGAAGCGGTATTTCTTTCTCTTTTCCTTTTTTTTGAGCTCACACTTAATCATAAGATCGGTAAGTCACTTTGCATAGGCACTACTTGGTGATTAACTGAAAATTTGGTAAGCTTGGCTTCCTCAATATCTATTTGGTAAAAGGTTGGTGGCAATCTTGAAGGATTTGAGGAAAGGGCCTTTTCAATTTGCTGAATAAGTCAGTTGTATTCTTTTTCGACTATATTCTCTGAAAGATTATTCATGGTTTGCTTCCAACTATCTCTATCAAAATTCATACATTCAGCTTGGATTAAAAATGTTTGACATGGCGAGATTCATTCCTATAATTTGCATTCCTGTAATTATTAGCCTATCTGCATGCGATGTTTTTAAATCTATTGCAGAGGCTGCCTCAGTGGAGCAGACGACATTAAGCCAAGAAGAGAT
>PAPS01000021.1 GCA_002708985.1 Saprospirales bacterium | reverse complement strand
GATTATCTTCGGATTGAATTACAGCATAAGGATTGGCCTTACAAGCCTTGCCATGTTGTTGGGCGATTACACGAAGCACATGGTCACTACATCGAACGAGCTGAAGTTTAGCATGCTCACCGGAAGCTGTTATGCGCTGTTGGGCTGCCGTTATTTCTTGTATGGTACCTATTCCCTTCATTTTCTTATTATAGTCTAAGTCTTATTCAAATCGCGCGTTTGGGTAAAATCTTCATGTTAAATATGAGAAAACTTTCTATTCTGAGTAGTCTATTTTTAAAAAACTAGGTATTTTACTAAGTCGGACCAAAATACGTCCAATGGCGTACAAAAAAATACAAAACCACTTTACCATGCCTAGAGAATATCTTTTAGGCGTTCTCTTCGCATTATGCACAAGCAGCCTTTTGGGGCAGGGTTCTATTTCTGGAGTTGTCGTGGATGAAAACGACGAACCGACCTATGGCGCTGCTGTAAAAATTATTGAGTTAGAACGTTCTGCCCTTACTGATTTAGATGGTGTCTTTTTCTTTGACGAAATCCCAGAAGGACGGTATCTAATTTCCATTGAGTCGTTAGGATATGATAAAATTGTTCAATCCGTCAATGTGGGCTCCGATGCTTCGGTCAACATGGGAAGCATTTCACTAATGGAAAATATTGAGCTTACCGAAGAGATTATCGTTGTGGGATATGGCGTCTCGAAGAAACGAGATATTGTAGGGGCGATCACCAAAATTGACGGTGATGACGCGAGTGACGCCTTAGGAAACAGTTTTGAGGCCAACCTTCAGGGAAAGGCAGCTGGGGTGCAAGTATTACAGTCGAGCGGTATTGCAGGGTCTGGAGCACGCATTCGGATTCGTGGAACGGGCTCCATTACTTCAGGCGGTGATCCATTGTATGTAATTGACGGAATTCCGATTACGCAAGACCCCTTTATTAATGGCTCAGAAGGCGGTCAAAACTACAATCCGCTATCGACGATTAATCCCAATGATATTGAATCGATTGAAATTTTAAAGGATGCTTCGGCAGCGGCTATCTATGGGTCACGTGGGGCAAATGGTGTAGTGCTTATTACAACAAAAAAGGGAAAAACATCAAAGCCTAAGTGGAATTACAATTCAAATTTGGGATTCTCAGGATTAGCGGTAGATATTACCGATGACTACCTTACCACTTCTGAGTGGGTTCAATTAAATCAAGAGGCTTGGGAAAATGATGGTAACGTGGGGCGTGCTCCGCTCCCTGGAGGAATGTCTTACGATGACTTGCCTGCCGAGGATTATGATTGGTTTGATGCCTTATTGCGTACCGGAATTAAGCAAGAGCACAACTTATCCGTGGCCTTTGGAAAAGAAAAAGTTAATGTCTATGCCAGTTTCAACTATCTCAATACGGAAAGTTATCAGGTAGGTAACAACTTTGAGCGACTTGCAGGACGACTAAACCTTGGTTATACTCCAATTAAATGGTTTAACGTAAACCTTCGTTCCTCTCTTTCTCAAGGATTGAATAACAGAGTCTCTCAAGCATGGGACGGTGGTCTTGGAACCGCGGAATCTACGCTCTTACCATTTTACTCGGTAGACTCTTTTCAGTATGCAACCGGTCAGCGCAATCCACTCTTTAAGACAAACTATCTCGATTGGAATACATTGGAACTTCGTACGATTAATAATTTAACCCTTGCCCTTACTCCGGTCAAAAACCTACAGATAAAGGCCTTTGGTGGATTGGACTACATGGATCTAAGGGATAGCCGCCTAGAGGATTCATTATGGACATTAACCGATATTTTTTCCAAGCTTGATCAAAAGAACATCACGAACTACATGGTCAATGGTACGGTAGACTACCGAACCGATTTTTGGGAGAACCACACATTATCCCTTTTAGGTGGGTGGGAGTATCAGCAGTCAACCACCGTAGGAGAGTTTACGGAGATAAAAAATGCATTAGGGCATATCTACAACACTATGGAGGTATATGATTCACCCAATGCGGATACCACAGTTACGGAATACGATGACAATCAATGGCGATTTACTTCTAGTCTCTTTCGCCTAAACTATAATTTCAAAGACAAACTCATTATCAATATGAATCATCGTATTGATGCGTCTTCTAAGTTTGGTAAGGATAGAAAGACAGGACACTTCCCCGGATTGGGACTGGCCTATATTATGTCAGAAGATTCATGGTTATCCAACTCCGATAAGATTAGCTTTCTTAAAGTAAGAGCTAGTGTGGGACGTACCGGAAATGCCGACATTCCTTACGATGCTCAATTTGGGGGATATAGTCCAGGAAGTTCGTCGAATCTTTATGCTGGTCAGCCGATTGTATCTTATGCGAGCCTTCCCAACAGCCAACTTGCCTGGGAAACGACTTGGACAACCGATGCCGGAATTGAGATTGGATTTCTTCGTGATCGAATTACTGCAGAGTTAGGATACTACAATAAGATTACCCGTGATGCCATCATTTTTGTGCGTGTACCGACCTCTACAGGTCAGGCGGGATACTTTGATAACATTGCTCAAATTCGAAACCGTGGGGTAGAGTTTATGATTACTTCGCGCAACCTTGTTGGCGATCGCTTTAGCTGGCGAACTGATCTTAACCTGACACACAACCGCAATAAGGTGATTGATGTTGGAACAGCCCAGCCCGATGCATTGGCAGGGAGCGGTGATACCCGAGTCATCGAGGGAATGCCTATGGGGGTAAACTATCTCGTGCGATTCTCCCACGTTGATCCCGATAATGGGTTGCCGGTATTCCTTGATGCAGATGGTAATGAGACTTATGAATGGTCGGAAGAAAATCGAGTGCCTGTAGGAAATGTTCAGCCAAAAGTAGTCGGAGGGTTGACCAACACCTTTACCATTGGTCAGAATTTAGAAATTGAGATCTTGGGAACCTTTACTATCGGAGGAAACATTTATGATGATGCAGCCAAACGCCAGTTGGGTGTATGGACCGATTGGAATATGCAGCGCGATATCTTAAATCGATGGACGGGCCCAGGGGATGTTGATGCTATTTATCCTCGCCTTACACGAAACTCTACAACCTATGGAGGAATGGGATCTGAGTGGTTCTATAATACCGACCAGTGGTTATACGATGCAAGTTATTTCCGCTTGAAGAAACTAGCCATTAAATATTCTCTACCCAATAAGCTCTTTGCCAATAAATCGTGGATTGCAGGCTGTGATGTTGGGTTTACGACCATTAACTTATTTACCATCGCGGCCTACCGTCGCGATCCGGAAATTGTGCGTGACCTCGATGGTCCACAGGCTATGAACTTGAGTCCCAATGTGACCTACCTCACACCACCTCAAGAGCGCACCTTTAACTTTTCTGTAAACGTAAACTTCTAGGCCATGACAAAGTATTCTATTCTTTTTCTATCGTTGGGTTTATTGTTGGGGACGTCTTGCGAGAAATTAGTCGAAACGGAGTCTCCTTATCTTGATCAAGATGCCTACTTCCAAAACGAAGCGGAAGTACTAGCTTCATTAAACGAGGGATATCGCATTCTGGCCTTTGGTGAGGTTATGGGTGGTAATACCTGGTTGGCGAGCGAGTTAATGGCCGATAACATCGATGGTGCTAATCTATCGGGTGATTTCAAAGCCTACCATACGCACAATACAGGAATTTTCATTGGCTTCACGCGAGGCATATGGCAGCAAAATTTTGCTGCTGTAGCTGAGATCAACCGTCTTCTTGCGGGAAAGGCCAATGCCAACCTTCCACAGGCATTAGATGATGAGGTCACAGGGTCTGCTCTTTTTGTGCGTGCCTTTGTGCATTTTGAAATGGTTCGCCTATTTGCACAGCCTTATGGCTACACCTCGGATAATAGCCATTTAGGTATACCTTACCGGGATGCTTGGAGTGTGGATCCTCAACCTCGACTTACGGTCGATGAGGTATATACTAAAATCATTGACGATTTAAATACGGCGATTGCCTTGCTTCCAAGTCAGAGTTCTATTAGTGCTGCGCATGCCAATCGTTGGTCTGCCAAAGCCTTATTAGCCCAGGTATACTTTCAAATGAATGATTACTCGAATGCACATAGTTTAGCGCAGGAGATTATCGATATGGGGCCTTATGCCCTAGTTGATTCAATTGGGGATCGATTTGATGAAATGATGACTACTGAAGACATTCTCGTTCAGCCTGACGGCGGCGGGTTTAACAGTGGAGCGAATTGGCAAGGGCACTATCGAAATGATAACGGTACACCTACAATACGCATGTCGGAGTCGGTGTATGCAGAGGCTACGGCGAACACGCTTGATCTTCGCGGTCAGCAATGGTTTACTGAGAGTGGCAATAACATCTTTTTAAACAAAGCCAATGGATCGAATGACTTGTTTCACCCAGTCTTACACCTTACCGAGGTTCTGTTGATTAAAGCGGAATCCGCCGCAATTCTTGGCTTAACGGCTGAGGCAGAAAGTGATGTCAACCAAATTATAGTCCGCGCTGGTATGACTCCTGTCTCAGGGTTGTCAAGCAGTGATCTGATCAATCTTATTCGAATGCAACGTCGATTAGAAATGGTAGGGGAGGGGAATCGATTGCATGACTTGAAGCGTATTGCGGTGTTTGAAAATGCCAACCTCTCCATTAATGGAGCACCATGGGATTGTCCAGGTATGGTTGTGCAGTTCCCTGATGATGAATTAAATGGAAACCCTGGTATGTCTGCCAATGAAGAAGGCGGTTGCTAAATCTATGCTTATGAAGAAGATTTTTTTACTCCCTATTGCCATCTTGTTGCTCGCAATAACCGCCTGCCAAGATGATTTAGTTCTCGATAATGAGCCATTGAAAATCGATGGTATTCAAGGTAATTGGGTGCTTTCAATTGTAGAAATGCAAGATTACAAAGCCATCAACGCCTCCAATCGCAGCTTGGATGTTTCTTACGTCTTTACGGAAGTAGCTCAACCCACTACGATGTCTTTTAACTCAGCGGACTTTACTTTTACTTACAATGAAGGAGATAATCCATCCTTTTTGCCGGAATCAGGGACTTGGCGTTTTGTCAACACATCAACCAATGATTGGAGTGCGAACTACCCTGATGAATTACATCTCATTGCCGGTGGGGATACCACAGAGTTAGCTCTTGGCGGGCCTGTGCGACCTCAAGATGAATATCTCCAGTTTACCATTCAAAAAAATTGTCCAGAAGACAATCAGGGGTATGGTTATTTATTCAAATTCATACGTCAATAATATGCGCTATATGAAACGATTATTACCGTTAATTTTTGTGCTTCTCGGTACATGTCTTAGCCCAGTCTGTGGCCAAGTATCGACCCTGCCTTCTTCGGTAGAAGATCCAACGCAACCCGTTACGATCACGGTTAATATTGCCGATATGGACGGATCAATCGATCATGTTGCTGCTCTTCAAGCCGCCGTGGCGAGCGGTGAAGACCTTTACGTGTGGACTTGGAAGCCTGCGGAACATCCCGATGGACATCCCAATGTTAATGGCCTTGGAGCGCAACCCTGGAAGGATTCTAATCCAAATCTGATCATGACCAATAACTTTGATGGCACATTCTCTTGGACCATTGTCCCTACAGACTTTTATGAGGTTTCAGCCTCGGATGTGTTTAATGAAGACATTCATTTTTTGGTTAAGCCTAGAGATGGCGGTGGATACGGCGACCCGGATATAAAGTCAGAGGATTTGCTCGTTCCCGTTGATCCACCGACTCTTCCTGTAACGAAGGTGCGATCATTTCCGTCGATTGCTACAGGAGATTCTCTAGTACGCATAGGGTCAGATGATGTGTTTACCCTGATATATGATAACAACTACGAAGAGAAGCCTTCTATGCAAGGGGTCAATGATCTTTGCGTTTACGTTGTAGCTACATGGACGGATTATCTCGGTACTCAAAACACTACAGAATATGCCCCTATAACCCAAGTAGGCAGTCAATCAGAATTGGCTATGCGTGACATAGGCCAAGGACTTTTTCAATTTTCTTTTTGGCCAACACGTTTTTTCAACTTACCTGAAGAAAGTGTCGTTCGTCAACTTGAATTCAGGGTCTTACGTCAAAATGTGATTAACTCTGATGATGTCTCAGATGGAACCTTCATCTACAGATTTAGCTGTTTTTAACAATCAAATTTTCATTAAAACACCCAATCAAATACTATGAAAACTTTGTTACCAACCCTTATGGCAAGCATTATGCTTTGTGTTGCTCTACAGGCGCAGACTTATAATGTGACCTTCCAAGTCGATATGAATTCTCAGACATTGGTGCCTGATACCATATCTGTGGCTGGAACCTTCCAAGAGTTTACTTCGGTGGGTGCAGCATGGCAAGCTGGTGCAACAAGGATGACGGATGATAATATGGATGGTATCTATGAAGTAACTGTTGCGATGACAGGAGCGCCTGATACCATTCAATACAAATTTATCAATGGTCTTGCTTGGGGAAATAATGAAGAAATCTTTGGCGCCTGTGCGTATCCCAGTTTGGATAACAACCGCTATGCTGTTATTAGCTCGGATACCGTGTTGACTTATTGCTACAATACGTGCGATGCAGCTTGTCCTACAATCGATACAGTGAATGTTACTTTTCGTGTAGATATGAGCATAGAGCCAGTAGTCAATGCTCCGATTATGGTCGCAGGAGACTTTTTAAGCAGTGTAATTGACAGCAACTGGTCTAATTGGGGCCAAAGCCAGTTTAGCCTTTCCAATACTTGTGGAGGATTTTATGAGGGTACAGTACGTATGCTCTCAGGAAATTATGAGTTTAAATTTCTAAATGGTATCGATGGTTGGGAAGGAGGTATCAACAATAGAGCTTTAGTAGTCCCTGCAGGTGGGGGTGACGTTGTTTTAGATCGTGCGCTCTTTAATAACGAAGATTCGGCCGTAGTCCTCTCTACTAATGTGACCTTCCAAGCTGATATGCGTCGTCAGTTTGTCGATCCATCACAAAGTGATCCTGATACTGTAATTGTGGCGGGTTCTTTTGGTAGTTCAGTTGTAGGAGGCACCTTCGGTGATTGGAATGATTGTGGCTACACATTGTTAGAAGGAGCTACGGTAGATTCTATGTTTTCTGCTACCTATACGATTACAGAAGGCAATTATGAGTACAAGTACTTAAATGGCTGTGGAGGCTGGGAAAGTGTTGCCAATGTTTCTTTAGATCTCAATGGTTGTGTTACCGATACGGTAATCACTCGATGTTTCAACCGTGTTACAGAAGACTGCGGTCCTATTTTAGCGCCAATTGATGTTACCTTCCGCGTTGACATGAGTGATCAAATTGTGAATGCTAGTGGAGTCTATGTGGCCGGTACCTTCCAAAATCCTGCATGGATTAAATATACACTTGGTATGGATGATAGCGATGCTAATAAGGTCTATGAACACACTACGACAGTAATACCTGATCGCTATGCCTTCTTATTTTTTAACGGTGCCGATACAGCGAACACTGATATCTATGCTGAAGTGCATAACTTTGAAATGTCAGGATGTGGAGAGCCTAACGGTATCGGAGGGCACAATCGCGTAGCGGATTTATCTTTGGCAACGGGAGATACCGTCCTTCCAATATGGAAGTTCGAGTCTTGTGACTTAGGCGTAGGCGATACATCGACGCCGCCGCCAACTGGCTTAGATAATCTTGACCTAACAACGGTAATTTATCCAAATCCTGCTGAGGTAAATCTTACCATCGAGCTTCTTGACAATGGAATCTACCAGGTTTCTTTAATGAATGCTGTGGGGCAAGAAGTTCGTGCTTTGATGATAGCTGGTGGTCAAGGCACATTGGATGTGTCGAACATACATTCCGGTGTCTACACTATCTTAATCGAAAATTTACACACTGGACAACGTGGAATGCGTTCAGTAATTATTGAATAAATCAAACGATATCCGGATGATAAAGTTAATCAATAGACTTACCGTATTTCTTGGATCTCTGCTTATTGCAACAGGTGTGCAGGCTCAAGTGACTGTTGATCCTGCCTTTCCTACCGCTGATGATAATGTAGTGATCACTTTTGATGCAAGTGGTGGCAATGGTGCGCTTGCTGGCGTCTCGCCAATTTACGCGCATACAGGAGTGATTACCACCAATAGTTCAACAGGAAATGATTGGAAGTATGTCCAAGGAAATTGGGGGATTGCTGATGCAAGCGTGTTGATGAATGCTCAAGGAGGAGATATCCATACCATAAGCTTTAATATTCGGAATTACTATGATATTCCTGCCAATGAAGAAGTATTATCTATGGCTTTCGTGTTTCGTAATGAAGAAGGCACCGTCGTTGGTAGGTCAACGGATGGCAGTGATATTTTTTATCCTGTATATACGGGGGGGTTCAATGTGAGCTTTACTGTTCCTTCGGATAATCTTTTGATTTATGAGGAGGGAGATTCCATTGACTTTACGGTATCAGCGTCTACGACTTGTGACCTAACCATTTTCCATGATGGTAATCAAGTTGCGACTCAGACCGCAGAAAACTATACAGGTCAGGTAAGTGCTCTTCCTTCGGGTAATCATACGCTTGTGGTGAATGCCTTTGATGGAAACGAAACGGTTTCCGATACAATTTACTATGCGGTTAATCCCAATGTCACACCACAGGATGTACCAAGTTCTACGAAATATGGTATAACTGATATCGATAACTCAACGATGCGGCTTTATCTCCATGCGCCATTGCATGATTATGTATACGTAATAGGCAACTTTACCGATTGGAGGGCGGATGTTAACTACTTTATGACCCCTACAGTAGATGGAAGTGGATATTGGCTTGATGTAGTCAACTTAGTACCTGGTCAGGAAATCCAGTTTCAGTACTTAGTCGATGGCTCAATTACCATTGCTGATCCCTATGCTGAAGTGGTGCTCGATCAAGGAAATGATGGATGGATTAAAGAGGAAAATTATCCTAATTTGCCCGTCTATCCTTTTGGACAGGCTTCGGGCTTTGTGACACAGCACATTTTTCAAGAACCCGATTTTCAGTGGCTCTTTCCAAACTTTGTAAAGCCTCCTGCTGATAACTTGGTGATTTATGAGTTGCTCGTACGTGATTTTTCTGAGGAGCAAAGTTTTCGGGAGGTATTAGATCGGCTGGATTATTTGGAGCAGTTAGGCATTACGGCTGTCCAGTTTATGCCTCCTCAAGAGTATGAGGGCAATAACAGCTGGGGATACAATCCAAGTTACCATGGAGCGCTAGATAAGTATTATGGCAGTCAAGAGATGTTCAAGACCTTGATTGATCAATGCCACGCACGTGGTATCGCGGTTATTATTGACGTCGTATTCAATCACGGATTTAGTCAAAACCCGCTCTGTCAATTATGGTGGAACGATTCACTGCAGCGTCCTGCTTCGAATAATCCTTATTTCAATGTAACCGATCGTCATCCTTTAAGTGTAGGGTTTGACTTCAACCATGAATCTTTAGAAACGCAGCGTTATATGGACGATATTCTTAAGTTTTGGATTGAGGAATATCATATTGATGGATTCCGATTTGATTTATCTAAAGGCTTTACTCAGAACAATTCACTAGGTGATATTGGGTTGTGGGGTCAATATGATCAGTCAAGGGTCAACTTACTTAACCGAATGAAAAATGAGGTCTTGAGTTACGCACCCGATCATTATATGATTTTGGAACACCTTGGTAGTAATGATGAGGAGATTGTGCTTGCGGATAATGGCTTTATGTTGTGGGGAAATTTAAATGATCAATATGGCGAAGCAGCTATGGGCTATACAAGTAATATGTCTAATGGAGTCTATAATGCGCGTTCGTGGTCACAACCCCGTCTTGTAACGTATATGGAGTCTCATGACGAAGAGCGCTTAATGTATAAGACACTCGTTTTTGGTAATAGCGGGACTAGCTACGATTGTCGTGATTTAAGCACTGCGCTTGATCGTGTGGAAATGGTGGCCAATGCCTTCATTCCACTGCCTGGTCCTAAGATGATTTGGCAATTTGGTGAGTTAGGCTATGAATTCTCAATCAATCGCTGCCTTGACGGAACCGTTCAAGAAGGGTGTCGTCTAGTAGAGAAGCCCGTTCGTTGGGATTACCTTGAAGATCAGCGTCGCGTTGATGTTTACGAGACCTTCCGCAACCTGAACTACTTGAAAAAGACCTACAGCGTTTTCCGCACCACAAACTTTGACTATTCACTGTGGCAGCCGGTAAAGACAATCAATCTATATGGCGACTTTGATGTAGCAGCGATTTCAAATACTGATATCAGTGATAGGTTGTGGCGTCCTAATTTTAGTCGTCTAGGTATGTGGTATGAGTATTTCTCAGGCGACAGTGTAGAGGTTACCGACTACAACCAAGATGTAGAACTAGGCCCTGGTGATTATAGGCTATACACAAGCCAAAAAATAGAGCGTTTAGGACCTGCGGATTTAAATACGGCAACTGGTCTTCGTACAGATGACTACAAGGCCTCTTCATGGTCGGTCTTCCCCAATCCAAGCAGTGGTTTGTTTTTAATTCAAGCCAATACGGCAGTTCCGGTCGAAGTGCTTCGCACGGATGTCTTCAATAGCAAAGGTCAGCGTGTTGCGGTTGAGGTTCACTCAATTGCCAATGGCATAAGCCTTGACTTATCGGAATATCCGGGTGGAATATATTACTTACGTTGTTACACCGAAGATGGCGGGTCAACCACTGTCCTTCAGAAGCAGTAGGAAGTAGAAGTTATATCAGATAAAAAAGCCTAGAATAGAGCTAGGATTTTTTATGCTAATTGTTGGAGTAAATCAGATAATCCCATGCCGCTAAGGATGTGATATCAGAACTCGAATATTGACTTGTTTCTAACGTCATATCGCTTACATCAATCAAGCCAGCATCCATCGGAACGGGAAGGTTAGACAGGTTAAATACAGCAAGGATACTATTGTCGCCTTTCGAACGCTCTAGAACAAGGACACTTCCTTTTTCAAGGCGTGCCTTGTAATCTCCACCAAAATCCCCGTTCCATAGCGCTTCATTTCCTTTTTTCAATGCATTGAGTTGGCGGTAGAAGTCTCCCATTACTTCTTGACCACTCCATCCAATTTCATCCTTATCAAAAAATGCCAATTGGTGGGCTAAGCTGTCTTCCTGACCATTATAAATAAGAGGCATAGAAGAAGGCATAACATAGGTTAAGGCTGCCATGGTTTGAGCTGCATCACCCATTCTTGTCCAAACCGTTCCATTCCACGTATTTTCATCATGATTTGAGGTGAAGTACATGCGATAGGCAGATTGACCATAGCTATTATCGTTTTTTGTGAAATAGGCCAGTAAGTCACTGGCTGTCATGTGGCCCTTAGCTATCTCGTTTAGGATGTGGTGGTTTTCCCAGCCATAGGTCATATGAAAAGCGTTATCGTGCATAATGACTTCATCAGCTTCAGCAAGAAGGAAGGCATCAGGTTTAATCGATCTTACTTCTCTACTCATGTCTTGCCAAAAGTCAATAGGAACCATACCTGCTACATCGCAGCGATAACCGTCAATGTCGAATTCTTCTACCCAATAGCGAAATGCATCAAGCATCGAATCACGCATTTCTGCATTATCATAATTGAGATCGGCTACATCTGCCCAATCTTCAACGGGGGGAATGCGCTCCCCAGTTACGCTATCTTTTGTATAAAAGTCGTCGTGTTGCGGATACCAAATATTATCCCACGCGCTATGATTGCCTACCCAGTCTAAGATGACTTTCATGCCGCGATTGTGTGCTTCATCGACAAAAGTCTTAAAGTCAGCGTCTGTGCCAAACTCGGGATTCACCGCCTTATAATCTTTTACGCTGTAATAGCTGCCGAGGCTTCCTTTACGCCGGTCTAAGCCAATGGGGTGAATTGGCATAACCCAAAGGATATCAACCCCAAGGTCTTTAATACGATCTAGGTCACTTGATACCGACTCAAAATCTCCAGCCGGAGAATACTGGCGAACATTGATCTCATAGATAATGGCATCCTTTGACCATTCAGGGGGTGTCAGTTGGTTAACTAATACGGGACTCCCTTCTTCCTCAGAGAGGTTAATCCTGCGGCCTACGGCCTCAGATTCGCATGAGGTCAGTGCAGAAACGGCTAATGAAGAAAAGATTAATACTGAAAGAGGGTTTTTGATTAGTCGCATATCCTGTAGGTTATATATTGAAATGAATAAGGTTCTATGTTGATTATGTCTGCGATTGCGTCAGTTTCAGATTGCTCGTGCAGCCTGTCGGTTATACAAGACTCCTTAATCGGTAGGGTAAAGATATGGGATGTGGCTGATTTATTGAGATAAATCCGTGTTATCTCGTCGTTATAATGTCGTTCTGCAACGAGGTGTTCTTTGCTTATTTCAATGGCTCTCCAGTCTCCAAAAATCAGGCTCATATGATTGTTTCGATAGTTGTTTAGTTTTTGAACGATGTCATGCACTTCTTTTTCATGGCGATTCCAGCCCTCGAAGTACATCATACGACGATTATCTGGGTCATTACCTCCCGGAATACCAATCTCATCTCCGTAAAACAATATAGGGATGCCAGGTATGGCATAGTTCCATGCATGTAGGAGTTTCAGACGTGCGTATCCAATGGTATCGGTGATTTGAATGTCTCGAGTCCAACCGGCAAGTTTAGGATCCTCATTACGGTCAATATCGCCACTTGCAAGAGAGATAAATCGCGTTAAATCATGGTTTCCTGAAATGTTACCCATCAGGTGATGAAAGCCATAATAGGTCAAGCTTTCATCAAGTGATTTCACGAGGTTGATCAGCGAACCGTCTTCGTAGGCTAGGCAGTTGACTGCATCGAAGTATAAATTGAAGTCAAATTGCGCATCGAGCCTCGAGGGCCGGACATAACTTCCAATCAATTCACGTGTGCCAAAAGTTTCTCCAATTTGGAAAGGCATGGCTTGATGCTGATTGCGACTGTGATTATATATTTTTTTTGTTAACGCCTCCCAAAAGGAATAGGGTATATGTTTGGTGGCATCATGCCTAAAGCCGTCCAAATCATAGTTTTCTATCCAAAAGACGGCGGAGTCCACTTGGTTTTTTCGGACCTCAGGATTCTCTAAATCAAGGGTAGGCAAAAAAGGATCAAACCAAGTGGTCAGGCGTTGGGCATCCCAAATTCGAATGTTTATTACGCTGTCTTCGAGATAAAACGGTGTTTTCCAATCGGGATGATTAATAATTAATGGATGTTCTTCATGCACGTGATTGGCTACAAAGTCAAGAATAACGCTGTGATTGTTGGTGTGGGCGTCCTTGATTAGGTCTGCGAAGATTTCATTGCTTCCGAAACGCTCATCGACTTGACTTGATGATTTGGGCCAATAGCCGTGGTATCCTGAGTAAAAGCGCTTGGGCTCCATCCATTCTTGATAAGCAGTCCATGGATTTTGAGTAATCGGAGAAATCCAGAGGCCATTCGTTCCGAGTTCATTAAAATATCCGTTTGTAATAACTGCTTGGATACCCTCTAAATCCCCTCCGTAATAATTGGCTTTTGGATGAATTCTTTCATCCTCTACGGGGCGATCATTGGCCGATTTTCCGTTATTAAATCGATCGACTAGGACGAAGTACAATCTCCAATTTTCATAATCAGATCGCGTGAGTTTATTCTTGGGCTGAACAATGACCTGACCGTAATGCAATGGGATAACCACGTCTTGACTGAGGTTATTTCCTTGTTGTGCTATGAGGGTGATGTAAGAACGCTCAATAGATTTAGCCGCCTCAGGAAAGGATAACGTGTGGTCAGCATCAAGTTCTTTATCCAGTAGAATTTTTCCGTTCCAAAGTGCGATGCAGCGGCTGAGTGGTTCGTCTACAAGTATGTTCACTTTATAATCATATCCTCTCCATGATAAGGGGAAGGCCGCTTCAGAGGTTGATTCAATCGTCCAAACCGAGTTAAATCCTCCCATGCCATTACTTGTTGAATTATGATTGTTTGGATCTATAAACCAATTATCCGTTGATACGGAATAGCCATTGTCAATATCGGCAACTAGTTGATAGGAATATCGGCCAGGATTTAGGGTATCAGTATAATACCATATTCCTTCCCTTAACTCCATGGATTCAGGAATCCAATTGTTTACGTCGCCTGTAAGCCTCAGATTGGTGTAGCCTTGTGAGGCTGGGAAGGTAAGGGTCGCTATTTGCTTGCGAGGACCTTTTACAATACGGGCATTGGAACATCCTTCACTACTTGCTTGAATGGAGTATAGTAAATCCAAATTCTCTGACGTTCTCACTACAAGGCGTTCTCCTTTTTTATCGAGAGAACATTCTATTCCATCAGGGCAATCAACATCTGTAAAGGGTGTGTTAAAGCCGAAGTCTATCGGCGAAAAAGAGGTTGATCCCAAATCAAGTGATAGTATAGGATTTCGTTGATAGGCGCGATATTGCTGCTGTTTTTGTTTAGTTTCTTCTGTCGATGAGAAAAAACCACAAGAAAGGAAGGTGCAACATAAAAATCCTGTAGTAATCCACAGATTTCTTGGCAGAGTATAAGGCTTCATAACGATAAGATTCGGTATCTTGATTATACCAAATCTAAACAAATGAAAACCAAACCACAATTGTCGTTCTGGCAAATTTGGAACATGAGCTTTGGCTTCTTGGGAATCCAGTTTGGCTTTGCCTTACAGGGAGGATTTATGAGCTCTATTTTTGTCTCACTTGGCGCATCAAAAGATGAGATTCCTTTGCTATGGATTGCAGCCCCTCTAACCGGTCTTATTGTCCAGCCCATTATAGGATATTTCAGTGACCGTACTTGGCATCCCCGCCTCGGTAGAAGGAGGCCATTTTTTTTAATTGGAGCAGTATTGGCATCTATTGTACTCTTTTTTGTACCACATTCTCCTACGCTATGGGTGGCTGCTGGATGTTTGTGGCTTTTAGATGCCTCAATCAATATTAGTATGGAGCCCTTCCGCGCGTTAGTGGCTGATAAGCTATCTAATGAGCAGCGGACCTATGGTTTTGTGGTTCAGACGCTGGTCATTGGGGTAGGAACATGGATTGCAAGTAATTTACCTTGGTTTGTTGATACGGTTCTAAAGCTTCCTAACGAAGGGAGTACAGGCGTTCCTTTGAATGTGAAAATTGCATTCGCTGTAGGAGCTTTTGTCTTTTTAGCCTCCATATTAATCACGGTATTCTCGACCAAAGAATATAGTCCAGAGGAAATGGCTGAATACAGTGAAGAAAGTGAGGTCGAAGCCAGTAAGGGTTTTCAATTCAACCCGGTAATGGCAAAACTGGCTGTGGTTCAGTTCTTTTCATGGTTTGCCTTCTTTACGATGTGGAATTTTGCCACACTGGCCTTAGTCGATCATGTCTTTGAGGCACCTTCGCCCGATAAAGCGGTGTACAATATGGAAGTGGAGGATGAGGCTTCGGACTATAAAACGCTGAAGGTTGCCAATGAAAAAGCGACAACCAAAGCAGGAGCTTACATGGGTACCTATGGCTTGTCTTCAATGGCCTTTGCTCTGATACTAACGTTTTTCTCTTCTAAACGAAAGGTAAATCGTCGTTGGGTTCATGCCTTATCGTTGGCAATTGGTGCCGCGGGTTTTTTTTCTATGAAGTTGGTTACAAGTCCTGAAATGCTCCATTTGAGCTATGCATGCATCGGAGTGGCTTGGGGGAGTATTTTATCGATGCCTTATGCGATGCTATCGTCTTCGATTAAGGCAAGCCAGATGGGGCTAGCTATGGGAGTATTCAATATTTTTATTGTTATACCTCAAATTGTAGCAGCACTCGGAGGGATCACCTTAATGGCCGAGACTTTTTTGGGTGAAGACTTGATCGATACGATGACCTTGGCTGGCTTTTCCTTGCTACTTGGGAGCTTATTTACTTTAGTGATTACGGAACGTTATGCGGTTTCGGATTAGGGTATGTAGGATTTTTTATAAGGCCCACAATCCACCCCCGCCCTGCGGGCAAAATAACACCCTCAAAAAGTGTGCCGCTGAAGGACTTATTAAACGGTCTCTTCTAGCGATTATTCAGCACTATGGGATAGTCCCAGTTTAGCATAAACATCGGATGAAAGACCCATTCTCCTTTGGTATTTACCTCGAGGGCAGGAGCAGGACATTTAAAGACATTAAGCACGCCCATGAGTGTCTTCCATCCCTTTTTTCGAACGGGAATTCGTTCGAAGTCAATATCTGGTGAGATAAAAAAACGCCGATAGCGTTCGACATCTTGGCGTTCGATGAAATTACCACTCTCATCAGTCCATGTATTGTCAAAGCCCCCATACATGCCGCTTGCTCCATAGCCAATTGCGACATTAACCCAAGTAAGTGGTCTTTTTCGTTCTTGATCTCGCATGAAGCTTGCAGGATTGATACTGACCCATGTCACGATACCATTATAATCTTTAAGTAAACGTTCTAAAGGAAAGGTGCCATAGAGTGCGTCGGCTCTTCGGTCGAGCATAGCATCAGTATTATTGACTTCATGAAAGGAAAATTTACTGCGTATGCGTTGTTCACCCCATAGCGCATCCTGGACTAAGCACAATCCTGTACCTGCGAAATTCGCTAACAAATCCCATCCCGAGGCACCCCATTTTTCGCTAAAACCATCAAAGAGTTCAATGGATGATTGGATTGTAAATCCAAGAGCTGCTCCGATCCATCGGCTTTTTTTCTCGTTAACGCCTGCCCATCG
>PAPS01000020.1 GCA_002708985.1 Saprospirales bacterium | reverse complement strand
TTTACTACTAATCCTAAGGAAGAGCCAACATCGGATCCATCTTGCTCTCTATATATGCTAGAATAATTGGAATTCCAATCTGCGTATACGCCAGAAGCTAAATCGGCGCATCTACTACTTAATGCTAAAAGATAATCTCCTCGGTTACTACTGTTGCTGAAAGCATCTACTGTAGCTTGAGTGCTATTTTCTGACCATAGCAGATACTCTATTGCAGGAAATCCCTGAGCGTCCAAATTGGCGACACTGCCCAATGAGTACTGTCCTGTACTTAGATTTTGTTCAATCAAACTCGTATCGCTTGGGTAAGTATTTAATTCAGTTCGAAGGGCATTAGAATTAGAAGGCCCAAAACTGCTATACGGGGAGCACATTTGATAGGCAAGTCGTGCTTCGTACAATGAATTCCTTGCGATTTCAAGACCACTGACGGTAGGGTTAGATACAAAATCAGTGATATTGTTATTCAAGGATTCTGTGGTAGACTGCAATGAGCTAAAACTATTGACTATGATAGTAGACTGATCAGCTAGAACAGCTTTTCTATCAAAATCAGGCGTAGTACTATTATCATCTTGTGAACACCCCACATAAAGAAAACAAAGGGCAACAATAGCAAAAATTTTATTTAAACTTTTCATTGAAATATTTTTTGTGGACAAAGGCAAACATAAAAAATCTAGGGGAGCAAAGCTCCCCCAGATTTAAGAAACACGTATGAAATATGGTTATTACAATTGGTCTTTAACCGCTTCCAAACCATAAATAGAAGCTAAATCGTCTTTAATCGTGTTAAGATCAGCTACTGTTACTCCCGTAAAGGAAGCCTCTCCGTTATCTTCTAAAAGTGCTAGCATCGCTGACCAGTCACTCGTAGAAATTAAGCGATCTTGGTTGTAAGCTAATCCTTGAATAAAGGTGTAAGCTTCTGATAACTCATGATAGAATTTAGCATCATCGCCAACGTTAGCAATAGCGCCATTTAAATAGTGAATTCCAGTAGTTACTGCTACCATTTCCCAATACTGACGTACTTCGGCAGCTGCCTCGTCGCGCATCGTGTAGTCCATATTAGAGATGCCATATCGACCTTTGATGAATGAACCTAAAAGGTTTGAGAAAGTTGGAATACCTACAGCTTCTCCTTTTTTAGCGTACTTACCAAAATATTTGAGGTCTGCACTTTCGAAGTTAGCTGCAGTGGCGTCTGTTGGTACACCTAGGTAACCAAAGGCTTCATCCCAGTGGTGCTCCATATCAGTACCTTTACCAGGAGTTACTATTGTGTTATCCACGGCATCCCCAATCTTACCTTCGCGTGTATATACTTCACAAGCTTGGTAATAGAATACTGCATGCATCAATGTTTTCTCAATGATTTCAGAGTACTCAACACCATCGGCGTTAAGGAAATAAGATCCTGAGCCATCGGCCTTAGTAACAATACCTGCTTGACCTGGTGCCCACGTAGAATCTTTGTACATAGCAGCATCTGAAGCGAAAGCATTAATGTAAGCTTCGATTTCTACGTCATTAATAACGCCAAAACCAAGATTATATGTTTTGCTTTTAAGCTGCTTAGTAGAAGCATTTAAGTCTGCATCGCTGAAAGGAGCATTCTCATTAGCATACATATTTAATAGTGTTGTAGCATCGGCAGCTGTACCAGAAGTTACTTCGTCTATTGTGCTAATCATTTCCGCCAACATATTCAGTCTGTCTGTTTGACCTCCGAAAGAAACATTTTCGAAGCTATACGCATCTGGTAATGTAGGACCTGGAGGCGTTGGAGGCGGTGGTGTTGTACCTTCATCATCACCACAGGATGATAGAAAAAGAGCTGCCACTACTGAGAAGGCAGTCATCATTTTAATTGTATTGAGATATTTCATTGTTTAAAAAATTTGAACCTCAAACATAAGTTGTTTAGAATGATTCTAATTAGATAACATTGTCAAGTTTATGTCACATATGAGTGACAAGCTACTTGAACTTTTAACCCCTTATAAATTAAGCAGGCCGAGCCTTTAGATGTCGTTCTCAACAAAATTTAATATAATCTTTTTGACCTCTTTTTTGCTAGTATTTGGATCAATTGTAAAGAGTATTTCGTACAGCTTTTGGTTGTTGTAAGAAGATTTCAACGTTAGGTTGCTATTCTCTTCGAACACACGATCCCAAACATCTCTAACATTAGACCAAAATCGGTCATTTTTTGTCCACCAATCAGCTGCAGCCTGGCAAAGAGAATCGTCCACTCTAGTATAGGTATTAAAACCCTTTTCTTGAGCAAGAACATAATTAGAACCAAGTGAGTCCCTGATTATCTTGTCATTATCTTGATCTTGAATCCATCCGTTATCAGTCAGCTCATGTCGAGTTCTTCTCAGCGTAATGTTGTAATCTGACCTTTTAGTGTATTCGCGCCTTGGCAGCGGCGCATATGAAGTGCTTTCCCAAAAACTACGACCATCAACGTGTATCCAACTTGCGCTTCCCTCATACCTTGGGCTATCATCTACCTGATAGACCTTTTGCGTCCATTGTCCATGTGTCGCGTCAGCATTTAATGTTCTTTTAGACCATGTATTGTTGCTCTCATAGTCGTATACTTCAGAACCTTGGTAAACCCATTCCTGACTCCAATGTTTCATAATAAATGGAGACTCTCCAGAACCTAATACGAGTGTGTGTTGGAGATTAATTAGGTTATCGTCTTCATCAATGACGTGAACATATTCGAGTGCTCCTGATCTGTAAACGCCAGAAGGCAAGTAATTACTATCCTCAGAATACGAGAAGGTTTCGGCAAAATTAAAGCCTACCGAAAAGCACCCACACATTGATTTTATTGCTTCAATATCTCGCTCTTTTGAATGTTGAGCCTTGGTACTTTGTTGGCTAATGAAAAGCAGGGAACTAGCTAGGATTACTGATAGATATTTAGTTTTCATAAAGGGCATTTTTACCGTGTAATGACGCAAATATATTTCTTTAATTAGAATGATTCTAAATAGAGCAATATCTTTATGTCATGAAATTGAAATATACCATTTTCATGATGTTCATTTCAACTTTTATGAGCTTTGGTCAGTCTAATGAGACCCCTAATCAAGACACTTCATTACGATTTCTGGAGGATATTGGAGAAGTAGTTATTTCTGCCACTAGAACTAATAAAAATCAAAATTCTGTGCCACTTCCCGTCGTTATCATTAATCGAGAAGAAATTATCAATTCAAATTTTGTGACTTTAGAGGAGGCAATCAACGAGCAGTCAGGCCTTATTACTATTCCTGACTATGGCGGTGGTGAAGGGATTCAGATACAAGGATTTGATAGTGAGCATGTACTTATCCTTATGGACGGTGTGCCAATAATTGGACGGCTTGCAGGGACTTTAGATCTCAAGCGTTTCAATCTTGGAAATGTCGAGCGTATTGAAATTGTAAAGGGTGCCTCCTCTTCACTGTACGGTAATGAGGCTCTTGGTGGTGTGGTAAATATTATCAGCAAGTCTCCTGAGGAAGGTGTACGTGGTGATGTAAACTACAGGGGAAGTACTTGGAATACCCATGACATCAATACAAATCTCGGCTTTTCTAAAGATAATTTTGGTATTACATCATTCTTTGATCATAATCGAAGCGAGGGGTATGATTTAACACCCGAAACAAGCAGCAAAACGGTTAGCCCCTTTTATAATTTCACTTCCAATACTAGAATATCTTATGCGTTTTCTCCAAAGACATCTTTGACAGTAACAGGTCGATATTATGGTCAAACTCAAGATTATTCCATTGATTCATCGAATGGCGAGAGTACAATTGATGAATGGAATGTAACCGCCAAGCTCGATGCTGATTGGAAGGGTGTTGAGTTATGCGGAGAAGTATATATAAGTGACTACTCAACGTTTGAGTTTATCGACAATGCCCAATCGGAGCGTGTTTATGAGGCCCGCTATGATCAGCGACTCTTTAGACCAGAGTTGAGAAGTGTATTCAATGTCAACAGCAACCAGGAATTTATAGTGGGTATTGGATTAAATCATGAAGAATTGGTCAGAAGTAGTTTTTGGCTAGACCCTTCAATTAATACCCTATATTCTTATGCTCAATATGACGCATCTTTTTTCAAGGAAAAAATAAATTTTATTGTTGGCGCTCGATTTGATAACCATCAAGAATACAAGTCTCAATTGAGTCCCAAAGTTGCCATCCAATGGAATGGTTCTGAAAAGTTTAATCTAAAAACCTCCCTTGCTTATGGCTTTAAGGCTCCTGATTTTAGGCAACTATATTTTGACTTTTCTAATTCTAGTGTAGGTTACACCGTTCTGGGATATAATGCCGTGCCAGAAAGACTGTCTGAATTAGATAACCAGGGCGATATTATAGAAATCATTATCCCAATATCTGAATACAGAGGAAAGCTTCAGGCCGAAAACTCTTTGAATTTTAATTTTGGGTTAAACTACAATCCCTCTAAAAAGCTATTACTCGATGCTAACTTCTTTTACAACAGGGTTAAAGATTTAATTGATACTAGGGTAATTGCAAGGAAAACTAATGGCCAAAACGTTTTTAGTTACCACAATATCGATGAGATAAGCACTTTTGGATGTGAATTTAATCTAAAGTGGATCCCATCTGATAACTTAAGAATTTCATCGGGATACCAACTTCTCTATGCCTACGATCGCGCAGCAATTGACGAGTTTAATAGTGACAATGTCTTTGGTAGATTAGCTCCTAATCAACCAGTCTTTAGATTAGAACGCTCCGATTACTTTGGATTGCTAAATCGATCTAGGCACATGGCCAACATAAAAATATTTGCTTCAATTCCTCGTGTAAATTGCGATGTCAATCTAAGGGGCACTTTTAGGAGTAAATACGGTCTGTTTGATTCAAACAATAATAATTATCTCGATGATTTCGATGTATTTGTAGATGGTTATTCAATATGGGATATTGCGCTAAGTAAGGAAGTCCTAGGCAAATTTAGAGTTGCCTTGGGTATGGATAATGTGTTCAACTTTACCGATGCTGATAATATTAGTAATATTCCCGGAAGATCGATATACAGCAAAATCAGTTTTTCTTTTAACTCTTAAATTTTTATTATGTCAATTAAGTTCAACTTTATACTTTTTCTAGCTACTTCTTTTCTTATAATTTCCTCGTGTAGCGACGATGACAATGGAACAAGTACACCTCCAAATCCGCCTTCCCTTCCAATTGAACAGTATTCAAATTTGCATGCCGACCAAGAGGTTGACTATACTACGAATCCTCCAACTTATTCAGGGGAATTTATAAAGTTTGATTTTGGGACAGGATCAACTACTACTAGCGAAACAGACTGGGATATTGCCTTCAGAGGTACAACAATACTTGTAAACGGGGGGGATACAACAGGTATAGCTGAAGAACCCCTTCGAACAGGCAATGCCGCAGCATATATTTATGATGGTCTCTTCCAGGATTTAACTGAAGTTGACGAATCACTTTTACGCTTGGATGATATGTATGATGGTCTTGCGATTCCAACAGGATCAGGTAATGGTTGGTATAACTACTCTAGCATGGTTATTACTCCTATTGCTGGAAAGGTTCTCGTCTTTCGCACAGCAGATGGTAAGTACGCCAAGATGGAAATTCTGAGTTATTACAAGGATGCCCCAGCAGAAATTACCAATACCATTGCTTTGAGCGATAACAGATATTACACCTTCAATTATATGTATCAACCTGAAGCGGGTAACACCTCATTCTAAAATGGTTCGGAAAGTCGAAGTGACTTGAGGTAATCGTTCTATCAATGTCAATTACACATCAGTCACACCAAAAGTCACTTCGGCTTTATAACCAAAACAAACAAGCTCAAAAAGATTATGAAGCAATATAAAAATTGGATCTACATTGGATTAAGCATTTACCTTGGTCTTGTAATGTGCCTTAGTAGTATAAAAAAGTTTACCACGCCGGTTCCCACACCGACAGAGGTCATTACAAAAGCTCAGGATTACAATAGCCAAGACGCAGATTCTCAAACAACACAGAAAATCTTATTTATAAGCGGCATGAAGCAGACAGGTTATATGTGGCAATTTGTTGGCGTCTGTGAACTGCTCTTTGGCCTTTTATTGCTGATGCAGTGGCCATCATTTATCGCTGCCGTACTCCTTCTACCAATAACTATCAATATATTTTTCTTTCATCTATTTCTTGAACCAGAACACATCGGTGAGTTGGTTTACACTGGAACCCTGCTACTTGCTAATATTCTTTTAGTGACTAGGTATAAGAATGATTTGAAACATCTGTTTTGGATGCGACCTACTTTAATGGAATGATCAGTTGGTTAACTTCATTTGATCAATAATTTTTCTCGCATTAATCATGTGGTCATGGATGTGGGTATAGGCGAAAAGTCCGTTTCTACCTGTAAACGTTAGATTATCAAACCCTTCAAGATAGTCAGATAGGCATTTAATATCATCCTTATATCCATTTTCCAAAATCGGATAGGCGTGATGGATATATTTGACTTGGCTATTCACGACATCTTCGGCATTAAAAAATCCAATGGTAGTTAACTGATTTTGAATTTCCGATGTCAATTCTTCTTCTTTCATAGACCACCAATTATCCTGAGCTTGGCAGGGAATTTCAACGATAAGAGAAGTGTATCCTTCCGGAGACATATGCTTACTTCTATTCCTTGGTTCATAAATTCTAGTAAATGGATATGTGTTTTCTGGGAAATACATAGATCCATTTTTATTCACGTATTTTTTTTTCAAGAAAAAGGCAACTAAAACAAGGTTTCTAAAGTTTATTTTCGATGCTATTGCAAGTATTTTTTGAGGTGGTTTAGGATGTAAAAGTTTTAAAAAAATTCCCAGCGGAAGAGAACTAACAATTTGGTCAACTTTTGTTGGCTTGTCCTCATTTACTTCAATAGCCTGAATATTTTTTTGGTTGTGGAAGATTTTTGTAATGCGGCTGTTGCTGTGGCAATTGGGCAATCCACAATAATCAATCATGCAGTCAAAAATTGACCCAATCCCATATTTAGGGTAGTAGAAAGATCCATCAAGATGATTTGTTTTTCTTTTTTGACCCCAAATTGATTCTATGATAAATGTTTTGAGTGTTAAACCTTTAAGTCTTTTACCAGCAACATCTAAGGATAGTTCTGCCGATTTTTTCCCCCAAAGTTTTGCTGTATAGTCTAAAAGAAAAAGTTTAGCAATGGTATTGCCATACCTTTTTATAGCGAGTTCTTGAAAATTTTTGGGTGATTTTTTTTTCATGAACATTTGAACGGCAAGCTCCTTCGCTGAGATTACTACTCTTTTAGGTCCTAAAAATTGGGCAATATTAAGTGGAGAAAGCGGAAAGTCAATGTATTGATTATCTCTAAATATTTGGCTCGGGACATTTATTAAGAAGAGGTCATCACCTAATAGTGATTTAACTATTTCAATCGTTTCCTCGTCTTTTGCGTGCAATCTATGGGCCCCCGAATCAAATCTAAAGTCCCCATTTTTAAATGTTACACAGTTTCCTCCAAACCGCCCCGCTGCTTCATACAACTCAAAATCAATATTATTTGATTTAGCGTAATATGCCGTTGCAATACCTGCCGGCCCACCACCAAGAATTGATATTTTAAGGCGCTTACTCATTGTTTCTTATATAGGTATATAAGGTTAATTCACTCCACAACCGATTTACATATGGATTGTGATAAAAGTTTTGTCGTTGAACTAGCCTGAGATTATTTGCTTGAGGTAACTCTCGCATTGACATTATTATAATTCCTTCTTGAGCTAGGTTTTCCAAGCTTTCAATAGATGTAGAAAAGTCTAGATAGTAGTTTCCATTTAAACCTTTGTGTTTTGAGAAATAATAGTTTTGAAGACCATCAGCATAAATGACATGGGAATCTGTGATTTCAGATTGCAAACAATTTTTGACTTGCGATATGGCTGAGGGACTTTTATGCTGCCACAATAGATAAGCAGAAGTAAATAGAAACGTACATCCACAGATTGAGTAAATCGTATAGCCTACAATTTTGTTCTTTTCTTTTATGTAATGCAGTCCAACACTAAATATTATTATCAAAAAGGGTAGAAGGGGCATTATGTGTCTGGGTTTGTACACTATATTTTGAAATAAAAAGGCCCATAACGTATAGCACAAAACACAGGCACCGAGTAAACGCACTTCGGCAGATAATTTTCGATGAATATTATTAATGCAATAATAAATAGAAGCAATTAGCGCGGCTACAAGTCCTATGGATGTGATTAAGGTCGACCAATGTCTTTCAATCCACCATCCTCCCAATCCATCGGCCCAAATACTTTCTACAGTACTTAACAAGCGAACAGAAAAAGACGCTTTTTCACTTGTAATTCCACCACCCCACTGATTAAAATGTCCGTTGCTATGATACAAACCTAGATTGTACATATTTTCTAATCCAGTTTCTAATAGCCACGGTATAAACCAAATCACTGAGGCAATAGTCGCGTATATCAAAGCAATCAACACCTCATATCTATGACTTCGTATGGCAACGACCAACGGCAGAAAGAATGGAAGATAGGATAGCCGAACGCCTGCTAAAACGCCGATGGTAAAACCAAAAAATTTTAGTGTTGACTTACAATTATTTCTATAACTATCGATAAAGAAATAACAAGCCATAACCAATAAAGCAAGGCCGAAAATATCTGGCATGTATCGAACGGACATTAACCACAAAAGCGGATTGAATAAAGAGAGTATAATCAATATCAGGGCTGAATTTTTGAAGTAAATGCGCCATATTTTTATCAGATAAAAAGTTATCATGAAACTTGATAGTCCTCCGATCAGGGCGAATGTTATTCCCATTGAACCAACAATTTGTAATAAGAACTCGGACAGATAGCAAAAGACTGCATATCCAGGAAAGTGTGGCTGATTCTTTAGAACATCAAAATCATGTGAAGCTAATGCAAAACGAAGGCTGTCAATGTCTTCTGTGTAATAAATTGAAAATAGAAGTCGTGATGAAATACAGACAATAAAAAGAATGACTACCTCATACCTCCTCATGGAACGTTAACTAAAAGTTATAGTTAATGCCTAGATTGATTTGCCGGCGCATTCCTGGCATTATACCGGAACTGGATGAGGCAAACTTGCTTCTTGGATTGGAGTGCAAGCGCGAACCTATATATACTTTATCAAGAAGATTTTTACCGGTTAAGAAAATTCTTAGTTTGTTCTTGTACCTGTACTGAATGGTGGCATTTAAAAGCCAGTAAGAGGGGATTGGCCCTGTATCACCTCTATTAAATGCATAGTTTATGTTTTCATAATCTGAAAAACATCGAGAAACATACCGATAATTTATATCAATATCTACAGTATTTTTTATTGAGTATCCTAACCCTAGGATGACATTATGTTTTGGTGCGTAGGGGAGAGAATTACCAGATACATTGGGTGATATTGTATCGTTAATTGCTGACCTTGCAAGGACTCCATTTTCAATATCAGTTTTTAAATATGTATACGTTGATGTGACATTTGGTAACCACGGTTTTATTTCACTAAGCTTTACGTGCAGAAATGTTTCAATCCCACTGGATTTGACCTTGTCTATATTTGTGAATGAGGTGCCCCGTGCAGCTGCAATCATATCACGGATGTTTATTTGAAATCCAGCAACTTCAAAGTCTAGCAAATGTCCAAAGTATCGAACGCCTATTTCATTATTAAGGCTTGTTTCCGATCTAAGTTTTAGTCCATCATAAGTTGTGTTATCCGTTTCTCCAAAATTCAACATGAATAGCGTACTATTTGAAGGAGGTGTCATTCCTCTATGAATTCCTCCAAATACATTAAAACCATTTATTTTATAGTTCAATCCAAGTCCGGGTAAAATAGCCACCGTTGTAGCATCATCTAATGCATTATTATTTAAACGATTAATGACCTCTTGCTCAAAAGCCTCTAGTCTTAGACCGATATTTATCGTTAGATTATCTATTTCGAGTTTTTCTTCGGCAAATAGAGCTATCGCATAGGTCTCATAGTTATTGGCTCGGTACGGTATACCAGATCTAGCATCTGGAGCATTCCCTGAAACAGCCACGTCAATAAATCGCTCAAAATGTAGCCTTCCGCCGAAGTTTAAGTGGCCTTTCAAATCACTCCGAAATTTCTGTTTCCAATGTAGCTTGTGTTCTAAGCCAGCTACATAAAATCTTCTTAGAATGCCAAAATTTGTCTGACCATTTCCCACTCTAATTAGATCGGAATAGTTGTTTGACTGAGCTAGTGGAACTTCAGCATAATTGCCGGTTACATAGTCTGAATAGCTTGTAAACATATCTAACTCTCTCCACCAATCTCGGTCAAAGAAGTTAAAATATAGCTTGGTATTTTCTTCTAAATTGTCTGAAATAATACGCTGTTGTATCATATTTACAGCATAACGATGAATTGTAAAATCATCATTTTCTTTGGGGTTGAACGTTGGATCATTTGCAAAAGAAAATTCAGTTAGGCCGGTGTAGGTCGCATTTGAATTTTCATAGTTACCATTGATATTAAGGTATATTTTTCTGTTTTTGTTCGGTACGAATAAAAATTTAATTGTTCCATTAAGTTGCTCAAAATCGTTATTCTCTCGAAAGCCACTACCAGACTTGTATAGTAATTGGACCTCTGGCTTAATTTTTTTACTTCCAAATCCGCCCATGCGAAACAAGTAACTTTGGAATCCATTATTTCCGACAATTCCCTGGACACTTCCATTGAAGTAGTCAACGGGGCGCTTGGTGATATAATTTACAACTCCTCCCATGGTATGTGGTCCGTAAAGTATTGACCCACTTCCTTTAATGATTTCTATTTCTTGAATCCTTTCTACAGGAGGATTATAGTACATATTTGAATAGACGTACAAAGCAGGCTGAATTGGAATTCCGTCCTCTAAAACGAGTGTGCGGCTTGATCGTCTTGGGTTTATACCACGTATACCAATATTTATTCTTGAATTTCCAATACCGTCATCGGCAAATCCATTAATTCCTGGAACATATTCGAGTAACTCTTGAATTCCAATAGGAGCTATCGACTCTATTTTTACTTTGCTCAATTTTGTTCCTGTTCCAGGCATACTGGTGAATGCTGAATTTCTTTCACCAATTACTTCGACGGAGTTCAAGGTGAATGCCGAATGGTCCAACACAACTCTTAGGGTATGCTTACCTGTATCACTTAAATCCTTATTTAGGAAGCGAGATTCATAACCAAGTAGCTCTATCTGAAATGTGTGCTTTCCAAAATTTAGATTATCGTACTGAATAAGTCCGTCATCAGAACTGTAATTAACGCTTAACGTCCTATTTTCAAAAGTATGCACTACGGTAACTCCCTCAAGTGGAGACTGGTTGTACGAATCGGAAATATCAAGTACTATACTTCCTTGACCGTAGCCTATTTTCGAAGTCATTAAGATTAGGAATGCAATGAAAATAGCCTGGTAACAACGAGAATTGTATTTCATAGCCAGGTTGAAAGGATGTAATTAGATAGTTAAAAAATCTTTGGATTTTTTGTCGCTCTTACTGAAGGATTGCCATCATCTAACAGCTTCCCTCCTGATCCAGATCCAGAACCAGAACCAGATCCACCTGAACCACCTGAACCGCCCGATCCACCTGAACCACCTGAACCACCAGAACCACCAGAACCACCAGAACCACCTGATCCTCCTCCTCCTAGGCAAATGATAAAGCAATCAAAAAAGGAGGAGTATAATCCTGACCCATCTCCAGGGTCAACACAATTTCCATTAAGGCAATTCCAACTCGAGGTATTTGATCCACAAGTCATTGCACAATTGAACGAATCACTGTATGCTCCAGATCCATCCCCAGGGTTGACACAATTTCCATTGATGCAATTCCATGACGCTTGAGGGGGAGTACCACAATTGTTTTGACATTCGTTGAGAGAAGAATAAAATCCTGACTCGTCTCCGGGGTCTATGCAGCTTCCATTAATGCAATTATAACTTTCCGCTACTGGTCCTGACCCACAATTTAATTGACAAGCGCTTAAGGATGAATAAGCCCCTGTACCATTACCTGGGTCGAAACATGCTCCGTTAACGCAATTGTATGAAACCACAGAACCACCAGAACCACCAGAGCCGCCGGAACCACCAGAGCCACCAGAACCACCAGAGCCGCCGGAACCACCAGAGCCACCGGATCCACCAGAGCCGCCGGAACCACCGGAACCACCAGAACCACCAGAACCACCAGAGCCTCCAGAACCACCAGAGCCTCCGGAACCACCAGATCCGCCGGAGCCACCAGAACCACCAGAACCACCTCCTGGATTAGTATCATCTATGGTTATAATTTCGTCGTCTTCACACGCTTGAAGCACCACAATGAACAGTGATACGCAACACAATATGCTGAGCCGTATGATAATTTTTGAGATATCCATTATTCCGACTAATTTAGAATCATTCTAGCTAATAAATATAAGAAGGATTGCATGGATTATAAAATCTTCAAACCTTTAGATTAAATATAGTTTTTGGTGGCAAAAAATATACTTTTTACGGGTTGTGCAGGATTTACAGGGTCTTCTCTGGCACGAAACTTATTGTTAGCCGGTTTTAATGTTATTCTAGGTCCAGATAATTATGACCCTTTTTATTCAAGAGAAACCTTGATAGTTCTTATAATGAAAAAATGACTTTTACAGGAGCTGATTTGGAAAAGTCGAGTAAAATCCTTGGGTATAATCCCAAGTACAATTACAGAGAGGGCTACTAAATATGTCTGAGTGGTTAGTGCAAAATCCTTATGATACAACTTATTGATTCTTTTACAGACTTGGTATTTCTTCGATTTATTGCAGTCGGACTAGCAGGTGTTTTGATTAATTTCTTGTTAACGTTTGTTTTTAAAGAAATTTTTGGTTTCTACAAATATGTTGCAAACTCCTCAGCATATTTGCTGGCGATCTCAACTAATTTTATTCTTAATCGCGTGTGGACTTTTCATGCTACAGATGCTATTTGGATTTCTCAAGCTATGAGGTTTTTCCCCATAGCGCTTACAGCGCTATGTATTAATCATATAGTCGTATACTTTTTCCATGACTGCTTAAAATCAAACTTTTATCTCAGCAAAATATATGCTGTAGGGATCGTTTTTGGTTGGAACTATATTATGCACAGCTCTTTTACCTTTCAATAGGATAAGGGCATAGCTTATTTGCTCTATATCCACTCAATTTTTGACTCAACAGTAGCTCTGCGACTTGTGTCTCTTTTAGGTGCCTGTGAAGCATCATAACTACCAAGGTAGAAGAACCCTAAACAGCGTTCATCGTTTTCGAGCTTAAGGAAGCTGTGAAGATGTTCACTAAACCTAGGCGAGCTCCAGTAGCCCCCAACATTGCTGTCCACGCAAGATATCCAGAGGTTTTGAACCGCCATGGCCGTGGCCGCAATTTCTTCCCACTCTGGTAATTTATCTTCATGGCGTTTCATACATATGCATATTACATGACTCGATTTATCAAATTTTAATTGTAGTCTCGATTTGATAGTATCATCATAGTGGGGATTTATTCGATATATCTCTTCTAGAAGATCTTGTTTAGATGTGGTGTCAAAAATTTTGAAAAGCCACGGTTGCGTCAATTTATGGGATGGAGCGCAATGTGCGTTTGCAAATAGTTGTTGAATTGTTGCTTTATCGATTATATTTCCATTAAACTGCGTAGGATATATAGATTGACGCGCTTGGATTATACGGGATATTTCGTTTTTAATCATAATTTTTTATTCTTAAAATGTACAATGACAACATCAGCAAAATTTAATATACTCAATGCTCTCACTTTAATTATCATTGGAGGCATGGGTTATTTCGCCACGGAATCTTTTACAGCCTTAATTCCTCCGGCTTTCGGAGTAATTCTTCTTGGTTGTCACTGGGGTGTAGAAAAACAAAACAAGATTATTGCACATATTGCAGTGCTTATAACATTAATTATTTTGGTGGCTCTTGTTGGCAAAAGATTGCCAAAGTCAATTGATGCTGGAGGACCCGGTCTAATCCGAGTGCTTGCTATGATAACTACTTCAGCGTTATCAATGGTATTTTTCATTCGAAGCTTTATCGAAGCTCGTCGCAATAGAGAGAGTCAGAGTAATTAAATTATCTCCTATATTCTTCAAGGGGATATTTTATTAAATCTATGCGGCAAGGTGTCATTTGACAAGCCTCTTTAATACACTTGACGTAAGGTAAAACGTTGGGATCAATACTAGTAGGTCTTGCGAAAAACGTCACCTGACGAATCCCTAGACTGCTTAGTTGCTGGGATAATAATTGAATATGGTCTTTCAGCGCATCACTTGTAAGCAGATAGTCGTAATAGGCGATCTCTTCTTCAGCCTTGATTAAGCCATGTTTACCACTTAAAATGAAAAAGGTCTCTCCTTGTCTATGGGCGCGTTCGTTTACCCATTGAATACGACGGCTTTTATAGCGTTCGATGGCCGGAATCCTTCCAGGTGCGTTTGATTTTTCCGCGGAGCAGTAGGTAGCGTGAATATTCATGGAATTCGCAAAATAAATAAACCGATACATTTGATATCAGGAAAAGAAAACAATCAACACCTCAACTCCAATCAGAGACTATGATTAAGTGGCAGACCGGGCAATACCATCCAGTAGTTCATCTCCCCGAAGACTATGAGATAAGAGACTTTACCACAGGCAACTATGGTCCTTCAGAATATGAATTCGATATAGGAAGGTATGATGAGTTGCGTCCTGGAATGTATGCTACTGATCTGTTTTCCGATGGCCGATATTTACATATTGGTATTGATATTGGCGCTCCAGTAGGTACACCTTGTATGGCTTTTGATGATGGGGAGATTTCCCATTTTGGATACAATCCGGCGGACGGAGATTATGGTAATGTAATCATCACAAAACATCTTATCGGAGAACATACTATCTGGGCGCTCTATGGACACTTAAGTGTTGATTCAATCAAGGGAAAACAAGTCGGTCAGAATATTACTCGAGGCGAAGTCATAGGCTGGATGGGCGATAAGCATGAGAATGGAGGCTGGGAGCCCCATGTACATTTTCAACTATCTCTTGAAGAGCCCGAAACGCACGATATGCCTGGCGTGGTGAAACCTGAGGATAGAGACTGGGCATTATTAAAATATCCTGATCCGAGGCTGGTCCTTGGCCCTATTTATTGAGAGTGGGGGTTGATAGACCTGCGTTACCTTTTCCCTTTTAATCAATATCCAAAGATTTCTTCAAGGCTTAACTCTTGGAATTCTCCCATGCTTCGGAGAACATCTAAATCAATGTTCTCCTTTTTTCCGATCACGCAGATGTGGTAGCTCTTTCCTTTGACATGCCCATCAAAAAAAGCTTTCAAGTCATCTAACGTTATGTTTTTGACTTCCTCATAAATCCGTCTGTTCACGTCATAGTCTAAACCCAAATCGCGTGCACTTTCATATTCCCAATAAACGCTACTACCTGTTGTCCAAGTACTTTCCAGTTTTTTTATAACGGCTTCCTTTGCCGCATTAAACTGCATTTCGGCCTCAGGCATATTGTTCATCAACTCAAACATCGCCGCGGTTGCATCCGATAGTTTATCGGCTTGTGTGCCAACGTATGCATTTAAGTAATGACTTTTATCTTTGTTGCTCGGTGAAGCCATATAGCTATATGCAGAATAGGCTAAGGCTTTCTTTTCACGAATTTCTTGGAATACAATGGAAGAAAGTCCCGCGCCAAAATACTCATTAAACAATCGACTAGATGCTAATAGCTCAGGATTGAATACTTCGTCTTTGGAGAGAAAAAGTAGTTCTACTTGTTGCATGTCATAAGGAGTATAGAATACTTTATTCTCTGAAGTGGTCAACTCTAAATACTCTTTCTTCTCGGGTAATGGAGTTAAGTCACTTGAATTGGTGTGGTGCTTTGCTATTATCACTTTGGCGTCTGCTGCAGTCATTTGACCGTAATAAAAGATTCTATGCTCCGATGTACTCAATTCTTTAATTTTCGCTATTAGTTTATCTACATCCATGCTTTCTAGCTCTTCGGTGCTCAAACGATCCGTAAATGGGTTGTCAGCCCCGTACTTTGCATAAGCACCCAAGCCTTTGCCAAGGATGGTGCCCTTGTCCAACTTTGCATTTAATCTGGACTTAAGGATGTCGTTCACTAACTCGCGATATACGAGTGAATCAGCTTGAGCATTTGCTAGGACATGCTCGAAGAGTTCTATGCCTTTGTCCAAATTATCTTCTAAGCCTGTTAAGAACACAAAAACCTGGTCACTTCCTGCATTGACACCGAATTCTAATCCATAGCGATAAAACTCTTTCTGCAATTCTTCTGCTGAATATTTACTGGTGCCTAAATAGGGCAAATATTGGATGGCCA
The DNA here is from genome assembly GCA_002708985.1 of Saprospirales bacterium. Lineage (GTDB taxonomy): Bacteria > Bacteroidota > Bacteroidia > Chitinophagales > UBA8649 > UBA8649. The sequence goes on along the minus strand of PAPS01000020.1, from coordinate 13,785 downwards.
GTGCTAATTCTTTATCTGTGTTACTTCCGATATCGAATATGTAGTACAATTCGAAAATCTGATTGTTCTCATTTTGCACATAACTCAACTCAATGTCATTTAATGAAGAAACACTAATGGAAGATTCATAGTCTACGAATTTCGGAGTTAATCTTGCTGAGCGCACTGTATCGAAAGCCGCATAAAAATCTGACTGACTCTCCCGATCAACTTCAACAGCGGTAATTTGAGGTTTAGGTACGCTGTGTCGATCAGACTCACCCATACGTTTGTAAGACACTACATAGTTGTCGGTGTAATACTGATTAGCAAAATCAATAATATCTTCTTTTGTTATGGCTGCCATGCTATCCAATTCAAAAACCAGATCAGCGAACTCCAGGTCATTGATGAAGGCATCAATCATAGTAAATGCCCTATTTCGATTACTCTCCAATCCCTGAATACGGCTAAGTTTTAAATCATTTATAACAGCTTCTAAAAGCCAATCATCAAAATCACCTGCTTTAATCTTTTCGATTTCAGCGAGTAACAAGTCTTTTACCTCTTCTAGCGTTTGCCCTTCTTTGGGAATACCATACATGAAGTGTATACTGTGATCTTTCATCACAGAAGGAAAGGAGCCGGCACTAAGCACTTTCTGCTTAAGGTTTAAGTTGATATCTATTAACCCAGCTTGGCTGTTTGTAAGCAGCATGTCGATAAGGCTAACCATTTGGGATTCTTTTGTTCCTGCTCCGTCAAACTTAAATCCCATATATAGCATTTCTTGTTGTGGCCCGAACGTTTCTTTAACTATAGGCTCCTTTAAATCCTCGTCGCGGGGCATTTGAAATTCGGGAACATCTTGTGCTTGCCAATCCCCGAAGTATTGTTCAATCCAATCAATCGTAGCATCAGGATCTAAGTCTCCTGAGAGACAAATAGCTATGTTATTCGGCACGTAATACGTGTTAAAATATTCATGGATGTTATACATGGAAGGATTTTTCAGATGTTCTCCAACGCCAATCGTAGTCTGTGTCCCGTAAGGGTGGTTGGGTAGCAATCCTTCTAATACGCCCTGATATACCCAACGGCGATCAGAATCCTGCGAACGATTAAACTCTTCGTATACCGTTTCTAGCTCTGTATGAAATAGTCGTAGAACTAAGGTTTGAAAACGTTCGCCTTCAACCATCAACCATTTTTTCAGTTCGTTTGAAGGGATGTCATTGATATAAACTGTTTCGTCATTGGATGTATAGGCATTAGTGCCTTTAGCGCCCAAGCTAGAAATCATTTTGTCGTATTCATTGGCTATAGAAAACTTAGATGCTTCTAATGATAAGCTATCTATGCGTGCATATAAGGCATTTTTTCTTGCTGAATCGCTTTCTTCTTTATGTGCTTCAAATGTTTCAGCTATCTCATCAAGTAGAACTTTTTCAGATTCCCAGTCTTTGGTTCCTATTCTGTGCGTGCCTTTAAACATCATGTGCTCAAGGTAATGTGCTAGTCCTGTTGTTTCGCTTGGGTCAAACTTTGAACCCGCTTTAACCGCAATCAAGGTTTGAATTCGGGGTTCTGCTTCATTGACTGAAAGGTATACTCTTAGGCCGTTATCTAAGGTGTAAATCAGTGTATTGCTCGGGTCACCTTCTACCCGCTCAAAATCATGTTCATATTGTTGAGTGACCTGTTTTTTGGTTGTGCACGACGCTATACATGCAATGGCAATGAGTATTAAAAGTTTGTTTTTCATTGTTTAGAATGTTGTTAGATTTTTACAGTAGTTACTTTCCTATACAAAACTTCGAAAATATATAGCCAAGCACCTCATCATTGGTCACTTCACCAGTAATGTTACCCAAGGCATTTAGGCTTTGTTGGATATCGGAGGAAAGAAGATCTCCGGTTAAACCAAGCTTTAGGGCCTGTTCAACTTTTTCCATAGAGGCAAGAGCTTCTTTTAGCGAGTAGACGTGTCGGCTATTGGTAAGAATAACATCACTATGAATATCACCAAGTCCTTGAAGGACTGCTATGATTTTATCTTGGATTAGTGAGATACCGTCTTCGGCTTCTTGGGTGAGGGAAACAAGCGTACTTTCTGGAAAGGCTTCCTGCCAAACTTCCGTGTCGTCGCATTCATCCATTTTATTTCCGATCAGTATCACCGCGCTGTCATGATTTAAGCTTTCTACGTGCTTGCGCACCGAGTGCGGGCTTTCTTGCCCTGCGTCAAAGACATACAGCATAAGTTGTGCCTTGGCTAATTCTTCCTTGGCTTTTGCCACGCCAACTTGCTCAATAATATCATCGCTTTCCCTCAGTCCCGCGGTATCGATAAGCCTCAGGCGAAAGCCCTCAAATTGAATGACTTCCTCAATGGTATCGCGTGTCGTACCTGCTATGTTCGAGACAATAGCACGATTGTCTCTAAGGAGGGCATTGAGTAGGGTAGACTTTCCCGCATTCGGCTTACCGGCAATTACGGTAACGAGCCCTTCTTTGATGACATTTCCTAGGGTAAAGGATTCGGCTAAGGGTTTAATGACGGATCGAATCTGTGCGATTAAGTCGAGTAAGTCTTGGCGTTCGGCAAATTCCACGTCTTCTTCCCCAAAGTCGAGCTCGAGTTCGACAAGGGCTTTGAACTTGACTAATTCACTGCGTAGATTTTTGAGTTGATTTCGAAAGCCTCCTCGCATTTGATTTAAGGCTATTGTACGGTCATGTTCGCTTTTTGAAGCAATTAAATCGGCTACCGCTTCTGCTTGGGTAAGATCGATGCGTCCATGGAGGAAGGCGCGTAGGGTAAATTCACCGGCTTCAGCAGGAACGGCCCCAGCTTGAATAAGTGTGTTTATAATTTTCTGAGCAATGACCATAGACCCATGGCATGAAATCTCAACACAGTCCTCAGTAGTAAATGACTTTGGGCTGCGGAAGACGGTTATAAGCACTTCGTCAATGCGTTGGATGGCCTTGGCATTTGAGCGATCTACAAAGTATCCATAGTGTGCGCTGTGGCTTGGGACATCTAAAAGCGATGTACCCTGAAAACATTCGTTAGCAATGGCAATGGCCTCCTCTCCACTCATACGGATAACATGAATGGCTCCCATTCCTTCGGGGCTTGCGAGTGCTACAATGGTCTCTTGCCGTAACATAAGGCCATAAAGGTAGCCAATAACCCTATAGGCTAAGGTTTTGTTAGATAACTAGGAAAATAAATGATTTACTCAATGAGGTGTGGACTATGCTCATTGGGGTTAAATCATTGGTTGGGGAGGTGTATTTTGCCCTTGGATGGGGGCCGAACGGGGTGTCTACACCCAATTCCTCCATTATTGTAAAGCCTGTCTTCGCTAATCGAACTCAATAAAGTCTCCGGATACCCAACCTGTTTCACCTTCCTCTGTTTCAATTTTGTACCAAGTTTGACCGTAATAGGAAGTGAAATATGAACGTGGTATACCCATATACGATACTTTTTTTCCTTTTTCAATGGTTTCCAATGTCAAATGGTCTACATACTCACCATAATAATCAGACCATCCTTGAAATGCATCAAGTATTCTTACCGCTTGATTTTTTCGCAGTTTTCCAACTAAACTTTCACCGCAATCATAGGCGACCACATAACTCCTGTTCATAATACCCACATTAGGATCATTTCCAGTGATATCATCGAGTACGACAACTGCTTGATTTTTGTCTAAACTTCCTACGACATTATCAATAATTTCTGGAGTGGAGCGCACGTTTACATTGCCGCCAGTGCAATAGGCATTTGGAGTAAACGACGGCTCCTCAAGAATGTCCTCGCAAGGTTCTCTTTCGTCGGAACCATCTTCACAATCGCAATATCCATCATTGATATATCGCACCGCGATTTCTTTTCCACCATCACAAGTGAAACCATCGTTTGATATTTCTACGGGAGCTTCCTGGTCTTCATTTGAGTTTTCTTGACCTCCGCATTGTATCAATAAAATGGAGAGGCTGTAGAGTGCAAAGTGATAAGATAGTTTAGGTAGGTTAATCATTGCAAAAGACTTTAATAATTAAAAAAATAAAATAATTTTGTTTGAATGGTTTTTTGATTTATGAAAAGCTACAAACATGCGATACTTTTTATTGGCATTGTGATGGCCTCTATCATTGTGTATGCTCAACTTTTCATGCCCAATAAAAAAGCATTTGAAAAAGCAAAGTCGAACCAAGAAAAGGTTGCCCAGCAAAAATCCCTTGCTAAAGATAGCCTTTCGATAGAACAATCAAATTTAGATTCATTAACCGCAGTTCGGGAAACCAAATCACAAAGAGTTGAAGAATTTATAGCGGATACAGGGCTGTATTGGTTAATCCAAGAGATTGATAAATACGATCGTCTTGCCCAACGCGCAAAAGATCTACAATTACAATGAGCTTCTTTAAACGGTATGGATTACTCTTAGTTTCAGGCTTGCTTCTTGTGGGTATACTCGCCATGGTCGTGTTATCTCTAAAGTGGAAGAATAATATTAAGCATCTCAATGCCAAAGTGTCCTCGGTTAGTAAAAAACAGAATTCTTATATACATCAAAAAGATTCGATAGACAACATCATCGTTGCGTTGACAGATTCTGTAGGGGTTTTAGATAGTATGATAGACTACTATGAATCATTGGACTTCCAACTGGAAACTGCTCGTAGTCAATATGGGAAGGCCATTTACGCCTTAGAAGAGGAGATTTTAGCTGGGGATAATCCAACTAAAATCATGTACTTGACCTTAGATGACGGCCCATATGACCGAACCCATGATTTTCTTGACATCTTAGACAGTTGTTCAATCGATGCTACTTTTTTTGTCTTAGGAAAGCCCAAGATGAAGGCCGTCTACGAGCGCATTCTTCGTGAAGGCCACCTTTTGGCAAATCATACATATTCCCATAGAATTCGAACAGGTCTATATCGAAGCACTTCTTCTTTTATTGAAGATGTGGAGAAGCTTGATCGCTTTATCTGTAACGAATTTGGACTCCCCACGAATAATGTCGTGCGGTTTCCGGGCGGTTCGTATCAGGCCTTTTCGCTTAGACGGTCAATTATTGACTCGCTTCATTCAATGGGCTATCGATACATTGATTGGACATGTTCTACCCACGATAGTTCGGATAGTTGTCTTACGGTAGACTCGGCCTTTTTCAATGCTACCCTTGATTGCGATCATGATATCGATGTCCTTTTAATGCATGATTTTAGTAAGACTAGTCTAGCAGCGTTGCCTCGAATTATTGCTAATTTTCAGGAAAGGAACTACATGTTTTTCCCCTTGGTGAAAGAGAGCCATGTAATGGACAGGTAGTTTTCTTGTTTCGAATAACTAATACAGATTCTTATTCATTTACCGTAGAATCTTGAAATGCTTGACCGGTTGTATCGGACGGAACACTTCCAATTCCTAAAATATAATGTTGAATCACATCGATTTCTTCAGCGTGTTCGCAGCCTAAAAATTCTGGTATATCGCCATAGGTCATTAAATACATCATGTCTTGTGTCATCTTTTGTCCTGTCGGATAAAAGGACCAATGCCAAGTTTCTTCTTGGTATCCCGTTCGACTTGTATCATCATTATAACATTGATAATAACCAAAGCGCAGCGCATTTTCTTTTAGCCATGCATACCGTTTGTTGTCTTCGATTGTCGCTTTGTGATAGCGATTTCCAAGACCATCGATATCGACTTCTGTTCCCCAATGATGTCGTGAGATACCTGGCATAGCTACAATCTTCATTACGTCTAAACATTTTTCGACTCCCCGCTTGTTGGTTTTTTTCCAATCTCGATTCCAGAAATAGCATTGCTGTTGGTAGTCACGACTTGCCGAACGGACCAAAAGTTTTATACCATCTTTTTTTGCTGCCTTGAACATAGCTTCTAACGAATCACATGCTTCTTGTCGCAAATAGAGCGTTCTACTGCCATAGCAATAATCCCTTGCGATGGCCCTGAAGTTGGTATCCTCGGCAAAGTCTATTTGACCTGTCAATTCCTCTAAAGTAAATGATGGTAGGAAGAGTGAATCCAGTGAATCTAGGAGGTAGATGGCGTGTAGCGAATCATAGGTGTATTTGTTATGACCCATGGCATCTCCCTGTAATTTTTTTTGAGAAGGCGCTCCGTTAGAGAACCCTTCGAGTTGGCATGATATAATCCATAGCATGCCTATCCCAAGAATCCAATAATGCTTTTTAAAATGATAATACATTGACTTTGACTACCTGCTTACAATGTTCAAAAATACAATCATTCTTTGTCTAATTCTTGTGATGTACCTTTGAGGTATGGTAGCAATTATAATGGGCAGTAAAAGCGATTTGCCAGTGATGCAAGAAGCGATTGATACACTACATTTTTTTTCTGTTAAAACGGAAGTCAAAGTGGTTTCTGCACATCGTACACCTAAGGCTATGGTCGAGTACGCTGAATCCGCCCAAGAGCGCGGTATAAAGGTCATAATCGCTGGTGCAGGTGGTGCGGCGCATCTGCCCGGTATGGTGGCTTCTTTGACCACCCTGCCTGTGATTGGTGTACCCATTAAGTCAAGCAACTCTATTGATGGCTGGGATTCCGTACTGAGTATACTTCAAATGCCTTCTGGAGTCCCTGTAGCCACTGTAGCTTTAAATGGGGCGAGAAATGCGGGAATCCTTGCGGCTCAGATCATTGGAGTGTATAACCATGATGTGCAAAAAGCCATGCATACATTTAAAGAGTCGTTAAAGGAAAAGGTAGCTGTAATGAATTCCGAATTAAATCAATAGGTAGAGACATCAAAGATTATGATGTTTTTCGCTTAGATTTCTTTCTACCGTCTCGTTTTATTTGGCGTATAATCTTTCGGTTTACAAGCGCTGCTGCACCGAACCATCCAGCGACAAACAATAGACCTCCAATGGGTCTTAGGTATCTAAAGTATCTGAGATTTTGGCTAGTGTCATCTAGCTTTAATCCTGTTTTTAAGTAAAACGACCCGCAAAAAAGGAAGAGACCAGCAATCAGGAGGTTGACAGGCCATCTGTCTGTAATATTACATTGCTTAAATACTGTAAGCATAAGAAGTCCTCCGAGGGCATGAAAAAATTGATAATTCAAGGTACTCTTCCAATTGCCGACGAGTTGTGTATTTTTTGTAAGTACCCAGAGATAATGGCTACCCAACGCTCCTAGCAGAACGGAAATTCCAAGAATAATAAAGAAGAAAACAATGTAGTTTTTCATAATATATTATGGTTTAATTGTCCAGTCGATAGGTTTTTGATCCGTTCGTTGAAGATAGTCATTACAATGTGAAAAGTGCTTATTAGTCAAAAAGCCTCGGTGGGCTGAAAGGGGAGATGGGTGAACACTTTTAAGGATTAGGTGGTCTCCTTGGATAAGTGGTTCTTTTTGCTGAGCGAAGCGCCCCCACAGCATAAATACGATGTGATTATGGTGTTTCGATACCTGCTCAATTACAAAATCGGTAAATTCTTGCCATCCAATATCCTTATGTGATGATGCTTTGTGCGCTTGCACAGTCAACATAGCATTAAGCATTAGAACGCCTTGTGCTGCCCATGGGCTCAGATTACCGTGGGGGGGTATAGGGATGCCTAAATCCGCATGAATCGACTTGAAAATATTGATCAAGGATGGTGGTGATTTAATGCCTTGCGGTACTGAAAAGCTCAGGCCGTGGGCTTGCCCTGGGCCGTGATAGGGATCTTGGCCAAGCATGACCACTTTGACATCGTTCAATGGGGTAGAATCAAATGCATTAAATATTTGACTCCCCGGTGGGTAATGTACTATTCCTTCAGCACGTTCTTTGAGTAGCTGTTGTTTTAGATTTTTAAAGGAGTCTTTTTGAAATGCGGGGTTAAGCAGTTCAAGCCAAGAAGAATGGATCTTAATGTTACTCAAAACGATTTACAGTGATTATTGCAGGGCACCGCGCAGGTCATTGATAAGGTCCTCTACATCTTCTATTCCAACACTCAGTCGTATTAGATTATCATAAAGACCGATAGATTCTCGTACTTCTTTGGGTACGGAGGCGTGCGTCATAATGGCGGGATGCTCGATTAGACTTTCTACTCCGCCGAGGGATTCCGCTAAGGCAAAAAGTTTTACGCGCTCAAGAACCTTGCGAGCTGACTCAATATCACCATCAAGGTAAAAGGTAATCATACCGCCAAACCCGCTCATTTGTGCTGCAGCGAGCTCATGCTGTGGATGACTCTTTAGACCCGGGTAAATTACCTTTTTAATACGGGAATGTTTTTCGAGAAATTCAGCGATTTGCTGGGCATTTTCTGCATGACGTTGCATGCGAACACCTAAGGTTTTTATTCCTCGTAATACCAACCACGAATCAAAAGGGCTAGCACACGGACCAATAGAATTTTGAAGGATAAACAGCTTATTGTAGATTGTTTCATCATTGGTCATGATGGCTCCTCCAACTACATCGCTGTGACCATTGATAAACTTCGTCAGTGAATGATAGGCGATGTCAGCCCCCAAAACTACAGGATTTTGAAAATAGGGAGACATAAATGTATTGTCGACTACACTGAGTGTATTGGTGTTTTTAGCGAGGGAGGCAATCGATGCAATATCACTGATTTTAAGTGTTGGGTTGGTCGGACTTTCAAGCCAAATCAAATCAGCTCCCTCTTCCAATACCTTCTTAACGGCACTAAGATCAGTAGTATCAATGAAGGTGAAGTCGTGGCGGTCTTGAAACACCGTAGTAAAGAGGCGATAGGTTCCTCCATAGACATCATCACCACTTATGATTTTGCTTCCTGCGGGCAACATATGCATGATTAAGTCAATCATACTTAAACCACTTGCTGTGGTAAGGGCGTAAGATGTTTGCTCAATCGAGGCAAGATTTTCTTCTAATCGACTTCTTGTGGGATTATGGGATCTTGTATACTCGTATCCTTTATGCTCTCCCGGGCTTGATTGCACATAGGTAGAGGTTTGATAGATTGGAGGCATTACAGCGCCTGTCTCCTTATCTGGCTGACCCCCTGCATGAATTGCTCTTGTAGAGAATCCTTTATTCGATGAGTTTCCCATGGTCTTGTATGATATTTAAAATTGCTCGGTCTTTTTCATCGCGTTCACGATTGAGTGAAAAGTTGTTTTCTTCCATCCAGCGATCGTTGTACACTTTTGAGGCATATTTGCTTCCTGCATCGTGAAGGATGACTAATATTCTTTTGGGTTCACTTAGCTTTTTCGCATAGCGTATGGCTCCAACTACTGCGGCACCGCATGATCCACCAGCATAGATTCCCTCCTGCTGACATAGCGCTCTTGTCATGTGGAAGCTCTCCTCATCTTCAACCATTACAAATTCATCGATAACGTCAAAGTGAACATTTCCCGGAAGAAAATCCTCTCCAATCCCTTCAAGAAGATAGCCATGGGCTCCACTTGTATCTCCAGTCTCATGATATTTTTTGAGAATACTTCCCTTGCAGTCGACCCCGACTACTTGTAATCCAGGGATATGTTCTTTGAGATACTTGCCTGTTCCACTAACAGTTCCGCCTGTTCCTACGCTCGCCATAAAGACATCAAATTTACCCTCAGTTTGTTGTAGAATTTCTGGACCGGTTTCCATGTAGTGACATTCCGCATTATAGATGTTATCGTATTGATTGACATGAAATGAATTGGGTAGAGACTTGAGGCTCGCGGCCACGGAGTAATAGCTTCTTGGGTCGTCAGGCTCCACATGGGTAGGGCAAACAATAACTTTAGCCCCGAAGGCTCTTAGTGCATCAATTTTTTCTTGAGATTGCTTGTCGGCCATCACAAAAATGCAATCGAATCCATGGGTATTTGCGTAAAGAGCAAGACCAATTCCCGTGTTGCCTGAAGTACATTCAATAATGGTTCCTCCAGGTTTTAAATCTCCATTTTCCAAAGCTTTTTGCGCCATGTAGATTCCCATACGATCCTTAATTGATCCACCTGGATTAAGGTATTCTAGCTTGACATAAATCTCCGAATTAGTATCTTTTGCTACACGATTTAATCGAATAATCGGAGTATTTCCTACCGCATCAATAATGGATGAGTGCTTAAATGCGTCCATGATCTATTACATTTTTGTTAAGGTACAACATGAGAGTCTATCGATAGGTTGATAGCGTGTAAACTATTTTAAGAGATTCTCAAGTTTGCTTTCGAGCAAATATTTTTCTGTTAGTCCCGTATTTCTCCATATTTCTTTCCCATCGTGATAGATGGCAAAGACTGGAATGCTTGAAATATTAAAACTTTTGCCAAGGCTTGGGTTAGCGGCAACATCTACGCGCTCAACGCTAACCCTTGAGGCATATTCTTCTTCAATCCTATCTATAATTGGAGCCATCTTTTTACAAGGCGCACACCAAGGCGCATAGAAGTCAATGAGCACTATCTCTTCATTTTGCATTAATGCCCTGAGCTCCTCTTCAGTCATTTTGACGCTTGTTAGATCATTTTTTGCTTCGGTAATAGGAAATCCGGCATTTTGCCATCCGTAGAGACCACCTTCTAAATTGTAGACTTCCATAAAGCCGTGTTCGGTGAGAATGGCAGCAGCTTGACTACTTCTGCCACCTGAAGCGCAATAGACCACAATAGGGTTAGATTTTTCCATCAGTTGAATTTTATTTTCAAAATCATCGTCATAGAGATTGATTATCGTTGCCCCTTCAATAATACCAAGCTGAGTTTCATCAGGTGTTCTGACATCAAGAATTAATGCCTTATCGATCAGCTTTTTTGCCAAAAACTCATTGGATATGTTTTCTAGGATGCCACTTTCTTCGGGATGTTGACCTAGGCCATTACAAGCGCAGAAAAAAGTAGATATAAAAAGTAAAATCGCAAGACGTAGGGGGTGAAAAAGCATAATTGAAAGCGTATTTTTTAACATTTAACATTTTAAATTAAAGCTACACGGAAGAAGAGAAATGTAATTGTGCTATTTTGCAAGAAATTTTCTCTATGAAACGAATTACACTTTTTTGGCTTCTTTTGCCCCTTCTGTCGTATGGTCAAATTCTAGTAAATGTTCCACTGTCCGATGGTGTGCTGCCCACCACCTGGCAAAATATTGATGTTGATGGTTTTGCCGCTGATGTGTTTTATACCGATCAAGGAATTTGGGCTGGATCAACAGCTTGGGAAGAAGTAAACTTCTCTAGCTACGGCCCAGCCTTTTATTCTACGTCCAATTTTGAGACGGCTACGGGCAATGCAAATGATTGGATGATAACGGATGCCATCTCGATTACGGATTCTTCTCGACTTAATTTTGAATTGGTCTCTTCTCAATTTAATGGGCCAGAAAGTCACACGGTGTATGTGGCAGACGCTATTGCAGGCTCTACGCCCCAGCCAAATGATTTTGGAGCACCTGAACAAAACTTCACAACAATTCCTGGCCAATGGTCCTCTAATGAAGTTGACTTGTCAGCCTATATCGGAAGTACGATCTATATCGCTTTTGTTAATGATAATCCTTCTTCAGGTAATATTCAGGGAATACGAAATATTATTATTCGAGAGCTTTTATCCAATGATGTAGCGATTGAGGCATTTAGCTCTAATGCGGTTAATCAACGGACACCTTTGAACTCCACGACACGATATTCAGTATTGGATTATTCTAAAACCACTGCCTACCAACCACTGCTTACACTGAGAAATCAAGGGTTAAATGCCTTAGACTCGGTAGTGATTACTATGAATATTGATGATGATGTTACGGGATATGCCATTTCTGATACCTATCAATTGTCCCCAGCGCTAGCCGCAGGTGATACCACAACAATTGCTTTAGCATCCATTGGCTTAGACTCCTTGTTTCCTGCTTTACAGTCGAACCAAGAATTAGATATTGTGATTTTTACCGATTCTTCTAATGGCAATGGGTTAAGTCTTGCAGAGGATACTGCTTTTTCCTTCATGATTAATCCTCGTCAGTATTTCTCACCACCTTACACTACTTCCTTTGAATATGTTTTAGGCGGATCGTCTTTTAGTTGGGAATGGAATGATTGGGGGTGGAAGTCCTTTGATGTTAATAATGACAGTGACGCCATTCTTGTTGATCAACAAGCGAATTACCCAGCAGCTGATGGTGCATACATGCTCTTTAGTGGGGTCCGGTATTCTGGTGCGGTGACCGATGGAGATGTTGGCGATTATGTAGAAACTCCGGAGATGCAATTTAATGCTGGGGATTATGTAATTTCTATGCTGGGCGCAGCAATAACTGGCAGTGGGTCGATATTGGATGTTGATCTTGTAAGGCCAAACGGCTCTTCACTTTCTTTGGGCCAATTAAGCACAGGGGGAGGCACAACTCATCAAACTGTTTCACTTGCCTTTAATGTTTCAACTACTGATTCGGGATATATGCTTCGATTTACTGAGCGTAATGGCGACCGAGGATCCTGGGATTTATTATCTATAGAAGAATTGACTGCACCCGTTGCAGGGGCAAATCTTGCGGCAACTGATGAGATAAACCCCTTTGTGGAGTATTGTGATAAGAATGTAATCTTAACGAATACTTCGATAGCAACAGGCGGCAGTACGACGGTCGATTGGGGAGATGGCAGTGCCGTTCAATCCATGGTATCTGGAGCAAGCTTGCAGCATAGTTATTCTTCTAATGGCAATTACACCATTACGGTTACAGCTACAAACCCTGCAGGAAGTGATCAATTTACTATTGACTTAGAAGTAACTGATCCACCGGCGTTAAATGCAGATTTTATTGTAATCAATCAGGGAAATGGAAATGTGACCATTACGTTAGAAGAAGTTTTTCCTTGCGGAGGAGTTCAAACCAATGTAAATTGGGGTGATGGTACGGTAAATTCTTCGACAAGTCATGTGTATTCTGCCAATGGAACATACACCATTACAGTTACAGCACAGACGGCCATAGATATTGATCAATCCAATAATTCAGTGACCATTTCCGGCTTAGCGACATCAATTGATGATGCAGTTTCTAGCGCACTTCGTGTAGGTCCTAACCCAGTACAAGACGAATTAAAGATATCATGGATGACACCAATTGATCACATTACAATTATGGATGCTCAAGGGCGTATTATGAAGGAGTGGACCTATGTTAGTAACACGTCAAGTGTAACTTTCAATTGTAAAGATTGGCAGGTAGGAAGCTACATTGTGCAGATTCAAGAAGGGCAGAATATGCAGGCAATTCCAATTCTTGTCGAATAATCTGAAAATCATAAACTGTCTAAATATAAGGGGAGTGAAAGCTCCCCTTTTTCTATAATCTGCAGGGATGAACTCAAAGGAAGCGTTTGAGTTCTTATCCCAATTAATTATTTTAGGTGCAACTAAAACACAATTTATATGAAACCAATCTTTTATTTACTTGTTTCTTCCATCCTATTGGTGTCTTGCCAAAGCGCGGATAATTCTGTTAATGAAGCATTTGAGCGAAATAGTGAAAACTTAAAAGGTCTATTAGAGACATGGGAAAATCAAGATGTAGATGGATCGATGGCTTATTTAGCCGATGACTTTATAGATGTAGGCACAGGATTTAACGAGCCTGATCGAAACAAAGAAGAGCACAAGGCCCGAATGACGATGATGATGAGCACGATGAAGCCTACAATGAAAAATGCAGTATTTCTTCCTGGTGTAGACTCTACTACATTAGAAGCAGATGGCTCTGTGCGGTATTATGGCACTTGGAATTTTGC
>PAPS01000019.1 GCA_002708985.1 Saprospirales bacterium | reverse complement strand
AGTGCTGCTAGAAGTCGTTGTCGTCCCATCATCATTGTTCGTCGTAGTGCTGCTAGAAGTCGTTGTCGTCCCATCATCATTGTTCGTCGTAGTGCTGCTAGAAGTCGTTGTCGTCCCATCATCATTATTTGTCGTAGTGCTGCTAGAAGTCGTTGTCGTCCCATCACTAGTGGTTGTCGTAGTGCTGCCAGAAGTCGTTTTCGTACTGCCACTGGTACTCGTGCCATCGCCCGAAGTCCTTCTCTCAATAACTACAGTAGATCTTTCCTTTATACAACAAGACTTTTGGTTCTCATCTGCCCATGCAGCTTCGGTAACAAAAATTTCGTCAATGCCTTCTAATGATTTTTTGTTTCCGTTATTACGAAAATATTCGCAAAGTGGCTGATAGCTCCCATGAGCACTTAGTTTGTAACACGCTTCGCTACAAAGTGAGTTACCCTTTTTAGCCTCTTTAATTGTATTACCTAAAACACGTGCCAACTTGCTCCAGCTGAACGTAAAATCCTCAGGAGTAATTGGGCCAATAAGCTTTCCATTGCTATCATATAGCTTACACTTTCCTTTGTCCGTAGAATCCTTTTTCAGATCAATTACAACTCTGTAACTGTAATCTATGTCCACATAACTATCACCTTTAATATTCGATGTTGTATCCTCGCCACCCTCTAAGCCGCCAGTGGTCACCTCTTCTTGTTTAGCCTTATCGTCCACGCCAGAATTCATAAAGAAGAAAAAGCCACCGATACTTAATCCGGTGATAAGAAGGCTAACAACTCCTATAAGCACGGGCTTTGAGCGAGAGGACTTCTTGTTTTGAGAAGATTGTCCCCTGCGGTCTTCAATGGCTGTCGTGCGGTTTGCATTGATTACAGAAGGTGCTGCTTCGGAAGGTGATAAATCGACAAAAGTTGATTCCAAAGAGGGACTTTCCAACACTTCAATAAGTTGAACTGTAATGTTATCATGACCTCCCGCCGCCTTGGCTAAATCAATAAGGTCCTTAGCTGCTGTTTCTAGATAAGCGGACCGTTGAATGACTTGATTCATATCTGTATCATTCACCAGACCACATAGGCCGTCCGAACAGAGCATAAACTTATCTCCTTTTTTGGGTACTATGGCTTCTTGGGCCACCGTGACCTCAACCTCAGGCCGTACTCCGAGAGCCTGCAGCAATTCATTTTTTCTAGGATGATCTTCTGCCTCAGAATCCTTAATAATACCTTTATCCACCAAACCTTGAACAAAGGAATGGTCTTTAGTAAGACGCTTTAATTTTCCATCATTCTGAATATATATTCGACTATCACCTACATGGGCTATATAAATTTTGTAATCCCGAATAACGAGCACTGTGCAAGTCGTCCCCATGCCCTTAAGGTCTGGATTGGATTGGGCTTCTCCATATACCTGAGCATTGGCAAATTCCACCGCTTTATCCAGGGCAATAACGATGTTTTCGTAGTATTCGGAAGTGAGGTATTGAATAATGCTATCGACGGCGATTTTTGAGGCTGTTGCCCCGCCAACGTGGCCGCCCATTCCGTCACATACAATAAACACTTCTCCGTTAACTGTACTTTGTGTACCATAATTATCCTCATTGGCTTGGCGCTTAAGGCCTATGTCAGTTTCAGATGTGGAATGGATAAATTTTGACATGGTATAGATTTATTAAGAATAAAGAATTGAGGGAATCATGAATACAGGTTAACTCAACGAGCTCACATATTTACATTTGAAAGGTTAGTACAAAGCCGCCAAGTTCTATACTGCACCCATCGCTTAGCTCACATGATGCAATTGGGCGACCATTGACCTTTGTTCCGTTAGTGCTTTTTAAGTCTTCGAGAACGTATATGCCGCCTTCCTCTTGATAACGAATTACCGCATGGCGACTTGATACCGTTTGATCCTTAATTTCCAAATGGTTTGATGGTGCCCTTCCCAGGCTAAACTCAGGAAGGTTGATGTCGACATGTTGTGCCACGTTGCCGGCCACAAAGCTCAGTCGGGCAAAGCTTCCGCGTGCACCCATGGCTTGAATGAGCACAGCATCTCGGGCTTCTTTGCGCTTAGCTTCTTCCTCAAGGCGTATCCTTTCATTTTCTTGCCTTTCCTTTTCGGCAGCAGCTTTTTGTTCTGCCTCACGTGCTAGCTCTTCGCGCTTAATACGATCTTCCAAAGCCGCTCGTTCGGCATCTTGTTGTTCTAGATCTGCACGCATAGCATCTTGTTGTCTTTTGTGTTGCTTATTTTTTCTGCGAATCACAAGCAAAATGATAAGCAATAAGACCAGCATGGCGGATCCACCGCCTACAATCAACCATATATTACTTTCCTTAGGCGGCTGAGGAGATTGAAAACTTCCCCGCAAGACCCTCGTATTATCTGATTTATTGACGTTTACAGTAAATCCATGTTCACTTCCGTCCTCGCCATATTCACTTGTAAAGGTGTAGCTGTAGGTTTGACCTACTCCGCGTTCGGCTGCGTTGGAAAGGTAGGTAGAGAGAACTTCCTCCGCACGCTCAAGACGATTGCTCCTTGACTCCCCATGGAATCGATCAAACTTTCCATAGGAACGTTTGCATAAATCTTCAATATCATAGTTTCCTTGGGGTGTCCCTCCACTATAATATTCTAAGGAATACACATTAATATTTTGGGATTCGGCCTTCATCCACAAATCACTTTCTTCAAAATCTCCCGTTTCATGAGCCCAGCCATCGTGCAACACAATGAGCACCTTGGGTCGGTCAGTTGAGTGTTTATGCAGAATATCAAGAGCCTGGTTAATGGATGCATAGGTCTGGGGATGATTATAATATGACATGGCAGGTGCACCTGCTTGGGGGTTCGGGAGCATTCCCAAAGCAGACTTTATAGGACTAGTACTTTCTGAAAAGACAACATTTTCAGGGAAAACATGGGTTCTAGAACTAGGATCATTGGTCGCAGGGCCGATTAAACTAAATGTGGCAAAGCCCACTTCATGACCTTGTGTATAGCCCCGATCAACTACATTATTAAGCACCTCCTTAAAAAAGGTTGTCGTTCCTTCATGCTTCTTATGATCTTCCATCAAGATAAAGACACATGCGCCATCTTCACTTCCCGCAGCGCGTTCGGGACCAGAAGTAAAGCGGTGATTGACTACTCGATCGCCCTCTTTAATCTCTACCTGACTGGTATCAATACCGTTTGGGTTTTTAACCCAAAGCGTACCTGAAATCTCTGGATAGGACGAGGTGTCATCTATAGAACCTCTTAGCTCAAAAAAGTTACCCTGATATTGGGCATGAAGGGTTAGAGCAGTCATTCCTCCTAGGAAAAGAAAGCTCCAGAAAGTGAACAGTGTCTGTCTCATCGAATAAAATTATTGGAGGGTACTACAAGGCGCTTTTAAAGGTAAACTCTGTTCCTCCAAGTCTTAACTTGTCACCATCTTCTAGCGTGTACGGCTTACCGATCTCTAATTCCTCACCATTGATAAATGATCCATTGGCCGCCATTTCGTCTTTGAGATAGTACTTTCCTTTTTTAAATAACAGCGTAGCATGTTTGGAGGATATAAGCTTATCGTAGTTTATCGATATGGAATTGGTCGTATCGCGACCTATTGTATTGTTTCCCTCATAGAGTCGATAGTCGATTCCCATGGGATGAGAGGTAAATGAGACAAGCCAGCCCACTAACTTTCTTGAAGCGCGTGGTGCGGCCTCCTTTTTCTTTCCATCACCTTCAACGGCATCGGTTATGCCCCCAATAAAGGTGCCACCCGAATTTGGTGGGCTGCTTTTACTCGAAGCCCTAGCAGCATTGCCCGTATACACCTCCGTACCCTTCGTACTACTTCCTCCTCCTGGGCCCATAATGCGCGTTTTATCTTTATCGCCACCACCTGAAGATTGTATGGTATCTCCATTAGACGAAAAATCCGGTTTGCGAACCTTTGTTCGATCTTCACCCGACGCACCTGATCCAGATGGACAAAATGGACAATTCGATAATGCTTCTTTGTAGAAGTGCCCTTTCTCACATTTAGTAAAACCTTTTGGATGCATAATCAATAATTTCTAGGACTAATAAATATAATATTTGGCTAGGGTAATAATTCAGTTTGATAAGAATAAAATCGAATTTTAACATATCAAGTGTCCTTTCATTTTTTTCTATCCGTGATTTTTCTCTACTTTATGGTTATAATTTTCTTTGATGCCATGGTAAATACCACACTTGATAAATATCGCTTGCTAGAAATAATAGGCGAAGGCGGCATGGCCACTGTCTACAAGGCGCAGCACACAACGATGAAGCACCATGTAGCCATTAAGTTATTGAACCCTGCCCTTACTAGTCAATCATCCGTTGTTCAACGCTTTAAAAACGAAGCCCAAATGATGGCATCACTTAATCACCCCAATGTAACACGAGTCGTAGATCTCATTGAAGAAGATCACAAGTTGGGTATCGTTATGGAATTGCTCGAGGGAGAAGACCTTAAGGCCTACATAACGCGCAAGCAATCCTTAAATCAAAAGGAGATCACCTCGGTTTTTAGCCAATGTCTAGCTGCCCTTCAGTATGCCCACAACCAGGGAATCGTTCATCGTGATATTAAACCTTCCAATATTTATGTTTTACCCGATGGGCTCATTAAGATTCTTGATTTTGGAGTAGCCAAAATCTATGGCACAGGACAGGATGCCACGCAAACAGGAACGCAAATCGGAACCCCGGTTTACATGAGTCCCGAACAGGTCAAAGGAGATAAATCCATTGATTTTAGGAGCGATATCTACTCGCTTGGAGTCACCATGTTTTATGCTGTTAATGGGACCCCGCCCTATGACTCGTCCACCACTTCACAGTTTGATATCCTCAACAAAATTGTTCACGAAGACCTTCCGAAATTCAAAAAGAAAAGCCCCTTTGAACCCCTTATTCTCAAGGCTTGTCAAAAGGATCGAGAACAGCGCTATCAAGGCTGCAATGAATGGCAAAAAGCAATACAGGGTATCGACCTTAGCGCGGACAAAAAGCTAAGAAAAAGGCAAGATAAACCGAAATCACCTGTCCTTGAAGGTGCCGCCAAAAAAGTTCAGGAAATACTGCCCCAACCCACTAAACAAATCCAAAAACTCAAGCTCGGCGCTCTGGTTATAGGAGGATTAATCTTAGCCTTTGGCGCATTCTTTTTGATTCGAACATCGGGCTCTGCAAATTGCATAGAAGGAGATTGTGAGAATGGCGAGGGAAGCTATCTCTATCCCAATGAAGATCAATATGAAGGATCTTGGGAAAATGGCGCAAAACACGGACAAGGCATGTATACATGGGCCAATGGTGATTTCTATAATGGTCCGTGGGAATACGATGCCAAACATGGTGACGAGGCTTACTTCGAGCGAGCCAACCTAATGTTTATTGGCAGTTACTACTATGGATCGATGGATATGGGAACAATTTGGATCGATGGTGAGCTCGCCATTCGAGGCGATTCATGGGATTACAACATAGAAAATGATATCATAAGTGGCACGGGGCGGATATCAGATGGTATGGGAAGTTCTAGTGAATACTGCGTTGACATCACTTGGAACGGCAATCGGGAAGCTTATGAAGTGGATGTCGAATGCACCGATCCCGAATTGTGGTATAATAAAGAAGGACGAATACAATTTACCTCAACAGAAGACCCCTTATATGAGTGTGAGACCATGTCCCGACAAAACTATAAAGGCAATATAATATGGAAGTATTCGAGAAAGCGCAGGGGACGAAGCGTCAAAGAATATACTATGGAAAGCGAGATCAAAAATGGAAAAGAGTTTATCACCTTGTCTACAGGGCGGAACAAAAAAGTCTTTGAGGTTACCATATTGACTGATGGCTTTGAAATAAACTACCCGGTTACAGTGAGTGGTCGAAAACGCAATCAGCGATATTATCGATCTAGCTATGCCTGCCAATAAATGCCATGAAAAAGAATTTTGCTCTTCATTTGGCCCAATCGATGTTTTTAAGCGCCATCTTAGTGCTCTCCGCTTCGTGTGGACAGCCTTCCAAGGAGCCCGAAGAAGCGTTGCGTCACAAACACTCCATTAATAATGATTCGGCGAGTCATTCTCCGCATAAGTCCGATTGCCCACAAGGAGACTGCCACAAAACGCATGCTGTAGACGACGAGCCCAATCAGAACGAAACTAGACGTCAAGACCAGGCAATAGAGCGCCAGGTAGATCAAGTGGAAGGCGAAGCCGAGGCCCCATTAGAACAAGAAGAAGAAGGCACAAGTACTTCAGAACCTAGGCCCAATCTGCAATTCTCTCCGTGCGGTTGTGTGGCCTTCCTTAATGATCTCCTCGATGATATCTTAGATGAGAACCTTCGACAAGACGATGTAGTTCAAGATCTCGAACGAATCTACGCCAAAGAAATCCAACAATGTGATCAAATTCTGCAAGGAGCAAGCGAAGAATCCTTTACCCCATGTCGGGCATTAAAGCAAGAGCTCTCAAGGCGTGTTGGCGATTCCGATGTGGCAGAACCAACTGGGGATGAAGGACTTGAAGAAGCAGAATAGGCACAAAAAAGAATGTAGATCGACGAATAAGAATAATGATTGGAGAAAGCATAGGAAATTACACCCTCACGCGCTTTTTGGGAGAAGGCGGTATGGCCTCCGTTTATGAGGCAAAACATAAAACGCTCGGCACCATAGCTGCCGTAAAAGTCCTTGACAGCAAACTATCCGCCCATCCAAATCTCATTCGGCGCTTCAAACAAGAAGCCCAAATGATGGCCAAGCTTGAGCATCCGCACATTGTGAAGGTGATCGACTTTGTGGAAGACCGCTCGCACTCCCTTGAAATGGATCTTAAAGAAGGAGAAAGCCTCCAACAAGTTGTTCGACGCAAGGGGCCGGAACGCTATGCTATAGTGATGGAAAGACTTCAAGGCATGGATCTCGGCCAAAAAATTAAGCAAGAAGGAGCCCTAAGCCACACAGTGATTCAAGACCTTTTTGGACAATGCCTCGAGGCGCTTTTCTTTGCCCATGAACAAGGCATTGCTCATCGGGACATCAAGCCATCCAACATCTTCGTGCAGGATAATGGAATCATAAAAATTCTTGACTTTGGTATTGCCAAACTCTACGGCCTAGGGCATGAGTTTACCCAAACAGGCCTTCAACTTGGGACGCCGGTTTATATGAGTCCAGAACAAGTCAATTCCGAAAAATCCCTTGACTTTCGAAGCGATATTTATTCCTTGGGCGTAACGCTTTTTCAAGCGATCAATGGCCGTCCTCCCTACGATAGCCAGAAGCAATCGCAGTTTCAGATTATGAAACAAATTGTCGATGAAGACCTACCAGAATTTACCGTGAAAAGTACGCTTGAATCCGTTGTGCGGAAGGCATGTGCTAAAGACCGCGAGGCACGTTATCAAAGCTGTCAGGCCTTTGCCAAGGACTTAGCCCATGGAAAAGAAATCGTTGTTCAGGAAACTCCCGTGCCAGATGACCCAAAGGAAATACAACGGCAATTTGAAGAAGAAAAATCTGCGATAACCTTCTTTCTTTTCAGCGTCGTTTTCCCATCTATTATAGTCGGATTAATGGTTATATATTATATTATAAACCAAGCTATGCCAGCCGACCCCTGCGACTGTGTAGGTGTGGGAAGGGAAATTGATCAAGGAACAAATTCTGCAATCACTAAAAAAAATGGTATTGCCATAACACATGGATTTAAAGACTATGAAGACTATGAAGAGCGTTGCAAAGACATAGATACAACCTACATTACTTGCGATTAAAAGTGGAGCTGGGTGAGGACCCTTTGGGAACTACATTGTGAATGCCAGAACACCTACAACACAGGGACATGATTTATTTAGCTGAAAGTTCATAATAATCGTTATTCCAGCCAAGTCGTTGGGACATTTCAAAATCAGACCTCATTTCATCTAAACGATTCATTTCATAATTACAAATGGCTCTGTTGTAATACACAAATCCTTTTGAAAATCCATTGTCAATTGCCTTTGTGTAATAATACTTTGCCTTCTCATAGCATTTAAAACCACCCCGGTAACAATTTCCCAAATCTGAATAGAGTCCGCCGTTTGCTGGATTTAACACAATTGCTTGTTCAAAATGAGCAATGGCATCATAACTATCTTCGCCTGAACTCCTGACATTTGACCAAGCTGTATTATAATAATACGCCAGGCTCTGTCCCTTAACTACTCTATTTTGGGCTAAATTGTAGAGCTCCACATCAAAATTGGTACACTGCCCCTTCTTTTCCGCTAAATATTCCCACGTACCATCCGATTTGAGTATAACTTTTTTACCAGACTCGGTAAGCGCCATTTGATCTTGGGCAAAAACTAAAGTTGCCATAATCGCAGCAACCATTGTAAATAGTGTTGTTTTCATAAGACAAGAAATTTAACTTTTCCAAACAAATTAGGATAATAAATATTGATAATCATCTTAATGGATTAACCCAATGTAGAAAATCAAAGGAATTTCTCAGATTGTATTCCATATAATTGGTGGAGCTGGGGGGAGTCGAACCCCCGTCCAGCTGAGATGCTGACAAACCTTCTACGCGTGTAGTTTCTTATTTATTGTCGGGTGTTATCAGGTTAAGAAACCCACCAAATAACACCGTAGCTTAATCAATACGTCAAACGTTAAGGAAAGCCGTCTTAACGCAGACGACCTGATGAAATGATGATACTTTTTATCCCGCTATCAGATATCACAAGTAAAAAGCAATGACTATGCTAAGACCTTGTCTTAGGCAGCCATGGCGTAGTTATACTCGCCAAATAAAAAAGATTAACGAATGAGATTCTCGAGCGTAATCGTCATTAGCTCGACGCGCCAGTATGCCTACATACCTCCCTGTCAAATCCAGTTCAGCCCCAATTTGTAGAGAACAATTCGCACTAAGCGAAGTGCGAAGATACAACGGGTTGAGCGAGAATGTATTGTTTGGGTAAGGTTCTTCCCTTAGATTTTTCAGATCGACGTCTATTCAATACGTCTTCAAGTCGGATTAAGATGGAATTTTGCGTTGTCATAATTCTTGATTTAGTGGGCATAGTATTTCGCAACAAAAGGATAAGGAGAGGGCTTTTGCTGCTACACCCTGTTAACTGTTTTAATTACTATTGGGTTAGGGAATCGTCTAATTATTCGCTTAAACCTTCGCGCCAATCCTGCCACTTCTCCTGAGGAGACCACGCGCTATCAATTACTTCAATGCTCCAGGCATTGTGTCTTACTGTTGTTCCGGGACGAATCCCAGTAGATTCACACTTTTTCATTTTTCACATTTCTTTCACCCTCTATTACGCAATACCCTTAGTGTGGTTTCACTTGAACTTACCTTTTAATTGTCATATTAGTTTTTTTTATAATATGTCCTGTTCTGATAGAATCCGCTAAATTCACAGAATGCACACCGTCTTTTTTCCTCAACATGATGCTATGGACTGTGGCCCAGCTTGCCTTAGAATGGTGCTTTCTTATTACGGAAAAACCCTTTCAAGCCAAGCCATACACGATACGCTGCAACCTGACCGAGATGGTGTGTCCCTGTATGACATCCAACAAACAGCAGAGTCCTTCGACCTTCAAGCCGCAGCCTATGCTACCTCTATTGACCACCTTAGGCATCTAACAGGGCCCTTTATCGCCCATGTGGATGGCAATCATTTTGTAGTGGTCTATAGGGTGACAAAAAATAAATTGCGTATTGCTGATCCAGCAACTGGACTTGAGACTGTATCACTAAAATCCTTTGCGTCACGCTTTATTCAGGGAGAAGGAGTGGGACACATTCTTATGCTAAGTCCAGGTAAAAACTTTAGGAAAGAAGAAGGTGCCTCTTCACCTAGCTTATTTTCCATGGCGTTTAAGGCCTTTGCCAAATATCCAAGAGCTATCAGTCAACTGCTTTTAAGCCTTGTGCTAGCTAGTGGAATTCAATTGGTACTACCCTTTGTTGCTCAGGCGCTTATCGACCAAGGGGTTAGCTATCAAGATTTGGATTTTGTGCACGTTTTACTCGCTGCACAAGTTGTATTGTTTGTGAGCCAAAGCTTAGTAGACTTTTTTAGGTCTTGGATTTTACTCCATTTACGAAGTCGCTTTGATTTTACCATGGTGTCAGATTACATTGTTCAATTAGCTCGCCTTCCCATTGCCTTTTTTGATACAAGGCAGTTGGGAGACTTAATCCAGCGACTTCATGATTTTAAGCGCATTGAGTCCTGGCTAACCAACAATGTAATGACCATGATTTTTGCAGGGGTTAACCTCGTCATTTTTGGGCTTGTATTAACGCTGTTTTCAAGCAAACTTCTTTTAATCTTTCTTCTTGGAAGCCTCTTATACATAGGATGGATTATGGTCTTTATGAATCGACGGGCTTCACTTGATCGTCGAGCTTTTGCTATTCACGCCGAAAATCAAGAACATGTTATCCAAATGATTTTAGGCATTCGTGATTTAAAACAATATCGAGCAGAAAGCCAACATCGAAGCCAATGGAATGATATTCAATTGCGGAAGTTTCAAGTCAACGAACACGTCCTTCGGCTTAATCAGTGGCAGATGCTCGGGGGCAATATTATTAACTACGGAAAGGACCTCTTAATTACTTACTTGGCGATTACCATGGTCATTAATGGACAACTGACCCTCGGTAGTTTGTTTGCCGTGCAATTTATTCTAGGCCAAATGGCTTCCCCAATTCAAGAGTTTATCGCCTTTATCCGTGTACAACAAGATGCAAGACTTTCCTTTGAACGCGCCCAAGAAATTTATGATGTAAGGCGCGAAGAGGAGAGTGAAGAGCAAGGAAAACTTAGACTTCCTAGTGCCAATCCTTCATTACATCTATCCAATGTGGGCTTTGCCTACAACAAAAACGCCTCTCAAGATGAGCAGACCCTTTCTTCAATATCTATAGATATTGTATTTGGTCAATGCGTTGCCTTCTCTGGCCCGAGTGGATGCGGAAAATCAACCCTGCTCAAAATTCTAGCAAAACAATACCTCAAACATCAAGGAAGCATCAAAGTGGACCATACAGAATTGGACCAAGTGGCCATAGGGCATTGGCGCAATGCCGTATCAAGTATGATGCAAGATGATTTCATTTTTGCTGACAGTATCGCCTACAACATTGCCCTTGGTGATAGCCACGTGGATAAGGAGCGCATTAACTCGCTGCTCCAATCGCTCAACCTTGGCCCCTGGCTTCAAAGCCTACCCCTAGGACTCAATTCACGCCTTGCTGCCCACGGTAAATCCTTAAGCGAAGGACAACGGCAGAGGCTTCTGCTTGCCCGCGCACTCTACAAGGAGAGTCCATTTTTGCTCTTGGACGAACCTACTGCCGCTTTAGACGATGCCAATACGCATCATGTTCATCAGTTACTGCGAGAACGCAAGGGAAAATCAACCCTTATCATTGCAAGCCATAAACCCTCCACCCTTGCGCTTGCTGATCAAGTATTTACCATGGACAAAGGGCGCATTGTATAAGTATCTCCAACAACACGTTTTATAAGAAAGGGTTGTGCACCTTCTCGTATCCAAGCGTTGTCTCGGGACCATGGCCACAGTACACGGTCGTATCATCGGGCAAAGGCCAAAACTGCTCACGAATAGCGTCTAACAATGTCGGCAAATTACCACCTGGAAGGTCAGTCCGACCAATGCTCTCATAAAACAAGACGTCGCCTGCAATCAGTGTTTTACTTGACGCATGATAAAAGCTTAATTCTCCTGGACAGTGCCCCGGAGTGTACAGAATGTCTAAGGTTTCTTCGCCTACTCTTACTTTTTCTCCCAGCCCAAGAAAATGCGTTATCTCGGGAGCTAACGGCAGATGAATACCAAAGAGTGCCGCATAATCAGGCTGGGCATTTAATACTTCCTGGGTTATCCTATGACCATAGATTGGCATGGATGGCTTCCACTCCAACAACTGGTGAATGCCTAAAATATGGTCGATGTGGCCATGGGTAAGTACAATAGACTGTAAATCAATAGAATGAGCCTTTAAGGCCTCCATTACCTCTTCCCATTCTTCTAGATTAGACATCCCAGGATCAATGATAACTCCTTGGATAGTTCCTTGATTTTTATCGTCATAGAGAATATATGTGTTCTCTTGAAAGGCGTTAAATGTAAATTTCAGCAATCGCATCATGCAAAAGTCCTATTTTGGCACAATATGAGAAAATTTGCTCCATTATCTCAACGATTGACCTACCTGGTCCGCAACGCAATGCGCGGAAAGGGTCAGGTTCAAACGGTGAGTATTGGGCTTATCTTCCTTATTCTCATGCCTATCGTCCTTTTTGGACAGTCTACCCCTGTAGAATTTGGTCAAAACAGGGTGCAGTACAGAGAATTTCGCTGGCAAATCTATCCAACCGATAATTTTGAGGTTTACTTCCCCAATGGGGGGCAGGAGATTGGAAACTATGTCGTTCAAACAGTAGAAGACCGCTTTGAAGAAGTCGTCGACTACCTTGACTATCGACTACCGCAAAAGATAAACCTTATGGTTTTCCCAACGCCTTCCGACCTAGCACAAACCAACATTGGCATCAAGCAGGAAACCACCTTTACAGGAGAATCCAGAGTAATGGACTACACCATCTTTGTCGATTATAATGGATCCATCGATGAGTTGGACACCGATATACGACGTGGAATCACTCAACTTCTCTTGGAAAGGATGCTTTTTGGAAGCGACTTTCAAGAATTTATTCAAAATGCAGTCAAAGCAGAGCTTCCCAAATGGTATATCGAAGGGCTTACTGAATATATCGCTCGAGGTTGGTCAATGGCTGATGAAGGAAGACTACGCGACGGCATTTTAACTGGAGCATTTTCCGATATGACTAAGCTTGATAACCCAACCTTGGGTTTTGTAACCCGAGCCTTTTTATGGGATGTTGAGCGCGATTTGGGCAAGGAATCGCTATCCAATCTCATTTATCTGACACGAGTGAGCCACAGCTTTGAACAAGGCATCCAATTAGTTCGCGGAGTGGACTTAAATACAGGATTTAAAGACTGGTACACTCGCTGTAAAGCCCAGTACCAAGAAGAATTGAAATATTTTGACCAATCCATTCCAAGTGAAAATGAAGTGGAATTCATCCTACCCCGAAATGGGTTCAACCACCAACCCATAATTAGCCCTGATGGAAACATGGTTGCGGTTGTCAATGATCTCGAAGGTCGACGAAGAGTATATCTCTATTGCGTTGAGGACGGAAGTAGAAGACGTGTGTTTTCAAAAGGCTTTCGCACAGACAATTTGCTGCCCGACAGGCACATGCCCCTTATCGCCTTCGCACCGGATAACACACTGGATCTTATTCACCGTAAGCGGGATAAAATCTTTTGGCAATCCTATGATATTGAGCGTGGTCGATGGAAAAAAATGGAGTTCAAAGGAGTGCAAAACATCTATGACTTTCGCTACGTAGGTGACAACGAAGTGCTCTTGTCGGTTATGCAAAATGGGCAAAGCAATATTCTTTCCTACAACACGCGCCAAAAGCGACGAAAATTGATCACAAATGATTTCTACGACGACATCACCCCTATTTCAGGAACATACAAGGGGCAAGAAGCCATACTGTTCGCCTCAAATCGACCTAACGATACCCTGCTCAATGGGCGCCTAGACAGCCTCCTTCCGCAAAACAAGTTAGACGTATTTATGATCCGGCCAAATCATCCGGAAGCTTGGCAACTCATTCAGCTCACACATACCCATGACCTCGATGAATTTCCCATAGCCTTTCTTTCAGACTCAAGCTTTTTGGTCAGTAGTGATGTACAAGGAATCCGACAATTCCATGAGGTGATTATTAAAGAAAAAGAAGTCCAACGTCATGTTGAATACATTTATCATCCGATTGATGACATTGAGAACAAGGACTCAGTAGTGAACTACGCCCATCTCGAAGTAGATGTACTCCTAGATCCTGACGCTTATGTCATTATCGATTCAAACAGCTTAAGTACAACAAAGCCCTATGGAGTAAGTCGCCCTGTAAGCCAGTATCAGGATTTCTTGCAAGCACTCGACGTACAGCCTGCCTTAAACCCCGTGACTGGTAATAAAGAATTAAAAGGAAGTGGTATCATCTACTCAGAGGGCCATCAAAAACTTATTCCTTTTTCAATTCAACAACCTATACCACCCATTAACCCTGGTGGACAAAACTACCGGACACCAGGCATCATTGAATATTTTAAACGCCTCCCATCTCAAGTTGTTGCGGAGGAGCAAGATGATGTATTGCAAGAAGATAATATTCCCCCTATTCTCTACCAGAGCCGATTTGATTTTATGGAAATGGATAGCGCAAATTATTATTTGCAGCTCAGCAATGGCTTTCCCAACCAGGGCGTGGGCGAAGAAAGTCCCTTTGAAGTCCATCGAAAGAGAAACTACAGTTCAACATTTATGACCGAATCGGTGAGCGCCTCACTAGACAACTCGCTGTTATACAACACCTACCAACCCTTCAATCCGGGATCTCCGGTATTTGATGTTCCCGGAATCAACGGATTGCTTACCATCGGTATAACCGACTTGATGGAAAACCATAAGATTTATGGAGGAGTTAGGCTTCCAACCGACTTTCAAACTCGACAAAATGAGATGTTTGCAACCTACGAGGCCTTAAAAAAACGAATGGATCATCAGTATACCTATTATCGTAAAAGCCTCCAAGAGGAAGTTGTATTTACCTCTCCCTTCGGTGATGAAGCTGGCGTATTAAATACACGCAGCAATTACGTGGAATATGCTATGAAGTATGCCTTGGACGTTCGAAATTCCATCCGACTCCGCATTGGATTTCGAAATGATCGCTTCGTGCCGAAGTCTCTCGATGTCCTTGCAGCATACGGTACGATTACATCGGACAATTATGTGATTTCTAAACTGGAATATTGCTATGATGCAAGCCGTGATGTCATCCCTAATATTAAACATGGATTGCGCGCAGTGGCTTTCTTTGAAGCCCACAAAGAAGTACCCGTTCGCTTAGATACCATCTTTGGTGGTCGAGAGGTCAAATTTCCACAGTTTAATAATGATATACTATTCGTCTGGGGGTTTGATGCACGGCACTATCAGCCTATATGGAGGACCATTACCTGGGCCAATCGCTTAGCCTATAGCTCAAGCGTTGGAAGCCAAAAACTTATCTACTATCTCGGAGGAAGTCAAGGTATTTTGTTTCCTCAATTTAATCAGCAAACACCTATCAATGTGGACAATGGCTACGTGTATCAAGCCTTAGCGTCCTCTATGCGCGGATTCCAGCAAAACATACGCAACGGAAATAGCTTCATAGTGTTAAACTCCGAATTTCGTATACCGATCTTTTCCTCATTTTCTCGAAAAATTCCCAATTCTCCACTTCTAAGAAACCTCCAAGTTCTTACATTCTGCGATTTAGGAAGTGCGTGGGAGGGTCCAAGTCCTTTTGGAAAGGACAACCCACTCTACCAGCAAACCCTATCCAATGCTGTTAGTGAAGTTCGCCTAGATATTAATAAGTTTCCTGTCGTTGTCGGATATGGCATTGGCTTGCGCGCCAATGCCTTCGGTTATTTTATGCGAGCGGATTTTGCAAGAGGATGGGATTCTGGAGAACACTTACCCCTTCGCTTTCAACTATCCTTAGGTTATGACTTCTAAAAAAAATCATCAGTTACATTCCATGACAGGCTTTGGAAAAGCCGATATAGACCTCACGGGATACAAAGTCAGTTGGGAGATTAGGGCGTTAAACAGCCGTAATATAGATATCAATATAAAGCTCGACAGTCCGCTTAGACCTTTTGAACTCACCCTGCGTAAAATCATCCAAGAGGGCTTAGTTCGTGGCAAGGTTGACGTTAGTCTTTCTCTTGAGCCCGTAGGAAGTAAAAAAGAAAATACCTCAGTCGAAGAAGCCGTTGATAAAAGGCTTGAAACAATGATGGCTTTGCTCAAAAAACACCTGAGAAAGAAAGAGGATTTGTCCACGGATATGGTTTGGCAACTCCTGTTAAAAGAAGACTTATGGAACACTTCCGAAGAAGTCACGCTTTGGCAAGATGAAGACATTATTTTATTACAAAAAAGCTTGGGAGAGGCTATTGCTCAAACCATGGAGTTTAGACGAGCAGAAGGAGAGCAAATCCATACCTTTTTAGATCAAGAATTAGGTTGTATTGAGGGGGCTATTCCTGAGGTTGAACAACAACTATCTGAACGCAACCAATTACTTCGGGAAGGTTTAGAGCATCATACACAAGAGATCAAAGATTTGGACGCCAATCGTTTTGAACAAGAGGTCTTATATTACTTGGATAAATGGGATGTCACCGAGGAACTCGTAAGGCTTTCAGCACATTGCGCCTATTTTCGCACAACAATGGATGGAGGAAAAATCACGGGAAAAAAACTGCAGTTTATAACGCAAGAAATCGGTCGAGAAATTAATACTCTCGGCTCTAAGGCATCCTTTGCACCCATTCAACACATAGTGGTAAATATGAAGGAAAACCTTGAAAAAATAAAAGAGCAGCTTGCCAACGTATTATGAGTTCAGGATCTAATCAATGCTTAATCATTACTGCACCATCGGGTGCAGGAAAATCCACGCTCATCAAAGCACTAATGGCAAAATATCCAACACTGTTCCAGTTTTCAATCAGTGCTACTACTCGCCCACCACGCCAAGGAGAAGTTGATGGACAGCACTATCATTTCCTTTGTAGCGAAGCCTTTAAGGCGGCTCAAGCAGACAATTCATTTTTAGAATGGGAGGAAGTCTACTCTGGTCTCTTCTATGGAACATTACGGAGCGAAGTAAGTCGAATACAGCGGAGTGGGGCAATACCCTTATTTGATATTGATGTCAATGGAGGGCTTTCTCTACAACAGAAAATTGACCCTAAACCGCTTAGTATTTTTATCAAACCACCTTCTAAGGCGTTGCTAGAACAACGGCTTATCGACCGAAAAACAGAAAGTGCTGAATCCCTGCGAGACCGACTTGCCCGGTATGAATATGAGATAAGCCAAGAAACTTCTTTTGATTATGTCATTGTGAATGATAACTTGGATCGGGCGGCACAAGAACTTTTTACGCTAATTGACAAGCATTTTGCTCGCTAAAGAAACTTTGAAAGGCCCTCTCCCTTTAAATCATTGACAATTTGTCTGAATTCCTGCTCGCGATCAATTTTTGATACGACCAAAGCATCTTCGGTATCTACGATAAGTAACTTTTTTAGTCCATTAAGGATGACAACTTTACCCTTCTTTGTTTGCACAACTAGGTTGTCACGGCTATCATACATTTTCACCAAATCACCCAGCGCGACATTACCCATATAATCTTGTTCCGACAAAGCATATAATGATTTCCAAGTTCCCACATCACTCCAACCAAAAGCACTTGGAATCACGCGAACATTACCTGCTTTTTCCATAATACCATAATCAATGGAAATGTTTGCACATTGAGCATAGATTCGACGAAGCACGCCGTAGTTGATCGCATAGGTGTTTACGTTCAGCCAAGACTTGATTTCCTTGAAGAAAGCATCATGAACTTCAGACAAGTGAGAGGCTAATGCAGCCTTGATATCCTTAGCCCTCCATAAAAAGAGCCCAGAATTCCATAAAAATTCGCCTGTAGACAAAAAGCGTTTTGCTGTTTCTTTATCAGGCTTTTCGGTAAACGCCCTAACATCAAACACACTTCGGTTTAAGTGGACTTCTTTATCAGCACTATCGTATTGGATATACCCATAACCTGTATTTGGATTTTGAGGCTGGATACCTAAAGTAATCAGATCATTAGCGTGTTCTAAATGATCGATGCCGCTTTGAATGGCTGTTTCAAAAGCCTTGCTATCCGCAACCCAGTGGTCTGATGGGGCGACAACAATACGAGCCTTTGGGTCTTTGGCGTAGATAACTGCGGAAGCGAAAGCCACACAGGGTGCAGTGTTACGTCGAACGGGCTCCAATAATATATTTCCATCACCAATCATAGGACAGACCTCTTTAACCTGTTGGAGGTAGTCAGCATGCGTTACAATAAGAATGTTTTTTGGAACAGTAATAGATAAAAATCGTTCTATTGTAGTGGCTAGCATGGACTGCCCACAATCCAAAACGTCTAAAAATTGTTTTGGTCGTTTTTGACGACTCATGGGCCAAAACCGACTACCTAGGCCGCCAGCCATAATTACAATGTAAGGTTGATTTGCCATATGTCTTTCTATTTCTAGATTTATTAAAGATCTCGCTTTGTTACTACTGATTAGGGACTAAAGCATCTTTTAGCCTAGATATTTGTTAAATTAATAAAGTATTGAGCATGTCTATGCAAAATGAAATGGATATTACCCCTCTTGAGGCAAAGGTAAACACTGATTCCTCTCTTGAGTTAACCAAGTTATTAGCTCGTTTCGGCCTTGATGGGTTTCGACCGCTCCAAAAAGAAGCAATTACTGCTGTACTTAAGAGAAAGGATTGCCTTGTGCTTATGCCAACAGGAGGCGGCAAATCCCTTTGCTATCAATTGCCTTCTTTGGCCCTTGACGGATGTACTGTCGTTGTGTCACCCTTGATTGCTCTTATGAAAGACCAGGCCGATAGCGTGAATAAAAAGCTCGAGCATGAGCATTATGCACATGTCCTTAACTCAAGTATCGCTACTGGTAAGCAAACTCAGATCAAGGCCAAAGTCCACGATGGTGAGACGAAGCTCATCTATGTATCGCCAGAATGGCTCAGCGTTGAGGGAAATCAAGCCTTTCTTGATTCTATTAATGTCCCCTTGATTGCCATTGATGAGGCCCATTGTGTTTCGGAATGGGGTCATGACTTTCGTCCCGAATACCGAAATATTAGAAAGTATCTCAGCGGCTTAAGTAAACAACCGACCATTATTTGTCTTACCGCTACGGCTACTCCCTTCGTTCAACAAGATATCATTGACAATCTCAAACTTCAAGGTGTCCGTGTCTTTAAGGCCTCCTTCAATCGGCCAAATCTCTCGTACTCTATTCAACCGAAGCTCCCCCAAGCAGCACTGCATCAAGCTATCGCAAAAGAAGTGCTACAGCACCCTCAAGAAACGGGAATTATCTACTGTATGTATAGGAAAACCACTGAGGAAGTTGCGGAAATGCTGCAAAACAATGGTATCAAAGCCATGGCCTACCACGGTGGGCTGCCCAATAAATCCCGTGTAGAAATACAAAATGATTTTACCTCAGGTAAGGTTCATGTTGTTGTAGCAACAATTGCCTTTGGAATGGGCATAGATAAATCCGATGTGCGATTTGTTATCCATCATGACCTTCCAAAAAGTATCGAGAACTACTACCAAGAAACCGGGCGCGCTGGGCGAGATGGCAAGTCTTCTCGATGCACAGGTTTTTACAGCGAAAAGGATGTGAAATCCTATGCGCGCCGATTTAAAGACCTCAACGAGGGTGAGCGTCAACGAGCAAGTCAACTTTTGGAAAGCATGCATGATTTTGTGCTATCGGGGACCTGTAGAAGGGCCTTTGTCTTAAGATATTTTGGAGAAAAAATTGAGCACAGCTCCTGTTTGGAAAACAATACTTGTGATAACTGTGCCAAAAAGCATGAAACAAAGGACTTGCAAGGAATGGCAAAGGAACTCCTCGCATGGATGAGTGAGAATACACCCAACGGGGCTACAAAGAAAATGATACAAACGCTGTTATTGGGACGCACAACCCCGGCAATAACCACGGCAAAGTTTGAACAATCCTCTATTTTTGGGCTTGGAAAAACACTTCGCCCCAATAGCATTCGAGAACTCATTGAAATGTCGCTTAATGTGGGTGTTTTACGTCGAGATCCTAATAATCCGCTGAATGTTCTTCCCGGAAAATGGTCAAAAGAAAATCTCTCATCATCAAGTTTTTCGGTCTCCCTGCAACAACGCGTTGACCGCCCACAGAGCAACAGCGAAGCAACCTTCCACCGCGATCTATATGATTTGCTTAAAGCTTCTTGTAAGCGCAAGGCTGAGTCTCTTAATATTCCTAGTTTTTTGGTGTTTTCTGATGCCGCGTTAAGGGAAACAGCAACCTATTTACCAACAAATCCTGAGAACTTTCTGGCAGTGCAGGGAGTAAGTGATCGAAAGAGCCGTAAGTTTGGCCAATCCGTTCTTCCTATTGTGCAACAATATACCAAAGACAATGACCTCGCATCCAACCTTTCGATGCAAACCAAGGGGGTCATAAAAAAGTCAGCCCAAAAAGTAAAGCTGATTGAAATGATTGATAAAAAAATGACCCTCGATGCATTGGAAGGGTTTTTGGGCGGGGATCAAGACCATGTGATTAATGAGTTAGAGACCATTATTATGGCAGGAACAAAACTCAACGTAGAGCATCTTTTTTCCGAGGAAGTTGACGAAGAGCTCTATGATGAAATGTGGAACTTTTACAGGGACTTAGAAGAGGACCAACTGGGGCCCTTAGAGGAAGAATTCGACGAAGAAGAAATTTCTGAGCATACTTTACGCCTTATTCGTCTTCAGTTTCACGCGATGCATGGCTTATAAAATATTATGGAGCAGTATTCCATTGATCTTCCAATTTTTGAAGGGCCATTTGACCTTCTTTTATTTTTTATCAAGCGGGATGAAATTGACATACACGATATTCCAATTGCGAAAATTACTGAGGATTTTTTAACCTATATCGAAGAGGCTAAGCGACTTGACATTAGTTTAGCGAGTGACTTTATCGTTATGGCAGCTAGCTTGATTCGCATCAAGTCTAAAACCCTCTTGCCGCGCTACACTCAGGAAATAGAAGAAGGAGTTGAAGATCCCAGACAAAGTCTAGCCCATCAACTTATTGTCTATCAGCAATACAAGGAGGCCAGTGAATGGTTAAAAGAATTAGCCCATACAAGGGCCTTGTGTGCGCGCCGCGGCCAGAGTATAGAAGAAGGGCGTCAGCTTGAAGAAGCCCTACAAAGAGAGGCTATCCCTCTAGAAAGCCCATCACTTAACGCCTTACACCGAGCCTATATACGTCTGTTGCAACAGCAGAAATACCGCAATGCTCCAAAGCATGAGGTGAAAGAAGAGGTCTTTACCTTAAAAGAAAAAAAGCAATGGGTAAGGCAATGGCTATCAAACAAAGGAAAGGCCATAGAAATTGAAGAAATTTTATCTAAGGCAGCGTCTCGTTTAGAACTTGTTTATAATTTTCTTAGCCTTCTTGAACTCCTGCAAGAACAACATATCACTATTTTAGCATCACCAGCATCCGACATCTATCTTGTATCTATAAAACCAAACAATGCTACCGACGCTTGATGAATTTAAACAGGCCCAACAACAAATTGCCGCTCTGCTTTCAGTAACACCCTTAGAACGAAGTGCACGACTATCCAATCACTTTAAGGCAGATGTTTACTTAAAAAGAGAGGACCTTCAACAGGTTCGATCTTACAAAATAAGGGGCGCTTATAATAAGCTACTCACACTTTCCAAAGACAAAAAAGTTAAACAGGTTATTTGCGCAAGTGCGGGTAATCATGCTCAAGGTGTTGCCTTATGCTGCTCAACGCTGAATATTCATGGAATCATTATAATGCCTAAGACAGCTCCATTACAAAAAATTTCAAAAGTTGAAAGTTTCGGGGGCAAGTGGGTTGAAATTCGCCTTCATGGAGAAACCTATGACGAAGCCTATCACCACGCACTTAAAGCCGCAGAAAAGGATGATATTCCTTTTGTGCATCCCTTTAATGACCGCGATGTGATTTTAGGCCAAGGCACTATGGGTCTTGAAATTCTTGAGCAATTAGGAAAAACCCCAGATGTAGTCTCGATTTGTGTTGGAGGGGGTGGTTTGCTTTCAGGAGTAGGCTCGGTGATGGCACAAGCTGCCCCTAGTGCAGAGCTTTTCGGCGTTGAACCTGCCGAGGCCGCGAGCATGAGTGAAGCAATAAAACAAAACAAAGTAGTAACTCTTCCCTTCATAAGCAGATTTGTTGATGGTGCATCTGTAGCAACTATCGGAGATGTGAATTTTGAGATTTGCCGACAACTCAACCTCCAAATGTTAACAGCCTCTGAAGGGGCCATATGTTCCGCTTTAATTGAAATGTATAATGAGGATGGGATTATTGTGGAACCTGCTGGTATATTAGCAGTAACGGGATTATATCAGATGGATATTGACCTGACGGGTAAGACGGTGGTTTGTATTGTAAGTGGGGGGAATAATGATATTTATCGTACTCAAGAAATCATTGAGCGGGCAAAAATTTACGAAGGCAAAAAGTTCTATATACGCGTAGAAGTTCCTCAAATATCAGGAAGCTTTGCCACCATACTATCAATCATTGAAAAAGAGCACGAAGGATTAGTATCGTTTACTCGATATAGTAATGCCAAGGCAATTAATGGTTATTCCAGTGCCCTACTAGGAGTGGAGGTAACTAATAAGTCTATTGGAAAAGCTATCATGAATCGCTTAAATCAGGCTGGAATATCTTTTCGTATAAGCAAGGAGTCTCCGGTTATAAATGAGTTATAATAGTAGCTCCTTTTATTCACTAAGGACATCGCTATTTTGAGAGGCGTGGAAAATGTGCATGCTGTAATGCAGGTGTAGTAAACTCATTACAAGCCCCATAGCTACTAACTGATGAAGACTTCCATAAAGAAGTGGGATGGATCCTATTGCATAAATCAGCGTAAGTACACCCAAGCCGTATTGAATACCCAAGAATACACATAGAGCTCTTACTGAGCGTGTATATTTTTTGTAATAACGCTTGGCCAAGAATATGAAAACAACTACCAAGATTATTGCGGTTGATCGATGAGCAACCTGTACCCAAGCTTTAACTGCAATATTGGCCTCATAATCAGTCCAGTTGGCTGTATCATAAGAGAAAAGATGAAGAAATCCTTGAATATCAATCGCTACAGGCCAGACATTATGAATCAATCCTGCACGCATACCCGCCATAAAGCCACCTAAGACAATTTGCAGCAACAGTAACCCTCCACTTACATGAAATATCTTATCCTCCTTTATGCGCGCCAAGTCGCTTGGTTGACTTCCGTATTGAGCATGAAGATATGTATTGTAGAGAATGCCAAGTAGAATGGTCGCTAGAGACAAATGATAGACCAATTTATAGGCACTTACCCATGTTCGTGTATCATCATTAAGTCCACTTTTTACCATAATCCATCCCATGGTGGCTTGAGCTGCAGCCAAGAGAATAACCCATCCCAATCGCCGAGTAAGCCATCTGGGAATCCACTTTTTTATCAAAAACCATAAAAAAGGAATGATAAATACCAAGCCCATACATCTTGCCCAAAGTCGGTGAAAGTATTCCCAGAAATAAATCCATTTAAATTCTTGGAGGCTCATCGTTGCATGGAGCACTTCATGCTGTCGACTTGCAGCCACCTTGTACGCTTTGAACGCATCATCCCACTGAGTGGCATTAAGCGGGGGCAAGACCCCTGAAACCACCTCCCACTCTGTAATACTTAATCCACTATCCGTAAGGCGTGTTACACCGCCGATAAAGATTTGTCCCAAGACCATAACTAGCCCAAGTAGTAACCAAATGCGCACCGGTTTTTGGATTGATGGAGAAAAGGACGTTGACTGTTTCATGAAATTAAAGACCATACAAAGATGGTGTATCCCCTAAAATTATTTTTTTTATAACGTCATAAGAAGATACCTCTTAGGAGAATTTTACAGTCGGAAAACCTTGTATTTGAGCTCCGCCAAACCTTTGCTTAGGACTCCCTTATCTCATCAAGCAGGCGCAATAATATGGGTGTCCTCTCGGTAACAATGATTGCCTCCGCTCGGTACGAAGGACGGTAATCTATGGCTTTTCCATTGGAAGTTGTTAAACCATTTTTTAAGCTTATCTCAACGCGTTGATGCATTTTATCTTCTTCAAGCGTAGGCCGTATAGCGGTAACAGTTCCCTCAAGCTTACCATATTCGCGCAGACTAAACCCTTCAATTATCACTTGCACCTCCTGTCCGATTCGAACCTCATCAATAGAAGAGACAGGGATAAAGGCATAGACCTGTGCTGAGGCACCATCTTGTAGGATTTCACCAATGACTTGATCTTTGGAAAGCGCTGAACCCATTAAGTCCTCATTAGTTAGGGTTAGCAAACCCGATGTTTTAGCAGAAATTAAATAGCGTTCCTTCCAAGCATTGATGGCTACACGGAGGTTTTCACAAGCCAATAATTCTTCGGTTTTATCTTCTGCCTTTGTCGTAAGGTCGTTAACCTCTAAGTCCGTGATTTCTCTGTGCAGTCCCTCGATTAAGGCTTTATTGTCCTCTAAACTTCTAGAAAATCGAGCACAAGTCTCTCGCTTTTCCTTTACTTGAATGCGATAGGTATCTACTTCTCGCTCAGAAACAAGGCCTTCAACTAAACGCTCTTCCCAATCAGCTAATTGATCATTAAGACTTTTTAAAACATCATAGCATAGGCCTTGCTGACGCTTGATCTGTCGGCTAACCCCTTCCAAAGCTGAGATTTGTTCTTCAATACCTTGTTTGTGAAGGGCCATGCCGAGGGAATCTTGCCCAAAAGCAGACAAATCAACCAGGCGACGGAGCGTCATGTAAGCCTCGGACAATTGATCACTTCCTAAAGAAAGTTGCTTGGGCAAGGACGATCTGTTGCCCAAAGAGTCTGTTGTGTTTAGCCATATTTCTAATGATAGAACGTCACTATAATCAG
This sequence comes from Saprospirales bacterium, assembly GCA_002708985.1. Taxonomy (GTDB): domain Bacteria; phylum Bacteroidota; class Bacteroidia; order Chitinophagales; family UBA8649; genus UBA8649. The sequence goes on along the minus strand of PAPS01000019.1, from coordinate 5,203 downwards.
CCTCTGAGGCTAAGCGAAAAAGAAGATCATCTTCATTGACGTAAGATCCTTCCGTGCAGTACACCTCATTGACTAGACCCGAATGGTTTACTACAATGGGGCTTGATGCTTCAGCTGCAGTAACATCTGCCGGAGCTTTGACTTTTTTGGGGACCTCCATGACTAAACTGACAAGAATGCTTGCCAAAAAAAGCACAAATAAGCTAAATAAACCCCAACGATAAAATACAGAGGGTGGGCTACCTATGAACCGTACATAATCGTTTGACATAGGGCCTAAGTTAATTCACACCAATAGGAGCTGCCTCGCTATCTTTATTAAATTCAAACAGCAAACTAAATCGCAGCGTATTGTCGAGAGGGTTTCTATTAGAAGAAGTAGGAATTAAATACGCGAAATTCAAGGAGAATACTGAATACTTAACCCCTGCTCCAGCACTTAAGAACTTTCGAGCTCCTTTTGTTGGGTGCTCATAGAAATATCCCATGCGAAGCGCAAACTGCTTGTTATACCAATACTCTACACCCGCACCAACGTAAAACTCTCTTAACTCTTCTTTAAATCCCCCAGGGGCATCTGCAAAGGAGGAAAACATACCTCCAACAACAGAGCGCTCACGATAATCAAACACCCCATCATTATTAGCATCCAAGGTATCTGGTGTTGGAACAAGCAGCTTGTTTACATCCGCATAAATACCCACACTATGAATGTCATCAATATGAAGATCTGCACCGAAACCTATTCCTAGATTAGTCGGAATGAAATCTTTGTTTACCGCATTTTGGGTGTAGGTCATTTTACTACCAATATTTGTGATCGCAAGACCCATGTTGAAATCCATACCCTTTATCCTATCCAACTTATAAGGCTTCGTCATAAAAACAGATACATCAGCCCCCGCAGCATGCCCGGGGCGAATATCAGGACCACTGCTTACATTGCTACTGACCGATAAATTTGAATATATATAGCGAAGCCCTACACCCACGCCTGTTTGAAACCCTCCCTTTTCACCAAAGGCGCGTGCATAGTTTAAGTCCATGGCAAACTCCTTGGGTTGGCCTGTGCCAAGAGAATTGCCTTGGTTGTCCGTAAACTGGATTTCTCCCAAAGAGAAATAGCGCATTGAAGAAGAAATAGTCTGCGCATTAGGTAGCCGGTAGTAGCCCACCAGGTCCGCTAGATAAACATCTCGAACAAGGTTTCGCAACCACGGAACAAAGGTCATAGACACACCATATTCACTTTCTATGAAGGCCATTCGTGCTGGATTCGTGAAAATTGCATTGGCATCCGCCCCTAAGGCTAGTCCAACATCACCCATGGCTCCCGATCGAGCATCAGGGTTTATTCGAAGAAAAGGAACGGCCGTGGTAATGGTGTTGGCATCAATAATGTCTTGATTATCGACATTTTGAGCGTAGAGCTGTGCCGTAAACAAACTTGATAGTAAAATAATTGCTGTATATCTCATGCTATTCGGTTAACGTAAAAGTACCAATTTCTCACAGGCTTCTGCCTTCCTGCCGTCACTTCCAATAATTTGCAGACGATAAAGGTAGGTGCCCTTGGCTAACGGAGCTCCTGAAGCATCTCTGCCATCCCAGGTTAGCTCCCCCGGGACAACACGGTATCCTTCAAGGGGACTAAGTGGATAAATAAGGGTTTGAACACGCTCGCCATTTGAGTTAAAAATCTCAATCCTTGCCTCGAGCGATGCAGCCTCGCCAGGATTATTAAATTCAAAGAGAAATGAGGTGGAATTCAGTACAGGATTGGGAGCATTGAGCAAATGTTCAATGGCCAATTGAGGTGCTGAAACTACAACAAATTCCGTGTAGCCTTCACCACTGTTATTGGACACGTCCCAAGCTCGCACACGAATACTGTGCCTACCATCCTCTAGGTTGTTTAACGGATAATATACTTCTCCCTGCGCAAAAGAATCCAAGGAGGATTTAAAAAAGTCGTTTAAGACAAACTGAGCTTGTGTATTGTTATCAAGTGCCCCTATAATATCATGACCAATTCCATTACCCACCGTATTTAAACCGCTTTCATCGCGTAGTTTGACATAGAGTGTTGGATTAGCATCTGTAAGGCCACCAAACTCAAATGACGCATCGTTCATAAAAACATCTACTTGAGGTCCTTCATTATCTACAATCGGATTGGCCGATGTTCCTCCAATAATTGCACTTTGGTCATGACCAGCAGCATCGCTTATTCCTGTATAAGGACTAGCATAATAGCTTAGCTTCCCTTCACCAATCGCATAATTTATGTCCTTAGGTACAATAAATGAAAAAGTGAATTGTCCGTTATTCACCGAGGATTGACCTTTAAAGAGTAAATTCTGTTGTGCCTGATAGGTAAATATATCTGCATTTGGATCGTTGGCAAGCGTAGAAAGATTGGAAACCTTATCAAAAACGCTCGGAATAGCAATCCCATTAAAGCTTGTTAAAAGCATATCGTTTTCATCACGGACTTCCGCTTGAATTGTTACCTCTGAAAGCGCCTTTAAGGTATCAAAACTGCCTGGAGGATTTCCATTGATTGCTACCGTATGAATACTATACTTTGGAATGGCGAGCCGTGTACATGGGTCGCCAAGCAAGGTGAACTTCCTGTTGTTGGCATTTTGAGGTATGGCATTTTTGGCCAACCGAAGTGCCTCTCCAATTGTAGGTACACTTCCACCAACAGGAAGTAGATTCTCTATATAGCTATTGTTAATGATTCGGTTGCTGGAAGAAAAAACAAGCCTTGACGTGGTAACCAAAGCAATAGCCCCCCCATTGGGATTAGTAATCAAAACCTCTCCCGCTGTTATCTCGTCAGGATCATCATAGACAGAAAAATCGCATGTTGCTGTGATAAACAAGGGAAGTCGCTCACTATTGGACAGTTCGGCCATATCCTCTCGATTAAAGACGCGTTCCTGCGCCCAATTTTCAGGTCCACCATGGCCCGTATAATTCACAATGAGGCTTCCTTTAAAAAGCTGCCTGTCTATGGCTTCATTTACCGATGGATAACGATCACCTCCGGCCGCATTAACTTGAGCAAAGGCGTCAAGGTAAATTTTATCGACGTTTAGATTGGGTTGATTAAGCCTTACCCAATCCGCCAATTCATCCGCATCACGCATATGCAACTCATTGTCTTCATCGTCTGCAATAAAGGTTACTCGGTTGCGCCAGTCACCAAAATGACCGCCGTCATCATAATTTATAATTTTCACAACCAAGTCCATGGCCTCTTCGCTAGTTGCCACTGGAAGACGCCCGATAGCAATGTCCAAATCACTAGGCTGACTTGCTGTAGCGATGTTTACGCCTTCATTATCATCAAGGAATCCGTAAAAATCATCTGTCGCATACGTTTGTAGAGGGCTAAAAGATTCCGGGCTTTCATACGTAAGTATTATGTTTCGAGTGCCTGTGCTTACGCGGTTTTTAGGATCAAAGGATGCGTCACCCAACAACAGTAGATATTGTAGACGTTCTTCAGGACTTGCTGCCCCTTTGTAGAGCATTCTCATAAAATCTCGCAATGCACACAAATCCGCTTGCCCTGAGGAAAACTCATTATATATCTCGTCAATGGTAACCACCTCCACATCTAGACCATAGATCTGCTCTCGGTGGTTAGCCAAAACCTCTGCAGCGGATTGCATGGCAGAGGATGTAACAATAACCATATCGGTCGATACTATTCCTCTTAAGTTTTGATTAGATACTGTCCCCACATAGCTAGGCCTTGGAAAACTAGTACGCTGGGAAGGGTCAAAAGCCAGGAACTCTCTTAACGAATCCGTAGCAACACCAAACTCAAGGGAATTCCCCGATTGGGTTGTTTCAATACTAAATGGAGCATACGCTACGGTGACATCCCATATCAACCAGGGAGTAATTGAGGAAGCATAAAAAGTATAGCTTGCGCTCCCTCCTGGCTGGACTTGGCTCACGTCACGAAAACGCAACCTTCCATTACTTGACGTTAGGTTTTTTCGTGTATGGCATATCATGTCTTCTAGGTATCCTTTTCCTTGTGGATCTGAAGTTGAATAGGTCAATTGGAAGGTAGATAGTCCAGAAGATGCCGTTGTCGTAATCGAGGTAGACGCCATCTGCGCAACATCGCGATAAGCGCCATTGCCCAAAGAGGGTAAAGAGAGCGTTGATACGCTTTGGCCATTTAGGAGCAATTGTGAAGTGGCATTGCTCTCCGAAGCACTCGCTACACGAAGTGCCAAAGTCAACGGAGCTGCATTTACCTTATCAGAGAGGTCAAGGTTCCAAGACTTTGAGGAATTGTTTGTCGTCATAGGATTGCTCAGCCAACGTCTTCCCGATCGATAAAGATTAACATCGTCTTCTTTCCAAAAAGCAAGAAAATCGTAATCGCCTACTGTTGTGGTTGACGAAATGCTCATAGCTTGAGCCGCTTGTAGACCACTCCCTTGGTCTGGCGTAAAGAAAAACCCCGCCACATCCGAATAGTGATTAAAATTAAGACTTACGTCGCCACTTTCCAGTATCCAATCATGGGGTCCATGGCTATAAAAAATGATAGCATCTTCTTGATCAAATAGGCCATTGTTGTTTTCATCCACATGATGGGTGGGAAGTTCTTGTAATCCCTCTGCACGAGGAGCACTATTCGCTTCTTTTAAAGGACCTTCAGAAGAAGAAAACAATCCAAGATTAGCAAAAAAAACCGGGGCGGAAAGTTGCATGTCTCCATAAAGAAGGTCTCCATCCAACACATACACATCATCGCTCAATGTTTCTAGAAAATACCAAGCACCTTGACTAAGCACGCTGCTATTCAACTGAGCACAGGCCCCATTCAAAGATCCGATTAAAAGAAGAGCAAGAGAAATCCTATTGCGCGTGTTGCCCCAATGGACTTTATAATAACGGTGAGAACGTCGCAGAGAAAACATGAATTGGACACAATCAATCATATACCTTGGCGTTATGCTTTTTGGAGAGCAGTATAGGAACGTCTACAAAGGTAGAATATTGCAACTTAGCGCCATATAAGCGAGCGTAAGGTTTTTAAAGTGCTCAAAGGGCTGTACCTTTAAACAACAAGGAATATGAATCGAATTCTATTCAAATCAATACTTCTGCTAGCAACACTTTTTATGTTGTTGATTCCAATAGGTGCCCTTCAAGCGCAGTTTGT
>PAPS01000018.1 GCA_002708985.1 Saprospirales bacterium | reverse complement strand
GCCAAATAGAAAGTTGAAAGTCGTATTTAACATCATCGATAGATAATGCTGTATCAAAGGAATAGGTCTGTTGGACACCTTCAGAAACAGAATAATCAGCTGACGAACTATACTGAAAATCGATTTGCCCAATAGAATAGCTTACACTACCTGTTGCACTAGTAGCATCTCCTCCAGCCGTTACGATGTTTGATTGAGCTAGTATGCTACTAAGAGTAAAAAAAGAAATTAAGATGGCGCATGTTGTTTTCATAGTAATCTGTTGAATGCAGAAGTTACTATTTAAACCGAGTTCAATAAGGTCAATACTACAGCAAGTTTTCAACGAAGCCTAATGCTTTAGAAACTTTGTGGCCCAAGTTTTATCCTCGTGAGTTGCGAGCACATAATAAATGCCTGTAGGGAAATCACTTATATCTAGCTCATTAAAATCAGGAAATAAATCAAAACTCAATCCACTTCCTCCCGCATTATGAAAAACTTGAAAGTATGTCCCTTCAGGCCCATTAAAGACAATTTTTTGATAGTCGTTTTGATATGAAAAAGTAACCCATTCGTCCTGAACTAGAACTATTGACACAGGGTTGTCTACCACAGTATCACAACCATCGAGTTCATCAAAAAGTATCTGCAAGGAATCAATAGGCTCAATTTGATCTCCATTGCTTGTGCGAAGACTGATTAGAAAACTTGGATCACCAAAAACGTCGTCAGGTTGTGCCACTTTGAGGTAGCCAAAAAGGCTTGACGTATTGTTTGAAGCGCATCGACTATCAGCCCCTATCCGATTGGCTCCTTGAAGTGCTGCCATAAGCTTGCAAGACAGTGAGCCCTCGGTACGGAGAAATGCTGCCTCCATCGAGTCAAGGACATTGGAATCAATAAGGATGTTTCCTTGTATGGAATAGGTCTCGCCAATTATATGATACTTTTCATCATAACAATTAATTCCTGTGTGCGCTGCGATATCTGGACCGCCTTCTTTTAATAAAGCAACTCCATACTGACGAATTCGGCTATTAAATTCGGCATCGTTCGCTAAGAGGTTAAGGATAATCGCATCAGCACTATCACCTTGCAACGCTCGATCACTCGCAAGATTTTGATTGACCGGGTTGTAAGCTGCTTGCGTGTTAATTGCACCTAACCCAGGATGAAGTACAGCGATAAAGTCATCTGGAGAATTGGGGAAAAATTGGTTTAAATCTACACAAGAGGCACCTGCACTCCCCACCTCACCCGTTTGGGGATCGACAGCCACAATAGAGTAGGTGTCTTGGGCTTGAGCATTAAAACAAACTAGTGCACTCAGTATTAAAATATAATAGTTGATGAAATATTTCATGAAGATTTTTTTAGAAAATACGCTAATTCTATGAGAAGAAAAAAGAAACTATTTATTTTAAGGTATGTCCCCAAAAAAATACCTGTGGTCGGTAAACGCTGTTTATAATTTAGGTTTTACTACCCATGAACTTTGGGAATTAATTTCGTCGCCGAACAACTTAGAAAAATTTCATCCATTCTGTAACCAAAATCCTGTAGTAAAGTGGGATGGAGCTCGCTCAATTGATAAGATTTACTACCACGGCGGCAAGGTGTTAACGAGAAACTTCTTTGAATGGAATGACGGCAAGGGATATAAGCTTCTCATTGGTGAAAATGATACTGATTTGTCTAAGGTAGAATGGAAGATATCTAAAAGAGCAACTGGCAGCTCATTGGAAATATCAATTTATCCCTATCGATTTAATGAAAAACCTAAATTTTTAAATTATCTGCCTTTTTCTATGTTTATCAAACCAGCGTTAAGTGATTATCTATGGCATATAGGAGAAGGGCTGAAATGCTACCAAGAAACGGGTTTGCCAGTCGAAAGAAATCAATTCGGAAATCACAAGTGGTTTTCTCCATGATTACTAGAAATCAAGTCACTCCTTGAGCAATCATTGCATCCGCAACCTTTACAAAACCCGCAATATTTGCCCCTTTGGCATAGTTTACTTGACTGCCGTCATCCTTACCATATTTATAACAGATATCATGAATAGAAGCCATGATATCAAGTAGTTTACGATCCACTTCCTCGCGAGTCCATACGGAATGCGTTGCGTTTTGCGCCATTTCTAAACCCGAGACAGCAACGCCTCCAGCATTAGCCGCCTTACCTGGGGCATAAAGCACCTGTTCTTGTTGAAAGAGGGCGATAGCTTCGGGCGTGCATGGCATATTCGCTCCTTCTGCTACCACTTGACAGCCATTACTTACTAGAGCTTGCGCATCGGACAGCCCGATTTCATTTTGCGTAGCACAAGGCAGGGCAATATCGGCCTTAATTTGCCAAGGGCGTTCATCGGCTATATGATATGCCGTGGGGAAGTACTTTAGGTAGGAAGATATTCTACCTCGCTGCGCATTTTTGATCTCTTTGATTTTGGAAAGCTTTTCGGAGTCAATGCCGTCAACATCATGAATAAACCCACTTGAATCAGACATCGTAAGCACCTTAGCGCCAAGCTCTATGCACTTCTCAGCGGCAAACTGTGCCACATTTCCTGATCCTGATATAAGCACTGATTTACCTTCTAAAGTATCTCCAAACTTTTTGAGCACATTATCAGTAAAGTAAACAAGACCGTATCCCGTGGCCTCAGGACGAATTAGAGAGCCTCCGTAACTCAAGCCCTTTCCAGTGAGCACTCCGGTAAATTCATTTCGAATCCGTTTATATTGGCCAAATAAATAGCCAATTTCGCGAGCACCTACGCCGATATCTCCTGCTGGGACATCAGTGTTTGGGCCAATATGACGTGCAAGTTCAGTCATAAAACTCTGGCAAAAGCGCATGACTTCTGCATCGCTTTTGCCTTTCGGATCAAAGTCAGCTCCACCCTTACCACCGCCCAAAGGAAGAGAGGTTAAAGCATTTTTAAATACCTGCTCAAAGCCAAGAAATTTCAGAATACTTTGATTGACCGATGGATGGAAACGCAATCCCCCTTTGTACGGACCAATCGCCGAATTCATTTCGACCCGATATCCGCGATTTACGCGTGTAACTCCTTGATCATCCACCCAAGAGACACGGAAAGATATAAGTCGCTCTGGCTCACTCATTCGCTCGAGAAGACTATGGCCCTGATATTGGGGATTGGCCTCAATAAAGGGAATGATATCCTCATATACTTCTGAGACAGCCTGAAGAAACTCGGATTCATGGCTATTTCTTGTTTGCGTTGCTTTTAAAACGCTATTTGATAAATGTTGCATTGTTCCATATCTAATCAAAGACATAACATCTGCATTACTCATTCGGTTTTACTTACCCTTGTTATTATATACAACAATCAACGAAAATTATACAGCAGGGTAACGTTAGACCCGCAGAACTACTCGTTCTGAACATTTAAATTTGAGTACCCAATAGCATTGGGTTAAATCCATAAACAAAAAGGGCGGCCCTCACAAGCCGCCCATCATTGTCTTGGTTCAATTTATTTTAATCGATAAATATCACTTTGATGTACGAATCCCCCTCTTTTGTCTCATCAAAATTTTCATGACAATTTTCTGTTACACCATCCTCAGAGGAAATAACGCACACATTAGAATAACTAGTTACAAGCTGTTCATCAAAATATAGCCCTAAGCCCCTATCCTTTCCTAGCCATTTCAAAAACTTTGTTTCCATTAATTCTATAGGTGAAGCCAGCTCTAAAGTTCCGTTCGAAAATGACTGCTGCGGTGCAAAAAGTTTAAAAGGGCTAATCGCTGCAAATTCAACCGGACTATAACGAAGTAGATTAAAAGCGTCATTGGATTTAATTAAAGATGGCATTTCAACTTCAATTTTTATGAATTCGACCATATAATTCAAATCAGCCTGGGCCTCGCCTACTTTAATTTCATCAGCGAAAATTTTATACCCTAAAAATCCGTCTTGATAATCGCGAACTTCCAAAAATGCATGGTATCCTTTAGCGGTAGTAACATCCACTGTAATTGCATTTGCATGCGGATGATCTTCAATAACTAAGGAAAACGTATTTAATGGAATTGATTGGTCACCGGCAACTGTTTCATAGATAATTTCAGTTCCAATAAATCCATGGTAAATAACTTGCCGATTTATTTTGTCGTATTCAGCATGAGTATAATTTATAATCGGATTTTCCATATCAAAGAGTACACCTTCCGTTTTGAATTTAGTCTCAAGGACATAGGATTGGTTTTGAGCAAAAAGACTAAATCCAAGAACAACCAATAATAGCGTGGTAAAAAAAGTATTTAAATACATTGATTTCATTGATATATATTTTGAGTTAAATTAATTGTATAAATCGCCTCTCCAGATCTGCTGTAGCTCGATGTGAAAACAAATGGGACGAGGTAATGAAACATACATCGTTGTACGTCTTTAAATAGTCTATGTTTCGGCATTTAGAACATAAATATTTTATAGATATTTAGTCCTTTAGGAATCAGATTTTTATGACAGATTCAAGCAACTATGCTTGATACAAATTGTTTAGATAGCGTGCAAGGATTTGTTTTCCATAAATATTATCGGCCCAATAGCAGTTCGAGTCCGTCGGACACGCTCAAGCGTTTGTTTTATCAACTTCTCCCCTATGTCAATGGGGATGCACAAGAAGCTATTCATTGGCTCAATGAGCTGGATAGAAAGTATCACCTAACCACATCGACCTATGGCATGGCGGATTTTATCGACGAGCTAAAACGAGAGGGATTAATTCAAGAAAAAGACCAAAACGATAAAGACTTTAAAATAACGGCAAAAACCGAGCAGCAGATTCGTCAGAATGCTCTAGAGGAAGTTTTTGGCAAGCTGTATAAAAAAGGAAAGGGAAACCATAAGACACCTTACACTGGGCAGGGCGAAGACACATCAAGCGGCTACAAAATGTACGACTATGGGGATGACCTCTCAAGTATTGATTCTTCTGCGTCTATGCGCAATGCCATGACACGGACCAATTACAGTGAATATCGTATGCTTCAAAATGACTTGGTCGTTCGAGAAAGAGAACATCTAGCGCGATCAGCTACAGTACTCATGATCGACATAAGTCACTCCATGATTCTTTACGGAGAAGACCGAATCACGCCAGCTAAGAAAGTAGCCATGGCCCTTGCAGAACTTATCAGCCGCCGCTACCCAAAAGATGACCTTGACCTTGTCGTTTTTGGAAACGATGCATGGCAAGTTGAGATAAAAGAGTTACCCTATCTAAGTGTAGGACCATATCATACTAATACCGTAGCAGGATTAGAACTTGCTATGGACTTACTTCGACGTCGAAAAAATGCAAATAAGCAGATTTTTATGATTACCGATGGCAAGCCAACCTGCCTGAAAGAAAATGGCCAATACTATAAAAATAGTTTTGGACTGGATAGAAAGGTCATCAACAAAACGCTCAACCTAGCCAAACAATGCCGTCGTTTAAAGATTCCGATCACGACCTTCATGATCGCCAATGACCCTTATCTCCAAGATTTTGTTCGAGAGTTTACCGAGGTAAATCATGGTAAGGCTTACTACAGCGGGCTTGATGGATTAAGCTCGATGGTACTCGAAGACTTTGAACGCAACAGAAAAAAACGACGTTAACAATAGAATACTATGGATTACACATCAATCAAGACCTTAGGGCAACTGAAGGCTTCAGGCTATACTACAAAATCTGTTAAAGATGAAATCCGAACAAACCTGATATCTTGGATTCGTGAAGGCAAATCATTACCAGGTATACTCGGTTATGATAATTCTGTTATCCCTCAGTTGGAATCCGCCTTACTCGCCAAACATAACATTCTCTTTTTAGGCCTTCGTGGACAGGCTAAAACTCGTATTGCTCGGTCGATTACACAGCTGATGGACGAACAAATTCCTGTTATTGAAGGAAGTTCTTTGCGGGAAGATCCTTTCAACCCGATAACAAAAGAAAATATTGACAGAGCAGAAAAACTTGGAGATGACCTACCCGTAGTGTGGCAGAGACGTCATGATCGATATGGAGAAAAGCTTGCCACACCAGATGTTTCCATTGCGGATTTGATTGGCGACTTGGACCCAATTAAAGCATCGAACCTCGGCGTATCCTTTGATGACCCCCAGGCTATTCACTTTGGCCTTATTCCAAGGGCGCATCGAGGAATCTTTGTCATTAATGAATTACCAGACCTACAGCCTAGAATCCAAGTAGGGCTGTTTAATATTCTGCAAGAAGAGGATGTACAAATTCGAGGATTTAACTTAAGGTTACCCTTAGACATACTCTTTGTATTTACAGCAAATCCCGAAGATTACACCAATCGAGGATCGATTGTAACCCCACTTAAGGATCGTATTGAGAGTCAAATAGTAACCCATTATCCCAAGTCCATCGCCATGGGCCGTGCCATTACCGATCAGGAAGTTCGACTAAGCGAAGAGCAAAAAAAGCAAGTATATATGCCTGATACCATGAAAAACTTGATAGAGCGTATTGCCTTTGTAGCAAGGGATAGTGAGTTCATCGATGAGAAGTCTGGGGTATCTGCTCGTTTGACCATTGCCATGCGCGAGCTGACAATAGCAGCAGCAGAGCGACGTGCCCTGCAATATAAATCAAGTCATACCGCATGCCGTATTCAAGATATTTACACTGCACTTCCCGCCATGCTTGGCAAAGTAGAGTTAGTTTACGAAGGCGAGCAAGAAGGGGCTCAGGCTGTTGCGCTCAAGCTTGTTTCTGAAGCAATACGATTGGAGTTTATGGAACACTTTGAACTCCCGAATAAGACATCAGCCGATGGTAAAAACTATCACAAACAGTTCAATGAAGTTGTACAATTCTTTAGTGATGGAAAGGAAATAGAATTACCAAGAAACATAAGCGATAAAGATTTACAAAGTGCACTTGAAGAACTTGTTGGACTGTTAGAAATTGCTTCAACGGTTGAGGACTACGATAAAGCGCCTACCTTTTGGCTTGAGTTTGTCCTTCATGGCATGGCAGAACACTCACTAATCAGCAAGGATTTTATGGCCGAGGGTCATGTTTTTGGGGACTTACTGCAAGATATGCTAAGCCAAAATCCTCTTGAAGGTTTTGAAGATTATGAGGAAGAGTAATCTTAGTCGAGGTTATGGTAAACCGTCGTAACATCGTCGTCTTGCTCTAGACGGTCAATTAACTCTAATACTTCATCCATCGCGGACTCATCAAGTGTCTTTGTGTGATTTGGAATTCGTGTTAACTCACTTTTTTCGACTTCTACTCCCCCTTGCTCGAGAGCATCTGCCATTTTCCCAAAGTCTGGGAATTCGACATACACCTCATACACCGCTTTTTCTCCAATCTCGGTCTTTTCGATCCGAAGAAGGCCGGCATCAATGTATTCAAGTTCAAACTCTTCAATATCTTCGATTTTGTTGGTCTCAATGTAGAACACTCCACGCCGATCAAAGAGGAAGTCATGCATATTTTGTGTTCCTAGCGAACCACCCTTTTTATTAAACGCGGCACGAACATTAGCTACCGTGCGCGTAGGATTATCCGTTGCTGTTTCAATAACCACTGCGATTCCATGAGGCGCCATCCCCTCGTAAACCATCTCCTTAAGGTCCATGGCATCCTTTCCAGAAGCTTTTTTAATCGCCGCCCCTATACGATCCTTAGGCATCTGAACAGACTTAGCATTTTGTATAGCTCGACGCAGCGCAGCATTTGTATCAGGATCAGGACCACCTTGCTTTACAGCAAGTGCAATATGCCGCCCAGCCTTGGTGAATTGCTTAGCCATTCGATCCCAGCGAGCAAACTTGGCCTGTTTACGATATTCAAATGCGCGTCCCATAATATTGCTTTTAATCTAATTTACTAAGGCCTACAGAATTATCGATTGCATATTGGTAGAAAAGGAATGGGTCGTGTTTAACCACGCCAACATCAAAAAATAGGTGGGCCTCCCCCGCCCACTCCACCCACCCAATCTAACTCCAAAAGTCAGTACAAAAGGGATTTAATGTGTCAATGGGTCTCCTCCACTAGGAATCTGTTATTTTTAGGAAAAATAAATCAATGAAGTGTTCTAAGTTTTCAATTATTACAGCAATTCTCTTGCTCTCCACTTTTCTCTTTGCTTGCAAAGGTGATAAGACGGAAAAGAAAAGCGAAGAAAAATCGGAAAGCCAAGGAGTGGCATTGGCTGAAGGGAAACCCGTAGATCAAAAAATAATTGTTGGATATACCGTCAATCAAGAGGCGCTTAATCAGCTACTCACCTCGATTATGATGGGCATGAACGAAGTCTCTTTATCCACCGTCAATGAAGAAGCACAAGCACGATGGGAGAATGTCAAAGCACTCTGTGACCGGTGCTCTCCGACAGATTTCGAGGAGGCATTCAAAGACGGTTTGAAGGGAGAGTTTTCCGCAAATGAGGAAGTAAATCAATACTTAATAGAAATTGGGCTTTCACCAAATCTGTTTTCGTATTCTGAACAAGTTGATTTTCTGACTATACTCAGTGATGCAATCGATTATCTCGGAAGAAATCGTAATCGCTCGGCATGGACCTTCTATAAGTTTCTCAAAAAATATGAAGGTAGACGAGATGCGGTCATTCAATACGTCAACAGCAACTTTATGTGGGATCCTGCCTCTATGTTTCAACCATTGTATGAGGAAGTACCGACAGAGGACGAGAGTCTACTTGTTGATTCAATGATGACCGATGACTCTATTTCGGAAGTTGCCAATATCGTTACGATTGATCTTTCTGCTGTTACCACAACATTCACTCTAGACGAACTTCTAGGACAAGTAAATTACCATACCCATGAAAACTTCGTCCTGCTCGATAAAAAATATACGGAAGGAAGGAATCAATACCTCTGTAAGGACGCGGCACAAGCTTTCGCTCTCATGGCCGATGATGCCGCTAGTAGTGATATCAATCTTAAAGCATTATCCTGCGCTCGAAGCTTTAGCACGCAGCGTGCTATTTGGGAAAACAAATGGCAAAGAGAAGATTACATTGAATTTGACTCAGGACCACAACGCTGTCGGGCCATCTTGGAATACAGCTCCATGCCAGGTACAAGCCGGCACCATTGGGGAACAGAAATTGACATCCATTCGCTAGACAATAGCGTCTTTGAAAAAGGTGAAGGCCTTAGAATCTATCAATGGCTTACTCAACACGCAGCAGATTATGGCTTTTATCAACCCTACACTGCTGGACGCAACAGAGGCTATGAAGAAGAGAAGTGGCACTGGTCGTATTATCCAGTCAGTGGCCCTATGCTTGAACAATACAATGCTCAAGTTTCCTATTCAAATATTAACGGATTTATAGGATCAGGCTTTGCCTCTGCAGTGGGAGCAATAGAGAACTACGTTAATGGCATAGCTCCGTCTCCTGCTCAGTAAAGCAGATTCAGAATAAAATCAAGCAAACAGTACTTGTGTTATCTATTTGACGGAAACAAGTTCTACGTCAAAAATGAGGGTAGCATAAGGTGGAATGACGCCACCAGCACCATTTTGACCATAGGCCAAAGTATGCGGTATGATTAACGTTGCTTTACCTCCAGGACTTAACAAGGCAATACCTTCATCCCAACCTGGAATAACACGGCCTGCACCTAATGGAAATTCAATAGGCTGACCTCGATCATAGCTTGCATCAAACTTATTACCGTTGGTCAAGTACCCTGCATAGTGGACGGATACCGTCTGACCAGCCTTAGCTTTTGCACCAGAACCTTCTTCAGTGATTACATATCCCAATCCACTTGAAGTAATTTTTGCATCTGAGTAGCGAGACATTGCTTCAGTGAAAGAAGCCGTAGCATTCTCCATCTGAACTTTAAGGGCACTCTCCGCCTCTGAAGTAATGCGCGCAGCCTCTACCTTAAAAACATTAGGTGCATCAAATGCCTTAGCCGGTTTACCTGAACGCTCAATAACAACCGACTCAATAACTTCACCTTGCTTTGTCGCCATAGCAATATCTATTCCTTCGACAACTTTACCGAAGACCGTATGCTTACCATCAAGCCACGGGGTAGGCGCTACTGTGATAAAGAATTGGCTTCCATTAGTATTAGGACCTGAATTAGCCATTGACAAGATGCCAGGGCCAGTATGCTTGAGGCTAGCAACAAACTCATCAGGGAACTTGTACCCTGGATCTCCCATTCCTGTACCCAAAGGGCAACCTCCTTGAATCATAAAATCTTGACCATCACCGTTGGCTACAGAGATTACTCGATGGAAGTTTAACCCATCATAATACGGAGTACCTTCTGATTTAGCTGAGTTTTCCATATCCCCCTCTGCAAGAGCCACAAAGTTGGCCACCGTCATAGGAGTCTGTTCGTAGGTTAGTCGGATTCGGATTACACCACGCTCAGTGGTAAACACAGCATCAATAGGATGGTTTGATTCATTTTCAGTAAACATAGAATTGGAGTTAAGCTGAGAGACTTCTTCAGATTTGTTTTGGGCAATTTCCTGATCTGAACCATCGCTAGAAGCTGAAGCCGCCGAGCCCTCAACTCCTTTGTTAGCACAACCTACCGCAGATAAAGCAATAGAGACCATTAAAACAGATTGCAGAAGAAAATTCATAGTGATTAAATTAAAGTGGAACGAAAATACAAAGTTTGGCAAGCAAACCATGTAAGGTTTTATTCAAACGGAAAATCTTGAAAAATAGTTTTCAACTTTGCCTCGGTTTTTTCCCAAGTTTCAAAACTAATTCCCCCTGCTGCATTGCGATGGCCTCCACCATCAAAATACTTAGATGCAATTTGCTGAATATCGATTTCCCCTTTAGAGCGGAAGGAAATTTTAATGCGATCCTCTGCAATTTTAAAGAAAATAGAGATCCGAACATTTTGTAGACGCATGGGTTGATTTACTAGCCCTTCCGTATCCGATGACGTAACGTTAAACTCCTCATACTCCTTTGCGCTCACAAAACTGTAAGCCACTTGACCATCACATAAATAATTCGTATTGTGCAAGAGCACATGAGCAAACATTTTGAGCCGGCCATCGGTAAAACTATCATCGACTTGTTCATGTACTTGGTTGGGCTTTACGCCCACTTCAAGTAGATCAGCAGCTACTCTGTGCACTAAGGGAGACGTTCCGTGAAAGCGAAAACTTCCTGTATCGGTCATAATTCCAGTGTATAGACATTGCCCTACTTCTAAGCTAAGCCATGATGATTTCTCTGCTGTCTGTTGCAATACATCAAACACAAGCTCACACGTCGAACTTGCTCCAATTTGACAGAGATTGATCGCTGGCCAAGAGGCTTCTCCGATATGATGGTCGATAAGTACTTTGGGCTGAGAAGCATGCTCTATGGTTTCACACAATTCGCCTAAGCGATGTAAGGCATTAAAATCAAGGCATACAATTAAATCCGAGTTATGGACCAAAGCCTGAACGCTCTTCGAATCCTCTTCATAATAAGTGATTAAGTCAATACCAGGCATCCAGTCCAAAAAGTTTGCTCCTCGATTCGGAAGAACTACTTTACATTGCTTACCCATTGCTTTTAAGGCATGGCTTAACCCAAGAGATGACCCTATAGCGTCGCCATCAGGAGAAGTATGTGATGTTATTAAAACGGATTGGACTTTATTCAAGGTTTTTTTCCATTGCAATAACTCGCTGTAGTTATGTCCCATGTTACAAAGTTACCCATATCTCAATAAGTGAAAAAGCAACCTATTGTAATGACTATTGATTAATCAATGGAAACATCTTTACTTTGCACGAGTTAAAAACTAAACGCTAGACTATGGGAAATAGAACATTTACAATGTTTAAACCGGATGCAGTTCGCGCTGGATATGCAGGAGCAATGTTAGATCAGATAATCAAAGGAGGCTTTAAAGTGGTGGCCCTTAAATATACCCGTCTTACCAAAGCTGAGGCAGAGCAATTCTATGCAATTCACGCAGAACGTCCGTTCTATGACAGGTTAACTGACTTTATGAGCTCCGGGCCGATCTACGCCGCCATCCTAGAAAAAGATAACGCAGTAGAGGCTTTTAGAGCGTTTATTGGGGCTACCAATCCTGCAGAAGCTGCTGAAGGAAGTATTCGTGCACAATTCGGCTCGAGCATTGGTGAAAATGCCGTGCATGGTTCTGATTCGGATGAAAACGCCATTATTGAAGGAAGCTTCTTTTTCAGCGGTCGCGACGAGGTGCGCTAAAATCGTTGGGAAGATTTTTCTCTGCGAAGGTGCTGTAAATCGTTGAGGCGCTCAATGTGTAGCGCACCATCTTGTATTCTATATTCCGTTATTCCTGTATTATCAAATCGAGTTTGTGGTGTTTCCACCTGAAATCGATTGCAAAGGTAATACAGAATGATTCGTAAGGTTCCCCCATGGGTGACCCACAGCTCGCGGTATTCGTCTTGATCCTTGTTGGCCATGTAATGGGCAACCCGCTCATCGACAAACGAACTAACTCGCCGAAAGAAGGCACCTTTTGGTTCGATTTCTAATTCATCAAAACCAGCATGCATTACTTGATCACGAGGGAGCCCTTCATACCTGCCAAAAGCTCTTTCTCTTAAACGCGCATCAAAACTAACCGGCTGATTTAGCCCCATCCATTGCCATGTATCTTGAGTTCGTTGTAAGTCACTAATAATTACATGATTGAATGTAGTACTCTGTAAATATAGACCGAGTCGCAGCGATTGGTGCTGTCCCGATTCAGCTAATCTACCTTTGCTTTGACCTTGTAGGATCCTCAGCGTGTTTTCCTCAGTCTCTCCATGACGTATTGCGAAAATGGTAAACACAAGATTAATTACAATACTTTTTGAGCGCTCGCTCTGCCTCGTAATTCCCTAAATCCCGCGATCGAACAAAATCTTCACAGGCATCAATAAGATCCTTACCTCCTTGGATTCTTGCAAGTCCTCTGAGATAGTAACTTTTGGCATCGTCCACAGCGGTTAAATAGAGGTCCAGGTCAGCTAGCGCATCGGCAAAAAAACCAATCTCCATATAGATTTGCGCTCGGTATCTTAATTCTGGCAAAGACGTGGGATTAAGGTGTAAATAGTCGCTAAGATTACCGAGAGCAGCATGCAGATTACCACATGCACCATTCGCCTGAGCAAGGCTTATCAAGGTGTTTTCCGGTGCATCCTCTAATTGACGCAGTATCGTAAAGCATTCCAACGCATCTTGACATCGTTCCATGCGCATATAGGTTTGACCTAAATTATAATACGCCATAGATGCAGAATCAAGGAGCGGAAGGCATTTGAGATAGTATAACACAGCATCCTTGTACTTTTCTTGAAAGGCATGGATATCCCCAAGATTTCGAAATGCCTCCCCATTATTTTCGTCCAAACGAAGGACCTTCTTAAGAAATTTTTGAGCCTTTCTGAAGTTGTCTGCATCAATCTCTAATTGAGCTCGGAGCAACAAAAACTCAATACGTGATGAATCAGCAGAACTTAATCTATCATTTTTAAGGGTTGCACCATCAAGCGATGAAAAGTTAAAGAGAAGGGTGCCATCACTGAGCTCAATTGATTTACCTGCCGAATTATCCTCAGAACTATCTTGAGCCTCGACGAAGGATACCATCAAGCAGCACATGACAAAAATTAATCCGCGAATAACCATTTATCGTATTTGAATTTGATTGACTAGTTGCTCTCCTAAAAAAACATTTACCTTATTCATGACCTCTTCTTTGTGAAGAAAAAGTTCATGACGTAGGGTGCTATCATTAATCTCAACCAGCAAACTGTCATCTCGCAACCTCAAATAGGTTGTATACTTTGCAATGTACTCTCCAGCAATAGAGGCCCAAGCCTGACGAATTCTTGTTTCTTTTAGCTTGCCGTCTAATTCTGGTTTTTGGGCGTAATCGTCAAATAACTCTCCTAAAGATTTCACTACCTCAAGTTAATGGAGTCAAATCAAAAATCCCAATTCCATCACAAAATGATGCTGGATAATTTTTCGATGTATGGGTAAGCAATACCTGATTTTTAATGCCATCAATGGATTGAGCAAATAAGTTTTGGCGATGCTCATCCAAACGATCAAACACATCGTCAAATAGAAGCAACGGGGTCTTGCCTGAACGGGATTCAACAAATTGAGCTGCTGCAAATAGCATAGCTAATAAAAACACTTTCTGTTGGCCTTGCGATGCCTCCCATCGCAGCTTGCTCGCCTTTAAGGTAAACTTTAAGTCGTCACGATGGACTCCCCAGGTAGACCGCCCAAGTCTTAAGTCATTTGACCGAGCCTTTCGTTGTTGAGTTTTGGGGTCATTATGATGGTAAACACTCAGATAGTCAAATTGCAACTTGCGGCCAGCAAACTCAAATTGATCAACGGTTTGATCAAAAATTTCTTTGAGCCCTTGTACAAAAATCAAGCGCGTGTCAAAGATTAATTTGCCAAGCTCATAAAGCTGCTCATCATAGACATCCAATAAATCCGTTATCGGATTATGGGACATCATACCATTCTTTTTAACAAATTCTGTACGTTGGTTAAGTACTTTTTGATAATTCAGTCGACAACTCAGATAGGATGGGTCAATCATTGATAGCATCCTATCCATCCAACGCCTCCGCTCCTCTGCCCCACCGGTAATTAGTTTAAAGCTGTAGGGACTGTGCAACAGCATTGGAAACCATGATGCCATGCTTGACCTACTTGCTATCTCTTCATGATCTAGCTGAATTCTTTTTTTAGTGCCATCGTGAAACACAAGAATGTTCTTCAGCAGCCCTTCATTATCCTCTACCATACCTTCTACTCGAAAAAAGGCTGCTTCATCCTGAATACAACGCACGTCAGATTCTGCAAAAAAAGGTTTTCCCTTTCCAATCAGACCTAAAGCATCTAGCACATTCGTTTTTCCCGAACCATTCACACCACATATCAATGAAATACGTTTTGTAAAATCAACATCAAAGGATTCGTGGGACTTAAAATGCTTTAGGTGTAGTTCTTTAAGAAACATTACTTTTGGGTATCAAATTTTGATGTTTTAACCATGGCCAAGAAAGTTAAATTACCACGTTCTAAAGAAACCTACTTATCGTGGTACGAATTAATGCTTAGACTTCGTCGTTTTGAAGAGAAAGCAGGTTCACTATATGGACAACAGAAAATAAGAGGGTTTTGTCACCTCTACATCGGTCAAGAAGCAATTGCTTCAGGCATGATGGAAGCAATGGACAAGGATGACAATCTTATTACAGCTTATCGAGACCACGGTCTTGCAATAGCCAAGGGAATGTCTATGCGAGAAGCTATGGCAGAGCTTTTTGGGAAAGCAACAGGATGTAGTAAGGGAAAAGGTGGCTCCATGCATTTCTTTGATAAAGAGAATCGCTTTTTTGGAGGACACGGAATTGTGGGTGGTCAGATTGGTCTTGGCGCAGGAATTGCATTTGCTGACAAATACAATAAAACTAATCGTGTAACTGTTTGTGTTTTCGGAGATGGCGCTGCATGGCAGGGAATGCTCCATGAATCCATCAATCTTGCCAAACTTTGGAATCTACCAGTAGTCTTTGTTTGTGAAAATAACGGCTATGCCATGGGAACATCCCAAGCTCGAACAACTGTAGTAGACAACCTTGCTTCTATAGCATCCTATCAAGGGATGCCAACACCAGTATGCGATGGTATGGATCCAGATGCCGTGGCAGACACAATGGCTGAAGTTATAGAGCACGCGCGAAGTGGCAAAGGACCAAGTTTAGTGGAGATAAAAACCTACCGCTTTAAAGGACACTCAATGTCTGACCCCCAGAAATACAGAACACGAGATGAGCTCAACAGTTATCGCGATCAGGATCCAATCCAAGTGGTAAAAGGTTATCTCCTTGAGACGTATAAAGTAAAAGAAGATGTGATCAAAGCCATCGATCAAGCGGTGAAAGAAGAAGTGGCTGATTGCATAGAATTCGCTGAAAACAGTCCTTGGCCGGATAACGCGGAAGTATATAAGGATATTTATCAAGATGAATATCCATTTTTAACTGATGATTTCTAATCAATTGTAAATTAACGTGCAATGGAAAACGATAAGACACCTAAAGACAACCATGAAAATGCTCAACATCAAGTTGAAGAAACTCAAGTCGATTCGTCTAATGACGAGGCTGAGGGCTTAGGTAAGTTATATGAAGACAATAAGACGATGATTCTTGGTGTGTTAGCCATAGGCATTGCTGTGGCAGTCCTCATGTTTATGTCAAACAAAAACACCGCTGACGAACTTCCCAATGGCATGTCCGCTGGTGGTAGTGGTGAATTCGGAGAGGCTTATGCCAACGACAGTTCGTTGACGAATGCAAATAAAGTTGCTGGGTATTTCAATACTATACCAGCAGGTATAGAAAATGCTTCGGAGGAAAGTGCACAGCTCTTAGCCGCCGCACGCGAGTTTGATAACGGAAATTTCGAAGAAGCACTTACTTTCCTCAATCAATGGGAGGCTCCAGAAGGGTATTCTTGGATCCGACATTCTCTTGAAGGTGATATTGTATCAAGTCTAGGAGATATGGAATCTGCTGGTAAGCATTACGATGAAGCGATCACCAATGCGCCAACAGACCGTCCCAAGATCTTGTTATCTCTTTTACTTAAAGATGTACTCTATCATATCCGTATGAATGATATGCCTTCTGCCCATAGCAGATGTCAAGAAATCAATGAATTTCCAGATCACCATCTCTATCTTCAATATGACGCGGGCGGTGGTGTTGCAGAGTATTCTATAGACGGTCTCCTGAACTACACCAAGTAATTAATAGATTTTCTCCTGCAATGCGAATTGCCATTATAGAAGCCGCATACTACAAGGAAATTTCGGCTGCCCTTCATTCTGGTGTTATCAATACCCTGAGAGAAGACTATGGAATAAAAGCTTCCTCGATTACTACTTACAGCGTAACAGGAGCTTATGAACTACCTCTTGTGGCAAAATGGGCTCTAGACTCAAAACAATTCGATGGAATCATAGCATTGGGTTGTGTGATTAAAGGTCAAACCGATCACGATACCTACATCAATCAAAGTGTTTTTCATCATTTTACAATGCTCGCCTTGGATTATGGTAAACCCATTATTAATGGAGTACTAACCACGAATACAAAAGATCAAGCTTGGGCTCGTGCAGGAGGCAATTATTCTGTAGAAAGAAAGTCGCATAAGGGTGAGGATTGTGCGCATGCTCTGATGGAAATGATTCAACTCAAATCCAAACTAACGTAATGAATCTTCATGTTATCGACACAGGACATTTCAAACTCGATGGGGGAGCTATGTTCGGTGTCGTACCTAAAACCCTTTGGAATAGACATCAACCTGCTGACGAAAACAATCGTTGCACATGGGCGATGCGATGCCTCCTCATTGAAGCCCATGGAAGGGTTATCCTCATTGATACCGGGATGGGAAATAAACAAGATGATAAATTTCGTTCACATTTTGAACCCCATGGAGAAGGCGATTTATTGGCCTCCATTGCGCGTGCTGGATACACAAGAGAAGAGATTACCGATGTTGTCTTAACCCACCTTCACTTCGACCATTGTGGTGGCGCCGTTCAAAGGCGGCCGAACGACGACTTGGAGTTGACCTTTCCCAACGCCATTCATTGGAGCGAAGAAAATCATTGGAAATGGGCTACTGACCCTAATCCAAGGGAGCGCGCATCATTTCTCAAGGAGAATATTTTGCCCATTAAAGAAAGTGGCATGCTGAAATTTATCAACGACGATACAGAGATTATTCCAGAGTTGTGGTTTGCCATTGCCGATGGACATACCCATGGTATGCTCATCCCCCATCTTGAAATTGGAGAGGAAACCCTAGTCTTCATGGCTGATTTGTTACCGTCCCCTACGCACATTCCTTTGGCATGGGTCATGGGCTATGATATTGATCCTTTGCAAACTATCCGAGAAAAAGAGGCCTTTTTAGCAGAAGCTGCTGAAAATAACTTTATTCTTTTCTATGAGCACGATCCAGTCATTGAATGCAGTCGGGTTATTCAAACCAAAAAAGGCTTTCGTGCAAGTGATATGATGTCGCTAGCTGATATTTTGCGCGTTGAGGAGTAGGCACCCAATCCACCCCCTCCCTGCGGGTAAGATATGTTCCCCAAAAAATGTGCCGCTGAACAAATAAGTATCCGGTATTTCTCAATCCCTGTCCGCCTGTAAGCCACCGGTATTTATCCAAAGCCAATGCCCTGACCAAGACTCGTCTTGAAACAGATGCCGAGCAAGCTTTAGATTATAGGTTTTATCTAGTAAAACACCTATTTCTTCAAGAAAGTAATGTTGAAATTTCAAGTCTTCTGGGCGAAGCTTGGCAAATCCTCTACCTGCCGCAGAGTAATCCAATTGTATGTCAGATAAATTGGCCGTTGGAAGAAAGTCTTGCATACGTTTTGGAAGTGAAGCATCGCGAACCATTGGATATCCCCATAGCCTGTCGCCCACCAGTTCCGATAGCCCCATATAGGTGCCACCACTACCTACAGGTAAGACTAGGCGATTGTATACTGATAAATTGATTCCCGATAGTATGTTAACGACACCCAATGTCCCTAAAAAACCGCTTCCTCCTTCAGGAATAAATAATGCCCTTGGATATCTTTTCAACCATGACTTTTTAAAGGCCGATGAATGCCGCTCATTAAACTCATTTCGAGAAATAAAGTGTAAAATCATTCCCTTGGCTTTACAGTCGTCTAATGTTGGCGTACTTATCTCTTCACCTCGAACGATCCCAATAGTGGTCAGATTAACTTCTTGTCCGATATTTGCCAAAGCATGGAGATGATTTGAGCGGTTACCTCCTACAGAAATGAGCGCCGTATTTCCTTGTCGCTGTGCCTCCAACAGAAAGCCCTCCAGTTTAAATCGTTTGTTACCGAATGAATCAATACGACATAGGTCGAGCATTGTCAGCCTACGGCCCCTGTTATCCAATATAACTCGAAGATGAGTAGAATGCTTACCGTCCTCCATTATGTGGTACTACGAGTATTAATCTTTGGTTGAAAGGATAAATCGATCAATAAACTCTCGTACACAACCTTCCCCGCCCTTCTTATTCAAAACTACGTCAGCGAGAAGCTTAATTTCTTCTACTGCATCCTGTGGACATGCGGCCAGTCCTATATACTCCATGATGGTCCGATCATTTAAATCATCACCTATGAAAGCAATAGACTCTTTTTCGACGTCAAGCTCTTGCATCCATGATCGTAAGACTTCAAGCTTATCTTGTGGACCAGCATACCAGCGGGAGATACCTAGCATATGCATGCGAGCCCCAATAATATCTCGACTGTTACTTGTCGAAATGATAGCAACCTCTACTCCTTTCTGCATAGCCGAACGAATACCGTGGCCGTCTTTGGCATTAAAGGATTTAAACAGTTCTCCTTGTGCACTTACATGAATCTGACCATTGGTCATCGTGCCATCAACATCAAGAATGAGTAATTTGATTTTCACTTTCCAATGATTTATACGAGTTCTAAAGATAGGGTTACCGGACCATCATTTAGCAAACTGACCTTCATATCGGCACCAAAGATTCCGGACTGAATCATACCGGGATAAATAGATTCGGCTTTGCCTATCAAAGCATCGTAAAGCATTTGGGCTCTTTCTGGTGGGCATGCCTCAGTAAAACTTGGACGATGTCCCTTTTTTAGCGACCCATAGAGAGTAAACTGACTTACAAGTAAGATCTCCCCATTAATGTCTATTATATTACGCTTCATCCTGCCATCCTTATCAGAAAATATGCGGAGCTTAAGAAGCTTATTAATCATAGGTTCTAAAAGTGCTTCATCATCTTTATGTCCAAATCCTACGAATACCAGCAGTCCTTGATCAATAGAGCCAACCTCTTTACCTTCAACATAAACTGCTGCGGACGATACTCTTTGGACGATACATCTCATGGCAGTCCTATGTATTTATGAATTTGAAGGCTGAGCTCCCACTGGATGTTTTCATTCATAAAAGAAAGAATTTGTGGCATTACTTCATCCACTACCGACCACTCAGGTTGTAGAAAGTAACGAGTAGATTCATTTCCCGCATTGGCAAACTTCTCAGCCCAGCGCAAGTCGTTACGATGGGCTATAACTACTTTAACTTCGTGAGCCTGCAATAAGACACTATCGAGCGGTTTTTTAAATCTTTTGGGAGATACACATATCCAGTCCCAAGATCCACTCAATGGATATGCTCCAGATGTTTCTATATGTGTCTGACGTTTGTGCCCATGAACTATGTCTGTCAATTGCGTTAAATCATGCATTGCTGGCTCTCCACCTGTAACTACCACAAAAGGAGCAGGACTCTCTTCGACTTCTCGCGATATATCAGTAATTGTCCGAGTCTCGTGGCCTTCAGATTCCCACGACTCGGGTACATCACAAAAGGGACATCCCACATCACATCCTGCTAATCGAATGAAATGGGCTGTTTTACCTTGGTGTCCGCCTTCCCCTTGTATGGAGAGAAACGATTCCATCACAGGATAACTCTTTATCGAAGAATCTTGCATTGCATTGCAAATGTAGTAGACTTATCCACGCGTAGCACATTTTGTTTACAATATGATAATCCTCCGATAGACAGGACACCAAACTCATTTAATATATTTAGGTCAATTAGACTTATGAAATATTTTATACCTACCCTTTTAACTGCACTCGCGCTCAATGTAAGTGTAAGTTTCGCGCAATACGTGCCCTATTTTATTAATGAAATAAATACGACGAGTTCAACTGGAGAACCTGACAGTTCAGGAGCCTTTGTCGAATTAAGAGGTATTGTAAACAGCGGGAATTTCCGACCTCCTGGATTACTTTTTGGTATGCAAGATTCATCAGGTGGAATAAGTGCATTTAATAGCACCAACAACTTTGGCTACAATGTAAATCGCGGAGATTTGGTTGTAGTTAGAGGAGAAATCGGATTTTACAATGGGCTAACTCAAGTATTAATCGATACGATGTACGAAGTTCAAACCACCACGCCTGAAAATCATACCTATGATGTCTCCGCGTCTAGCATGTTCAACTACACTGTTGTAGGTGCTGATAGAGCAGGTTCAGTAAATGGCAATGACCCTTCGTTACTAGCATATTTAGGTGATACACTAACTTTTAATGTTGGTGCGCCAGGACATCCATTCGTGCTTTCGACAACGGGTGTTTTACCACCTACTGAAATCCCTGCTATCCCAAATAATGGTGCGGTATCGGGA
Organism: Saprospirales bacterium; assembly: GCA_002708985.1. GTDB lineage: Bacteria > Bacteroidota > Bacteroidia > Chitinophagales > UBA8649 > UBA8649. The sequence goes on along the minus strand of PAPS01000018.1, from coordinate 54,805 downwards.
GTTATAGAGTGGATTCCCAGTACTCCAGGCACATACTACTACATCTGTGAATACCATCCCCAAATGGTAGCAACGATTACTATTGTAGATAATACTCCTCCAACTATTGTCGCAGAGAATTACAATCAAGAGCTTAGAGAGGATATTGAATCTCAGTTTGTAAAAGTCAGTTGTTTGGTGTTGGACACTTCCGACTGGCCTTCCTCGCCGCCAGATCCTGCAGTCAGTGCTGGTTTTAATGTTGATGCAATCGATAACGCAGGTAATTCATATGTTATTAGGATTGATAATAATACCGAATTATTTTCAGCGTCAGCACCTAGTTCTGATACAGTTGATATCCAAGGAACGGTCGGACAATTTACCTTTAACACGCCGTACAATACTGGATATCAGCTTCAACCCTACTACAATATTGATATTACAGCAAGTCCTTCAGGACAATGTGTTAATCTTGTTACGTATCCAGATGCAACAATTGGTGCTGTCACCTCGGTTAATGCTAACGGAGATGTTGACTCCTTTGGCAACACCCATACCCTGAAAGGCGTTGTGACAAGTCCGGATTTTAGAGAAGGATTCGATGGAGTTGAATTTTCAATGACCGATGGTACCGGAAGTATTTGGGTATATACCCCAGATTCATCCATTAGTTACATGCCCACCGTGGGAGATTCTGTGGTTGTTGCAGGACGCATTACCATGTCGAGTGGTGTTACAAGACTTTCGTTCTTGAACAACCTTTTCCAAGGAGGAGTGAGCAGCAACTATGACACTACTGTAGTTACAGGTCCTCTCGGAGAGGTTGAAGAAGCAGAACTAATCCGAATCAACAACCTTAGTCTACAAGGACTATGGGACGTTGCATCCGGATCAAGTTTTAATGTAAATGCTACGGACGGAAGCAATACTTATGATATTCGAATTGATGCCAACCGCGAAGTGATCTTTAATAATGTGCTTACCCTACAGGGTAGCTTTGATGTTGTCGGTATCGGTTCTCAGTTTGATCCATCTGCTCCGCGTACGGAGGGCTATCAGATTCTTCCTCGTTTTGATACAGATTTTTCACTGAATCCAACATCGAGCATTGAACAAATCGAATCTATTAACATTTTAGCATTCCCTATTCCTGCCATAAGCCAGCTTACAGTAATGTTACGCGAGAATATCAATGCAGAGGCAAACTTCTCAATAAATGACCTTTCAGGTAAACAGCTCGACTACGGCAAAACCGAAATCACTAATGGGTTTGTCAATTTTAATGTCTCTGCGCTAACAAATGGCCAATATATCTTGACTTTAAGTACGAATAATACTACATTCAATGCAATGTTCATTGTGAAATAGCGCTGAAATAGATATTTGTTTGGCACGGTTTAAAAATCCTTTAAATCAAGCTACGACGCACCGAACCAAAACGAAGGCCCTCCCCAAGAGGGCCTTCTTGTTTTTATAAGATTTTTGGCTATTGTATCTTTCCTCTCTCATGCCATACAGAGACACCTTTTATGAAGTTTACTTCCAACGACAAGCTGGGAGAAATACACTATCGAACAGCCTTGAGAAAAAACTCGAGTGGGATTACAAGATCTACATGGACGAGCTTTCGCATTTACTACCTGTAAATCGCTCTGTATCAATTCTTGATTTGGGAGCGGGCTACGGCAGTTTATGCCACTGGCTTCAACATAAAGGCTACAAGAATGTAAAAGCAATAGATACTAGTCCAGAACAAGTTCAACGAGCCAAGGATCTCGGCGTATCCGTTGAATTATGTGACGTGCAAACTGCTTTAGATAGGGAAGATACCTATGACTGCATTTTTGCCATTGATTTCATTGAACATTTCGATAAGGAAGAGCTCGTAGAGCTTCTTAAAAAAATGACTAGCCAGCTTAATCCGCAAGGTGTACTTATTATTAGAACACCAAATATCGATGCACCGATTGGCAGTTTTTACGCCTTCGGTGACTTCACCCACGGTGTGTTCCTAAACAAACATTCAGCGATTCAGCTCCTTTTAACTTGTGGTGCACAAGAGGTATCCATATATCCCTCCTCATTGAGAGTCAAAGGGCTGGCAAAGAATGTCCTTCGAAAGCTTGTATGGATAACGGTAAAAACTGCATTGAAGATTGCACTATTTGCCACGGGTAGAAGAACATCTGCCGTTTCCTACACGCCTAACCTTGTTATTAAAGCATTAAAAAAAGGCTAGTTTTCTCCTTTACAATAAGCTATTTATGTGTGGAGTTGAAAATTTCCTCTAGCAAAAACATATCGTCCTCTGCAACATCAAGGTGGGTGACAAGTCGAATGGTTTGAGGCCCGAAGGGAACTGCCAAAAGTCCTTTATCCTTCCAATGATTAAGTACACTTTGCACTGAATAAGCTGTCGTAACATCCGCTAAGACAATGTTTGTAGATACTGGACTTACTGAGTCTATGTAGTCCTGCTCCGCTAACATCGATTGTATCCTTCTAGCCTTGTTGTGGTCATCTTTTAAACGATCAACATGGTGCTCTAATGCATAGAGTCCGGCAGCACCTAAATAGCCCACTTGTCGCATTCCACCACCAAAGGCCTTGCGAATTTTTCGAGCATATTTTATAAAAGATGTGTCACCCAATAATACCGATCCAATAGGACTTCCTAAGCCCTTGGAAAGACATACTGAAATACTATCAAATTTACCGTGGAGCACTTTGGCAGATGTGTCTGTAGCTACTAAGGCATTAAATATTCTTGCGCCATCAAGATGGAGAGCTAAACCATATTCATGACATACATCCCCAATCCGTTCAATTTCATCATAATCGTAACAGGTTCCGCCTCCTTTATTACAAGTGTTTTCCAATACTACAAGCCTTGATATGGGTAACCAATCATTATCAGGCTGAATCGAGGCCTTAACTTGTTCAGCGGTTACCCGTCCACGGTCACCTTGTATAAGCTTTATCGAACACCCTGAGTTAAATGCATAGCCACCCGTCTCGTAGTAATAAATGTGGCTTAAATGATCACATATCACCTCATCCATTGGCCGAGTGTGTGCCTTAATGGCAATTTGATTACACATTGTACCACTTGGACAAAATAAGCCTCCCTCCATACCAAAAAGACTAGCGCATTCCGCCTCTAGCGCTTTTATCGTTTCGTCCTCATGAAAAACATCATCTCCGACAGAGGCGCGCATCATGGCCTCAAGCATGCCGGGCGTAGGCCGAGTAACGGTATCGGAACGTAGATCAATTGTTTTACTCATGTAGTAAATATCGGTAAAGTATAGGTTAGCAAAAGATTATACCGTGTAATTATTGATTATGGTTGGAGTACTACAAGAAAAAAGACTGCCATTGCATAGCGGCCTTTCTTTATGGCCTTGATAATTAAATACAAAACAAAAAGCTTTAGACAGTATTTAATGATGGATTTATGGTATTTTAATTCCATAAAATATTTTCCATATGAAATCAAAAATAACCCTCATAGTCTTAGCTCTCTTTTCCTTAACCACGTATGCTCAATCTCGCAAAACCTACACCGGAGAATACACAGCATCAGGTAGTGGGTCACAAATAAGTCTTGAATTTACTACCGGCAGGGCTACCTATAGCTATTACGAAGATGAGGAAGGCAATCGTTTATATGACGGAAGTTTTCGTTATGATGTAACTAAAAACATCAGCACATGGGATGGCAGAAGTACAGGAGATAAGATAAAAGTATCCGTTAAAGGTACCTACAAGGATCATTTACGAAACGGAGACTTTACGACTACATATTCTTTCACAGAATCGGGAAGAACCTCGTCAGCCACCTGCAAAACGGACTACGCAATGGGGTACGCCAACGGTCTTTGGAGTATTACAGAGTCTGGAGAAGCGAAATCAGTAAGTTTTGTAAATAACGTAGGTAGCGGAAGCTTTAGCTACAAAACACGAGACTTTTCCATAACAGGAAAAATGAATGACAAGGGATTACTCGACGGAGATATTGTCTTTTTGGAGGGTAAATGGAGGACTACGATTACCTATGATAACGGATTTCAGCTCAGTTACATCTCAAAAAACACCCAGACAGGAGAGATTACAGAACGAGAAGAGGCAAGTGAAGAGCAAATTGCCTACTTCAGCCAAATATCGAATGCCATGCAAAATCAAGATACGGCTACACTCGAAAATATACCCTATACATTTCAATACACCCGACACTACGGGATCTACGATAATTATAAATCGAGTTTTATGGACTACAACTTCCCAGGAGCAACCCCAGGAGACCTCTCGGCTACCCAAGATTATTATCATAGTTACCTATGGGATGCTTTCAACATTATTGAACTTGTAGAGCAGGAAACAAAAGATCAGCGCATAGCCCGAGAAAAAAGAGAAGCGGAGGAACGATTAGCGCTTGAGATAGAAACACTTAGAAAAGAGATTAACAACTATCTTAATCCTGATAATTGGAGCAGAAATGATTCTTATAACAATGGCGGTTGGGGTTATGACCAAGATGTATCAACAACATCCTACAGTGAAATCCCGTCAGAAAACTATCTACAAGCTCTTAATCTATACATAGATCAAGAGCTCTTTAATGATGCAACTCTTTTCAATATAATCATCAACAAATACGTTCAATCGCTCGTAGACGAAAACCAAGAGAATTCAGCTTATGCAACCATTAGTTTATATCAAAATGATAGTATGCAGTGGGATGATGGTCTATATGATGATGTCGTTAATCGATTTATTACTAGCCTTATCGATCAGGGTAAAATTGATTCCGCGGCTTTAATTTATAACAATGAATCATCCTATGAAAATGAGGAGCTAAAATCACAAATCACTAACTTGCTGATTGAACAGAATGATTCAGAAATTCTAGAGTTTGGACCAAATCATGAAGCCACACTAAGTTTCATAAAAGATAATAAGGATTCGCTGGATAGGCTTGATGATGGCGAACATAGTTTCACGTTCAACAATGAAGGTCAGTCGCTTGATGAAGGCTATAGTGCTTTAGCCCAAGAACATATCCTAAGCAATATTTATGGATTTCAAATACCGCTCAACTCCAAAATAAACTTCACTATTAATACTAAGGAAACATTCATAAATAAACAATATCGATCAGGTTATTCTAAGGAAATATATCATAAGGATTACATTGCATTTTACAAGAAAAGTGATGAACTTCCAGTATTGACTTTTGAAAATGATTCTGAAATCAACTCAAAGACAATCATTGAGGAAAATCTTTTCGAAATCACTCGTACAGCAAGCGACCAAGTTCTGAGCGTTACTGAAGAAATAAGAAGGCAAGAGTTTCCCTTGGAAAAGGCAGTCAAATAATAGATATATTTAAACTATGTACAACGAACAAATAGAAAAGCTTATCGAAATGGCCCTTATGGATGGAGAACTCACCGAAAAAGAAAAACAAGTTCTCTTTAAAAAAGCCGAAGCCATGGGCATCGACTTGGATGAGTTTGAAATGGTGCTCGATGCAAGACTGTTTGAAAAAAAGCAGGCGATGCAAGTCAGTGCTCCGCCCCCACCTACTCCTTCTCCGGCCCCTGCAGCACCCAAGTCAGACAAATATGGTGATGTAAAAAAATGTCCTTCATGTGGCGCCATGGTAGAATCATTTAAAACAAGTTGCGGTTACTGCAACCATGCATTTACCAATGTCGATGCCAACTCATCCATTGAACGTCTATTTAAGATGCTCAATGAAGCCGAGGATATGAGAGTCATGGAAAAACAAACGGACAATCCATTCTCAGCGATTGGAGGGGCTTTCTCAGACGTACTTTCTGATATATCAGGACCTGGCAAGGTAGACCGAAAAAAAATGGCTATTATATCAAATTTTCCCATCCCTACCACCAAAGAAGATATGCTTGAATTCCTTTCACTCGCACTACCAAGAGCGCAGAAAAAAGGAAACTTTTTTACAGCTGAAAAGCCTGAAAACAAAGTGCATAATACCTTTGTCAATGTGTGGCATGCGAAATGCGAACAAGTTATCATGAAGGCAAGATTTTCTATGAAGGATGACAAAAAAACATTAGAAGAAATTAACCAATATGCTTCAACTCTAAAAATTAAATAATGGGACTATTTGGAAATAAAAAAGAAGGTGGGATGATGGACGTCATCCGATGTGATGAGCAAGAATACCTCGTGTGGAAGTGGAGACCCTCTGGAGAGGCAAACTCCACAAACAAAGAGAACGCCATACGTTATGGAAGTAGTTTACGCGTCAAGGATGGAGAAATGGCGGTATTTGTCTATCCCCAAAAAGATGGAGAGAACCAAGACTACATCATGGGCCCTCATGATCAAACCATCCAAACGGCCAACTTTCCAATCTTAACCAGCCTTGTTGGGACAGCCTTTGGAGGTGCTTCACCATTTCAAGCCGAGATTTACTTCATCAATCTTTCTGGGAATGTACAGATACGCTTTGGAATTCCTTACTTCGATGTTTTTGATCCGCGATTTGCTGACTTTGCAGTTCCTATGGCGGTCAGGGGAACCCTAACGTTTAATGTGACAGATTATAAGGGCTTTATAAAATTGAATCGCCTAATCAACTTTGAACTTGATGATTTCAAAAAACAGGTAAAAGATGCGGTAACGAAATATATTAAAGCCGTGGTTACCAATATCCCGGCAGATAATGGCATCCCAGTCATACAAATGGAACGCAAAATTCTAGAGATTAATGACCTTGTCGCCAATTACTTAGGCAGCCGACTAGTCAATGATTTCGGTGTAAACATGAAGGGGCTTGACATTGCTACGCTTGAAGTGGATAAAGAATCTGCAGGATATGCTGAACTGCGTAAGGTAACAGCTGATCAAACGAGCAAAACCATCACGGCGCAGACCGACGTCAATATCAAGAATCTGAAGGACACACAAGAGATTAATGCAGAAAATATGTCAGAGGCATTGCGTATTCAAAGAGAAGAGGCCCAACGAGCACAAAAACTTCAAACAGAGACCAACTTTATGGGTGCCCATCAACTCAATCAACAAACCGATGTTGCCAAAACCGCTGCAGAAAGCTTAGGAAAAATGGGCAGTGGTGGCGGTACCGGAGCAGGGGGAGGTATGGATCCAGGCTCTATGATGGCAAGCATGGCTATGGGTGGCGCAGTAGGTTCAGGAATGGCAGGCATGATGGGTAACATGATGCAGGGTATGAATCAGCCAAATCAGACGCCCCCACCACCACCTCAGGTACAGTACAATATATCGGTCAATGGCCAGCAAAGTGGTCCATTTGAATGGCAGCAGCTACAACAGCTCAGTCAGAGTGGTCAGCTTACAAAAGAAACACATGTGTGGAAGCAAGGAATGGCTAATTGGGCATTAGCCGGAGAAGTTCAAGAGCTCGCTCCGTTATTTGCTACCCCGCCCCCACCACCACCTCCTCCACCAGCAGGGGAAACTCCACCACCGCCACCGCAATAAAGTCAAACTAACTATTGTATGGAAACCCAAACAATCAAAAGTAATATAATCGTCTCCCTGCGATCATTCGGGATAAAGAGTTTAGAGTTGGATAGTAATCAGATAACCTATCGTTTTAAGCTTTTTGGCCTATTCTTCTGGAAGCCTAGTCAGCGAAGTTTGACCATCAAAAACATCATCTATTTTGACACCTCACTTGGGTTACTAGGTAGTAAAATGGAGACGGGATATAAAGCGGGAGGCGGCAGTGCTAACACGATTAAATTTGTCTGTTCAAGACCAACGATTGAATCGATTAAAGACCATATCTCCAAAAATGGTGGATCTGCAAGCCACGCTGAAACAGAAGGTGAAAAGCTCATTACTATGTTCCCTATTTTGTCGCCCTCTCGATGGCTTTCCAAACGAGAAGTAATTGTTTTAGGAGACAAAGGAGTGAGTCATATAAGAAAGGGATGGTTTAAGACAAGAAGTTCATTCCTGCCTTATGAGTCTATTAAAGTATTTACCTACGAAGGGATTATTGGAAAAAAAATTCGTTTACTAGGAGATGTAACCATAGCACCTCACGAAGCACTGTCTAGTAGTGCCTTTAAGCAAATCAAAAAGACTTTGAAAGCCAAAAATGTTACTTCGGAAAGGGGTAAAGCCTACAAACCAGCGTTGTTTAGCGGCAAACGGGGGCTAAACTCACCATCTTTTTTAGTCACGTCTAAAGGCGTGTTTTGGAAAGGCAATAAAAAGGTAGGCAGTGCAGAACTTAGGTTTTTGGCTTACGAAGACATTACATCTTTTAAAAAAGACGGTTGGTTAAAACTTTTTGCGCCCATTATTATAGATGGCCACAGGCGAGATGCACGAACCGGAGAAGGAGGGGGAATTCATATGGAAGTTCCAGGAGTAGCGTTCTATCGATGGAGAACTTTGCTCATTTTTACAGGGTCACTTAAACGAACCTTAACCACTAATTGCAGATAATGAATGATAGCGACTTTTTTTCCGTTGACCGCCTGATAGAATTTGGTATGAGTATGGCAGTAGCCCAGCAAATGATTCAGTCGATGAATCAAACCATGCAAAACATGCATGTACCAGGTGCGATGAATGCTATGAGTCCTCCATCATCTGACTACTATGCCGTGGTGAATGGTGATCGAATTGGCCCGCTGACCAATGCTGAAATGCTAAAGCTTGTAGAAAATAAGTCCATCAATCGACATACCTACATGTGGAAACCTGGTATGGCTAGCTGGGAAATTGCAGAGCAACTTCCAGAAGTGCTCAAGCTTGTTGCCCTCCTACCCCCGCCTATTCCCAAATCAAACCACGACACAAACCATGAAAGTTAATTTAGCTCAATCCATTGTTGTATTTGGTGTTGCCGCACTCATTGCCTTTGGCATTCACACTGTGGCTGCGCCTAATATCAAAACGCTTGTTACAGTAGGCGCTTTTGCATCTAGCTTCCTAACCCTTATAAGCGCCTTAGCATTAAGTTTTAAAGCCTATGGTGCCAAAACAAATCTAAGAGTGCTTGGGCTGCTATTTTTTGTTGTGCTTCTCGTTGAACATATTGTATTTGCTTTTCAGCTACCCTTCGAAAAAATGTATATCATTGTGACAGGAATAACCTTGCTTGTATTCGTTTCCTTGAGTGCCGGAATCGTTAGCCGACTCAGTGAATAACAACCATAGTTCGTAAGACATGAAAAATACGCTTAAGGCCCTCGTGGCTGACCGATTTTTTGAGTCGGCAATAATCGGTGTCATTCTGATAAATTCATTGTTGATTGGGGTTGAAACCTACATGACCAACCCAACCATTGCCTCAATTCAGTTACTATGCCTAGTAATATTTACCGTTGAAGTGGTCCTGCGCATGGCGGCAAGCGATACAGCCAAGGAATACTTCAGTGATGGTTGGAATATTTTTGATTTTACAATTGTTGCCATCAGCTTTGTACCTGAGTCTATGTTTGAGAATGCTCAAATGATCTCAGCTATTCGAGTACTCCGAGTATTTCGTGTCTTGCGATTACTGCGAACATCTGAGGAGATAAAGCTTATTGTCTCAGTCCTTGCACGCTCTTTTCGATCGCTGTTTTATAATGCTATATTCTTTTCAATCTTTCTTTATCTCTATGCCGTGATTGGTGTAACCTTATTTAAATTACCAGACTATAACTCGGCACAGCCCACATTGCAAACAAAACTTGACATATATGCAGAGCTAGCACCCAATGCGCCCGTTGTGTCTCCTGACCCCTATGGCACATTAGATGAGACAATGTTTACGCTCTTTAGGATACTCACAGGAGAGGATTGGACCGATTTAAAGTATAACCTCGATAAAGCGGCAGAACTTGAAATTATTCCAACCAGCAAACTCGTAGTGAATGTTTATCACGTATCCTGGTTTGTCCTTTCTGCCTTTCTTCTACTCAACTTAGTAGTAGGTGCCATATTGAACAACTACCAAGTCATAATGGAAGAAGCGAAGGCGCAAAAAGAAAAGCAAGCATCAAAAGGCTAGATTTCTGCCTTTCTAAATATTCTGTAATTATGGGTTATGGTATTTCTCTCCTCGCAAGATGGTGTGAGCACGGTACAATTGCTCTAAAAAAATCAGCCGAATGAGTTGATGGCTAAAGGTCATGTCGGAGAGCGATACCTTATCGTGAGCTCTTGAGTAAAGCGCTTCATCGAAACCATAGGCACCCCCTATTAAAAAGACTAAACCATCCCGTGCATTCATCCGCCAGTGCTCAAGTTTTTTTGCAAATTCAATTGAATCATATCGCCTTCCTCGCTCATCGAGAAGAATCAATATTTTCTTATCTCCAAGGCGTTTGAGAATAGCTTCGGACTCCGCAATTTTTACATCGGATGATGACAAGTTTTTTCTAGAAGACAACTTTACCTCTATGGATTCAACGGAAAACTTCGAATAATGACGAATTCTTCGAACGAATTCTTGCTCACCTTCGTTTATAAAGGTAAATTTCGGTTTCCCTATGGTCCATAATTCAATCATGATGCAAATTAAAAATACAATCCTCTTCTGCTTATGCCTCGTTGGGCTAATGCTTTTGTTTCAATGCAACTCAAATTCCAACGAAAAAAAACCCGATAAGGGAATGGATGAGCTTACTTCGCCAAACGATTTAGCCTGTCTTGTCGGGGAGTTTGATTTATTTAGTACAACTATTGATAGCGCAGATTATCCTGTTTTTGGAGAACAAGACATAGATATGAAATGTCGTTGGAATGAGGACGGCACCATAGTCAGAAATACAGCAGGAATTGAACAGCGGGGCTCTTGGTCCGTCGTCGAAGACTCACTACTTGTAGTTCGAATTGATTCCTTTTACGAAACTAAAGGATCCATCGCTTTAGAATCACCTGCCTACGACACATCGCTTATCCAACAATGTAGCGATCATCACTTGATTTTAACCTCATCGAGCAATGGCTTTACAAGTATCATTACTTGGGTACGTAAACCCCAATAGAACACCTAAGTTTCAAAGAAAACACGTATTATAGAAGAATGATTACTGGACTTATACTCTTCACCATTGCGCTGGGTGTTTTCTTTATAATGATCGAAGTCTTTTTGATACCTGGAACAACAATTTTCGGCGTGGCAGGAGCAGGTGCCATTGTAGCTGCCTTATACTTTGCCTATACCAATGAACCCGCATGGTTGGGAAATGTCGCACTTCTTTCTACTGTTGGACTATCTATACTCATGTTTTTCTTAGGAAAGAAAATGGGGCAAAGTCAATCCCTATCACTCGTTGAAAAAGAAATCAAAGGCAGGGTGAATGAGCAAGAATATTTTGAGGAGGTTCAGCTTGGTAATACGGGAACTGCAATTAGTGCGTTGCGACCAAACGGAACCATTAAAATCAACGGTCATCGTTTCGAAGCGCAAGCCCAAAATGGCTACATTCAGTCGGGTGCCCATGTGACGGTAGTCGAAATACAACATCAAAAATTAATTGTCCAAATAGTTCAAGAATAGAGCTATTTTCATATATAAACTAAATATCCTATGGACCCTTCAATTTTACTCTTTGTTTCAGTCGGTTTATCGATACTCTTTTTGATATTATTCTTTTACTTCATACCGATTGGACTTTGGATTACAGCACTTTTCTCAGGAGTGCGGGTAGGCATTGCGGCACTCTTTGCTATGCGTCTTCGGAAAGTTCCGCCTTCAACAATTGTTAATGCTATGATTACAGCTACCAAAGCAGGAGTTACCGTTGAAAGGGATTTGTTAGAAGCTCACTTCCTTGCAGGTGGAAATGTATCTAAAGTGATTAATGCATTAATCTCAGCAGACAAGGCAAACATTGAGTTATCCTTTAATGATGCCACAGCTATAGATCTAGCTGGACGTGATGTCTTTGAAGCCGTTCAACTTTCGGTAAACCCAAGGGTTATTGAATCACCTCCGGTTACCGCCGTAGCAAAAGATGGAATCCAATTGATTGGTAAAGCACGCGTTACGGTTCGTGCCAACATCCGACAGCTCGTAGGTGGTGCTGGAGAAGAAACCATCTTAGCGCGTGTAGGAGAAGGTATTGTCACGTCAATTGGTTCAGCAAACTCCCACAAAGCGGTGCTTGAAAATCCTGACACAATCTCTCGATTGGTATTGGAGAAAGGACTAGACTCTGGAACAGCATTTGAAATTTTATCCATTGATATTGCCGATGTGGATGTAGGAAAAAACATTGGTGCGGAGCTACAGATAGACCAAGCCAATGCAGACAAAAATATTGCCCAAGCAAAAGCAGAAGAGCGTCGAGCAATGGCGATTGCCATAGAGCAAGAGATGCTGGCGAAAGCCCAAGAGATGCGCGCTAAAGTTATTGAAGCAGAAGCAGAAGTACCTAGAGCGTTAGCAGAAGCTTTCCGAGGTGGCAATCTTGGTGTTATGGACTATTACCGACTGCAGAACATTCAAGCGGATACTTCTATGCGTAATTCGATTTCGGAGCCGCCAAAAGGGGATAAATAAGCCCACCACATCCCGCCTCCCTTCGGGGAAGATCGAACTTACTTTTTACAATATCAAGGCACAATGAGTATTCCTCTAACGCAGACAGGCAGGTGTATGAAAACAGGGAGAATTGAATCGTAGTAGCTTTGCAGATTGTTTCTTATCTCTTACCAATAATAGGATTAAGTTGAACGAAAAATAACTTTTCTATAACTTCTAAATATCGCTGTGATTTTTTATCGATAAACTCAAATACGTGCAGGTTTATCTTCAGATTAATGTCTTTGCCCCAATACACCAATTGCAGTCCGGCAACACCTTTTTCATAATACCCGAAATGAACAACAATTCTACCATCTATTGGCTTTTCACTTTTACCAACGTATAATATGCTTTGTTCATGTTTGTTCAATCCCTTCTTTCTGTTCAGATTTATACTAGAACAATTCCTTCTGTTAGGTGATGCTTTTTGTGAATCGATAAAATCAACATAAGTCCTTAGAATATCAGTATCCGATTCTACTACCTCAAAAATGTATATACATGGGTTTCTACTTTTTGAAGGCTCCATTAAGTGGCTTTGAACATATTTTTCATATTCATTTCTAAACCCGCGAGGACCTTCAGAAAATCTGCCCTCTTTATTAAATGTTGGTTTAGTGAACTCCGAAAGACAGATGTCATGAATTTTGATATAATTTATGGACTCGTCAGCCTTAAAGAAGGCTAAATCCCTCAAAGCTTCTGACAACTCATAATCAAAAAAATCTTTGTGTATCACATTAATAGATTTGATATTTAATAGATAACAATATTTGCAACCTACTTGAAAAGTAAGGGAAATTTTTTCTATATGTCAAAAAAGTAAAAAGCCCTTACAAAAGAGCCAAACTTCTTACCTTGCCGTAATGTCTCAATACCTTCGTTCATTAAAAGAAGTTCGGCAGTTTGACAACCTAGAATTTCTTGCCAAACAAGTGGTTGAAGGGTTTATGGTGGGTCTGCACAAAAGCCCATTTCATGGATATTCAGTAGAGTTTGCCGAACACCGCTTATACAATCAAGGTGAATCAATCAAACATTTAGATTGGAAGGTCTTTGCACGTACCGATAGAATGTATGTCAAACGCTACGAGGAGGAAACCAATCTGCGTTGCCAATTGGTATTGGACGTTTCAAACTCCATGTTTTTTCCAAAGGGTGAACACCGCACAAACAAAATGCATTTTTCGGCCGTCTCAGCAGCAGCGCTCATGGAAATGATGCAAAAACAGCGGGATGCAGTGGGGCTCACGCTATTAGCCGATAACATTGAAGAATGGATTCCTGCCACGAGTAATCGCGCTAACATCGCAAGAATCTATCATAACCTAGAGCAACTCATCCAAGGTGAATCCGAATATGGTGGAACAAAACTCTCGAGCAATCTCCATGTACTTGCAGAACAACTCCCCAATCGATCACTAATTGTCCTGTTAACGGATGGGCTGGCTGAAGAAAATAGCGAAGAACTTATTGAGGCCTTAAGGCATTTAACCTTCAAAAAGCACGAAGTCATACTGTTCCATATAATGGATAGCGAATATGAAATGGACTTTAAGTTTCCCAATCGCCCCTTGCGCATGATTGATATGGAAACAGGCCAAATGGTTAAAGTGCAACCCCATGCAATTAAGGAGGAATACCGAAAAATGATGGAGGCTAAATTCAAAGCGCTCGATCTAGCCTGCCGAAAACTAAAAATAGATAGAGTTGAGGCAGACATCCGGCGTGAGTTTGGCCAAATCCTATTACCCTATCTCAAAAAGCGTAGCAAAAAATAATCTGTTATGACTCAACTACTCAATGGCAAAGTTTTAAGCCAACAAATCAAAGATGAAATTAAAGAAACCGTCGCTCAAACAAACTTTCCCAATGGACGCCCGCCTCACCTTGCCGCAATTCTTGTAGGAGATGATGGAGCGAGTCGAACCTATGTCAATCACAAAGTTAAGGCCTGTGAATATGTCGGAATGAATTCTACGGTTTTAAGGTTTGAACAGGATATAACAGAAGATGCCTTATTAGATGAAGTACAAAAGCTAAATGAAAATCATTCTATTGATGGTTTTATTGTCCAACTCCCCCTTCCCAACCACATCAATAGCGATAAAGTCTTACAAGCCATTGATCCAGCAAAAGATGTAGATGGTTTTCATCCCATTAATATCGGTCGTATGACGCTGAATCTCCCAAGTTACCTGCCTGCTACCCCCATGGGTATTATCACCTTACTCGATAGGAATGATATTGAAACCAGTGGTAAGCACTGTGTAGTCATAGGGCGAAGCAATATTGTTGGAAGACCGATGTCTATTTTGATGTCACGTTCAGCAAAAGTTGGAAACTGCACAGTTACTCTCTGCCATTCTAGAACTCAAGACCTTGAGCAATACACAAAGGCTGCAGATATTCTCATTGTCGCTTTGGGTAAAGCGGAGTTCATCGACAAACATCATGTAAAAGATGGTGCCGTAATCATTGATGTGGGCATAACACGTATCGAGGATAGCAGCATGAAGCGTGGCTTTCGTCTTGTAGGTGATGTTCACTTTGATAATGTTCGTGAACAATGCAGCTGGATAACCCCAGTACCTGGAGGTGTAGGCCCAATGACCGTGGTTTCTCTACTTCAAAACACCCTACTCGCGGCACAGAAAGCCGTATATTGATATATATGAAAATCCCTTGTCTAAAATCTCTGTTAATCTTTACGGGGCTTCTTTCCTTTTCCCTATCCTACAGTCAAGACCGCTTCGTTTCGATGAATCGAATCGATAGCTTTAGCCGCCAAGAAGTCTTAGAATTTTTAACTGAACAAGGCATTCCTGAAGAGTTTATGAATATTGATTATGGAGTAGAGCTCTATCAAGTGCTCTATCTCTGCGAATACAAAGATTCTTTAACAGAAGTTTCTGGTCTACTTGCGCGGCCTCTTAATCCCACATGCAAGGCTCCTCTTTTATTATACCATCATGGAACCCAAGCCGCTAACTACAATAATCCTTCGACAAGCCCTTACGTTGGAGAAGCTTTGATTTGTATGCTTTTAGCCGGAGAAGGATATGTTGTGGGAGCTCCAGATTATATTGGATTAGGCACCTCGGACATTCGAATTCATCCATATCAGCATGCCTTTTCTCAGGCACACAGTTCCATAAATCTCGCACGCGCAATACGAGAAATTAATTCCAATGAAGTTGATCTATATCTTGGACATGAAATCATGTTGACAGGATATTCACAAGGAGGGTTTTCTACTATGGCATCCTTAAAATATATGCAAGAAATGTATGCAGATGAATTTACAGTCAGTTGTGCGGCACCAATGTCCGGAGCCTATGACATGGACGGGGTTCAATCGGTATATCTAACAAGAGATGCTCCCTATCCCACCCCTGGATATGTCGGATATATCATTTTGAGCTACATGGAAATGTATCCTGATCGTTTTGCTGATTACAGCTTCCAAGACATATTTGTTGAGCCATATGATTCCCTTATGCCAGCGTTGTTCTACGGCAACCGAAGCATTGGATATATCAATAGTCAATGCCCAGACACACCAAATCTTGTTCTGCAAATTGATGAATTAGAGGATTACAAAGTCAATCCAGAGCATCCTTTAAGAAGAAGCCTACGGGAGAATTCTCTTTTAGAATGGGCTCCTGAAGTTCCTGTTAGTTTACACTATTGTGAAGGCGATGATCAAGTAACCTACTTAAATAGTGTAGTTGCTGATTCTGCATGGAAAGCCAATGGGGCCCCATCCATTCAATCATTGGACTTTGGCATGCTCAATCATGATGGATGTGTACTTCCAGCGATTCTCGCTACAAGAAAATTTTTTAACGATTATCGAACTAATGGCATCGATGCATCCTTAACCATAGATTATACCCAAAGTCAGGTAAAAGTGGCTATTGAAACTCCTGATAAATTTAGATTTCAATGGAATAACGGACTCCGTGGAACGATTATCGGTTTGAGTGACATTTCATCAAATGAAATCTCAGTAGAAGTGGAAGAAAAAAGCTCTGGTTGCAGAACAACTCTATCGCTTGATCTTATTCCCGATGATCTGTCTAAGCGCACCATAAATGCTACTATTATGCCTAATCCCGCTTCGAATTACACTCGAATTCGTTGGAACAGGCCATTTACCGGGGAGTTACTCATTACCGATTTACTCGGCAAAGTAGTTCTAGAGAAATACGTTGACGCAAAAGAGCACCAATATATTGAGGTGGACAGTTGGCCGAGGGGAAGTTATGTCGTCCGAAGCACATTAAATGGATCTCAGCACATTACCCGATTTTCTTTGCGATAATAGGTAATGACCCTAGGCTTTAAGGGATGAGAATCGCTTTAGAAGCAACTTGACCTTCTTTTTTTGTTATCAACTGATATAATCCTGCAGAAAGCTCAGATAGTTGAACGTAGGTATTCCTTCCCTTGAGTATCGTCTGACCACTAGCATTGAGTATTTGCCATTCATCTACTGAAGTTGGAAGCGTAATGTAGGTTTGATAAATAGGGTTCGGAATTATTAATTCATCTGGCACTCCATCTATAGAAGTCGAAGGGTCAATACATTCAGTCTTCATAGAGACATTTGAAAAGTCAATACAATCCACCCACTCTGGAAAATCAACAAACGGGTTTCGGCTTCCTTGAATAGAGGCTATAAAGTCATTTCGAGCGATCTCAAAAGCATCTGGCGGATCTTGTACGTGCCATTGAAGCAATACGCTTAACTCTTGGTCAGAAGCCCTTGAAATCAAATTATCCATCCCCCAGTTTCGGCTATACTTTCCATTATAGGTTACCATCATATACATCAATGCTCGCGCACAATCCCCTTTGCGATCATCCCTTGGTTCCGCTACAGTTACTCCCCGGTAGTCCTGTCCTTTGGTGTAGTCGATATAACTACCCGACCAAGGATTACCCGTCACTTCGCCATAGGGATAGTTTGAGCGAGAGGAGTTTACCTCTCCCTTAATAATCGCAAGGCCATGATAATCAGCTCCTTCTGCTGAATTCTGCATTTCAGAGGATGAAAAATTATTGAAGTTCATCCATGATCGAGGCATTCGGTGTTCTCGATTATACCCTGTTCCAGCATCACTAAAATCCTCATCAAAAAAGATTAACTCGTTGCTATACTGACAGTTAATTACCTTATCAATTCCCGTTGTATCACGCTGAAGAAAGATATCGGCATAGTCCGAGGTAAAAGGGAAATAACCTAAGGTTAAATGGTTGCTTAATAGGGCTGTCAAGTCCATCACAAAGGAGGAAGATCCATCATCAATGGCATCATAATAATTACCAGGACTCCCGTCGCCTGTGGTCACACTGCCGAGATACACGGTATCCAAAAAATATTTTGGGGAGCCATTTTGATCCTTGTATGGATAGATTTTTAAAAAATATTCTTGTTCGGCTACAACCTCACGAATAATACATCCTGAAGCATTTCCAACAAACATCACTTTTGACTGTCCTAGAGGTGATCCAACATCATAGATTACACCATCGATAGGTTCATCGGTGATCGATGAAGTGGAACGAACAACTACATAGCCATCTGCTTCATCAAAAGGCTGCCATGAGATGCTGAACTGCCACGATTCAATACTGAATGTATTAATTGTAGTCGAGGCCGGTGGTGGACCTGGCTGAGCATAAAGCGCTGAGCATATACAAAAAACCGAGGTAAGTATTCCAAGTACTTTATTCATATCATTTTATTTCATTGGGCGGACTAAATAGATCATAACAGGAAGGTGGTCGCTGTATCCTCCTATATAGTTGTTCCAAGCAAAGCTTCTAAAAGGTCCTCCTTTATAAGTACCCTCTTGTACGAGCATCTGCGCATCAAAAGTGCGTGCTTCTTTGTAGAACATCCAACCTTTTGTGTCGTCTTCGATAAAACTCTTTGAGACAATAATCTGATCAAAAAGATTCCAAGAGCCGCCATAGGCAAGCGTTCCACGACCATTTTTATAATCATCAACCCAAGGATTGTATAAATCTACCACAGCATCACGATCTCCTGTAGTGCCTAGGGCGTCTACAACGCTTTCATCTACAGGATCATCATTTAAATCCCCCATAATGATAATTTTTGCGGCAGAATCACCCTCTAAAATCTCGTCCACCACTTTTCGACAAACTTCCGCAGCTCCAACTCGAAGACGATTCGACCGAGCCTGTCCCCCGCTGCGAGATGGCCAATGATTTACTAAAATATGGACACGCTCTCCAAGCAAATCTCCTTCAACGACAAGTATATCTCGTGTAAGCACTCGTCCTTTGTCCTTGGTTTCATGTCGATCGAGTGGCACATACACCGACTGACTTGAAATCGGCGTAAACAAGGTTGAATCATAGAGAAAGCCAACATCTACACCTCTACTGTATAAGCAATCGTAGTGCACAACACCATAATGTCTTGTTTCTGAACTAATCACCTCAGCTAAATCTTCTAGTACTTCACGATTTTCAATTTCTGCAATACCAATAATCGCAGGACCGTCAGGCGCCATATCCGTTTTCATTTGCCCAAGAGCATACCCTAACTTATCTAGTTTATCGCGATAAACCGCCTCATCATATTTTCGATCGCCATCTGGAGTGTTATCGCTGTCCTTAGTATCCCGATAAATGGTATCGTAGGGAATCTCCGACCAATTCGAAGATGAGAGACTATAATACTCCTGACTACGCATTTTTTCCTCGAGCTCCGATGTTTTAGGAAGAACAAGAGTTGAGCTTCGATCTCCTCTAATCATGTCCTCCACCACAATAACATCGACTTCATCCTGTGGGGTAAATAAGTTTTCGACATTGTAAAAGCCTACAGTGACCACTTGGTATTCTTGCTGGGCCAATGTTTTTCCTGAGGCCAAAACAAGGAAAAGAGCAGGTATGAGTGAGTATTTCATAGGGTTTCTTAACGGGTTAAATATAGGTAAGTTATCCGCGAATTAACCAATATGAACAAGGGAAGTCAAAAACTAGACCAACTTAACACTTCATGTAAAAATTAGTGCTTAACAAGAATTATATTTAGGCCATGAAAACCATGATTTGTCGCTCCTGGCTGAGTTTAATAATCTGCAGCATGGTAACGATGCTCAGTGCACAAACCGTCAACACCATTACTATCGAATCGGATACAGGATCCAATCTCTTCGAATTACAGGAACTCCAATCAGAAGTTGTTGATTTTGCCCCAAGTTTGCTGAATGATTGGCGGGACATCTATGGAGATGTTGCTCGATTTGGCTTAGGAGGCGAAGCTTGGTTTCGTCGACGTGGACTTGACATGGAATACACACAGAACATGCTGATGGGTGTTCCAATGAATGATCTGATTACAGGTAGGGCCCAATGGTGGGTCTGGGGCGGTTTAAACTCCGTCTTTAACGGCCGTAGCTATGGGACACAAGGTCTTGCTCCTGCAACCTTTGCTTTCTCAGCAACTGCAGGAAATACTTACTTCGATGTGCGTGCTGGAAATCAACGAACCGGAATCCAAGCATCTTATATGAACTCCAATCGAAGCTATAATCATCGAATCATGGCCGCATGGTCGTCTGGCTTTGATAAAAAAGGCTGGGCTGCAAGCTTTTGTTTGAGTACTCGTCTTGGTAATGAAGGATATGTCGAGGGAACTTTTTACGAAGGGTATGCAGCCTTTGTGGGGGTTGAGAAGAAATTTAACCAACGCCACCGTCTCGCTATGACGGCTTTTGGAAGCCCTACTCGCCGGGGAAAGATGATGCCTACCACGCAAGAGGCCTATGACTTAGCAGGAAGTAATTTCTATAATCCAAACTGGGGATGGCAAAATGGAGAAAAAAGGAATTCACGAATTAATAATCGTATCCAACCTGTTGTGGCGCTAACCCATGAACTTAAGTTTAGTCCGCAATCTTCGCTCATTACTACCGCAATGTATCAAGGGGGTAAAGAGAGTAATACGCGAATGGATTGGTACAATGCTTCCGATCCAAGACCCGATTACTATCGATATCTGCCAACTTACTACTACAATGACCCTTATCAGTTCAATAGACTTCAAACATTCTTTGAAAATAATCCGGATGAACTTCAATTAGATTGGGACAAGTTTTATCAAATTAACACGGATCCTGCCAACGCACAGACCTATACCTTGCCTGACGGAAACTCTACAACAGGTATTGCCTCACGTTACGTTATCGAGGAACAGGTTATGGATGTTCAGCGGGCAAACTTAGCAACGCGCTATTATACCAGCATTGGAGATCACACCTTGTTTCAAGGTGGATTGATTTTTCAATACCAGGACACAAGAAATTACAAAGTCCTTGATGACTTACTTGGTGGAGACTTTTATGTGGATTTGAACGAGTTCGCTGAGCGTGATTTCCCTACAAATCCGCAGGCAGGACTTAATAATGTCGACGATCCAAACTACCTTGTCTATGAAGGCGAAGAGTTCGGATATAACTACAATGCAAGAGTGTACCGCAATGAAGCATGGGCCCAAGCGCAGTATAGCTTTTCGAAAATTGATTTCCATTGGGGGGGCCGCTTTACCCACCAAATGATGCAACGCATAGGAAATTATCGCGTAGGTCTTTTCCCAGAAAACTCCTTTGGCAAATCGGATAATATTAATTTCTATACTTATGGTCTTAAAGGAGGCATAACATGGAAGATCAATGGACGAAACTATCTCTTTGTCAACGTCCAGCAAGAGAGTCGCGCTCCAATCTTTCAAAATATCTTCTTAGGTCCTCGCACGCGCAACCAAACAGTAAATAGTGAAGATCTAGTTCCCGAGAAGATTTTAAGCTTAGAGGGAGGTTACATCTATCGAAGCCAACCATTTAAAATTCAAGCTACAGGGTATCTTGTAGAGTTTAAAGACCAAATTGAAACAATAGGTTTCTATCACGATGAAGAACAAACCTTCGTTAATTACACCCAAACAGGTATAGATAAGCGGCACTATGGCCTAGAATTTGCCACGTTATGGCAGATCAATTCTGAATTGTCTATAAATACCGCATTAAGTCTTGGTGAGAATATATACACGAGCCGACCCAACGCGACAATTACTCAAGATAATGTAGATACGATAGTCGATGTACAAACGGTATATGCAAGAAACTTTCATGTTTCCGGAACACCTGAGATTGCCTCCACCACAAGCGTAAATTACCGAAGTCGCTATGGTTTCTTTGTAAATTTAAGCTTTAACTGGACCGATCGTATCTGGATGCAATTCAATCCTGTGCGAAGAACCTTTGATGCCACTCAAGATGTTTTTGATGAAACGACATACAACGAAATCATCGCTCAAGAAAAGGCTCCCGCTCAATTTACCATGGACCTTTTTGGTGGTTATTCCTACTCACTTGGCTACGGCAAATCAATACGATTCCTGCTTGGAGTAAACAACCTTACTAATAATCAAAACTTTATAACCAACGGCTTTGAACAACGTCGTTTTGACTTTGATGAACGACGTATTGATAAGTTTCAAAACAAATATTTCTACGGATTTGGCACAAACTATTTCGCCATGATCTCATTTATTTTCGGCTAATCTCAATGACCATGAATCGATTAAACTCCCTCATTATACTCTTCGCAGCATTTTTTATGCTGTCCTCATGCATTCAAGATGATTTTGATACACCTCCGGTGTATATTCCACCAAGCATTGATGCAAGTCAGGTGATGAATATTGGTGACCTATTAACCTCTAATAATTTACTGGGTAACTGTGACCTAATTTCTCCCATTCAATTAACGGGGGCAACCTATGAAGGCAAATACATTAAAGGAGTGGTGACTTCTGATGACTTTGCAGGTAACTTTTACAAGACGCTTGTTGTACAAGATGCGACTGGTGCTATTGCGTTAAGTTTAGATGCTACCAACCTCAATGCGCAGTTTCCAGTTGGGCGTGAGGTATATGTGAAGCTAGAAGGACTTTATGCAGGTGTATTTGCCTGTCAGCCCACTCTTGGAGGAGGGCTTGATGGATCTGATATTGAGCGTATCGCCGAACCACTCATCGATCAGCACATCCTTAAAGGAGACATCGTAGGAGAACCAAGTCCTGAAGTGCTTGCACTAAACGGAGGATTAAATCCATCGATGATTAATAAGCTATTTATCATCGAAAATTGTGAATTTGATCCTTCATTTATCGGACAGACTTATGCAAATATTCCTGTCAGTCCCACTTATGGGAAGGATGTAATCACCAATGGATGTAATGGAGGAAGTGTTATCGTACGAATGAGTGATTATGCTGCCTTTGCAGGAGATACACTCCCTATTGGTAACGGCTCAATTGTCGGGATATTAGGTATTTACAATGACGAATATCAATTTACCATTCGCGACACCAACGACGTAGACATGAAAAATCCACGTTGTGATGGTGCGGATAACCTCATTTTAAACAAGGATTTTGAAGACCAAGAAATCAGTTCAGGAGGATGGACTACTCAAGTTCTCGAAGGGCCTCATGACTGGTCGACTAGTAACCAAGGTGGAAGCAACTCCTATTATGCAGTCCTTTCTAATTGGAATGGGCAAGGAAATGATGCAAGCGAAGCTTGGCTCATCTCACCATCTATGAACTTATCAGGAGTGCAATCAGCCACTTTAGAGTTTAGAAATGCTTACAACTATGGAGGACCGACAATGCAACTTTATGTCAGCACAGATTTTGACAACCAATCAGCTGTTGGGGACGCCTCTTGGACGGAGTTGAGCTACACCCAATCACAAGGCGGATTTGCCTTTGTAACTGCCACGGTAGACTTGAGCAATTTCATCAGTTCAAATGTGCACATCGCCTTCCGCTACACTGGTAGTAACCAAGACGGAAGTACATGGGAAGTCGATGATATTCGGGTATTCGAATAGACTGATTTTAAAAGGACAGAAGAAGTACAGACATTACTGCGAGTCCGAGGCCAACCCATACGTATTTATTGGGATTCTGCCTCAATACGAGTATGCCCATTATTGTTGTCAGGACAACAATTCCTATGTTGTTAATCACAAATACAAAAGAAGAGGCACTTTCGAATTTATCATGAGATAAGGCCATCATAAAAAAGTAAATGGAGGCATAATTGGGAAGTCCTAAGATAACTCCTGCTCGAAGCGATTTGCCGTCGATAGAGCGCTTTCCAAGCATCACTTGTAGAAGCAAAACACTCCCTCCAACAATAAAAGCTGTCCCGAAAAGGGCGATCGTCAGTGGCTCTAAATCACCTTCTGCAAAGAATCGTTGTTCGACGAACTGCACTGTTGAATCACATATACCACTTCCAAGAAAAATGATTAGTGGGAACAACATGGACCAATTCCATGCAAAGGAATTTCCTTCAGCCTTGGAATCCTTAGAGGGAATAGACACAAAAATGATGGCCGCCAAACAAAATAGAATACCTATCCATTTTTGAATTGTAAAGACCTCATTGTAAAGAAAATAGGCAAGTAATATGGGAAAGATTAATCCCAATTTCATCGAGACAGATGCGATAGCAGCTCCTTGCTTTTGGGCAGTGATACCAATTAGCACAAACAAACCAATAAATAACACGCCAAGACAAAGGGCGTAAGGCAACCATGTCGTAGATTCTATAGAATATTGAGGCATCCCTTCATTGAGGACGACTCCACAGCCAATGCACGTGAGATAATTCACAACGACTGCTTGAAAAGTATCAACTTTATAGCGATCAAACATGCCGAAAACAAGCATGATAGCAACCGAGGATAGAATACTTACAATGAGATAAAATTCTGCCATGTTTGCTTAGATCGTAAAATTATCAATTCATCGTCGCCCACATCTAGCGTTTTATATGGTGCACTGTCGTCGGGTAACATTGGTGCTTGAATACCTTCACCGAGACTCTTTTTGCTTGTGAAGCAACGAAGTTCATCCCACCACATAGGACCATCTAAAAAAGCTTGATGAGTCTGTCGTCCACCTTCGACAAAAAGTGTATTCATCTCTTCTGTTAACATCGCCTCAAAAACACTGATAATCAAATGTTTATCCGAATCTACCGTGATCCACCGATGATGCTTAATCTCTTTTTTTTCATAGGAAAATATCCAAACCTCCCTACCAAGTGAGAATATCATTTCATTGCCTGTGAGGCACCCTCGACGGTCTAAAATGATGACTTGTGGACTTTCCCCTTCTATCAATCGAACATCCAAACGAGGATTATCTTCAAGAATAGTATTGCTTCCTACTAAGATTGCATGATGCTCACTTCGCCATGTATGCGTAAAGCGCCGGCTCTTCTGACCTGAGATTGGCACAGACCCCTGACCTATTTGCCCTATAAAACCATCGCTAGATTGGGCCCATTTCAGGGTAACGTAGGGGCGGCCATGCAGCATCGCAGAATAGAATCCAGGATTCAAATTTGCATTAGTCTGGGCATAATTTAACACCTCGACATAGACTCCCTGTTCACGCATCATCTGTACACCTCGACGATGTACTTTTGGATTAGGATCTAAGCTACCAATGACGACATGTTTCACCCCAGTTTCAATTAGATGATTAGCACAGGAGGGGGTTTTCCCCACAAAAGAGCATGGCTCTAAAGTGATATAAAAAGTAGCCTCGTTTAACTTGTCGATATCACCTGATTGCACAGACAAAATAGCATTTATTTCCGCATGAGGCCCTCCAAACTCACGATGAAAGCCCTCACCTATAATCGTATCTTTATGAATAATTACGCATCCTACCGCAGGATTTGACCGAACATAGGGCTTGCCAAGCTCTGCAAGTTCGAAAGCACGATCCATATAATACTGATGACGTTTATTACCTTGCATTTTGGTAAGATACAACCTTACTAGAGTATTCCATGACTAAACAAGAATCTATAGAAAGGCTTCATAATGCGGGATGGACCTCGCGACAAATATCTCACGTAATGAACGTTATAAATGAGGACTGCAAGGGGGATGTTTGTTGGCCATCGATTACTGAACGTCTGCTCGATCGCGAACCCATTGAGCATATCACGGGCTACGATTACTTCATGAATCTAAAACTTCATGTCTCTAAGGATGTCTTACTGCCTCGACCTGAAACAGAAGATTTAGTGGCCCATTTTTTTCAACAAATACCATTATCAGCGACTGACAAGATAAGTATGTTAGACATTGGCACAGGATCTGGATGTATCGCGCTAGCCCTTAAGCAGCGCTATTCAACATCCCAAGTACATGCCATAGATATTTGCCCTAAAGCCCTTGCCATTGCTGAAAAGAACAGCCAAATGCATGATTTAAACCTAAGCCTCCGAGAATGCGATATTTTGAAACTAAATGACTGGGAGGTCGAAAAATTGAAGTATATCGTCTCTAATCCACCCTATATTCCGCCCTCTGAACGTCCAATAATGGCGCTTACCCCCCTATCGTACGAGCCGCCACTTGCCTTATTTGCTGACGAAGAGGATCCGCTAATCTTTTACCGACATATTGGATTACTTGGCCAAAAAGCCCTACTGCCCAAAGGGGAAATATGGGTGGAATGTGGTTTTAAGCAAGGACGTCCTGTTAGTGAGTTATTTACTAATCAGGGATATACTACTTCTATGTATAAGGATACTAATAGTATATATCGATTTGTACGTGCGATAAAGTGAAAATTATCCTAGCCCTTCTTTGCATTCGCTAGGTATCCTAGTATTTCGGTTGATCCAGCCCCCATGCCTACTACTGTTCGCACGGCATCTTCTGGCTTGAGATCAGTCTCAATAACAGCATCACGACGAGTGGATAATACAAAACCGTTGGTTGGATTAGGTGCAGTTGGAACAAAAATGGAATACCACTCTGAATTCGTCTCGTCGGTAACAAAGCCTGTCATATAAATACCCGAACCATAAACGTCCACTAGCACCACTTTACTAAAAGCTTTTTGATCCCTATCTGCAATAGTCGATACTGTTTCACTCAACACAGAATACAATGGAATCTTGCTCAGAAGGTATTTCTCCAAATAGTGATACAGAAATTTACCAATACGCGTCTTGACGGCTAGCCCTATAAAAAACATAGCAACAACAATGAGTACCATCGTAATGTAGGCTGCTCCATCTGGATAGGCTTCTACAATATGTAGAGATTTAGCAAGACTCGCCGTCACAGAATAGATTAGTGAAAAGAGCCATCTAAAAGCAAAGGCAATTAATGCAATTGGTAGGACAACTATCATTCCCCCAACAATGGCAGTTATAAAGAAATCTCGAATTCTATGCATCATAATCCACTTCAATATAAGAGGACTTTGGATGAGATTGGCACGTTAATATATATCCTTCTTCAACTTCTTGAGGAAGAAGTGCTGTTTGATCATCCATTTCAATCTGGCCTTTGACAAGTTTTGCCTTACAAGTATTACAAGCACCGACCATACAAGCATAGGGAGCATCAATACCATTATCAAGCGCAGCATTCAACACAGTATCCCGCTCCTCCACTTCAATTGATTGACTACTTCCATCAAGCTGAATTTGGACCATGGCATTTCCATCAAACGCATCATCCATATCCCCGAGAATTGCTGCTTCTTTGTCTTCGTCTGTTTTTTCTGTAAAAAACTCAACGTGAATTCTTTCATCCGATACCTCAATATTTTTTAATGCCTGCTGACAAGAACGCATCATTGGACTTGGACCACAGATATAAAAATGCGCTGTATCGGTCGACACATTCATACTATTTAATACTCCCAATAAAAGTGATCTATCGATAAGACCTTCCTTGTGTAGAATCGTTTCCATTGTTTTGGAAGAAAAGAAACCTTTTTTCTTTCTAGGTTGATCGAAGACATGAACAACCTCAAAACGAGAAGAATATTGCTGTTCAAAAGTTTTGATATCCTCTAAAAACATAATTGAATCCCCATTCTTGTTTCCATATACAAGCGAAACCCTAGATGAATCATTGGATTCCAGAATAGTGGTTGCAATCGAAAATAAAGGAGTAATGCCACTACCTCCGCCAATAAGCACAATATGAGCGCTTCCTTGAGACCCTTTTGTCCAAGTAAAATTACCCATAGGAGGCATACACTCGATAGAATCACCAACCTTAATATGTCGATTAAGCACGGGAGAAACCTTACCGTTTGGAATTTCTTTGACGCCCACACTAATTGTGCCCTTAGTGCTTGGGGCACTGCATATGGAATAAGACCTCCGTACCTTCTCATTACCAACAGCAACATCTAACGTCACGTATTGACCAGGCAAAAAAGAAAAGGAATCGGCTAAACCGTTAGGAATGTCCAAAGTAACTTTTACTGCCTGTTCGGTCAACCGATCAATACGGCTTACTTGAAGAGAATGAAAATCGGGCATTATTTACAAAAGTGATTAAATACTTGTTTGAGGTGGGATGAAATGGTTTCAGCATTATTGCTCTCAATTTGGTGTCGCTCAATAAAATGAACGAGCTCCCCATCTTTGAACAACGCCATAGAAGGCGAAGAGGGTGGATAGGGCTGAGTGTAAGACCTTGCCTTATCGGTAGCCTCCTTATCCACTCCAGCAAAAACGGTAACCAAATGATCTGGTTTTACGTCATTTTGAATAGCATCAATCACCGCTGGTCTTGCAGATCCCGCTGCGCAACCGCATACCGAATTAAATACAACAAACGTGGTTCCTTTTTGATCAGACAATTCTGCATCTACATCGTTAGAGGTTTCTAGTTGGCGAAAGCCTTTATCGGTTAACTCAGCCTTCATCGGAAGGATTATTTCTTGTGGGTACATGTGGTAAATTTAGTTTTGCAAATCGTACATTTTTATTAATCGAAGCCAAGCTCAAACTTGGCTTCATCACTCATCATTTCCTTATCCCATGGTGGGTCAAAAACAAGTTCAACCACCGCATCCTCCACGCCGTCAACCCCCATAACAACCTCTTCTACCTCACCAGGCAAACTTCCTGCCACTGGACATGCAGGTGAAGTTAAGGTCATTATCACTTCTGCTTGCCCTTTTTCATCTACATTGACTTCATAAATTAAGCCTAAAGCATAAATATTCACGGGAATCTCTGGATCAAAGATTGTTTTTATCTGTTCAATGATGGCATTTTTCAAATGTTCCATGAGTATAAATTGTGTAAAAACGTCATTGTAAATAAATACAATTCATAAAAAACAAGTTTATTTACTTCTTAACAATTAAAGAGTATGCAAAGTTGCTTTCGTAAAATTATCCTATTCTTTTTTATAGGTGTATTCGCTAAATCAAGTGTTTCTTCCCAGCCCTTATCTTCTTTAATTGATTCATGGAAAAACAAATCCACCTTCCATGGGGCAACCATAGGACTCAGCGTGCGAGATTTATCGAACGATGACCTTATCTATGACTACAATGGATCAGCTAACCTGTGTCCAGCTTCTTCACTAAAAACCATTACGACTGGAATGGCCTTAGATGAACTCGGATCATCCTTTACCTATGAGACCACGTTATCCCTTACAATAGAAGATGGAGACACTTGTTTAGTCTTACGGGGAAGTGGAGACCCAACGCTTGGATCTATGCGTTTTACGCACCAAGCTAATGGGCAAGAAATACTCTATAATCTTCTTGATGATTTACTCCTCACAACAGAGGCCAGTGCCATCCAGCGAATTTATCATGACCCAGGAGAGTGGCCCCTTGATCCTGTACCTGTGGATTACGGGCATGAAGACCTCGGTCAGTACTATGGAGCAGTTGCCCATTCTGTTAACCTCAATGAAAATGTACTGCGTACCTATCTGAAGAGAGAAAAGAATTTCGATGCGCCATGGTCCTTAGAATTGGTCCCAAACATTGAAGCTCAATTCGATACTATTGTATATGAAGTGGCAGATGCCTCAACTTCATCCCTATCCATAAATTATCCCATCGGTTCTAAAGCCTTGTTTGTTCATGGCAAAATGAAACATGGACATTGGCGAATGCGGGTAGAGTCTGCCCTACACCACCCTGAATTTGCCGCTCTTTCCATACTACAAGACAAACTTCGCGCAATGGGAAACGAAGCAGTTGTTCTTGGAGACCTCTTCGACCAAGATCATCATTTATTGATTCAAGAATCTATCCACAAAAGTCCAGAGTTGTTTGACATTGCTAAGCAAACAAATACATGGAGTGTAAACGTTTTTGCCGATGCCCTTATGAAGACAATGCTGATAAAATCAGGGCTTACAAATCCACAGGAATTGGTAGAGAACTATGCCAGAAAACATGGAATTCAAGGATTACGCTGCAGAATAATGGACGGCTCAGGACTCAGTCGATCAAACATTATATCTGCTAACCAAATGACCCAGTTGGTCAATCACTTCGCACAAAACTCATCGAATAGCACGTTTCAGCAGTCCCTCGCCGTTCTCGGCAAGTCAGGTACCTTAGAAGAATTAGTGCTTCAAAATAGCCCAGCTGTTGGGCGAGTTTTTGCCAAATCAGGTGGGCTTACCGGTGTCCTATCCTATACCGGCTTAGTCCAAACAAATAGGGGCAAATGGTTATCGTTTTCCCTTATTATAAATAATCACGTAAGTAGCAACGCCAACCTTCGACTCTATCTCGATAGATTTTTTGAGGCACTTATTGCACTCTAAGTACTTTTTTACGGCGAGCAAAACGACGCATAAAGACTAACCCCAAGATTCCGACTAACGTTACGACTGCGTATTGGTAGTGAGGAGTTGCTTTGTAACCAAGTATGTTTCGACCGAAATGTTTGATTACAAACCATAGGTTGTTTCGTTTATTTTCAGGGTCAACACGCTCTAAGTTCTTATCGATTGCTGATATATAGGAACGATACTTATTCTTATCCCAGCCGGCGTAATAAGCAAGGTTGTCCAATTCATCTTCTCTTCGATCTTTGACTTGTAGATAATAATGAAGGTCCGTATCTCCCTCACAATCGATGGGGCCGTCATACATATGGTTCATAACATAGCGTCCTTGATGGCTCGTCATATTTGATGTAACATGAAACTCTAGATCGGAAGGGAAGTGAAGATTATCGTAGCGAACATGTAGACGAGTAAAAAATAGATTTCCACTGTAATCTGCACCACCCCACCCTGATACATCTTCATAATCAATCCAATGAACACCCGCATCAATTAGTTCTGAATAGGCAGGTGGTGTCGTCGCACAAGGGTCACATTTTGTATAATTAGAAGACGAAAGATCCCAGGCATATTCCACAAATACCGCGTTACGGCCGTTGCGACGGTATGCCTTGGCAAATAGATCCTTGTAGAATTCGCTAAACTGACTAGTAATAGATGTTGGTATGTTAAAATTAGAGGGAATATCTACTGTCTGATAATTTGTTGCCTCTACTCTTCCCAAAGGTGTCATGGCATACACAATTAGGTCTTGACTTCCTCTTGCGTTGGCCATACCCAAGCGAATTGGCAACATAAACCGTGGATGGTTGTATCGGATTTGAATTGGCCTTAGATTTTGGTAGTCGGACTGACCGTACTCTTCTAGGTTAATCTTCGCGACAAAAAACTTCATGTCGCTCTTCAAATAGGGCTCTAAAATAGCTTCGGCTTTCTCTGGAATCTGGTAGCCATTATCAGTTAACCAACGTTTGAGGCCTAATGATTCTTCAGCAGATAGAAGCAAAATATCATATTCGCCGACTGTATAGGATGCCTCAATAGTTACTTGATAATCATCAAACTCTATGGATCCGCTAGCGCCTTCCGTGACTTCCATTGCGGGTATAGATATTTTTCCCATCATCCGATAGTCGTAACGATAGCATGGATGCTCGTCATAGTATTCCACTAATCTGGGTCCAGAGTAGCCATTCAACCGATCAAAGATGTATCGATCGACGACTTTGATATTGTTTCGAGAAAGAACAGTTGGCACCGGAATAACCATGGCAAAATCCTTCACATCTCCCTTGAAGTCATTGGACATTGTGAGTACAGTTTCAAAGCCATCACGGGTCAAGATGACTTCTGATTTTTCATTAAACAGCTCAGTATTAGCCTTGGCTACATAAAATCCGCAAAACGAATAGACATAATGAGGCATAAAAGCGATACAGGACAAAAAGAAATAAACGATTGTTTTCATAAGATTGATTTGATTAAGAATATATAACTAGAGGGATTTAGGAGCCCATACATACTTTGGGGCCTTCCAATACCTATCGAATAGAGGAACTAAGGGAGACATAAAGAAGAGCACCCAAATCGGGGCAGAATAGAAATAGTATTGAGTTACGAGGACAAAAGAAAGAAGCGACACAAGACCTATCCATAGAATTCGCCCAGTCCGATGATTCGGAGTGGTCATAGGATCCGTAATCATGTAAAACGCAAAGAGGACAAGTGTTCCGCTCGTAAT
Organism: Saprospirales bacterium; assembly: GCA_002708985.1. Taxonomy (GTDB): domain Bacteria; phylum Bacteroidota; class Bacteroidia; order Chitinophagales; family UBA8649; genus UBA8649. The sequence goes on along the minus strand of PAPS01000018.1, from coordinate 22,793 downwards.
GCTGTGAAGGAATACGCCGAAGTCCCAGCCCTTGTACCAAACTATATTACTATACATAAGGCCACCAAACACAATAAAGAATGTAAGAGGTGCATCCCAGCGCTGAACTTTGGCTAATACAATAAAGCCCAGTGCACCCAACACAAGCAAAAGGATGACGTGGCTTCCCCATTGACCCGGAGAAACCCATGAGTCTTGAGTAATGAGGCTGGTGGCAATCAACCCAAAATTTACTGGATTAAAAAGGTGCTTGCCGCGAAATCGTATGATGAACTTTGATCCAATGGCAAGCGTAGCGGCAAGAAGCGTGGTCTGAAGTGATCCTGTTTTGCATAGTAAACAAAGACCCAGTGAGGTGATCAATGCACTTTTCCACCATCCATCATTGTACTTAGCGACGGCGAGTATCCCCATGCTCTGAATACATAATGCGGTAACAATAAGGACCGCGTAATGCAATAAGTTATCATACCATTCGAGAAACAGGATACCTGTCAGTAAAAAGAGCGATAGATAGGTCATTTGGTAATGCCGTGCATCCTGAAGAAAGGGTCTAAGTCGATTAGCAATCATGGAAATCTATTTGACCTATAGATGGTATTCCATAAAAAATTCCATAACTTCTCCTCATGAACTTTATTTCTCTTGCGCGTCATGCCGACAGTACGCCATCACATATTGCCCGTGTGGAGGATATCGATCGGCCTCTGTCAGCTTTCGGAATCACGCAAACCATTGCATTTTCGAAAAAGATGGGCGCTAAGCGCGTTGAACCTGATATTTTTTATGTCAGTCCAGCTCAGCGAAGTATTCACACAGCCATGATATTGATACGTGAGTTGCAATTGAGTTATGACAGATTGAGAGTTGTTAAAAACCTCTACAATGCTTCCGAGTATGAATTGTTGGATTTTTACGAGCATAAGGTAGAACGGGAAAAGCATTGCATGATTATAGGGCATAATCCTGGAATCAGCAATTTCGCAAGCCTTCTCTCAGGGGAATCCTACAGCTATCCCACAATGGGCTGTGTGACCTTGGCGCAAAAAACTCAAACCAATCAGGCTAAAGATGGCTCAAAGCACACTCAGCAACAATTTGCAAAGGGATTTGAACAACTTTTTGCTTGTTTGAGTTAGGTAGGCGGTATAATATGGATACTAGAGAACAAGCTATTTACAATGAAGTGACTGCCTTTGATGATCCGCTAGATCGTTATGGGGTAATTATTGAGTTTGGCGAGGAGCTTCCGCCAATGGACCAAGCAGCAAAGACAGAAGATAATATTGTAAAGGGCTGTCAATCCACTGTATGGTTGGATGTTCAATGCCGCGCTCAACGTATTTTTTTACAAGCAGACAGCAACACAGCCATAACTAAAGGAATCATTGCCATGTTAGTGCGGGTACTCGATGGGTTAAGCCCAGCTGAAGTATACCAGCACCCCCTATCTTTTATTGAGGCGATAGGCCTACACGAACACCTGAGTTCTCAGCGATCGAATGGTTTACATTCTATGATCCAAACTTTACGAAAAAAGGCAGAATCCTATTTGTAAAAGATAGTATATTCAAAATATTATGCTAATTAATCACCAAAACAATCTAGTTTTCAGCGAGCGAACTGCCATAATTTTGAATCATTCAGATCCCAATACTGACTTCAGCCCAAGTTATGATCAAGATGTACTAGAAGACCTCGGCGCCAAGCTCATCGTACACAACGATGAAGTGAATACTTTTGATTGGGTAATCTCTTCCTTAATTGAAGTCTGCGGTCACAGTTCCATTCAAGCGGAGCAATGTGCCATGCTTATCCATTTCACAGGAAAGTATGCTGTAAAAACAGGAAGTGAAGACAAACTTAAGGCTCAGCGTGAGGCCTTAACGGAAAGGGGTATTCAAGCAACTATAGAATAATGTCCTACCGGCATTTCCTTGCAGATGATTTGCAAGCCATGCCCAAACGTCAGCGGACAGAATTTGTACAAGGACTATCAGGCATTAAATCGCTGTTTGCCATTGTCACCTCTAGTGGAAGCACACTGAATATTGCTCCGTTTAACTCGATTGTTCATATCAGTTCGAATCCAGCGAGAATCGGATACATTAGTCGACCAGACAACAATCATAGACATACCCTTCAAAACATCATAGCGCATCAATCTTTTTCTATTAATTCCGTGCGCGAGGAAGATCTTGAAGATGTAGTGAACTCTTCGGAAAACCTGCCTTCTGATCATTCGGAATTTATAGGGAAGCATATTCAGCCAACTGCCCTTAACAACCACTCCGTTCCCGCCCTGCAACATGCTGATGTCCAAATCTTTTGTGAATATGAAGAGCATATTACCATTCCATCGAGTCAGGGAATTTTGGTTATTGGACGAATTCAAGAAGTAATCATCCGTGAGCCGCTCTATCAAGGCGAACACCAAGAGGCTTGGAAAGACCTAGCACTAAGTCAAGGATTAGAGCACTTCTACGTAAAAGGAAAACATCGCAAGATCACATATCGCCATTAGAATATCATGCCGATTGTAATGCTAAATGACGACATCTATGCTCTACCCAATCCACTATTTGGTGAAGACGGACTTGTGGCCGTTGGAGGAGATTTACATCCCGAGCGATTGATTTATGCCTATAAAAATGGAATCTTTCCATGGTATGGACAAAAAGGACCTATTCTATGGCATGCACCAGACCCGCGTTTCGTTATTACAAAAGATCGGTTCCATCTTCCGAAAAGTGCGCGTGAATTCATCGCAAAAAGCCAATGGACTGTCCGTGTAAACACTTCCTTTGATACAGTAATTCAACAATGTGCTTCTATTCCTAGAAAGGGGCAAGAAGGAACTTGGATTCATCCTGAAATGATTGAAGCCTATTGTCAATTGCATACAATGGGCTACGCAAAGTCTATAGAGGTGTGGGAAAAAGATGACTTGATAGGAGGCCTATATGGAGTAGCTATGGATCCTATCTTCTTTGGAGAATCTATGTTTCATCTTAAAAGTGGGGCATCCAAAGTTGCGCTTCATCATTTATGTACTCAAATGGATTTTGAACTGATTGATGTACAAATCCCCACTACCTTGATGGAAAACTTTGGAGCCTACCCGATACAACTGGCCGAGTTTTTGGATATTTTACAGATGCATTTGCACAAATAACCTTTAAAATACGCTATGAAAAGAAGTTTAATCGTCATCAGCACAACGTTAATATTCCTGGCATTCAACAATATCCTTCAGGCGCAAGACATCTCAGGAACATGGTATAACACTGAAAAATCAGGTAAAATCGAAATTTTCAAGGAGGGCAACGCATACTTCGGAGAGATTGTATGGTTGGAAGAACCCAATGACGAAAACGGCAAACCAAAGGTTAACAAAAATGCACCCAATACCTCTGATCAAAAAGAGCCAATCATTGGATTACGCGTTTTGCGTGACTTTACTGCTGATGGAGATGGCAAGTTTTCCGGCGGCACGATTTATGATCCTAAAAATGGTAAAACATACAAGTGCGTGATTACCGTCGTTAGTGACAATAAACTCGACGTAAGAGGCTATGTGGGTATACCTGCATTAGGTCGAACGGAAAACTGGACACGGGCTTCCGAATAGACAACCGGCTGTTACTGCTTTATGCATTATAAATTTCTCCACATCCTTTGGCTAATTAGTACTCTCCTTTTGGGGAATCATTGCATGTCTTCCGATAAGAAAGGAAAAACGGATGCTTCGAATACTAATAGTGAAGAAAGTTACATTGACACCAGTATCAGAACCGATACCCTAAATCTGATTCCTGACTCAATAAGTGGGTTTTATGGTACTTACCCCAAAAGTCTCTTGGATACTATAACAGTATCTCCTGGGCTATCACTTTCCGAACTGCTCCAAGATCATCTGCCTTACAACGCTATTCTTCGGCTTGAAAAACCTCAATATGAAGAAGTACCGTCATTGAAAAATGTCTATCCTGGTCAACAGTTTGCCGTTCTCCGTGATTCGACTGATGAGGTGACTCATGTATTTGTCGAGCGCGATGCACTCTCCTACTATAGCTATGAAATCTATTGGGAAGATGTAGTGGGAGAAATTATTGAAATCCCAACTACGAGTCGTTCTAAACAACTTGGAGGAGTAATCAAGTCGTCCTTATGGGCAACCATTGAAAATCAGGGAAGTAATGGAGTGCTTTCCGTCAAACTGGCCAATATATTTGCATGGTCCATTAACTTTTATCGAATACAGACCAATGATACGATTCGAGTACTATTTGACGAAGTCGTTGCTCAAAACGGGAAAGTCCTTGATGCTGATAATATAACGGCGGTTAAGTTTACGCACTTTGGGAAACCTTATTACGCCTTTGCGTATGGAGACTCTCTTAGTGGCTTTCAATATTTTGATGAAAAGGGGCATACCATGAAGCAAATGTTTCTGCAAGCCCCTGTTGAGTTTTCACGTATCAGCTCGCGCTTCACCCACAGCCGAAGACACCCTGTAACTGGACGTAACTCTCCGCACCTTGGCACTGATTATGCCGCACCCATGGGAACACCCATTGTATCAACTGCTAATGGGACAATAGAAACCTTCGGATACACAAGTGGTAATGGTAATTATGTCAAAGTCAAACACAACAGTACATATTCCACACAGTACCTGCACATGTCTAAATTTGCGGAGGGGTTAACCAAAGGGGCTCCGGTGCAACAAGGGCAAATCATAGGATATGTGGGCAGCACAGGACTTTCAACGGGGCCCCATGTTTGCTATCGATTTTGGAAGGATGGCGTGCAAATTGATCCATATAGTGAGATCGGAAAGGAAAGCTTACCTATGCCAACTAATCAAATCCAAGATTATTTAAAGTATATTCAACCACTGAAGGAGAAACTCGATGCAATCGAGGTTCAATAACATCAAATAACAACGAAAAATTAAAAATGCATACCATGAAGCGTTCTTACTTTACCATTTTTTCTATCCTTATCTGTTTACTCATTAGCCAACAATCATTTGGCCAAGAATTAAGTAAACAGGAACGTAAAGATTTAATCAAACAAATCAAAGAGCTAAAGAAAAATCCTGAGCGGTATAAAAACCTCATTGAAACCAATAAATCCTATCGCGTTGAGGTTGAAGAGCTTTATCAAGAAATTGATAACGCTAGGGCAGAAATTGCTCAATTAGAAGAAGTTGTTGCCTTCCAAGACGAACAGTTAAAAAATTGTAAGCAAGGAGGCATGGGTGCTAATAACGGCATCATTGGTGACATCGCAAATTCAAGTGAAGGCGCAGAGGGAGGATCTGTGGCTGAAGGCGCCGAAGGATCAAATACGGGAAGTGCTGATGGCAACCAAGACAATGAATCCATTGCCATTAACACTGACGCACCATCTGGAGAATCTTATCGCATTCAGATTGGATTTTATGATAAGCGTGATTTATCCCATTTAATTGATAACGGTCTTGTAATGCGTTATGAAAATGTGGATGGAACTATGCGCTATTCTCTTGGTGATTTCTCCTCTCCTGAAGAAGCGGCAGAATTCATTCAAATCATCCGCCCGATGCGCTTTAACGATTCTTTCATCTCTAAATACAATAGTGGTGTAAGAGAGATGTCATTTGACTTTCCAGTTCGCTAAAAATATTTTCCTTATATCGCGCAATCTTTTGGTGCTAATGTTCCATTAGTTCTTATGCATATAGTACTTTTGAGCGCTAAACTTTTATATCATGACAGTAGATAGCCTTCTGTTTGCCGTACCGGCAGTAGCCTTTTTAGCTCTAGTAGTAATGTACTTGAAGTCCTCGTGGGTTAACAAACAATCTATGGGGAACGAGCGAATGGCTGAAATCGCAATGTATATCCGCCGAGGGGCACTCGCCTTCTTAAGTGCCGAGTACCGTTTGTTAGCCATTTTCGTAGTGGTTGCTGGAGCCTTACTTGGGCTTCTAAGTACCGTGGTTGACACAACCCACTGGTTTATTGTAGTAGCATTTGTTATCGGCGCCGTGTTCTCAGCATTAGCAGGAAACATCGGTATGCGTATTGCGACAGCGGCAAATGTACGTACGACAGAAGCGGCTAGGACTAGCCTAAGTAAGGCGCTTAAAGTGAGTTTTAGCGGAGGTATGGTAATGGGACTAGGTGTTGCTGGACTTGCGGTCTTTGGTCTTAGTATCTTATTCATTGTATTGTTGAAGACATCTATTATCCCTGGAGTCGAAAACTTTAGCGGTGAATCAGCATCGGAAAGATTTCACCTTGCAACTCTTATCCTAGAGGCACTAGCTGGTTTCTCCTTAGGCGCTGAATCTATTGCCCTCTTTGCCCGTGTTGGTGGGGGTATTTATACTAAAGCTGCTGACGTAGGGGCTGATCTTGTAGGTAAAGTAGAAGCAGGTATTCCAGAAGATGATCCTCGAAATCCTGCAACCATTGCCGATAACGTTGGTGACAATGTAGGTGATGTTGCAGGGATGGGTGCTGATTTATTTGGATCTTATGTTGCCACTGTTTTGGCTGCAATGGTACTAGGGAACTACCTCGTAATTGGCGAAGGCTACAACGATGCATTCGGGGGCTTAGCGACCATGTTGTTACCTCTTTTAATTTCGGCTGTAGGAATCATATTTTCCTACATCGGAGGACTTTTTGTTCGAGCTAACGACGACTCAAAGGAAAGTGGTGTTCAAGCCTCCCTTAATCTCGGTAACTGGATTTCTATAGGACTTACCGCTATCGCGTCCTTCTTATTGATTAAAATGATTCTGCCTGAAACCATGACGATGGACTTCTTTGGAGAGGATTCTCGACAAATAAGTAGCGTGAACGTTTTCTGGTCTGTGCTCATTGGACTCGGTGTTGGGGGAGCGATTAGCTATCTGACAGAATTCTACACAGGTAAGGGTAAGAAACCCGTCATGGATATTGTGGCAAAATCGGCAACAGGAGCAGGTACAAATGTTATCGCAGGACTAGCTACAGGGATGATTTCAACCTTCGGACCAATCATTTTGTTTGCTGCTGCCATATGGGGAGCTTATGAATGTGCAGGATTTTACGGGGTATCAATTGCCGCTTGTTCTATGATGGCTACTACCGCCATGCAATTAGCAATTGATGCCTTTGGACCTATTGCAGATAATGCAGGAGGTATTGCCGAAATGAGTGAGCTACCAGAAGAGGTGCGTGAACGTACAGATATTTTGGATTCTGTTGGTAATACAACAGCTGCCATTGGCAAAGGCTTTGCAATTGCCTCAGCAGCATTAACGGCTCTCGCCCTATTTGCGGCCTATGTCCCAATGGCAGGGATTCTTGATGGAATCAACATCTTTAAAGCCAAAGTGCTTTCTGCACTTTTTATAGGCGGAATGATTCCAGTTGTCTTCTCGGCATTAGCTATGAATTCAGTAGGAAAAGCTGCTATGGATATGGTCAAAGAAGTTCGCCGTCAGTTCCGCGAGATTCCCGGTATTATGGAGGGAACAGGAAAACCAGAATATGAGAAGTGCGTTGAAATTTCAACTAAGGCTGCTCTTCGAGAAATGCTTTTACCTGGCGCACTTACCCTAGTTATGCCAATTCTCATAGGTTTTACCATGGGGCCTGAGGCATTAGGAGCATATATGGCAGGTGTAGCCGTAAGCGGTGTTCTCTGGGCTATTTTCCAGAACAACGCAGGAGGTGCGTGGGATAACGCCAAAAAGAGCTTTGAAGAAGGTGTAATGATTGATGGGGAGATGACCTATAAAGGTTCTGAAGCACACAAGGCAGCTGTGACTGGTGATACTGTGGGTGACCCTTTCAAAGATACCTCAGGACCTTCAATGAACATCTTAATCAAATTAACATGTCTCTTAGGGTTAGTCATTGCCCCTATTCTAAAAGATTTCTGGGGAATGGAGGATGCAAAAGGTCATGGCGCGCCAGCGACAGAAGTAGAAGCTACTGTTGAAGAGGCCATAAATCTTACTCCATCTGATGACACATGGGCTATTGATGAAGCGCTCAATCAAAAGAATCGCGCGAGCCAAGAGCCAGTTTAACACAAAAATTTTTAATTGATTACATGCCGCATAAATCGTTACCAATTGGCTGTTTTGTATTCCTAGTGTGCCTAGTGCAATGCAAGGATGACCAAGCAAAAGAAGTCATCTCTGAGGATGATGTAGCAGAAACTCCAACCTCCATTGCCGGAGAAAAGCTCATAAGTGGTGAGGCACTTGACAAGTACGATATCATAGCTATTGCACAGCACATTCAAAGCAGTAGCCCGGAAGTTATCACTACTCCGCTCATCGAGGTAGGTGTGAATGCCTTGGCAACGATGACGCCAGCGCTCGATAGCTTTACAGCATACAATTTTCGAGGAGCATTCGATCAAACAGGAAAATACATCGATTCCTTAGCGACCGCAGATCTTTTACCCGCCCAGCAGGCTGTATTTGATTACCTGAGTTTTTGTCGAGAAAAGAAGTATAAGGAGGTTGCTAGGCACAAAGCATATACTGGAAATGATGAATCGCGTGTTATGCGCACAAGCCTTGATCCTGGTAAAAGCATAGAGTACAAATCAGCCGTATACGAAGCTGAATATGTAGTTGATGAAGTGGGTAAATCTGGAGGACTTAGCTTTAGTAATTATTCTCAGCTACAAGATCCACAGAGCGGTATGTTCTTTTATGAAGTTTATGTAGGAACAGAATCTGGAGATATCCTTCTTTTCCAAATGATTAAGCCAAAAGATCGCTTTCTTGTTGTAGATATGATTTCTATTCCTACAACGAACTAAGAGGATTTAGCCTATTATCATCCCCGCAATCGTAGCGGACAACAATGAGGCAAGGGTCCCACCTATCAGTGCTTTCAGACCAAACTCCGACAGTGTTTTGCGCTGTCCAGGAGCTAACGAACCAATACCCCCAATTTGGATACCAATCGAAGCGAAGTTCGCAAATCCACAAAGCATATAAGTAGCCATAATCACTGACTTATGGTAGCTAAAATGCACTTCGCTTGCCATATCCTTCAAAGACGACAATTGGATGTATCCCACAAATTCGCTTGCTGCGAGCTTAATCCCAAGCAGCTGACCCATTAATGCCATGTCCTGCAGCGGGACGCCAATGAGCCACATCAATGGAGCAAAGGTATAGCCCAAGATAAACTCAAGGGAAAAGGAAGAATACGTAGTATTTGCTGCAACCCAAGCATTTAAAGAAGTGACATCACCAAGTTTACCTAAGCCGAAATTTACCATAGCAATAAAGGCAATGAACACTAAAAGCATCGCGCCTACATTAGCCGCTAATTTGATTCCCTCCGTTGTTCCGTTTGCAATAGCATCCAATAAATTTGATCCTATATTTTCGTTGGATACAACAATATCATTGTTCACTTCTTGTTCCTGAGGAAAGAGAATTTTAGAGACTACAATCGCTCCAGGAGCAGCCATTACCGACGCTGTTAGAAGATGCTTTGCATAAAAGAGTTCAAGTTCTGGATCACCGCCTCCTAAGAAGCCGATATAAGCTGCCAGAACACCACCTGCTACAGTCGCCATACCGCCAACCATTACAAGAAGTATTTCCGACTTTGACATATCTTCTAAGTAGGCCTTAATCATTAGAGGCGCCTCGGTCTGACCTAAGAAGATATTTCCAGCTACACTTAGACTTTCAGCACCAGATATACCTAACAACTTCGTAAGAATCCAAGCCATAAACTTGACTACCTTTTGAATGATTCCGAGATAAAACAATACCGAGGTAAGCGCAGAAAAGAAGATAATCGTAGGCAATACTTGAAACAAGAATATGTAGCCAAAAGGAGCAGATGGTGCATCATTCATCATATTCCCTAAAAGAAATGTACTGCCCGCTTCTGTGAATTCTAACGTTTTAACAAAGAGCTTACTTACAAATTCAAAGGCACTTTGCACGACTTTCACCTTTAATACCCCAACAGCCAGCACTAATTGAGCAAAAAGTCCAATGCCCACGCTGCGCCAGCCAATAGCCTTACGATTGCTACTAAAGACAACACTAAGTAGGATAAGCATAGCCATCCCCAACATTCCCCTAGCAAGGCCTTTCAAGGTGAAGCCTTCACTGTGTATTATCACATCTGTCCTTTGCAGATCCATATCCGCTTGAATAGTTTCACCTGATATATCCTCGGCTGAAGTATTTTCGACCTCTGCTTCGAGAATGTTCACAGCAGAATCCATATGACTATCAGCCAACGATTCTATGTCAGCGGGAGAGTCGCCATCAGCTATAACAGAATCTTCATTTTGAGACAAGAGTGCCAGAGGTAGGCAAAGAAAGAGAAGAAATAAAGTTTTGTTGATCCGGTGTTTCATGATTTATCGTTTGGAGAGTTCGTCGCGAATAATTGCTGCTCGTTCATAGTCCTCTTGATCTAGAGCCTGTTGTAATAACTTTTCAAGCTCATCAATTGAAAGCTTGGATAAGTTTTGTCCTGTATTATCGCCACGAAGCTGTTCCTCTATATCGGATAGTTTATTTTCTAATTCCTCCCCTGTGTCGATTTCATCGACCTCCTCCTCTTTAAAACGTACTGCTATCTCATCGAAAAGCTTGTGTTCGATGTATATCGGCGCCTTATCACGAATGGCCAGCGCAAGGGCATCAGATGTCCTGCTGTCAAGCGAAGAAACCTGACCGGCATAATCAATAGTTAAATGGGCATAAAAAATGCCATCAATAAGATTCTCTATAGAGACTTCCTTAACCTTAACATTGAGTTTACGCAATACTTGCATAAAGAGATCATGGGTCAGCGGCCGAAATGGCTTTAAATCATCCATGATTATTGCAATGGCTTGAGCCTCCATTTGCCCAATAGTGATTGGTAATCGTCTTGGGCCATCCTTTTCACCAAGGATAATTGTGAAAGAGTTGTTATGCGCCAAACTATTGGTTAGGGCTAATATTTCTAGCTCTACACGATTCATCAGTCTTGAAAGTAATGATTAAAACTTACAAAACCTTGGCAAAAAGCATCACCATTGCACTATGCAGCAAAGTGAGCCTTGAGGGCCGCGTTTAACTTAGGCACAACATCAAAGGCATCACCGACGATTCCATAATCGGCAGCCTTAAAGAATGGAGCCTCAGGATCGGTATTGATTACTACAATAGTGCGACTCTGATTGACTCCAGCTAAGTGCTGTATCGCACCAGAGATACCAATAGCAAAGTAAAGGTTAGGACGGACTGTGGTACCTGTCTGGCCAACATGCTCACGATGGGGTCGCCATCCAACATCAGAGACAGGGCGAGAACACGCGGTAGCTGCCTTCAATGTGCCCGCAAGTTCTTCGATCATAGCCCAGTTTTCTGGCCCTTTAAGCCCACGACCAGCGCTTACCACGCGATCAGCTTCTGTCAAGATTATGCCGCCCCCCATTTTCTCAACCTTAACCACTTTGATGGCAAAATCACCATCGCTTAAGCCTGCATCAAAAGCAGAAATAGAGGCCTCTACCTCTTCATTAAGGAGTTCTGTAGCATTACCCGTGACAGCCAAAACCATACCTGACTTGTTTGCCTTAACGTGGGCAAAGGCTTTCCCTGAGTTTACCCCACGAACTACTGTGCCATCTTCAGCAGGAAGTGCCATTGCGCCGGGTACATAAGTTAAGTCGAGTCGAGCAGCCACTCGGGGCGCTAATGCTTTACCGCGATGATTAAATGCAAACACGACGTGAGTGCATGGATTCGCTTCGACAAACTTGCCAATAGCCATTGTATAGGCACGGCTATCAAAAGAAGAAAACCGAGCATCATCGACATGATGAGCTACATCGAGACCATATTTACCAAGTGATTTAAGATCGGCTTCGTCCGACGCTCCTAATACGAGACCATGCACTTGCCCACCTGAAGATTGAGTTAACCTTTTGGCATAGCTGATTGCTTCATAGACCGGCTTTTTAACTCTGCCATCAGCACTATCTAGATATACTAATACATTCATGATTCTTCGTTTAAATTGCTTTTGCTTCGTTTTTCAATAAGGTGATTAACTCATCAATGTTATCTGCATCAATCAATTTGACATCACCCTTTTCTGGAGGTAGAGCGTACTTTGCTACTTCGCTAGATACTGAGGAATCCTCTGCTTGAATTACATTGAGTGGCTTAGATCTCGCCATCATAATTCCTCGCATATTGGGAATACGCTGTTCGGCCATACCCTTGCTTGCTGAAACTACAAGCGGCTTTGACACCTCGACATCCTCATGCCCCCCCTCAATCTCACGGGATAGATGACATACATCTCCTTCTACATCAAGACGTGTAGCTTGAGAAATAAAAGGCCAATCCATAAACTCAGCAATCATTGCAGCCAACTGGAAACCATTGTCATCAATGGCTTCTTTTCCCGTAATAATGAGATCAAAGGCATTCGCTTTAGCATAGGCTGAAATCGCTTTGGCACAGAAATGCGCATCTCGATCATCTCCTTCTATTCTCACTGCGTCGTCACCCCCAATTGCAAGGCCTTTTCTAATGATTTGGTCATTGTCCGCACCACCAATATTAATTAGAGTTATCGTACCACCGAGACTCTCTTTAAGCTCAACAGCACGCACTAGGGCGTACCACTCATCGGTAGGATTCATTACAAATTGCACACCATTGGCATCGAACGATTTACCGTCTGGTGTAAAGGCGATTTTTGCCGTTGTGTCAGGCACTTTACGCACAGGAACAAGAATATTCATTACTTATTTTTTTAATGTTTGCGAATTGTTACATCTATAAAAGAAAGATACATCAGCAACTATCATTTTGAAGTCAAAATATCGGGATTTTGTCCACGACTCTTCTAATTTACCAAACGTTTGGTCAAATAACAAAAAAGTATCCATACTATCTGCTGTATCTTTAATGTGTGAATACGATTCGTCACGCCATAGAAGTATGTTTCCCATCTAACCAGAAGGTCGTTCTCGGTGTTAGTGGGGGCATGGATTCATGTGTACTTCTACATGCTTTGTACGAGCAAAATATTCGCTGTATTGTTGCCCATGTTAACTATACCATACGGGGAAAGGATAGTAATGAAGATGCCCAGTTTGTTGAGCAACTTGCCGAATCCTATGGCTTTCCGTTTGTGCTACAAGAGGTGAATGGGAAATCCCTTAAGTCCTCTGGCAATTTTCAAGACGTAGCACGCCAAATGCGCTACGATTTTTTTCAAGAAGCAGCCAAAGCCCATAATGCGCATTGGATTGCCACAGCTCACCATTTAGATGATCAAGCAGAAACTATATTACTCAAACTTTTTGGTGGATCAACAATCAAAGGCTTAGCAGGCATGGCAGCCTTAGAAGGAAATCATTGTAGACCACTACTCCATATACCCCGTGCCGATCTGCTTGCCTATGCCGAGAAACATGGCCTTTCGTGGCGAGAGGATATCTCGAATTCCTCGTTGGAATATGATCGTAATCACCTACGGCACGAAATACTTCCCTCCCTGCGTGAGCGGCACTCTCGATGGTTCAATGGATTAGCACGTCAAAGTGAAAAACTTCAGAAATGGAGCTCCTTTGCCGAAGAACGGGCTAAGCAATTGATTGAAAAAAAGATTGAAATTCATCACGGACAAGAATCGCTCAATTTAGCCTGGATTAAAACCCATCAGCATCGTTACATTCTATTATCAGCTTGGCTTAAGGCCAACGGATATACCGCCAAGCAAATCGAATCCCTACTAAAGATGATGGATGAAGCATCCTATGGAGCTGTGCTTGAAGGGCGCTCTGCTCGACTTCTTATTGACCATCGCCATCTTGTGCTATCCACAAATCTGCTCGACAGAAAGAGGCCAATACTTTTCAGCGAAGCTGATAATAAAGTAGACCTTGCATCCCAGGGAAGTTTATCGCTTCGTCTGCGCGATGGTAAACGAATGAAGAGTATTTACACCCAAGGTATTATGCACTTGAACGCCAATAAGATCACTTGGCCAATTTGTCTCCGTGTTCGAAAACCGGGTGATTATCTATATCTAACCAACAAAGACAATAAGCCTAAAAAAAGAAAAATAGGCGCTTATTTTAATGATCACTCCACTCCACTTTCCCTAAGGGAGGACCGTATTGTTTTATGCGATGCAGAGGAACGAATTGTCGGTATTCTTGGACAAAGGGTGGACGCACGATTTACACCAAAACCGAATGCTCCTACTTTGGAGATTCGCTGGAAAGTATAACGAACAGCTATTGCCGCAAGAATACTTTGCTAACCTGCTGACCATTAAGATCAATGATAACATGATAAACCCCGGGCTGAATCGATTCTAGATCCAATACAACTGAAGGTTCATTAAGGGACCCCTTGAGCATCTCACGACCTAAGGCATCCACCACAGTGTAAGAAGCACCATCCATAGACCCTGACCACCTCATTACTAACGAGTTGCCTGCGGCAGGTACAGGATAAATTGATATTAAAGACTCCAATAAATCCAAGCTGTAGGTATTAACCAAGTCACCATTAAATACGAAGTTGTTAATCGTATTTGTACTACCGTTACTCGGATAAGTCAAGACAGAATCTGGATAATAAAAGAAAGTCGTCGAATACTGACAACCCACATTATCAAATACGGAGATGGTGTTAATTCCGATGCGTAAGCGTGTAGTACCGGTGCCATAATCCAAGCCATCATTCCAGTTGAAGTAATATGGCGCATCACCTCCTGAAGCAGTGGCTACTAAAGAATCTGCTGTAGGAATAATGGTAATCTGTAAATCATTACCAGCCTCAAGATAAAAAGGCATTACTAAGGTGTCAGTAAGATTTCGGATAGCTGTAACCGTGTAGTCACCCTCTGGTAGATTGTTTACTGAATTGGTAAGAATACCACCAATCTGAGCATCGATTACGGGATTTTCAGCAGACCAATTAAATATCACTGATCCACCTCCACTCGTCGTAACAGAAGCCGCGCCATCAGATCCAACACATGATGGACTCGTCAAATCAAGATTTGCCTCATATCCTGCTGTTCTAAATACATCTCCGTCACTGTATGGTGAGCATGTGTTTCCAAAACTAATTGGCTTTGTTCGCCAACGGTATGTTGTCAATAAATTAAGATTAGATAGTGCATACATTGTATCCTCGACCATGACCTCTATAAATGGACTAAAAAAGTTTGTTGTTGTGACTTGAAGCAGATAGCTCTCTGCACCATCTACCTTGGGCCATACA
The DNA here is from genome assembly GCA_002708985.1 of Saprospirales bacterium. Classification (GTDB taxonomy): domain Bacteria; phylum Bacteroidota; class Bacteroidia; order Chitinophagales; family UBA8649; genus UBA8649. Next base: position 7,507 of record PAPS01000018.1, on the reverse strand, counting down.
AGAGTAACATCAGTATTGACTTGATTGTCATTGTTTATGGGGTAAATGCCATTTGCAGCCGTAAAGTATGTTGTATCAGGAATCTGCCAATTCAGGAGATTAGGTCTAAAGTCTGTAAGCACGTAGCTGACATAGGCTTGCTGCTCAAGACTAAATCGATTTTGACAATTATCCAATGAATATGACATAAAGAGGGTTGCATCCGGAATAAAATCTACCCCATTAGGATCGGCAAAGGTAGGACCAGGCGAACACGCCCATCGGCCAGATTCGTAATCTGGAGGCGTATCACAAAAACCATCTGCTGCAGACGAACAATTCGATCCATTCACACGCTCCCAGTTATTTACTGAAATGGGATTGGTGTCATAGTCACGTCCTTCCCAACCCGAAAATGTGTGGGGTAATCCAAAATAATGTCCCATCTCATGGGTTAGTGTTGTACTTCCTAATCCACTACAACTTTTGTTGACTACTACTCCCCCTCCGCTTGGCCAACCGCTGTAGTAGCCACAAACGACTGAGCCGCCACTACTAGCTGCTTCTGTAATGTATACATTGACCACATTACTAGCATTTAATGTATTGAACATGGTACTCCCCGCATTTGACTGCTCGTAGTAATAGAAGTTATTACTCGCCGTATAGTTTGTATCAAAAATGTAAAACTGTATGCCTAAGGTCTCAAAGTCTTCATTGAGCTCACAATGCAATCGCCAGAGATCATCTTGAGAGAAATATCCATTGCCATTATCATCGCCGATAATGTGATAAAAAATGGGGACCACATAATCGATGTCTGCCCTCGGTTGAGGATTCGCGCGCATCGTCTGTAATCGCTCTAAATGTTCAAGCTGGTCTTGTTCGGTCCAAACCGTACCGCAGGGCTGAGCAAAAGACAACTGATTGATTAACAGCACTAGAGCGCTTAATAGAAGAAACCTCATGAAAAGTGGATTAAATACGTAAATCTTTACTTTAAATTAAGAAATTGTGCATAATCGTCTTGACATAAACAGTCAATAATTGTAGATATTTGTTCCAAAATTGAACTAAAATGAAAGTATCTGTTATTGGCGCCGGCAATGTAGGCGCAACATGCGCAAACGTACTCGCAAATTATGATGTAGCAAAAGAAGTAGTCCTACTCGATATCAAGGATGGTTTTGCCGAAGGTAAGGCACTCGACATTTGGGAAACGGCCGCCGTTCTGAACTACTCGACTAAAACCGTTGGGGCAACTAACGACTATGGAGCAACAGCAGACTCTGATATCGTTGTTATCACTTCCGGTATGCCAAGAAAGCCCGGCATGAGCCGCGACGACTTAATCTCTACAAATGCAAACATTGTTAAAAGTGTTACAGAACAAGTCATTGGTGCCTCTCCCAATGCCATTATTATCGTAGTAGCCAATCCTCTAGATGTTATGACGTATTGCGCTTACCTCGCTGCTAAGGTCGACCACCGTAAAGTTTTCGGTATGGCAGGTATTCTTGATACGGCTCGTTACAAAGCTTTCTTGGCCGACGAAATCGGTTGCTCACCAAAAGACATTCAAGCAGTGCTTATGGGTGGCCACGGGGATACGATGGCTCCATTAACTAGATATACTACGGTAGGTGGAATTCCTGTAACGGAGTTTGTAGCAGCCGATAAGTTAGAAGCTATTGTGAATCGCACAAAGAAGGGAGGAGGCGAAATCGTTCAACTTCTCGGTACCTCAGCATGGTATGCTCCTGGTGCCGCAGCAGCCCAAATGGTAGATGCCATTATGAAAGACGAACAACGCATCTTCCCGTGTTGCGCTTGGTTGACCGGAGAGTATGGTTTACACAATATCTATCTAGGTGCCCCTGTTGTATTGGGTAAGGAAGGCATCAAAAAAATCATCGAACTTGATCTTAATGATGAGGAGAAAGCGATGGTTGAAGGCAGTGCAAATCACGTCAAAGAGGTTATGGCTGTACTCGACAATATGAAACTCTTCTAATAAAGTGTTTTAGGAGTAAGAATTAAACGCCCCGTTATGGGGCGTTTTTTGTTGGTAGATCCTTCTATGTAGTCCATAATAATTGATGTATCTTCAACATCCACTGGCCCAGTAGTTCAACTGGATAGAATATCAGATTTCGGCTCTGAGGGTTGGGGGTTCGAATCCTCCCTGGGTCACTACTTATTTTCACAAAACATTGACAATCAAGTCAATGTATGCCATAAATAAGCAGTAGTGAAATTATTCGTGAAAGTTTTGACACAAAACATTCACTTTGCCCTTATTAGTAATTATCTATAGTTATGGGAATCTTGAAATTGGAGAGACCATAAACCCCTCAAAAACTGGGTTAGGGGGATACCTCACACACTCTACACGCGGTAGGGGGAGGTTATATTGACTTCATGTAACACATGCATTATCTTAGAATAATGAAAAATATTTCTGTATACTTCTTACTGATAGTTATAGTATGCACCTCATGTAGCAGTCAAGACAGAACTGAGACATGCAGCTGTAAACTATCAGGGCAAGAAGTTTTTCTTGATGGGGATGGAGAATATTATTGGATTGAGATATACAGGGTAGTTGGTGTAGACCAATTCGGTGGAGATATAGATGATTTTGAGCAGTATGGACCGTATGAGAGTGAATCACATGGTTATGCTGCAATAGAACGATGCGAGGAATTAGAGAGACTATGTAAAGAACGGAATACAGATAAATAGGAAAATATCAAATTCCGTAGTCTTAATATCTAGTACCCATTACATGCACATCCTTTAGGCTTAGTGCAGTTGTAGGTCTTATTGATACAGGAGTCACCACAAGCTTTCCCCTTTACACATATTTTACAACAGTCCTCTTGGGTATCGCTCATTTTTGTGCTAATGGAAGATGACGCATCTTGGCAAGATATTACCGCAAATAGCGATAGCAGGAGACAAAAAAGTAAGTTTTTCATAGTTTTTAGATAAAATGTTCTTCAATGATTAAGATGGTACTACAATTCCATCAAGTTAAAAGAGTGATTTCTTACCTCCAAAAAGAGTAATAAGGTGTTTAAGAGCATCCCTGACCTTATTGGCTTCCGTCGTAGTGCGAAAAATACCAAAACATGTACGAAAACTTTGAGCCCTGCGGTTTGAGGGAACAGTGACTTGGGCAACACACTCTTTATTGTTAGTACAATCTACAAGTACTATCCAATTCCCTCCCCAAGTCTTCTCTATTTTTACAGAAGATGGGTCCAAGTTTTTAAGATACCCTGAAAATGTAGTCGTCTCCTCTTCTCCCAAAAAGGTTCCCCATTGATATATCTCATAGCTTCCTGAAAGATTGATTTGAACTTGTCTCAATTCATAATCGCCATACTCATTGACCTTGTTTAAAACCTGACCAACTCCTTTACCACAGTAGCTGTGAATAAACTCAATGGTTTGCGATTTCGACTGAGAATACCCCGTATACAAGGTGGCACATGTAAGCAAGAAAGGTAAAAGAATTTATTTCATAAGATTCCACTTTTAGAGTGTATTTAAGATATAAAAAATGCGTAGAGAAGAGACATACTAATCACTTTTTAACATAAACCCTATCTAACACAGCGACATTGAGTGTTATAAGATTGTAGAGCTTGATAATTTGTTATTTTTCCATTATTCTCCCAAACAACGGCAAGACCATAATTGCCATTTGACCAAATTGGTGACATTGTATGCACCTGACTCCATACGTCTGGAACATTCATGGTTGTGATGTAAACCATAACTTCATTCATTGTAGGTAATCTCCAATCATTGTTACCTGCAAAAGCAAAGTTTTTACATGTGTCTCTGCAATCACTCCATGTCATACTACCTCTTAATGTGGAAATTTCCGTAAAGCAATCAAGGCAACTTGAAACTTGATTAGAACTAGAACTTCCCGCTGGGCCCTGTGGACCTGCTACTCCTTGGGGACCTTGAGGACCTGCTACTCCTTGGGGACCCTGGGCTCCATCTTGGCCATCAGCTCCCGCTGGACCTTGTGGACCTGCCACTCCTTGAGGACCTTGTGCTCCATCCTGTCCATCTGCTCCCGCAGGACCCTGTGGGCCTTGTGCAAGTCCTGCATTAATCGTTGTTCCATCATTCAGTGTAAGAATCAATGAATCATTTATTACACTCCCTCCTACTACTGGATTGGATATGCCTAAGTTGTTTACAACATTAGTAACTGCAGTATCGAAATATGCATTATTCTGTAGATATACATCAATGTTTGCTATGCTCCCTGCTGACTCAGCATAAAACGAGTAAGGAACGCTCACAAGTTGTGTACTTCCTTGAATAATGCTACCTGCTGTCTTAACTGTAGAGTTCAAAAAGTATGGACCTTGAGACCAGTCAATAGTTCCTAAAGAACCCGTTACTGGAATACCTGTACCTAGAACGACTGTAAACAATCCGTTTACATTAGTTATCGGGCTATGACTCTCCATAAACACTACAGTTCCAGTTGCACTGGTCTGTGATATACTCACTTCAAACGTAACGCCTTGATTAGCTACTATCTCATTTTGAGCATCCCGAACCACTGCTTGGTAAGTCATTCGCTCAGGTGCCTGAGCCATTGCACTATATGCCATAAATATGGCTCCTGCTATTGTTAGAATTCTTTTCATTGTTAAAACTAGTCTTGAATGCAACGTATAGAAAAACCTACAGACCCTGAACCTGTACCTTGAGATACTGTGTTACTAGAGTATGCTGTAGACTTTCGGAAGTATGCTGTAGAGGAAGACGCTGTTGAAGTCCAAATCACGCCGCTCTGACGCAAATTGGAGGTATTCCCAAGACCTACAGTACCTGAACCTTTCCATGAAAAACCAAAATCATCCGTTCCTGTATATCCACTGCTGGAATTCCAACCAGAAGCTGACCTTAGACTTCGCCCAACTTGGGAGGAGGTTACACCTGTTGAAACCGCATATGAGACAAGGGCATCAAATTCAAGTACAGAGGGAACGTGCCAACCCGTAGGGCAAACATTCCTCGAAATTGAAAGTGAAGAATCCAAGACCGAAGCATTATACAATTTACCAAACTCGAAATTGTTTATCGCATCTCGGTTTGCGTAACCCCACTCCGGGATAGTCGTAGACAGGGAACTGCTACTGTTATATTGAATATCCGTACCATCATTATATCTTGTCGTCATTAGATTTTTCGCAAACCAACACTGATTCCCAATTTGGACGGTAGGATAGTCATTACCATCTATATCCTGTACAGTATCTCCACAGGTAAAGTTGGATGGATTCGGGTCAATACCTGCCACAAACGCTCGTTCTGCACTGTAAGCCGTTCCTGAGCCATTTGTTGCATATGCACGCACATAGTATACAACACCTTGATTAAGCCCTAAAATTGTATCTACAAAGCTTCCTAGGCCATTTCCGTTAGCAAGCACATTGCTAGATAAGCTCGGCAAGGGAGAGGTGCTATAGCAAAGTCCTCTAGAGGTTACCGCAGAAGCTCCTTGATTCTGAATTGTAGCCGCAACTTTAGCAGCAGAACCACTGACCTCAAACAAAGAGTCAATTATCACAGTGGGGGTGCAAAATGGCCCATCAGTCCATTGAGGAATACCACCACAGATAGTAAGGTTTTCACCTTCATTACCAATACCTAAAACAACCCATGAACTTCCGTTCCAATACAACAAATCACCCTGAGATACTCCATTAGGAATTGTATTTCCTGCCGAAAGAGAACTGAGGTCAACTGTTACGCTGTTTCCATTTTCAATGCTGAGGGTTAACAGACCTCCACTTAAAACTGCAGAAGTTAGGTTTTGGTCATCACTACCTCCAGCACCTCCACCTCCAATGAATCCTACATTAACAGTACTTCCATCGCCTAAACTTAGAAACAATGAATCGTTACTTATAGAAGCATCAATTACAGGATTAGAGAGACCTAGACTATTGATAATGTTAGTTACCGCATTATCGAAAGAAGCATTATTCTGTAGGTATACGTCAATATTTGCTATACTTCCTGCAGCCTCGGCATACATGGCATAGGGCACACTTACGAGTTGCGTACTGGCCTGTATCGAGTAATTACTTCCTCCAGTTGGGTCAATGTTTGAGTTTACGAAGTATGGACCTTGAGACCAATCTATAGAGCCTAGAGACCCTGATAGTGGAGTTCCTGTTCCTAAACTAATGGTAAATAAGCCATTTACATTAGTTGACGGACTATGACGTTCCTCAAAAACAACTGTTCCTGATACTGTGGTCTGTGTTATGCTTACCTCAACACTTACGCCTTGATTAGCTACTATCTCATTTTGAGCATCACGAACTACTGCCTGATAGGTCATTCGCTCAGGTGCCTGAGCCATTGCACTATATGCCATAAAAATGGCTCCTACAATTGTTAGAATTCTTTTCATTGTTATCTGTTTATGATAATTGGTTTAATAATACTTACAGCCTCTCCATCATTTAAGTTGACATAGTAGGTTCCTGCTGCCCATGTATTCACATCAAAGGAGTATTGACCTTGAGTTACTGACTTAGAAGCAACGATAGCTCCTTTTACATCAGTTACTGTCAATGACAAAGGCAATTCATAGTTGGTAGTGAACTCTAGATTCATCTCATCTGCCGATGGGTTAGGCCAAATAGAAAGTTGAAAGTCGTATTGAATGTCATCAATAGACAATGCCGTATCAAAGGAATAGGTCTGTTGGACACCTTCAGAAACAGAATAATCAGCTGAAGAACTATACTGAAAATCGATTTGCCCAATAGAGTAGCTTACACTACCTGTTGCACTAGTAGCATCTCCTCCTCCAGCAACAATATTCGACTGTGCGTTGACTGAATGTAGCATCAGACAAGCAACAAATAGGGTAAAGAGTGTTTTCATTGAAAATTTTCTGTTAGAAACATACCAAAAATACTCCTAAAGTGATACACAGAAATCACTTTTTAACATAGAAATATTTCAGTTTATAGAAGGTTTTTTAAACTAATCCTATCTTCAAGTATAGTATAAAAAGTAGGAATACACCAACTCCAATTACAAGGCTATACTCGCTATAAAGCAATACAATGGGGGAGCAGGAGAATGCTGTATCAATGTCGGTTGCCTCGACTGCAATAGTTTAAAATTTGAGGGGGGGGATTTATCGAATTGTATAGAGATGGCAAGTTGTTTTTGAAAGAGGATTTTGTAGTTTGCGGTGTTGAGCCATATCATTATTGTGACTAAAATGTGTCAGTTAGTATATAATAGGTACACGTATCGTCTAGTTTTCATATTCGATTAACAACTCTTTTTTCTGTGGTAGCGATTTTAACATCATAGGTTATACCTGCTTTTTCCGCTATTTTCTTGATGTTCTTATTCAACTTTTGGTCACTACCTACTTTTATAAAACATTGACAATCAAGTCAATGGGAAATTGACTAATTTTAGTCAATGAAAATTTCCAAGTCAAACATAATTATCATAG
>PAPS01000017.1 GCA_002708985.1 Saprospirales bacterium | reverse complement strand
GGATGGCGAACCGGATATACATCCCACCCATGAGCGCGGCTTATAGCCCTTCGCCCCTCTCTCTGGCCTAGATATGCTGCGGCCATCGCACCCTCGTCAAGCCAATAACTGTAATATGTAATATCGCCTGAAATGTCTTTCGTTGAGGCTTTGATTTGTGTGAATCGTTTGTTTATGCTTTGCCATGAACGATAGGCAATCTTTATTTTTGCCCAATGGCCCATAACGCGGAGGCACTCTTTCCACAAGGTGCCCCTGCCTATTGAATGATGGTTTGAACCATAGAGTCTTCCAATTATACAGTTCTGTGGTATTGTTCTGGGGATTCCAGGAGTGCTTTTGGGTAATATAATGATTCGGTCAAATGCATCCGCCAGCATAGTAATCTCGTTTTCTATAAAGGTCTCTTGCTTGCCAAATGGATACTCTGCTGTAATAAACACGAGACTACGTTGAGAAGCTTGGGAATTCTTTGTAGGATACATGACTACCTTTAATTTAGGTACAATTCCCTATTAGACCCCTATGGCCGAGTATCGAATTTTAATTCTTGCTTATGATTTTCCTCCAAACCTATCTATTGGTGGTCAGCGTCCTTGGTATTGGTCTAAGTTTTTAAACGAACACGGTGTATACCCTATAATCATAACAAGGCACTGGGATTCTTCGCTTCACTCCGCTGCAGATTGTGTCAAGCCAAGCGCAAGTCAAGCTATTCAAGACCTTCGTCAAGATAATCAGCGAATAATTCGGATACCCTTTAATCCCGGTCTTCGCGATCGGATTTTTATAAAGCATGGAAACTTGAAAAAAAGGTGGCTTCGCAAGGTGCTTTCTTTTGTAATAACTATGGGTGAACACCTATTTCTTAGAATTGGCGATAAACACTTCTTGTATAGAGAGGCTAAAAAACGCATTACCTCCCTTCATGTGGATGCAATAATGGCAACTGGGGAGCCCTTTGTGTTGCACACTTATGCTTCTCGTCTTGGCAAACAGTTCAATTTGCCCGTGGTCTTAGATTATCGGGATGGTTGGACAACTAATCAAGAGAATAAATCGTTGTCCTTAGCCGAACAACTCATATACCTATCTCACCGCATCAGTGAGCGAAAGAACCTTATTAGTGCGTCACTGGTTACTTCAGCGTCGCCATCTTATTTAAAAAACATCTCCACTGCGCTAATGAAAAAAGAGATGACAGCTGTCATCTATAACGGGTACGATGAAGAGGTGGTCAATCATCTTAAGTCAACAGAGGTGAATAGCACCTTTACCATTGCATATGCGGGTAGACTCTATGACTATCAGCGCTTAGAAAGTTTTCTCGAAGGATTAAGGATATTTTTAACCCACAATGCAAGCGCAAAAATTAAGGTAGCTTTCTATGGCATGTCCTTTTACCCTGAGATGGTCAAGCGAGTGAAGCATTTTCACCAATCATTAGAAGATTACCTTTTTTTTACTGAAAGAATAACCTATTCTAGGTTAATGCAAAATCTCCACAGCGCAGACGCCTTGTTGCTATTATCAGCACCTGGTGCCGATTGGCTCAGCGCTAAAACCTTTGACTATTTGCCCCATAAAAAGCCCATTCTGCTTGTCGAAGGAGACCGGGGTATTCTTGAAAACATATTAGAAGAAACCTCGCTCGGCTTCGTTTGCAATAACGCCAACGATGTTAACTCCTACATAAAAGAGCTATATGAAACCTGGCTACGTACAGGTAAAACGGAGATAGAAAACGCTTCTTCTTCTCATTCCTATACTCGTCAAGCAAGCACTAAACAGCTTGCCGAGAGACTACTTAATATAAAGTGCGTCTGATGTGTGGTATTGTTGGATTTGTTTCGTTTTTTGATGAGAAAAATGCACCGTCACCCGATTTGCTCAGGGGAATTTTAAAACACCGCGGGCCCGATCGATTTGCACATACTCAACTTGGACCGTGCACCCTTTGGCATTTCCGACTAAGCGTTATCGATCCGACAGATGGTGGGAACCAACCCATATCCACGCCCTGTGGGCGCTACACGTTGATATTTAATGGGGAGATCTATAATTATAAGACGCTTAAAAAACAATATGATCTTCCTTGTATAGGTGAATCTGACAGCGAGGTTGTTCTCCTTTTGTTTAATTCTTTGGGAGTGGATTCTTTAGCCCTTCTTGAGGGAATGTTTTCCTTGGCAATATGGGATGCACAGAACAAAGAGCTTACCCTGGCTAGAGACCGAATAGGTATAAAGCCTCTGTATTATTCTTTAGTGAATAGCGTAGGCTTTTCCTTTGCTTCTGAGGTAAAGGGGCTTCAAGCTTTGGGCGAAACTCGGCCATCCAATAAGCACCTTGCAGACTACTTAAGCCTTGGCTTTGTTCCGGGACAGAATACCTTATTTGAAGGAATTCATCAGGTAAGGCCGGGTTATTATATACAACTTAAGGATGGTAAGGCTAGTCATCGGGCATTCTACTCCTTGTTTGACTGCGTAAAAGAACGGCCTTCTACTTCTACATCTTATGATGCAGCAAAAAAATCATTGCGTAAACTAATCTATAAAAGTGTCGAAGATCGATTAGTCTCCGATGTGCCCCTAGGGTGCTTTTTAAGCGGGGGGATCGATTCAAGCCTGGTGGTTGCCGTGGCGCAGAATCTCCTTGGGAGTAAGCTAAAAACCTTTTCGATTGGATTTAAGGAGGCCGCCTTCAATGAGGCATCTCATGCTGCAAAAATAGCTCAATATCTAGGCTGTGAGCACCGAGAAAAAATATTTGAGCAAAAAGTCTTGCTAGACATTTTTCCCAACTACCTCTCCATGACCGACCAGCCCTTTGGCGACACATCCTTACTGCCAACGTCGCTTGTTTCCCAATTTGCTAGAGAACACGTAACCGTAGCGCTGTCTGGAGATGGGGGGGACGAGGGCTTTTTGGGGTATGGTATGTATGCCTGGGCAAAAAGACTTGACAGTGTTATATTGCGAGGTGCCGGGCGCCTTGCTCATCCTTTTGTCAAAATCCTTGGGAATTCTCGAAACAAAAGAGCCTTTGGGCTTTTTGAGGGTCATAAAAAAGAGAATAGGCTGCGTCACATTTTCTCTCAAGAGCAATATTTATTTAGTCAAAAAGAAATAATAAACCTACAATTAGGTAGAAGTATCTTTTCCTCTGCTCCCCCCATTCCCTCCTGGATGAATGCCCAAGAAAAACAAGCGTTTTTTGACTATTGCTGGTATCTCCCCGATGATCTTCTTGTTAAGGTAGATCGAGCCTCCATGGCGCACAGTTTAGAGGTAAGAGTTCCTCTATTAGATCACCACATAGTTGAGTTTGCCCTCGGCCTTCCTGTGCATTGGAAAAAAAGAAAATCAGTTACTAAATATATCTTAAAAGACATCCTTTTTGATCTTGTGCCCAAAGAATATTTTAATCGCCCCAAGCGAGGATTTAGTATTCCCCTTGCTCAGTACCTCAGCGGCCCCCTAAGGCCATGGGTTGAGCAATATTTAAGAAAAGATCTTGTGGCCAAACATAACTGGGTAGATGTGCATGCCGTTGAACAATACAAAACGCGATTCTTTGATAAGGGAGATGATTATCTGTACCACCGAATTTTCCTCTTATCCATACTGCACCAATGGCTAGAGAAGTAGTACATTACAATATAATTGATCTTTGTCGGTGACTGAAAAAACTTTTTTTGTTACGGGTTGTGCTGGGTTTATTGGATCCCATGTTGCAGAAAGGCTGCTTTCCCAGGGGCATAACGTATATGGTATAGACAACCTTGACCCTTTCTATCCGCGCAAGGTCAAGGAAGACAACTTGAATATCCTTTATAATTATTCTCGCTTTCATTTTGAGAAATATTCCCTAGAAGATATTAGAAGCTGTACTTGGTATAATTCTAACACTACCTTTGATTGCATAATTCATCTAGCGGCAAGGGCAGGAGTGAGGCCATCTATTGAGCGGCCATCAGACTACATTAAAAGCAATATTCTCGGCACCCAGGAAGTCATAAACTTCGCTGAAAAAAAACAATGTGAAAACCTGCTTTTTGCTTCTAGCTCATCGATTTATGGTAACCTATCAACTCTGCCCTTTAGCGAAGACATGGAGGCAAGCAAACCGATATCCCCCTACGCGTATACCAAAAGAACTAATGAGCTTCAACTTTATGAAGCACACCACAGGATGGGGTTAAATGTCTGTTGTTTAAGGTTTTTTACAGTCTTTGGCCCTCGTCAAAGGCCGGACCTCGCTATTTGCAAGTTTATTGACCTAATAAAAAGAGGACAATCGATTTCGTTGTACGGCGACGGCAGCACAAAAAGAGATTATACATTTGTTGAAGATATTGTTGATGGTGTCCTTTCTGCAACCAAGTTCTTGATGAATGGATCAGGGATTTATGAAATCATCAACCTTGGGGGTGGAAAACCCATTGCTTTATCTAATATGGCAGATTTAATCTATGAAAAACTAGACAAGGCACCCAAAATTGAGTACCGCCCAATGCAAGAAGGAGATGTTAATTTCACCCATGCTGACATAACAAAAGCTTTTAAGCTTTTACAATACCAGCCAAAGGTCTCATTTTCCGCGGGCCTCGACCGATATATCGAATGGCTTAATGAAAATGGCCAAAGGGCTGATTTTTAATGATTGGTGTGTGCTCTGTATTATACATAACATTTGATGGTATAACCGATCCTCTTGGAAGGTCTCAAATACTACCCTATCTCACTGGCCTTAGCAATAAGGGACACACTATACACATTTTATCCCAAGAAAAAGAGGATCAATATAAGCGGGAAGGGAACGCCGTGTTTGAACTACTTAAAAATCATGGCATATCCTGGGACCACATAGACTATCAAAACAAACCACCCATCATACAGCCACTTAAGCAGTGCCATAAAATTAAAGGAAGAGCTGTGAAGATCTTGGCTACAAAGGCTATAGATCTTGTTCATTGTCGGAGCTATATGGCTGGATGGGTTGGCTTACAGATTAAAAAAAAACACGGTACTCCTTTTGTCTTCGACATGCGAGGATTTTGGGCAGATGAAAGGAAGGAAGGGGGAATCTGGCCACACAGCAACCCCATATACCGAATCGTATACCAAAGGGTCAAGCAACTGGAAAGAGAGCTGCTTTTTCATGCCAATTATGTCGTGTCCTTAACCCATAAAAGCAAGAAAATTATTTCCGAATGGACTCACATTAGAGACTTTGGAGACTCTATATCCGTTATTCCCTGCTGTGCAGATCTAGAACACTTTAACCCGTCGCGATATACAACAAGTGACAGAAAGGTTTTGCGAAAAAAATATAATCTAACTAAAGAAGATCTTGTTATCGGATACCTGGGATCCATTGGGACGTGGTACATGCTGGATGAAATGTTGGATGCTTTTGCCTTTTGGCATAAACACGTTCCTAATTTGAAACTATTCTTTTTATCCAAAATATCACTAGATGTGTTGAGTCCTAAGTTGTTGTCAAGAGGCATACCTGAAGATTCTATAAGGCTTCATTCTACCAGCTATGAACGTATTCCCGAGCATCTTACATTGTTCGACCTAGGGTTGTTTTTTATTCTTCCCGTGTTTTCTAAATCGGCTTCGTCACCTGTTAAACAAGGTGAAATGCTTGCCATGGGACTTCCCGTACTGTGTAATCGTGGGGTGGGGGATACCGACCAAGTCATTGAAGAAATCGATGAATCCCTTCTTGTCGAAGATTTCAATGAGGTGGCCTACGAAAGAGTGATGCGTGTGATAAAGGATAAAAGTTATCGAGAGTCTTTGACGCCGGCTTGCAAGGCGACCGCAAAGCAATGGTTTGATGTTAATCACGGTGTAGAGAAATACCATTCCATTTACACAAAACTCACAGGCTGAACGGATGCTTTTTCTGCTGACTGCTTAGCAGTGGGTGTCCCTCATCAAGATCTTCAGGTAAAATAGGGGTAACTCCGCGCATTTTGGTAAGAAGTTCTATGGCGGGTTTTGCATCAGCCAAAAAACAACCCTTATTGTCCAATATATCTTTATATACCTCTGTGTGAAGGTCCATAAAACCATCACTAAAGGTAACCTCATGATTATCTATCCTAAGACTTCTGTAGCTTCCTGTTGCTGTTCTGCCCTGATCCTTTGGAGCTGTAGCGCCATCAATGGATAAAAAATAACGAACCCTGGCATTATTAAATAAGATGAGCCCTGCTTCTCTATCGTGGCTACGTGCATGAACTTGGAAATCTAGTGCAGGGCCCAGGACCCACAACAGCATGTCAAAAAAATGAACTCCTATATTAGTTGCCAGTCCGCCAGACTTTTCTTGAACACCTTTCCAAGACGCATAGTACCAATTTCCGCGTGGAGTTATATAAGTTAAATCGATTGTTATTGGTGATGTTTTTTTTGAGGCGCTTCCCAATTGGTTTTTCCAAGCCACCACGGCGGGATGTTTGCGAAGTTGTAAAATCGGATGAACTCTCTTTCCCGACTTGGATTGAAGCAGAAGCAAACCCTCTAGGTTTTTTGAATCTACCACAATGGGTTTTTCACAAATTACCTCCATGCCTTGGCGTAAACCGAAGCGGATATGGGCGTCATGTAGATGGTTTGGGCTACAAACCACAAGATGAGTAACTGACGCCCCATGTTGTCTTTGCTTGTCTAAAAACCGGTCAAATCGCTCGAATGATGTAAAAAAGTATGCAGATGGTGCATACTGATCAAGGACACCTATGCTATCACTGACATCATATACAGCAACCAGCTCGTGGCCCAAATCACGTATAGCCTTATAGTGGCGTGGTGCAATATATCCCGATCCGCCAATGAGTGCAAAACGCTTAGAACTATGGACTTTGTTTTCTTCCATTACACAATTATTACCCCCTTTTTGGTAAGTCTATACAAATCTCCACCTTCTGGGCAAATCTCCTCGTCTCCTGGTTTATGTAGGGCTAATTTATGGCCTGACTTGCTTACCCAACCCTTGTGTGTTGCAGGATTACCATAGACCAATTCATAAGGCTTAACATCTTTTGTTACGACGGAACCGGCACCGATAAAACCATAGGACCCTATTTCTATTCCGCATAAAACCGTTGCATTGGCGCCGACAGTAGCCCCCTTTCTAATTATTGTTTTTTTATACTGATCTCTGCGCACAATATGGGCCCTTGGATTCAATACGTTGGTGAACACCATCGACGGGCCGAGAAAGACATCATCTTCGCAAATCACACCTTCATAAATTGAGACATGGTTTTGAACTTTGACATTGTTTCCTATAACGCACTTGGAGGCTATAAAACACCCTTGGCCGATAGTACACGATAATCCAATTTGCACATCACTCATAACATGGGCAAAATGCCAGATCTTTGAACCCGCACCTATCTGTGTTGGATAATCAATAACCGCCGATTCGTGGATAAATACATTTGTTTTATCTATCATAACTCAACACTAACTATTAGATGGATTTTGATGCGAAGTACGGCCTAAAAAAGGATACAACAACTAAAAAAAGTACACCATATATCATAAGAATATAAGTGTAAGAATGACTAAAATAAAAGAACTGATCCCACTGAGCGTACAACATAAAACCCAAGGTAGTTATCCGAAACCAATTTAAGAAGGCGATTGTAACCATAGCAATCATCCAGTATTTCAGTCTTCTTAGTGGGGCAAGGGGGTTCCACAAAAAAACCATAGTCATGATAGCCATCGGTGCAACACCAACACAGTGAAATGCCACAAACATAGGTGGAGATGCAGGGAGGAAAATATTTTGAGAATTTACCAAAACCGGCGCCTGTATAAAAAACTCCAATACGGGTTGTGCTAACCCAATATAAAACCTAGAAAAAAGAATATGGAATTCGTCCCAATGAGGGCGAAATAATGCCGACTTTTCCATAAACTCCCGAAATAAAAACCAGACAAGATATATTACAAGTATTCGAACGAAAAATGCAATGTATCTTGAGGACTCATCTTGATGTCCTTTAAGGGAAAAAAATTCTTTGAGGTTCATATCAACTATGAAGCAAAGCAACAAAAAAGTAATGGAAAAGAATAGGAGACTACTCATATTGTGTCCCTATCCAAAGGGGTGTGCTGGTTCTCAGCGCTTTCGCTTTGAGCAATATATTCCCTTTTTGGAGTCTAACAATATACTTGTTGACCAGAAGTCTTTTTTAACTACGTGGGGGTGGGGCATTGTGTATAAAAAAGGTTACATTTTATTCAAGATATGGGCCACCCTCCTGGGATTTTTACGTCGCTTTTTCCTTTTATTTTCTTTATGGCGTTATAATCTTATTATCATACATCGAGAGGCGAGTCCCATTGGTCCACCCGTCATTGAGTGGTGGATTGCTCACATTGCAAAAAAAAAGATCATCTATGATTTCGATGATGCGATTTGGATTAAAAACACCTCTAATCCATGGATTTCTTGGTTCAAAAACCCTGAGAAAACAAGTCGTATTTGTATATGGTCATCTATGATTTATGTTGGGAACCAATATCTCGCCGATTATGCCATTCAGCACAATGAAAATGTTGTTATTATACCAACAACAATAGATACTGAGCACCACCACAACATCACCAAAAAACATGTTAAAAATAAAACAGGTGGGGCAGTCTGCATAGGGTGGACGGGCAGTCATTCTACCCTACCCTATCTCAAAGATATTGTGGGAGCTTTAAAAGAAATCCAACAAAAACACAATGTCTATTTCAAAATCATAGCAGACCAAATACCAAAGGGACTAAATATTCCTTTTGATTTTGAAAAATGGAATGTTGTGCGTGAAATTGACCAACTACGGGACATTGATATAGGCATTATGCCCCTTCCCAATGAAGAGTGGGCGAAGGGAAAGTGTGCCTTTAAGGCGCTACAATATCTAAGTCTAGGCATCCCTTGTGTTGCCTCACCTGTGGGTGCCAATAAAAACGTTGTTCTCCAAAACCAGACCGGCCTCTTGGCTGAAACTAAAAATGAGTGGATTGAAGCCCTAGAACACCTCTTGTTAGACCATGCCCTCAGAATTCGGTTAGGAAAGGCAGGAAGACAGCATGTTCTGAAAGGTTTTTCGGTTCTAAGTCAACGGGCTGCATATGTTCACAACATAAATAAGTTGACAGTGTAATTTCTAGGTTTCTGCTTGTTGGTTTGCCCGAAGAGAGTAAAGCGAGGCCAAGATAATGCCAACAGTTGGTAAACAGGGAATTTTATAGCGAACAAGTGCCCCAAAATTATATGCTGTAAAGCCCACGGCGAAGCCGAAGATTATAGAAAAAAGTAAGGAGAATTGTAGAATCGGGTACTGCTTAAAAATACGGGCAAAACTGTGTTCTGGGTCTTTATTTGATTGAAAAAAGACAAGAACCCCAATAGAAAACAAGGCAAGAGCCTCCAAAGAGCTCAGTGCCATCAGCGGATTGCCAACCTCCCATGGAAAGGGTCTAAAAAAAGTAGTTACCAAAGCGATTGGGGCCTTAGTTATCAAACCAAGTGTTGAAAAGTCCGTATTACCCAGACTATACGATGAGCCTTCGTAGTCATATACTTCTTCGACTTGATGGTGCCACTGCTGCATGGCTTCGGCCTCATATTGAAGGTTCTCTACCGAATACCTCCCCAGTAGATCCCCCAGTTGAGACAATAGGAACAGAGATATAATAATCGCAAATGACGCTATTATTAGGCTTAACGGTTTCGATGACTCTCCTGAAGAAGACAATCTTTTCTCAGCCACATACCATAAAAAGGCCGCAGGCACAAAAGCCACTAGAATATAACTTTTAATTGCGGAAACGAAGTATCCAATAATCATCATAACCAAAATGTTTCTTATCCGATTTTCACGCAATATGAGGCCACGGTAAAAACAAGCAATTACCCAGGTTATGCCTCCCAAGGTGAGGGTATCCTTCAACAATCCACTACCCCAAAAAACCACAGATGGAAATAATAGTATAGCAAAACCTAAATATCTATTTGAGACCTTTGGAAGAGCCGTACAGGCTATTCGGTATAACTGCCATAGTCCGGAAAAAGCAAAAACAGAAAACAGCAAAGCAACATTCGTATATACACCAAAGCAAACCGTATTAACTATCGCCGCAATACGCACCACCATATATGAGGCAGTGTCAAACGCTCGCAGTGATGTCATCAAAAAGTAGGTCTCATCGGCCTCGTCTGGGTATCCTGAAAATATGAGCTTTAAACCGAGAGAAATATTACTTTTTAGAACACTAGAGACTTTGAGCATTCTTTCATAGTAATATACTGTATCACCATCTTGATAATAAAACCAATAGATAACACCGATTGCAAAAGAGCTAACCAATTTTACCAAAAGGCCTAGGTTGAACATTCTGCGGTCAACAGAATCGGTAAATCTTGAAGAAACCCTAAGCCCAATAAACAATATTATGCCCACATAAATAGGACCGATAATAAAATCCAATAGCTCCACGGTTTGAATATACGTCTTTACCAAAATCCTTTTATTTTGCACTTGTATGTGCGGTATCATTGGTTGGATTGGAAATAATACTCCGTTAAGCAGCGAAGTACTGCTCTCAGCTGTAAATTCATTAAAACATCGCGGGCCCGACCACGGCAATCACGTTGTGTTCGACAACAAAGACTTTATCGGCCACAGGAGGCTGGCAATTATTGATCTTGAGGCTCGATCTAACCAGCCTATGAAAAGCCCGTGTGGGCGTTACTGGCTCGTGTACAATGGAGAGTTGTTTAACTATGTTGCCTTACGGAAGAATTTGTCAAACAATGGGAAAACTTTTAAAACTTCGTCGGACACTGAAGTTCTTCTTCAAGGACTTATATCTCATGGTAAAAGTTTTATTAAAGAGGTTAATGGCTTTTTTGCATTTGCTTTCTATGATACCCTAACCCAAGAAGTGCTTCTTGGTCGGGACCGGTTGGGAATTAAACCATTATACCTCTTCCTTTCAGAAGGTGGGCTTCGTTTTAGTTCTGAACTCAAATCCCTTAAACGCCTTGGAGTTCCTTTTCAAATAAACCCACAAGCGCTCAATGAATATCTCTTATACAGTTATGTTCCAGAACCGCTATGTTTAGTTAATGGCGTTGTCAAGCTTTCTGCAGGCACAACTTTACGCTATTCATCGAAGAAGGGAGTGGTTCAAAACCGCTATTACAGCATAGGTTCACAAGCGCCTCAAAAAGAGATTTCATTTGCTGAGGCCGCCACTAAGTGTAAAGAAAAGATAGAATATGCTGTGGGGCTTCGAATGATAGCCGATGTCCCGGTCGGATCATTTCTAAGCGGTGGAATTGATTCGTCTATCATTGCTTCGATTGCCCAAAAGCTTCATGGTGGAATACAAACCTATTCGATTGGGTTTGAAGGGCGGAACTTTTTTGATGAAACACGCGCGGCCAAGCGAACCGCCATAGCTCTCGGCACAAAACACGAAAACATTGTATTATCTGATGAAACAATTTTTAACCAAATAGACCACTTTTTTGATGCTATGGACGAGCCCTTTGCAGACTCTTCAGCAATCAACGTTTTTCATCTATGTAAAAGCGTTAAAGAGCATATTGCTGTGGCGTTAAGCGGCGATGGGGCTGATGAAGTTTTTGGAGGGTATAACAAGCATCGTGCTCTACTCATGAGCCTAAACCCTTTTTATCGTAGTCTTCTTTCTATCATACGCCCACTTATGGGGCCACGGGCCTCTAGCCGTGGTTCAGTGTTTAGAAATAAGGCTAGGCAGCTTCATCGGTTTAGTCTTGGTATAGGCAAAAGTACTAGGGCTCGTTATGCTTATTGGGCGTCATTTTCAAACTCAAATGATGTTCATAATGCACTTGTAAATCCATGGCAGGGAAGCCCCTCTTTTTACGACCTCTTACCTAAAAAAATGGAATGCCTTAATGACTTTCTTTATGCTGATCAACGTATTATTCTTCCATCTGATATGCTTGCCAAAGTCGACAAAATGTCAATGGCCTCAAGTCTTGAGGTGCGGGTTCCTTTTTTAGACCACCATGTTGTTGGTCTTGCGAACGCCCTTCCATCATCCTTTAAAGTAAAGGGTTCAACAACAAAACGGCTTCTTCGCAAAGGGTTTGAAAACGATTTACCTAAAGAGGTTTTTCGCCGTCCGAAACATGGGTTTGAGGTTCCACTAGAAGAATGGACAAGAACTGTTTTTTCTGATAGAATCGAACAATTCATACATAAAGAATTTCTTGATGCACAAGGTTTGTTTTTGTACAAACCTCTGCGTCAAATATTTGAATCTAATCAAAAGCAGGGGCAAGCAGAAACAAGCGCTTTTCTTTATTCCTTCTTAGTGTTTCAAGAATGGTGGGCGCGTATAAACCAAATCGATGGGTAATCAAAAAATTCGTGTTTTGCGCATAGCCAATCGGCTCAATATTGGTGGGCCAACGTATAATGTCTGCCACCTAACAAAGCATCTTGATAACTCCTTTGAAACCATATTAGTTGCCGGACATGAAGACTCTTCAGAGGGTAGTTCTCTGTACATTGCAGAGTCCATGGGGCTCTCCCCAAGGCTTATCCCCTCCATGCGTCGATCCATTAATTTGATTCGAGACCGAAAAGCATACCTAGAAGTCCGCAAAATTATTCGTGAGTATAATCCACACATAGTACACACTCATGCGGCGAAAGCTGGAGCAATAGGCCGCTATGCGGCCTTTAAAGAGAAGGTTCCTGTCATCCTTCATACGTACCACGGACATGTTTTCCATTCCTATTTTAACATAATAAAAACAGGCGCCTTCTTGGCTATTGAACGTTTCTTGGCAAGAAGAAGTAGTGCACTTATTGCGATTAGCCCTTTGCAGAAAAAAGAGCTTTCTGAAGAATACAAGATTGCAAACAGTTCTAAGTTTCGCACAGTTCCACTAGGTTTTGAATTAGATCGGTTTTTCGAAAACATGGACAGCAAGCGTATTGCCTTTAGAGAGTATTGGAATCTTAGTGACAACATATTGGCAATTACCCTTGTTGGGCGGCTTGTTCCTATAAAAAATCATCCATTCTTTCTAGAATCAATATCTTATGTAAAAAGCAAGACCAATACAAAATTTCAGGTCTTTCTTGTGGGAGATGGTGAAGAAAAAAATGCCTTAATGGCTCTTTGTGATAAATTAAACCTTTCCTATAACTCAATACCTGACCCAAGTGTTGATATTATTTTTACCTCCTGGATTTCGAACGTAGATCAAGTCCTTGCTGGTATTGATCTAGTGTGCCTTTCTTCTAAGAACGAGGGTACGCCCGTTAGTCTTATTGAGGCTGGTTGTGCGGGCAAACCCTTTATTTCAACCGACGTGGGTGGTGTTCGTGATCTTATAATTGACCCTAGCCAGGGTATAGTTACTCCTAAAAACAGTATTGAAATATTTAGAGAAGCCCTTCTTAAATGGGTTATATCAACCCAGCCGGGGAGTATTCTAGATTTTGATGTTAGAAACAAGCTTGCAAAAAAGTATAGTTATAAACAACTCTGCCTTGAGATGTCAAAAGTCTATAAAGAATTACTTGCTTCTTAATCAATATGTTGCTTTATATTCATTAATTGTGAGAAGCCTTCAAATTATAAGTGTTATCCTCTTGTTTAGTTCGTGCAAGTTGCTCGTTTCTGACAGAATGTTTAGAAAGGGAGATTTTCAGCAATTTATAAGCGAAAAAGACAAAATTGAAGACTACTCTATTCGGCCCGGGGATGTTATTCGACTGCAGTTGTACACCCAAGACGGGTTTCCTATTCTAGATGCACTCAGAATGGGAGGTTCACAAGGCGCCAATGGTTCACAAGGCGCTAATGGGTCTCGCTCTATTCAAATTGGCCAGCTGGTGTCGTTTCTCGTCACTCAAGATGGTTATGTCGATCTACCCATCTTTGGCGAAACCTACGTGCGGGGAATGAAGGACCAAGAGCTTGAGCAATTCCTTGAACAGCGCGCAGAAGAGCTTTTTGTAAATCCGTTTGCTATTGTTTCCATTCTTGGGCGACGATGTTTAGTCTTTAAGGGCGGAAATGCTTCTGTTGTATCGCTAGAGACCAGACCAACTACCCTGATTGAAGTTATTGCCCGAAGCGGTGGTCTACAACAATATGATCGGGCAGACAAAATTTATATCATACGGGGAGATCTAAATGATCCTCTTCTTTATGAAGTTGACTTGTCACACATGTCTAATATTGCCGACGGGGGTATGATTGTGCAAAGCAATGATATAATTTATATTCAACGGCGGCCAGGTGTTGTTCGTAGGGCAAATGCTGAAATAAGCTCAATTACTTCACTTTTTCTATCCTCTTCTTCGCTCATAACTACCGTTTTACTCCTTCGACGGAATTAACCCAAAACATGACCTGTGTCTGAACCATCAAAAAAGAAACAACAGTCATCTGTTTTGTATGACAAATTCAATGTAGGCCTGCTGCTTTATGTTTTGAGGAAGTCGTTTAAATGGTTTTTTCTGTTTATGTTGTTATCCTCTGGGGTTGCTCATATTTTTCTTCACTTTTCGACTAGAATTTACTCCTCAAAGGGTGTACTTATTCATATTGCAGGAGAAGAAAAGCAAAGCCTCCTTGGCCTTGATAAAACATTGCCAAACCAAGACTTTACACCGACGGACTTCCAACAAGATGTAAGGGTAATTACCTCACCCATCATTGTCAATAAAGCGTTTAGCCAAAAGGGGTTGAATTACGTATTTTATGAAGTAGGTGATTTTCGTTCTTTAGAAATTTATCCCAATCCATACTTTACCATTGATAGCTTTTACCAAGACCCTAAAATGCGGCGTGTAAGCATTGACTACAGTGTTTTAATAAATCAGCAAAAAGATAGTGTTCGTTTGGATTACATATATCAAGGAAAAAGCTGGGGGGGCTTCCTTAAGCCGGGAAAGCCCTATTCGGATGAAAACATCTATTTGGCTATTTCCAACTTAGATCAAAAGCTTTTAGAAGGAAGTGCAGAAAGCCAAAAAAGCATCTTATTTAAAGTATATACAGACGAGCAGTTATCTAATGAACTGATGGCAATTACAAGTATCGAGCCCAATAAAGAAACCTTTGCCATACTAGTTTCGGCACGACATCCAAGCAAATCCAAAGCAGCCTTGACAGTTGAGTTGTTAATGGAGGCCTTTATGGACTTTCACTTAGATCAAAAAATGGAAAGTCTCGAACAGTCTATTTCCTTTTTAGATAAACAAATTGACTCTATTAAACCGCTGTATGATGATGCATTAATTGCTGTCCGTAACGCTGAAGCGCAAAAAGGTTATAGAAATATTGAGGCCCTGGGTGGTGGTTTGTATAAAGACATAAAGGACTTACAAAAGAAATTAGTTCGTATTGAATATGTTACAAGCGTGCTAGAATGGTTTGCCGTTATGATACAACAAGAAGAGGATCTCAGCCTGGCAAGCACCCAACTTTCGGGAGAGGAATTTGATGGAATTACCAGGGCTCTTTCTGTAGATGAAATATTGAAGCTAGAATATGAAAAGGAGTCTGCGCTTATGCAGGTTACTCCTGAACACCCTACCGTGGTGCTAATTGAAAGAAATCTCGACAAAGCCAGAGCCACACTAATTGCCCAGGTTGAAATCAACATCGATAAGTTTCAACAAGAAAAAGACGCTGTAGTTGCAGAAATTAACAAACTGCTAGAAGAACTAGACTTATTGCCATTATTCGAAGCAGAGTATTTGAGATTAAAAAGAGATTATGAGGTTAAGTCATCTTTCTATAATAGCCTTCTTGACCGTAAAGCCTCCTTTACCCTATCAAGGGCAGGTATAGTAAGTGATTATATTATTCTTGAAATGCCTAAAATAGCGGAAAAACACGTAGCCCCTGACGATAGCTTTATTCGGTTTGTTGGCTTGGCCATTGGGGCAATTCTTTCACTTATCTTGGTCGTGTTTCGATATGTAACACATAAAGAAATTATCAATATTGAAGACATAACATCCCAAACTGAAACATCTCTTCTTGGGGTTATTCAGCGATATTCAGAAAAGCTTCCTATGTCATCAATCGTTGTGACCAATCGTCCTAAAAGTGGTATATCTGAGTCATTTAGAGGCGTTCGAAGTAATCTTGAGTTTTTAGACGCAGATAAGGGGTTTCGTTCTATCGCTGTCACCTCAACTATTCCCGGAGAGGGAAAAACATTTGTAGCTATTAATCTCGCTGCTATTATTGCCATGCAGGGCAAGCGTGTGCTACTGGTGGATGTTGATTTAAGAAAACCTCGTATACATAAGATCTTTGACCTTCCTAACTCTGCTGGAATGAGCACCCTCCTCAACAAGCGATCTACAAAAGAGGATATTACATTCTCTACGTCAGAGGAAAACCTTTGGGCAGTTCCAGCAGGACCTATTCCACCAAATCCTTCTGAACTTATTGGCGGAGAACCCTTTATTAACTTTATTGACGAAGTAAAAACTTCATTTGATGTTGTCATTTTTGATACTCCTCCTATTGGATTAGTAACAGACTCCATCCCTGTGATTAGCACGGTAAATAATCCCATCTATGTGTTGAGAGCAGATTATTCTCACAGGTCATTTGTAGGACATATTGAATCTACCAAAGAGAACCTTCAGGTTCCCAGCCTGTCCATTATTATGAATGACTACGGAAGGGGCGTATCTGGGTCTTATTACAATTATGGGTATGGATACGGGTATGGATATGGGTATGGATACGGGTATGGATATGGGTATGGATATGGATATGGGTATTATTCAGATTCCGACAATACTAGAAAAAAAGAAAGATCCAGCTTGTTTTCAATATTTCGCAAAAAATCTTAAATCTCTTTAGTTTTAAGATTGTGGAGCAAAAGATATATTGGGCCATTTTGTTTGTAGCTGTCTTTCTTTTTGGGTATGCTACACATGGACTATTTCTGAGATTTAGTCGGGGCCTAGGTGTGAGACAACCATCTGCCCTTGGACAAGAACGGTGGAGCGCAGAAGTTAAACCTTCTGTTGGTGGACTAACCTTCTTTCTTTGCTTTAGCGTATCAATTAGTCTTTTACCAATAGAGGGTCTCAATGTCCCGAGTGAATTAAAACGGACTTCTTTCACCGCGGCTTGTTGTCTTGGCTTCTTGCTTGGCTTAGCAGACGACACCTATGATACTGTACCTGTTGTTAAGTTCATCGGTCAGGTGTTGTGTGGATTAATCTTGTGCCTAGGAGGTGTTGTTATTGAATTCAGTGGTGTAGAGATTATAGATTATACTCTTACCATATTTTGGGTAATTGCCATTATGAATTCCATTAACATGTTGGATAATATGGATGCAATAACCACATCAGTTTCTATTTCTGTTTTAATCATTGCTATTATAATGGCATTGCTCATTGTATTACCTAGCCTTTGGGTTTATCCTTGTATCATTGGTGTGTTGGCAAGCCTAATCGCCTTTTTGCCGTTTAATTGGACCCCCGCTAAGATCTATATGGGAGATACAGGGTCTCAATTTCTTGGTGTCTTTTTGGCCGGTTTGGGTGTTGAACTATTTTGGAACCACCGGGTCGCTTATGGTGGTGTTTTTCAAGTACAGCAATTCATGATTCCCGTACTTGTTTTTGCTGTTCCTATAATGGATACGATTACTGTTTTTTTACGGCGCTTGCTGAAGAAATCATCTCCATTTGTTGGAGGTAGAGATCATTTGGCTCATCATTTAGTCTATTGTGGTTTTTCTGAACAGCAAGTTGCTCTTATTTTGTTTTTGCTATCCATTGTGTTTGGCATTCTTTCCCTAAGTTTTTTCTCTGAGCAATACCCATTTAATCTATCCCTTTTAGGTTGGTCATTTGTGTTGCTCAACGTATTTCTTGTTGTTTTTTTCGTTTTACAAATACTATATAATAGGGGGGCTGAGAAAAAGAGCACGAGCTAAGCCCCTTGAATAATGCGTATTGATTTGTTTAAGTTTTTTATCATTTTTTGTTGTACTGGGATAGGGGGTGTTTTGCGTTACCTGCTTTCCTTTATTCCCTACCTAAAGTCTTTAGATAGTGGTGTACTTTTATCCAATATAATCGCATGTGCAATAATGGGTTATTTGTTAGCTATCCCCATCAACAACCCTATGGTTAAGATGGGTGTTGTTAGCCTTTGTGGTGGTCTTTCAACCTTTAGTGGATATATCGTATTTTCCTGTTTATCCAGCCATGGCCCTGGTAATTCAATACTCTATCATGTGATGAGTGTTGGGTTTGGCTTACTTTTTTTTATCGGTAGCTACTACAGTTGTAAATCGCTTTTCGCATAGACTAATTTGTATATTTACCCGTCTGCCCGGGTGCTGAAACTGGTAGACAGGCATGGTTGAGGGCCATGTGTCCTTAAGGACGTGCGGGTTCGAGTCCCGCCCCGGGCACTTCTATCTCCGTTTGATTGTTAACTATATACTGCCGTCTCCTTAGACAGGCTTCTCACTTCTAACAGGGTTCTATTTAACAACCACCGTGTGTGTTTGGACGACTTAATATTATCATGAAAAACAAGAACGCATCTTTTGTTGCGCAAAGAGGATTGTATTCTTTTCCATAGAGCATACTGAGTCTTGTAGTGATTAAAGTCATAGGTCATAAGTGTCCACATCTTGATACCCAGTTTGCCATGACAATACAACAGCTGCGTAAGGGTCAAAAATCCATAAGGTGGGCGATAGTATTTTTCAATGTCGGGAAATCTTTGCTCTACAAGTTGAATGTTTTCGCGCTGTTTCCTTGGGCTAGTTCTCCAATTATTAATGTGTTTATATCCATGGTTGCCAAGTTGAAAGTCTTGTAACGCCTTAGACTGAACGGACCACTTTTCCATGTTTTCTCCAAGCACAAAAAATGTCGCCTGGGCTTTGTGAGCCTTTAGAATGCGTGCTAGGGTCACGGTATATTGTACACTTGGTCCGTCATCAATAGTTATATGAACTTGGTTTTTCTTTCCGAACATGGACTTACTAATATAATTTAAGCTACAATCTTGCTCAATTGGCTACGGAATCTGCATCTTTGATCTATGGCAACTAGAACTCGATTCGCTCCAAGCCCTACAGGCCCCTTACATATTGGCGGACTACGTACGGCACTATTCTGTTTCTTACATGCAAAAAATAACAAAGGGGATTTCATTCTTCGTATCGAGGATACTGATCAGAAACGCTTCGTGCCCGGCGCTGAAGAATACATTTTAGAAAGCTTATCCTGGTGTGGTATAACTCCTGACGAGGGGCCTTCCTTTGGTGGGTCCTTTGGGCCCTATAGACAAAGTGAGCGAAGCGCTTTATATACTCCATATGTTGAGCAACTTCTTATGAATGGATATGCCTATTATGCCTTTGATACTAGTGATGAACTAACAACTTGGAGGAACTCCATGCAAAAACAAGGAAGTGCTTCTCCAAAGTATAACGCAAGTACGAGAGCTTACTTAAAAAACAGCTTAAGCCTATCGGCTCAAGAAGTTGAAGAGCGTATACAGCGTGGTGATGAGTATGTTGTTCGGTTTAAGACGCCAGTTGCTGGAGAGGTTCGATTTTATGATGAAATACGAGGATGGATAGTTTTTCAATGCCACGAACTTGATGATAAAGTGTTAATGAAGAGCGATGGACTTCCTACCTATCACTTAGCCAACGTCGTCGACGATCATCTTATGGAAATTACCGATGTTATAAGAGGTGAAGAGTGGCTGCCATCCACCCCCCTTCATGTTCAATTATACGAAGCATTCGGTTGGATAATGCCAAAATTTGCTCACCTTCCTCTCATATTAAAACCTGATGGAAAGGGTAAACTCAGTAAACGCGATGGTGACCGACTAGGATTTCCTGTTTTTCCAATTGATTGGTACAATCCAGTTAATTCAAGTGAATTGATTGCAGGAGGTTATAAGGAAAGAGGATTTGAAGCACCAGCTGTCATAAACTTTTTAGCCTTGCTTGGTTGGAACCCGGGAAGTAATCAAGAAATCTTTTCACTTGAGAATCTTGTCGAAAATTTTTCGTTAAAAAGGGTAAATAAGTCAGGTGCCAAATTTGATTATCAAAAAGCATGTTGGTTTAATAGTGAATATCTCAAAAATTATACGAGACAAGAGAAACGGAATGCCATTATTGAAATCTTTCCAATAGCAAAAAATCGTAATGAAAATGAATTGGAGTTGGTGTTTAATCTAGCTTCTGAACGAATACATTTCAAGCATGAAATAAAGGATACGATAGCCTACTTATTTGAAAAACCTAAAGTACTAGAAGGCAAAGGTGTAAATAAAGCATGGATGAAAGAAAAAGTAGCCCACCTAGAAGATTGCATGCAAAGAATTCAGGATGCTGATACTGACTTTAGTGCACCTGCCTTAGAAAATATAGTCAAAGAATACATCGAGGAAAAGTCTATATCCTTTGGTCAGATTCTTCCATCATTGAGATTAAGTCTAACAGGGACATTGAAAGGACCTTCAATTTTTGATATTATGAGCTTTCTTGGTTTACCAGAATGCTTAGATCGCGTCAAGTTGGCTAAGAAAAATTATAAAATCAATACAATATAACGATGAGGGTTGGTCTATTTTTTGGGAGCTTTAATCCTATTCATATAGGTCATCTCATTATCGCTAATGAGGCACTCCAAACCAAGCTTATTGATCAGGTTTGGCTTTGCCCTACACCTCAAAATCCTCATAAAAAAAAACACTCCTTACTCGATTATCAAAAACGGATTGATCTCTGTCATCTAGCTCTTAAGGATAAAATATCTTCCATCGTAATTAATGATTTTGAGCGGTTTTTAGAAAAGCCGAGTTATACTGCTAACTCTATGCGATATCTCATTAAAAAGTATACCAAATACTCCTTTAGTTTAATTGTGGGAGAAGATAATTACAAAACCCTACATAAATGGCATGATGCTAGCTGGTTAATGGAAAAATTTCCGTTTTTAATCTATACTAGGATGTATCTAGAGGATGAGATACCTGCATCCAAACAAAAAGTATTATATAAACACCATCAGTTCTTCGGATGTGAACTACTTGATATATCTTCTAGCTCAATTCGTCGACGTATCCAAGAAGGAAGAAGTATAGAATACCTTACACCACCTGCTGTTGTAAAAGAAATTATGTTATACAAACTGTATCAAAAAAATGATTAATTCAACTAACCTCATTGTAAATCAAGATGGATCTATATTTCACCTAGGCGTTAAACCAGAAGAATTAGCATCGAACGTTATACTGGTCGGTGATCCCGGCAGAGTGCAACTTATAGCATCCTTCTTTGAACATATAGAATGTAAGAGGCAAAATAGAGAATTTGTCATGATTACAGGTTTATATAAAGGGATTAGAATTTCTGTCATGGCCACAGGGATAGGAACGGATAATATTGATATTGTATTAAATGAAATAGATGCTTTAGTCAATGTGGACTTTGATAAAAGAAAAATTAAACATGAATTAACTAAACTCAATTTACTTCGACTAGGAACCTGTGGTAGTTTTCAAAAGCACGTGAAACCAGGTGATCTAGTAATATCCAAAAAAGCTTATGGTCAGGATAGTTTGATGCTTTATTATCAGGATTACTTATCCAAATTCATAAAAGACAATAAAGAATTAAAAGCTGTACAACAATATTTCTCTGAAAACCATTTAGGTCCAGTTAATTATATCGCGGAATCTAATGATTATCTACTTAAAAAGTTTGAATCTATAGGTCATTGTGGGATTACGCTAACTTCCTCGGGTTTTTATGGTCCACAAGGAAGAAAACTTAGAACAGATCATCTTGCTGGATGGCATAGTGACCATATTGCAAAATTTGAAGACATAGAAGGTAATAAAGTATGTAATCTTGAGATGGAATGCAGCGCACTTTATGGCTTAGGCGGACTACTAGGTCATAAATGTTTGACCATTTGCCTTGCTATCGCCCAACGCTCCACTAAAGAGGTCCTTGTGGATTATAAAATAAGAATGAAAGAAATTATACCACAAGTACTAGATAACCTTATTGAGTCCTGTTAATATTTCATTCCACAGTGTATCGTAATGATTTCGTTGTTCATGCATGTAGCGCAAACCCTCTGTGTCACCTGTTCCATGATCATTCTGTATAAAGTGAAGAATAACCTCTTCATGAGCAACCAACCAATCATTATGACTAGCATGTATTGATTGAAAAATTGAAAGTATGCCTGGATGATTTATAGCTTGATGATTATATCGATCTGCTGTCTTATAAAATAACTCAACCCAGAGTAAATATTGACTACTCTGCATCCCAGATATTCCCATTAGTGATGGGCGAAAGCCTAAAAAGGCTTCTTTATCTAAGAATTCGAGTAGCTTTAATGTATTAATATTTAGCTTCCAACAAGCCAGGATACGATGTAATTGATCAATTTTTTGTTGTAATGTGCTTGTTATAAGTTTTGCATCAAATGATTTTAAGTCTAGTAAGATTTGAGCAAAATTAATTTCATGGATATGATGAATGCGAATAAAAAAAGATTCTTCTAAAGCGTATTTGACACCAGCTCGAGGTTTATTACAGTCCAAAAGTTTTTGCAACGCGATATAATCATCGTAAATCATAATGATTAAAATCTTTTATTTAAAAATATATATTCATCATTAAGTATGTTATTATGTGGAACATTTCACTCTATCCCCGCAATTCACACTTTTCAAACATTAAGTTAACTTTTGTTCTATCTAAGAATTTCAGTTATGAGGGTAAAAATGATAATAATCAACATACTGTGAATTTGAAATCAAAGAGTATTTGTTGAAATAGATATTGTGGAATTATAGTTTGATTTGTGGGGAAAAGTCAATAATTCAGTAATCAGTTACATAGAATTCCAATTTTACAAGCTATATCCACATCAAGCAAGTACTTTTGACGTTAGAATTAACATCATATGTTAATAGATTAAGTTTATGATCAGAGATAAAATCATAGAATCGGGTAAAGTAGGTCTTTATAAATGTCTAGAATACCAAGTGTCTATTGCTCTCTGTCTTTGCGCTGCTCTATGGAGTACAATAAGTTTTATACTCATACTACTTGACAGCAGCGGAAACAAAAGCTGGCCGGTGTGGATGGTTTTGTCTTTCAGTCTCATTACTTTATTTATTATCCTGTATAGAATACTATATACATATACACGAAGCGAAAACGATATAGTAAGCAGTGTTTTGTTAATTTATAAACACCAAGCTGATCAAATAAAACATAAGCTTAAATACGGCTTAGAGTTTGAGCATAAGTATCCAGAAAAAAATAGTCAACCAATTGATGATTTACTTCCTAATTGGAATAAAGAGACAGTACTGCAACAGAAGTTTAGAAAAATATTGGTATTGTCTCTAATTACTGCATTAATACTGATAAGCCTAAGCCCATGGAAGGCAGCGTTTTCAACAGCCTTCACATTGAATACAGAAGATATCAGTAATAATAGTATTGTTTGGGTATCAGATACAACAGTTGAGGTAGGTCAACCTTACACCTTACTGGCACTTGTTAAAGATACAGGAGATATATCTGCTAAATTGTTTCTTAATGATTTGAAAATCAGTCATTTATATAAAAATGATACGTTATCATATTTTATTGAATCAGTAAATCAAGATTTACACTTTACCTGGCGAGATGGCGATAAAATTCTTTCTTATTTTCAGGTTGAAGTAAGATCTACTTTGTCCAATACGTATAAGGTATTATTGATTCCACCAAGTTATATGCAGCAAGAACAGGTTGAATTCATAAATCCTCGAAAAATTGAAGCAATAGAGGGTAGTGTTATGCGTATTCAAGAATATATTAATGAAGGAGCTAGTATCCTCTATATAAAGGATTCTATAGTGCAATTTGACAGCGATATACTTCTAATGAATTCTTCTGAATGTTTGGCAATAATTCAAGGGGATACAACTTGGACGATGGAAATTGACGTTATCGAAGACAAGATACCGACCATTTCTATCGAATGGGATTTTGATACTACAGCACGAGCTTATACCGCAATAGGAACATTTCAAGATGACTATGGAGTATCAAGTGTTTTTCGAAGGGTGAATTTTATTCGTTCTGGGAAGGTTATAGAAAGTAAGCGTTACAATGTTACTCATGATAAGGGATTAGAAGGTGATTTTGCTGATTACTTCAGGAGGAAAGATTTATGGAAGACGGGTATTGATGCCATAGAAGTAAGTTATGGCGTTTGCGATAACAATGAGGTTAAAGGGAGTCAGTGTGCGTATTCACGTAAGCTGATTCTTACTGTACCCAATCAAGATACTTGGGATGATGAAAAGGATCAAGAGATTCAGAATATGGAGAATACGGCCAATCGTCTAAACAATAACCAGTCAAACATGAATGATCGTTTAGAAAATATACGAAATGAGCGAATGACAGAGGCTAATTCTAATGCAGATAACCAGGAAATACTTGATTTTTTAGAAAGCCTAGAAAGACTTAATGCTCAAAAGGATTTATTAAGTGAGGAGTTAGAAACTTTTATGTTGATGTCCGAAGAGTTTAATGATGCTATTGATACAAATATTTTGAATCCACTAATTGAAAAATATCAGGAAGGTAGTAGGAGGGAGGAATTAATGGACAAAATTCGGCAAGCTTTAGAAAAGGGGGATCAAGAAAATGTTGATGATGCTCTAGAGGAGTTGAGTGAGATGGAAAGTAAAGAAGAAATGTCTCTAGAAATGTTGGAGCGAATGCTTTCACAGCTTATGAAGGAAAACGCTTTGAAAGATGCTATAGAAGCACTTGATCAATTAAGTAAGGAAGAAGATGCACTTGATTTAAACCAGGAAGACGCCTTGTTGAAACAAGAGGAAATAAATGAAAAATTTAATGATATCAAGAAAGATATTGAAGAAGGCAAAGAATTGCTTGGTGAAGAATCAGAAGCGATTGAACAGTTATCAGAAGAAATTGATAATGATCTTCAAGATCTTTCAAACGAAATTCAACAAGGAGAGCCAAGTGAATCCAGTAAATCAAATACCTCTCAACAAATGAAAGAGCTTAGCTCGATGTTATCCATGGCCATGAAATCTGCTAAGCAAAAGCAGTTAGAAATGGATTTGACCACACTTCAGCAGCTTTTAGAGAATTTAGTGGATTTATCATTTATTGAAGAAGATCTGTTTCTTTCTAATGCCTCTTCAAATGTCGGAGTATATACCAAGGAGCGTAAGGTGAGGAATCAGGCGTTGTGGAATAAAAACTTTGATTCTGTTAAGGATACACTAATGGCACTCGCCTCTCGAAGCCCTGCAGCGCAAAAGCCAATAATAGACGGGATACTTCGTATTGAAAAACGTCAAGAGCTATTGGATAAAAGCTTTGAGAGAGGAATTCAGTCGAACTGGGCAACGGAAGCTCAAGGGGTTATGATGGAAGTTAATGAGATTGCTTTGCTTTTAGATGAGGCACTACAGAATATCCAAATGAATTTATCCGGTCAAATGCAAGGTAGTCAAATGTGTGAGAACCCCGGCGGAAGTGGCCAAGGTCAAAGCGGTAAACCTTCAAAGGCAGGTGGGCTGCAGGATATTATGTCAGATCAAGCCGCCATGGGACAGCAAGGCGAAAAAGAAGGAAAAAGTGGCGAGGGAAAACAGGGTAATTCTGGAGAAGGAAGTAGTGACAAAGCCGACGAAGCCTTGGCAGCACTAATCCAAGAACAAGCAAAAATTAGAAATGCCCTTGAAAATTGGCTTAAAGCAAACAATTTAGAAAAGGAGGGCCGCGGGGTATTGGATCAAATGAAACGCCAGGAGCAAATGTTATCGGAAGGCACAACTATTGGCACACAAGAGTATAGTGAAGGCCTTCAAAACATAGACTTTCAATTGTTAAAATTAGAGCAAGCGGCGAATAAACAAGGAGAAAAGGAAACGCGTAAATCTTCATCACCACTTGAGGAAGATGTAATTATTGTTCCTGAGGAAGTTCAGCAAAAAATTAGTCAAATTCTTCAGCGTAGAAAAAGACCACAGGTGGAAAACCCAGGTTTAATAGCATTCTATGACAAACTATGGAGATCATTTACACAATAAATGAGATTATTATGTACTATCTTTGATGTTTATGCAGAAATTGGTTGTTTCTTCTAAACACGAGAGCCTCAAAGAAATTGAGCATTTTCTAGAACAAGTCGTCGTAGAGCACAATGTGTCAGATGAGGTTTTTGGAAACATGCTTATCGGTGTAACAGAAGCAGTTAATAATGCTATTATTCATGGCAACAAGGAGGATGATTCAAAAAAGGTAGTCCTAGAATTCGAGCGGGAAGAAGGTCCAGACAAGCTAGTTTTTCACATACATGATGAGGGAAATGGCTTTGATTATAATGGCTTACCTGACCCCACGCATCCTGACAATCTGATGGTTGTGGGTGGCCGCGGGGTGTTTTTAATTAAACAATTAGCGGACTGGGTGGTCTTCAGCAATGATGGATCAACCATTGAGCTTCAATTTAGGCTATAATATTGAGCTATGATTGTGCGTGTATTACGCGACGGCAATCCAGAGTTCTCGATAACAGTTCGAGAGGTAAGAGATGCGTTAGCTATTTTTTGTCAATATTACGAGCTATCCATCCGAGGAATTGATGTTGTTTTAACGGACAGCGCCAGCCAAATACGACACAACACTTACTTACTCAACCATCAGTACGATACTGACGTTATAACCCAAGAAAGGGAAACACCAATGGGTAGACACTTAGAGTTATATATTAATGGTACGGAGGTTTTCCTAGAAAACAATGAAACCTCCCAGTCTTATATACTTCGTATGGTTTTTCATGGCTTGCTTCATGTAGTGGGCCTTACCGATGGGAGTGATATAGAGAAGAGATCAATGCACTTAGAGGAAAACCGGTTGCTTCATTTGTTCCACGTGGAACACAAACCATAATAAATATGATGGATAAGTATGATGTTATTGTTGTGGGTGGTGGTCACGCTGGGTGTGAGGCTTCAAGAATTTCCGCTCGATTAGGTGCTAAAACACTCCTGATAACCATGAACATGCAAGCCATTGGTCAGATGTCATGTAATCCTGCAATGGGCGGGGTTGCTAAAGGTCAAATTGTTCGTGAAATAGATGCTTTGGGGGGATTTTCGGGGAAAGTTGCTGATCGTTCTATGCTTCATTTTCGAATGTTGAACAGATCAAAAGGGCCCGCCATGCATAGCCCTAGAACACAAAACGACCGTCACCTATTTGCGAGGATTTGGAGGACAGAGCTAGAAAACACTAGCAATCTTAATTTCTGGCAGGACGAAGTTGTTGGTTTGCAAAAAGAAAATAAAAAGGTTACGGGAGTTATGTGTCGGTCCGGCCTGATTATTCATGCAAAAAAAGTTGTTATTACTGGAGGAACCTTTCTTGGTGGCGTAATCCACGTAGGGGAGGAACAAAGAAAATCTGGCCGAGCAGGAGAATCAGCTTCAGTCGGCCTGAGTGCCCAATTGCGCGATTGGGGTTTTGTTACGGGAAGAATGAAAACAGGTACCCCACCAAGAATAGATGGACGAACCGTGGATTATGCTTCTATGGAAATACAGCCAAGTGAAGAGCCAATTGAGGTTTTTTCTTATGGAGTAAGCGAATTATTTCAAGAAAGGAGGCATTGTTATATAACCTATACCAATCTTAAAACGCACGATGTTTTGCGAAGGGACTTTAGTAAATCGCCCATGTTTTCTGGTAGAATCGAAGGTAGGGGCCCACGATATTGTCCATCTATAGAGGACAAAATCGACCGCTTTAGCGAAAGAGACCGTCATCAAATTTTTGTTGAACCAGAAGGTATTAATACAGTGGAAACTTATTTGAATGGTTTTTCAACATCACTTCCATTCTCTACTCAGATTGAGGCCCTACACACGATTCCTGGCCTAGAAAAGGCAAAAATGTTCCGTCCAGGCTATGCCATTGAGTATGATTATTTTCCACCTAACCAGATAAACCAAACACTAGAAACACGTGCTATTAGCGGGCTCTATTTTGCGGGTCAAATTAACGGAACAACGGGTTATGAGGAAGCCGCATGTCAGGGTCTTATGGCCGGAATTAATGCGGCGCTGAGCGTATTTGGACAATCTTCTCTTATCCTTGAACGATCAGAGGCATATATTGGGGTTCTTATTAATGATCTTGTATTCAAAGGCACCAATGAACCCTACAGAATGTTTACTTCACGTGCCGAATTCAGGCTTTCGTTGCGTCAGGACAATGCCGATATGCGACTTATGCCCTTGGCAAATAAGTATAACCTTCTCGGTAAAGAAGGTTCTGAGTTATTTGAGAAAAAAACACAGTTTATAAAAGAATATAAGAACTGTATTTACAAAACTTCGATACGCCCTGAAAACATAAACCCACTACTCCTTGAACGGGGGCAAGACCCAATAAGGCAAAGCGTGAAACTAGAAAAGATTTTGGCAAGGCCAGGCATAAGCACACAAGACTTAGTGTCGCGCTGTAATGAACTATCATTGCTCGTGGAAGGAAAACGCCCTCATTTTATTCAGACGGCGGAAATCGAGCATAAATATTTGGGATATATAGCAAGAGAGGCGGACAATGTAAAGCGATTACAAAGCTTAGCAAAGGTAAAAATAAAGCCTACGGCTAATTTTGATGACATGCCATCTCTTTCGAAAGAGGCAAGGGAAAAGCTCAAACAATTCAAACCGTCTACGCTAGGAGAGGCGCAGCAAATTAGCGGAGTGTCGGCAAGTGATATTACAGCACTATCAATCTACCTAACCTAGAGTTATGCTTTTTCGCGCGATTAGACTTTTTGCGATGACTTGTTTTCTATTCATGTTGTCGCAGTGTGCCAACCCATTTGCCCCCACAGGCGGACCCAAGGATACCTCACCACCGATTGCTCTGGTTTCCCCTAAGGACACCATAGTGAATTATGCAGGAGAGAGGTTGATCTGGGCCTTTGATGAATACATTCAGCCAATACAGAAACAAAACATACACATTCTTCCAGAAGCTCCTATATCTATTAAACAGCGCGGACGTTCTGTTATTCTTTCTATAGATGAGATCACAAGAGGGGTAGCTTATAATTTGCTTGTAAAGGATGCTATAAAGGATTATAATGAGGGAAATATATTCCCCCCTCAGTCGCTTTGGATTACAACATATGGTGTTCTTCCTAGTAATTCGATATTGTATTCTACCACGATACTACCACCGAATCGAAATCTAACAACCTTTTCTGCATCTATACAAAGCGACAATCCAACCCTAATCTATTCACTGCTTGAAAAAGATAGATTAGAGGGCCGTTTAGATCATTTACAGACGTCATGGGATTATACGTACAAATGGTATTGGGACACAAACTCAAACGGAACGGTGGACTCTTTTGAGCGCCACATTCAGCTATCCCTTTCTTTTGACGGGAGCAATGAAATAATTATTCATTCACCCCTTAGAAAACCTGTAGGTATTGATAGCCTAACTGAAGATTTTTTTACGATATTTCCCAAACCTGATCAGTATACCTGGGATTCTATTGTGGAGGCAAAAGGATTTACCTTTTCAACGTATGATTGGGGACATGATACGGTGTATGCTAGCACAAAGGATGTAAAAAGCAGTTTGGTGGTTGACTCGAGCCAGCGACTGATTTTGGCCTCTTTAAACGGTACACACAGTTCTGATACATTGCAGGCGCTAATTTTAGTCGCCGACACAACTTTAGACGACAAAAATGACACAAATCGGAGCGTTCAGGATATCCTTTATTTGCCTTCTATACCTTCTAGGGACTTGGATTCGCTTAATCATTACGAGGGTTCGCTCAGTGTACACACCGGATTATATTTTGTGACTTTTTCCTTACCAAGTGATACCATCACCATATCAGACAACTTAAATATTGAGGTGTTTAACGATGATGGAGCAATCTTATTCAGTGATCTCTATAGAGAAGGGGGTATATATTCGTTTTACGGAGAACCAAGCTATGCTATATTTACTTCTAGCGAAGAGAACAACAAGGTTTTATTTTATGTGGACAGAATAGATGTGCAACAGGACTTTTTGGTTACTGAAATTCTACAAAGCACAGAAACTATAAAATTTATAAATGATTGAAAACCAAGAACTTGTAAAAAGATATGGTCGTCGAATTGTTGTTGACAAGGTAAGCTTTTGTGTAGATAAGGGTGAGGTTGTAGGCCTTTTGGGTCCCAACGGTGCGGGAAAGACGACCACCTTTAATATGATTGTTGGACTGGTAAAACCCGATCAGGGAAAGGTAGAACTTAACACGATAGATATTACCACAAAGCCCATGTACAAAAGGGCTAGGATGGGTATAACCTACTTGCCTCAAGAAGCGTCTGTGTATAGGCATCTATCTGTAGAAGACAACATAATGGCAGTTATGGAATTTCATGTCAAATCAAGCAAGGAGCGCAAGGCAAAGTGTGAAGAATTGATTAAAGAGTTTGATTTATTCCAGGTGCGAAAGACAAAAGGGGGTCTTCTTTCGGGAGGGGAGAGACGCAGGACCGAGATAGCACGAGCACTAGCTAGCAACCCATCATATGTTTTGCTCGATGAACCGTTTGCCGGGATTGATCCGATTGCTGTCGAAGCGATTCAGCGAATTGTGGTCAAACTTAAATCTTTAGGTCTTGGGGTGCTCATTACGGACCACAATGTTCAGGAGACACTGAATATCGTCGATCGGGCGTATTTAATGCACGAGGGAAAAGTGTTTGCTGAGGGAAGCCCACAACAATTAGCCGAGAACCCCTTGGCGAAAAAAATCTATTTGGGAGATCGCTTTGAGCTTCGTAAAGGCTGATTTATAACTCCCGTTCCATAGAATAGTCTGCAAGAAGAATAAGGCTATTTAACGCATCGCTTGGCTCAAGAAGACGTAAAGCGTCCTTAGCTTTTTTTGCAAAGGTCAACATCTCTTCCTTGCTTGCTTCAATAGCCCCCGATTTCTTTACGTATTCAATGGTTTTTTTTCGGGCCATACTTTTAGTTCTGCTTAAGCGTGCCTGTTTTTCAAGCCAATGGCGGTCGCTAGGTGCGGCAAGTTCATGAGCCAATATAAGAGGAAGGGTTTTCTTTCCTTCCCTAAGATCATTGCCGCGCGGTTTTCCTACTTCAGCCTCTCCAAAATCAAAAAGATCGTCCTTTATTTGAAACGCCATTCCAAGATTAAGCCCATATTTATAAAGAGCTTGTCGAATGTTTTCATGGTCTTCATGCTCCGCACTGTGAGTACCAATTGCACATGCCGCGGCTAAGAGTGCTGCGGTCTTCTTTTCAATCACATTAAAATATACCTCTTTGTTGTATCGCTCTACGCGAGAGCGCTCGAGTTGTATTAGCTCTCCTTTGCTCATTTCTTCCACCGCGAGCGACAACTCTTTTAGCATGGAATAGGCTTCATGGTCTACAGCTATCTTTAATCCTGCGCCAAGAAGATAATCACCAACCAATATAGAGACCTTGCTCTTCCAAAGCGCCGGTACAGAAAACACGTGTCTCCTGTGTTCTGCATGGTCAACAACATCATCATGGATAAGTGTGGCAGAGTGAAGAATTTCTACAAGTGCTGCTCCAATATGCGCCTTATCTGAAACAACGCCATGGGAAGCTTGGGCGCTGAGTAATACAAAAATTGGCCGAAGCTGCTTTCCTTTATTCTTAATCATGTAGCGCAACACTCTATTAAGCAAAGGGGCATCGCTTGATATAATAGACTCAAAAACAGCTTGGAATTTTTCTAGATCTGCTTCTATCGGGCGCCGGATGTCGAGGATGGTTTGGTTTTTCAAAACACCGTTTATGTTAAAATTTAAAACAACGCCCTATAAATGAAACTAGTATAGACGTTTACTAGTATATAAAGGTACAATGTGTAGACTTTTTAAACGTGTAGTAAATGATAATCTCAACAAAACGTTGGGCCTGCTTTATTAGTGTAGCCCTTCTATTAACGGCGCCTGTTAATCTTAGTGCACAACACGAGGTCGGCGTAAAACTTCATACTATAAATTTTATGGGTGATTTTGGTGGAGGAGGTGGCCTGGGAACGGTTTTTCTTAAAGATGTAAATGTTGAAGCGACCACTATGGGGTTTTCCTTTGAGCATAAGCGTCATTTTGCCAAGGTCTTATCTTGGAAAAATGGTATTGGCGCCTTTTCAATCCACAGCAATGATCAATATACTCGTAACCCTTTTCGAAACGAAAGGGACCTAAGCATGAAGGGATCCCTTCTGGAACTTACCACAGGACTAGAGGTGGATATCTTTCCAATGCTTTATTGTGTAAAACAATCGTCTGTGACTCCATATTTTGGAATAAGCGCAGGCGCGGCAATGTCAAATGTTGGTGTTCTCCAAAATACGCACAATGAAGAAAAGTGGGAGTTAGAACAAGAATATCTCACAGAAAGAACTCGGCAAATTGCTCCTATTTTTCCTATGTATATAGGCATAAAAGCAAAGTTTGGCCCAAGCTGGGTGTTTTCCTCAGAGTTAAACTATAGACAGATAATTGGTGACAATTTAGATGGCTACGTGCGACAACAAGGTGATACGTATTTTTCGCTATCTGTGGGCATTGCCTATGCGATATGCAGTCCTGCGTTTAGCCCTATTCGCTGTCCGCGTTTTTAAGCATCGGAGGAATGGTATTGTCTTGGACCCATGCTAATAGTTCTTGTGGTCCAAGCATTGGAACACCCAAATCGCGTGCCTTGTCGGCCTTGCTTCCCGCCTTTTCCCCAACAAAAACAACGCTGGTGTTTTTGCTAACACTACCACTAACTATTCCGCCATGTATTTCGATAAATTCTTTGATTTCGTTACGTGATGCAAAATTGAAGCTTCCAGTAACAACTACACGCTTGGATGCAAGTAGCTCAGAAGATACACTCTCTGGGTTGCTTGCATTTTTATTGTCAAAGCAGGCACTAAGCTCCTTTAGTTCCTGAGAAGAATTTAGATCGCTAGAAAAATCTATTATTGATTGGCTAACCTTTTCTCCCACATCGTGTATTTCAACAAGCCGGTCAAGCGTCAGAAAGGATAACTCCTCAAGTGTACGGAGCTTTAAATGTTTAATAATAGCCTTGGCTGTTTGAGGGCCGACAAGGGGAATCCCAAGAGAGACAATTTGGCGCCAAAGACTTTGTTTCCGGCTCGATTCAATGGCGGCGATTAACTTGTCGATGGATTTAGGACCAAGCCCCTCTAACACAATCAATTCTTCTCGCCGTGCGTGTAAGCAAAAAATGTCTACTCGGGAATTAACAAAGCCCTTTTCATAGAAAAGTTTCATGATTTCTCGGCCAAAGCCGTCAATATCAAGTGCGGCCTTTGAAACGAAGTATTGAAGCTGCTCTAACTTCTTTGCTTTACAATGTGCATTAGGGCACAGCCAGGCGGCGGATTCTTCTTCACGAATAATTGGACTATTACAAGCTGGGCAATCTTCTGGAAATTCAACTCGCCTACCCCGGCCTTTGCTGGCCGACCATGAATCTTTAATGTAAGGGATTACATCACCGGCCCGCACCACGAGCACGGTATCCCCTATATGAAGGTTTAATCGGTCGATAAAATCTTGGTTGTGAAGTGAAATATTCCGCACAATAACCCCGTGTAGCGGAGCGGGCTGAATTTTCGCTACAGGAGTAAGCACTCCTGTTCTGCCCACCTGAAAGTCCACCGCCTCTAGGACGCTTTCAACAGAGGCAGCCGTAAACTTAAATGCCGTTGCCCACTTGGGGTGATGGCCAGTAGACCCTATAAGGGTGTGCAGACTAGTATTATTTACCTTGATAACCAGCCCATCAATCTCAATAGGAAACTGTTCTCTTTTGTTTTTCCAATTGTCAACCACCTCTTGCAATGATTCCACGGAGTTGCTGGTTTTTATATAAGGATGTGTTGTCGGAAGTCCAATTGAGGAGAGGATTTCCATTTGTTTACTGTGGTCTTTGTCTAGCTTTTTGGCAGGATCTTGATTGTCACAATGCACACACTGAAAAAAAACGACCTCGAGGGGTCGAGATCGAACGGTTTGTGCGTCTTTTAGCCGAAGGGAGCCCGACGCGGTATTTCTACTGTTTTGAAATGGATCCAAGCCCTCTTTTAATCGTGATTTATTGAGTTGGGTAAACTCGGCCTTACGAATATATATTTCACCTCTAAATTCGGCACGAGATATACCAAAACGGCTTAGCGGAAGATGCAAGGGTAGGTTTCGCAACGTTTTCACGTTGTTTGTTACATCTTCTCCTGTTTCACCATTACCCCTTGTAACGGCCTGCACAAAGATATCATTTGCATAATGGACAGCGATGCTAACCCCATCAAATTTTGGCTCGACCACATAATCGGTTTGCTGTTCACCCGTTTCTTCAGTGAAACGTTTAAGATCGTATTCGTCAAAGGCATTGGATAAAGAAAGCATGGGGTGATCGTGCCGAACTTTCTGAAACGAGGTAGTCAGGTTTTCGGTAAGCTTTTGGCTCGGCGAGTCAGCGAGCTGTTCTTCTTTTAACGGAAGCTGTTCTTCCCAAGCTATAAGTTGTTTAAAAAGTGCATCATAGAGCTGGTCGTTAATTACACTTTTGGATTCGACATAATATTCTCGGTTAAGTTCACTTATAAGCTTTTTCAGGTCATTATAATCTTGTACGGAAGGATTGGCTATGGCAAGGAGGCTATTTGTTCTTTGAAGCGGACCCATCACATATCCTTATTTAGCAATCGTTAAAATAGCATTAATTTTTTCTGCTAAATCATAGTCTTTTTCTGTGATTACATTTCCTTGGTCATGCGTTGTAAGCATTAAAGAAACTTCATTATATGTATTTGTAATAGTAGGGTGGTGATTGCTTTGTTCGGCAAGGAGTCCAACACGCACAATAAATGCTAATGCCTCGTTAAAGTCTTCGAAGCGTTCTGTAAGAACAAGCGCGTTGTTCTCTTTTTTCCATCCGTTAATTATGCGGTCCAATCCCATGTGTCAAGTGATTTAAGTGCTTCAACAAGAAGGTCGATGCCCCCAAGAATATCACCACTATGGGCCATTTCTATAACTTGGTGAATATGTCTTGTTGGAAAAGATATGGCACCGGCTATTGTTCCGTCTTTAGACATTCGCTGCATTCCCGCCGTATCTGTTCCGCCTCCTGTAAGAATTTCTAATTGGTAGGTTAGGCCAGCTTTTTTGCAGACACTTTTCATAAAGGCGACCATTCGTCGATCACTGATTACAGAGGTATCCATGACCTTTATTGCAACCCCCTTACCCATGGCGGTTACATACTCGTGGGGTAGTGCGCCGGGCAGATCATAGGCAATGGTGGTGTCTAGGCCAAAGCTAAAGCTAGGGTTAATGTGATGTGCGGCAACAATGGCTCCACGAAGACCGACCTCTTCCTGTACCGTAAACACACCGTACACGTCGTAAGGAACAACTTGACCATTAAGTTTTTCAAGAGCCTCAACGAGTGCAAAAACCGACACGCGATTATCAATGGACTTACAGTTTATACAATCACCCATGGTGATTAAATCACGTTCTCTTGTGATGGCATCACCTACTGATATTAATTTGTGTACTGTTTCGCTCGGAAGCCCAGTATCAATAAAGAAATCAGATAGTTTAGGGGCTTTGCCTCGTTCTTCGGGAGACATAACGTGGATGGGCTTAGACCCCATAACCCCAATTACATCTTCTTTTCCATGAATAATAACACGCTGGGCTGTTAATGTTTTAGGATCAAACCCACCAAGCGGGTGAAAAAATATAAAGCCCTTATCGTCTATATGTTTAACAATAAAACCGATCTCATCCATGTGTGCTGCAATCATGGCTCTTTTTTCAGAGGAACTACCCTTTTTTACAGCAATAAGGTTTCCCATTCCATCTTCATATAGTTCATCGCAGTAAGGGGTCACCAAACCTTTAACATGGTCTCTAATTCCTTTTTCAAACCCAGGTGCTCCTGGGATCTTACAAATTTTGGCAAGGCGCTGAACGTTTAATTTTTTAATACTCATTGGATAAACTTTTCTGTTTTATTGCACCTTGGTTATTTTAATCGTATTGGTGCGACCCTTTATATAAAAAGGCATACTGGCAAGGTTAACTACCAGATCTTCGGGGGCAACAAAGTTGTGGAGCATTAAGATATCAATAACCGCTTCAATGGTTTCATCCGTACCAGAGTTTCCATCGTAATAAAATGCATGGACGCCAAACAGAAGATTAAGGGTGTTTAAGAGTGGACGATTGTCTGTAAAAATGTATACAGGGGCCACAGGGCGGGTGCTAGCAATCATAAACGCGGTATATCCGGATTTGGTCATTCCGATAATTGCTTTTGCTTCTACCTGTTGTGCCAAATGACACGCCGCATTACAGAGAGCATCAGACTCGTAGCTCTCTGACGTCGCACTTGCCTGCCGTGTTTTGTTAAAGATATGCCCGCGTGCTTCTATGCTATCCAAGATGGCGCGCATTGTTTGTACTGTTTTTACAGGGTATTTTCCAACAGAGGTCTCTCCACTAAGCATAACGGCATCTGCTCCGTCTAAAATGGCATTAGCAACATCATTGATTTCTGCTCGTGTGGGAACTGGACTTTCAATCATTGATTCCATCATGTGGGTGGCCACAATAACAGGCTTGGCATGGCGAATACAGGTCTGAATAATATTTTTTTGAGCCAAGGGGACCTGTTCTTGTGGAATTTCTACTCCCAAATCTCCCCTAGCCACCATAACCCCGTCGCTTGCCTTCACAATTTCTTCTATATTTTGTAATGCCTCGGGCTTTTCCATCTTAGCAATTACTTTAATAAAGGAGTTAAGCTCACCAAGGCGTTTTTTAAGCCCAATGAGATCATTTGCATTGCGGACAAAGGAGAGAGCCACCCAGTTAACTTCTTGTTCCATAGCAAAGACCAAATCTTCTTCGTCTTTTTCTGTTAATGTTGGCACAGAAAGTTTTGAGTCAGGGAAGTTTACTCCTTTTCGGGAGGTTAAAACGCCACCCTCAATGATGTCACAAAGTATACCATCCCCTCTTTTTTCAATCGCTCGTATTTCCACACGGCCATCATTGATTAAGATGCGCTCACCAGGGAGAATATCTTTCAAAAGCGTTGGATACCTTACCGTTAAGTTTTGAATGGTACAGGGTGCTTCGTTGGGGTGTATGACTA
The DNA here is from genome assembly GCA_002708985.1 of Saprospirales bacterium. Classification (GTDB taxonomy): domain Bacteria; phylum Bacteroidota; class Bacteroidia; order Chitinophagales; family UBA8649; genus UBA8649. The sequence continues at coordinate 63,764 of PAPS01000017.1, read as the reverse complement.
CCTGCTCTCCGGTGATTAACTCTATGGAACCATCTACCTCACCGATTCTAATTTTTGGTCCCTGGAGGTCACCCAAGATGGCCACATGGCTTCCTAGTTTTTGATTAAGCTTTCGGACTGTTGCCATTCCTTCTTTGTGGAAGCTACGGTCCCCGTGGCTAAAGTTAAAGCGCACAACGCTTAAGCCAGATAATATTAATTCTTCAAGAATAGCCTCGTCAGCAATAGAAGGGCCGTAAGTGGCCACAATTTTAGCCTTTGTTATAGGGATTGTTTTCATGGTTGGTTTTTGCAATTATGTTTTGTAGAAGAGGATACTGACTGACCTCCCCAATTCCCTTAATCATTGCGATATTATCAGTTGTTTTTAGTTGATTAACACACGTTTTAATCAAAGTTGGATCTTGAAATTGAAAATATAAAACAAAATCAAAAGGCTTAGCAAAGTCGAGTAAAAACTGGCGATGTCTCTTATTGGTCAACAAATAAATTCCGCGTTGTGCTTGAAAGTCAAATTGTCCAAATATGGTGTATGGTATGCTGTTTAGCTCCCCGGGATGCTCGTCTTTTAATCGAAGCACCTCGCAATGCCAAATGCAGTTAAGGTGAAAAGCGATTTGGTAGTCTGGCAAAGCAGAGCTTATTCCATAAACATCGTTCTCTGTCATATCCCACAAATGTTTTTAGGAATTAATTTTGTTTTTCTAAAAACCACGTATTTTTGACCAAAATTTAAAATTATGTCAGCAGTTAAAGATAGAGTAATTCAAATCATTGTTGAAAAACTAGGTGTAGATGCGAGCGAAGTTACAGAGCAAGCGAGCTTCACTAAAGATTTAAATGCAGACTCCCTTGATACAGTAGAATTAATCATGGAGTTTGAAAAGGAATTTAACATCTCTATTCCAGATGAGCAGGCAGAGAGCATTGCTACTGTGAATGATGCAATCCAGTATCTGGAAGCAAACGCTAAATGATCCAACACCCAAACTCCATGAGAGTTGTCGTTACGGGGGTGGGCGTAGTCTCACCCATAGGAAACGACTACGCCGCATTTGCCGATAATCTATTGTCAGGCACCTCGGGGGCTGCTCCAATATCGCTTTTCGATGCGGAAAAGTTCCCAACACGATTTGCTTGTGAAGTCAAGGATTTCAATGCTACAGATTTTATTGACCCCAAGTTGTCTAAGCGAATGGATCGCTTTACTCATCTCGGTATTGTGGCATCCGATCAAGCAATAGTTGATGCTAACAATCTTGAGGGGATTGCCAAGGATAGGACAGCAGTTATATGGTCATCAGGTATTGGAGGATTGGGTTTTTTCGAACAAGAAATTGGTGCGCATTATTCAGGAGATGGAAGCGCGCGGTTTAACCCATTTTTTATTCCCAAAATGATTGTCGATATTGCCGCAGGCTATATATCCATGCGTCATGGTTACAAGGGTCCCAATTATTCGCCTGTGGCCGCTTGTGCATCATCTACTATTGCTATTATTGATGCCTTTCATTTGATAAAATTGGGTAAAGTTGATGCGGTGGTTTGCGGTGGGAGCGATGCTACAATTACACGAGGTGGAATTGGAGGGTTTAGTGCGATGAGGGCGCTGTCGCGAAGAAATGATGACTATAAGACAGCATCTCGCCCCTATGATAAGGATAGAGATGGGTTCGTTATGGGCGAAGGAGGTGCCGCATTGATTGTTGAAAGCCTTGAGTCGGCACAACAACGTGGTGCGAATGTTTTATGTGAGATTGTTGGAACAGGTATGTCGGCCGACGCTTACCACCTCACTGCCCCACATCCAGACGGAGAAGGAGCTAAGGCGGTAATGAATTTAGCCATTGAAGAGGCTGGAATTAGTCCCGAGCAAGTCGATTACATTAATGTTCACGGAACATCAACCCCTGTTGGAGACCTTGCCGAGCTTGCCGCCATTAAAGACATATGGTCGGGCCGCGCATCCAACACACTTATATCATCAACAAAGTCAATGACGGGGCACCTTCTTGGGGCTGCGGGTGCTTTGGAGGCATTAGCCCTAATGGTATCTATGCAACAATCTAGCGTTCCGCCCACTATTAATGTGGCAAACCCTGATCCAAACCTACCAGAAGAACTTAATATCGTATTTGATAGGGCATGTTCAAAAGAGATAAAATATGCTCTAAGTAATACGTTTGGATTTGGTGGTCATAATGCTTCGGTACTTTTAAAAAATTTTGAATAAAAGAATACCGTGGGCTTTTTGCGGGATAGTTTTCGAATGCGGTGGTTTGAAGAAAAAAGCTCTTTTGAAAACACCATATATTTAATTAATGGGTTTGTTGCAAAAGACCCTAATCTTTTCAGAAGAGCTCTTCTCCAAACAACAAATGGAAAAGAAAACAACGAACGTTTGGAGTTTTTGGGTGATGCAGTACTTGATGCGATAATTGCCGAGGTGTTGTATAGAAAGTTTTCCGAAAAAGAAGAGGGGCTTTTAACCCAAATGAAGTCAGAACTTGTAAAGGCCTCTTCGTTAAACCGGCTCGCTAACATAATCGGAGTATCTCCTCTTATTGTGACAAATTTGAGCCAAGAGGAATTAGAGGAAAGCAAAGTGCCTGGTTCTGCCCTAGAGGCTTGGATTGGTGCGATTTATCTCGACGGAGGCTATGCAAAAGCAAAACAATTTGTTCATCAGAAGATTTTAATTCCTCACATTGATTGGTCCTTAGTTGAGTCGCAAAATACAGACTACAAAAGTCAACTGCTACAACACGCGCAACAGACTGGACAGAAGGTATCCGTCCGTTTTGATCCCGCCGAGTATAAAAGGGGCGCTGGTTTTTTGGCAACAATACAATGGGGCGATTGGTTGGAAACTGGCCTTGGCCGTTCAAAGAAGATTGCCGAACAGCGCGCCGCACAAAACCTACTTAAATCAATAAATAAATAAAGACTTACTCCTCTTCGAATAGCTCTTCTTCCTTTACTTGAATAACGGCAGAATGGTTTTCCAGTGTATTTGCAATAGCATCATAAGGGCCGCTTATTACCGAAGAGCCTTCTTCAAGGCCAGCAACAATCTCAATGTATTGTTCATCTTGAATTCCGGTAACAACCTGCTGGACAACAGCCTTTCCGCCCGTATATATGAAAACGACATTTTCGATAACACCCTCGTTGTTTGGCCTAACGGTTACACATTGAAGGGGAACACTTAATGCGCCCTCTGCGCGATTGGTAAACACCGATGCGTTACCCCTCATTCCCGGCCTTAATGGCAATTCTTGACTTGTTTCCAGCTGCGACAAACGTCCGGGGGAAACCATGAGGACTACTTCAAATTTATTGGTTAGGTCAACCCCTTGTTTAGGGGACAAGGGTAGTTGCCAAACCTTGGCAAAAAGGGCTTTTCCAGGATAGGCGTCTAAGATGATCTTTGCTGAGTCGTCAACATGAATTCTCGGAATATCGCTTTCCGATACTTCCGCACGAAATAACAACGTGTCAAAATTGGTGATCGTGAGGAGATTGCTACCCTGCATTTGATCGGTACCTACAATGGTCTCCCCTTCATGAACATTAAGCTCGGTAACCACACCACCAGCAGGTGCGTAGATTGAGGTTCGGGCCAATCCATTTTTTGCATCATTAATGCTGTTTTCTGCTGCCCGAACAAGATATCGCGCTTCATCTTCAGCGTGTTTACTCGACTCATATTCCCCTTGAATTCTGATGTGGTTTGATTGAAAGGCATCAAACTCAGTTTGCGAGATAAGCCCTTTTTTATAGGCATTTTCTTGCGTGCTAAGCTGTTCTTCAGAAAGCCTCCACGCGGCCTCAGTTTGGCTGAGATAGGCCTGAGCTCTTGATAATCCAGCTCTGCGCTGGTTTAGGTTGGTTTTGGCGAGATCAAGATTGTTGGTATATAACTCTGCGTCAATAGAAAGCAATAGGTCTCCGCTATCTATGTGCTGACCAAGCGCAACATGTATTGATGTAATTCTTCCGGAGTTTTCAGCCGACACAACACGGCTATCAAGCGCCTCGATATTTCCGCTTACACTAACTTTTTCAGTAATAGATCGGCGACTAGTTTCTTCAACTAGTACGTTAGACCCCTCGGCCCCGCCTCCGCACTGTGTCAAAAGAAAACAAAGGCCAAGAATAGATAGGAGTAATCGTTTGAAAGGATTAGTTGGAGTATTCATAAAAAACACGAATAAGGTGAAGCTTGCTAGCCAAATCAAGCCGAGCTTGGTGAAATTGGACACGCGCAAGCTGTTGTCGGTTGCGAACGAGAGATAACTCATAGGGGCTTATAAGCCCTCCTTCATACCTTGTCTGTGCCACCAGTGAAGCCTTGGCATTGATATTGTATAGTCGTTTGGTTTGGTGATAAGTCTCTAGGGCTCCGTGAGCATCTTGTATATATAGTGCGAGACGGTTCTCATCCTCTCTTAGGTCGTTTACATTGGAGAGTATAGTTTGCTCTTGGGTAAGCTGTTGCTGCTGAATGGCTTGAATGCGTTGATATCGTCCCCAAAGAGGAAAGCTAATGGTTAGGTTAGCCGATTGAGAAAAGTTTGTTTTTAGTTGGTTACCAAAAGGTCGAGGCGAATAAATCGGCTGGGTAAACGGAATGGTGGAAGTAACAGTCTCTCCACTTGTGGTTACACCAATTATGGGAAAGTCGTTCTGCCCACTAAACCCGTTGATTTGTTGGCTAGCGCTAAAGAAGTTTGTGTTAATTCTTGCGCCAAGGCTTATAGTTGGCCAAAGGAGCCCCTTCATGGATTGATATCGATAGTTTTCAGCTGTAAGCCTTAGTTCTCCAAGTAAACGTGTTTTTTCTACTCCCTGTTGGCTGAGGTAAATAGAGGAATCTCGGATAATTGAAAAAATTCCTGATGTATCAAGGGTAAAAAGCGCTTGGTCGTTTTGCTGTAACAGTTGAGCTAAGCTTAGCTTAGACCGATTTAATTGTGCCTTTGCCCGAGCCTGTTGAAGCTCCTGCTCAGTAAGACTCACTTCAAATTCTACACGCGATGCCGCGGGCTGCAGACCTGCCTGAATGAGTAAGTCATATTGATTGATATCCGCAAGGCTTTGATATAGCGCAGTATCAACAAGATCCAAGCTGATTTTACTTGCTAGCACAGCAAAGAAGGATTGGGTGGTTATAATGGCAATTTCTCTTTCTAGCAGGTCCTCTTCGAGCTCAAAAACCGATCGGTCGGTTAAGAGCCCTTTGTGTGCGTTTTGTTTTTGAAAGCCATTAAATAGATCCCAAGCCAAATCGATAGATCCTAGTGTTGCATTGGTGTTTTGGGCTACAAAGTTGAATGTTAGCGGGTCAATTGAGTTGCTAAAATTTAAATTCTCGGTAATTGAGGCACTAACATTTGGGGTGTACATTCCAAGATTACTGCTTTTAATATCTAATGCATTTAGACTGATTTTTATTTGCTGGAGTTGTAATGAATTATCAACGTCTAGAGAAAAAATCAGGCAATCATCTAGACTATATTGGACCCGATCGGTGTTCTGTCCAAAAAGAAATGAAGTGGTTAAACAAAGTAAAAATGCTGTAGTGTTAGCCCTTAGCAATGCATAATGTCGCATTGCGGCACGAAGGCACAACGTGCGACATGATATGCTTGACAAATAAACCATTAACAAAACAAATGTAGCTTATATAGGGTATATGTGAAGCAAGATTAACCACATATACTCAATGAAATTCGTCAACGCCGAGCTACTTTTGTTGTAAGTTCAAAGGAAATACGCTATGTATTCGAATGATATTATGCTTTGGCGCGAAGTGTTAAAAAATGCGTACCGGGCAGCAGAAAGTGGAGAGGTGCCGATCGGGGCCATCGTTGTTGACAATCAAAAAAATAAGATTGTTTCCAAAGGATGGAATCAGGTAAATCTTTTACAAGATCCAACGGCCCATGCAGAAATGCTTGCTATTTCAGCCGCAACTGCTGCAAATCAAACTCGACATCTATCATCATACACGGTAATGGTTTCTTTAGAGCCTTGTATAATGTGTTCAGGAGCAATTCATTGGGCACAAGTAAAGCGGGTACAGTATTTATTGCCAGACGCCAAGTTTGGTGCAATAAGTCACCACGCCATTAAGCATTCAAAGAAAGATTGTTGGGAGTGTATTGTTGAGAGGCCATGGGTTGATCCCGAAATTCAAGCGATTGCCTTGGAATACAAAACTTTTCTTAAAGATTATTTCGCACAATTGCGCCGTGAGGCTTAACTTAGAAAAAAAAAGAAATGGCCTTTACACTACCCCAATTACCTTACAGTTATGATGCTTTAGAGCCTCACTTTGATGCGCGAACCATGGAGATACACCACAGCAAACACCACGCTGGTTATACTTCAAAATTTAACGCAGCCCTCGAGGCAGCATCTATAGATTCTTCTGACCTAACGGCCTTAATGGCGTCGATGGATATGAATAATGCAGCCTTAAGAAATAATGGTGGAGGTTATTATAATCATTGTCTCTTTTGGGAAAACCTCTCACCACACGCCACAGAGATGAGCGCGGATTTGACTTCTTGTATTGAGCGTTGTTTTGGAAGCGTAGACAATATGAAAGAGGCATTCAATAAAGCTGGAGCAACACGTTTTGGTTCGGGTTGGGCTTGGCTATGCAGAAAAGACGATGGAAGTTTAGAAGTTTGCTCCACAGCAAACCAGGACAACCCATTAATGCCAAATACTGGTTGTGGTGGAAGACCGATTTTAGCCCTGGACGTGTGGGAACACGCATACTATTTACGTTACCAAAACAGACGCCCTGATTATATTAATGCTTTTTGGAGTGTAGTAAATTGGGATGTTGTGTCGAAGCGTTGGGCTGGATAAGGCAGCCCCAAAAGGAAATAATTATCCTGGCATGTTATACAGCCATTATTTCGGATTCCTTAGTCTGATAAATTCCATCTATTGTTTTGTTGGCGGAATCTATGCTTGATTGAACAGCACCCTCACCATCTTTTACCTCGTCTTCAGAAAGTGTATCTACGCCTAATGCTTTAACGGCATCCATGGCATCTTTCCTTGCTGATCTGAGATTAACTTTTGCTTGTTCGCACATTGCTTTTGCTTGTTTTGAAAGCTCTTTTCTTCGCTCTTCGGTGAGGACGGGTAGGGAAAGTCTAACAAACTCCCCATCATTCATTGGGGTTAGGCCAAGATTTGCACTTAGAATTCCCCTCTCGATTTCACCAAGAACATTTTTATCAAAGGGTTGAATTGTTAGCGTTCTTGCATCCGTGGCGTTAACGTTGGCCAACTGGTTAAGTGGCATCATGCTGCCATAGGCTTCAACCATTACAGAGGACAACATACTAGGGTTTGCTTTGCCCGCCCTAATCTTAGATAGATTTTGTTTAAGAGAGTCAAAAATTTGTTCTTGGCCCTCAGCAAGCACAGAGAGCACTTCTTGTATTGAACTATTCATAAAATCTAGTTTTTTGCCCACTTACCAAAGTACCAATTTTTTCTCCTTTAACTACGCGCAAGAGATTTCCAATCGTATTCATGTTAAAGACCACAATAGGCATCGCATTTTCTTGGCAAAGGGTGAAGGCCGTCATGTCCATAACTCCAAGGTTTTTTTGAATAACGTCGTTGAAGGTAACATCGCTATATCTCTTGGCTTGTGGGTTTATCACGGGGTCTTCTTCGTAAATTCCATCTACTTTGGTTCCCTTAAGAACCACATCTGCCCCGATTTCTGAAGCGCGAAGCGCGGCACCCGAGTCCGTAGTGAAATAGGGATTACCCGTTCCTGATGCAAAAATTACAAGGCGGCCCTTTTCGAGATGCCTTTTTGCTCGTTTAGGAATAAAGGGTTCTGCAATCTCTCGCATTTGTATAGCCGAAATCAATCGAGTGTCAACACCCACTTGTTCTGCAGCGTTTTGGAGCGCCACACCGTTCATTACGGTAGCCAACATACCCATATAGTCTCCAGAAACCCGGTCGACACCAGTATCAGATGCTTGTAGTCCACGAAAGATGTTTCCACCTCCGACAACGACTGCCACCTCAACACCAAGGCCCACAACCTCTTTAATATCAAGGGCAAATTGTCTTATTGTGTTTGGATCTATTCCATAGGTTTTGTCGCCCATAAGGGCTTCACCACTAAGTTTGAGAAGTATTCGCTTGTATGCCATGTATTGCGAAAATAATTATTCCCCCAATTCGCAGCGTAAAAAAGCAGTAATAGAAAGTTCTTTGTCTAAATTTTGTACATATTGCGCCACGGAGAGTGACGGATCTTTAACAAAACTTTGGTGAACTAATGTGTTCTCTTTGTAGAACTTATTTAATGAGCCCGCAGCTATTTTTTCAATGATATGTTCTGGCTTATTATCTTGTAGTGCTTTGTCTCGTGCAATTTGAAGTTCCCGCTCGCGAACATCTTCAGGAATATTGGATTCGTCTAGGCCAATGGGTCTCATTGCTGCCACCTGCATTCCAACATCGCGCCCAACTTCTGTTGCACCCTCGACATCTTTACTAAGACCAAGAAGGACACCAATTCGATTTCCGGCGTGGATATAAGAAACAACTTTGGCGGCCTCTAGCGCGTGAAAAGCTTTCACGGAAATGCTTTCTCCAATCATTCCAACACGTTCGGCCACGTGGTCTGCAATTGACTTGTCATCCATTGATGAAGCCATTAATGCATCGAGACTCTCAATGTTTTTGGCCAAAGCATGGCTGGCAAGACGTGTAGCAAAAGCTACAAAGTCATCGTTTTTGGCTACGAAATCTGTTTCACAAGCGAGGTATACGATGACACCTCGGTCCGCCTCAGTATTGACACTTGCGATTACTGCCCCTTCATTAGCATCTCTTCCCGCTCGAAGTTCTGCTACTTTTTGCCCCTTTTTTCTTAGGTATTCAATGGCGCCGTCCACATCTCCCTTGGATGCGGTGAGCGCTTTTTTACAGTCCATGATTCCCGCACCTGTTTTTTTGCGCAATTCATTAACCTCTTTGGCTGAAATTCCCATAGTCTTTATAAATACAATGTTATCAATAAATTATTCTGCTGCCTTTTCTTCTGAAGGCGCTTTTTCTTCAGATTTTGCGTTCTCTTCTTTCATTTGTGCACGGTCTTTTGATCCTGCAATTGCAGCATCGGCTAGACAGCTCGTAATGAGTTGAATTGAGTTTGCCGCATCATCATTCGAAGGAATTGGAAAGTCGATCGAATTTGGATTGGAGTTGGTATCAACCATTCCGAGGGTTCGTATTCCTAACTTTTTAGCCTCTTTGATCGCAATGTCTTCATATGTGATATCCACAACATATACTGCTGCGGGAACACGGTTTAGGTTTTCAATACCCCCAAGTACCATGCTAAGTTTCTGCAACTGTCTGCCAAGCAACAAACGCTCCTTTTTTGTAAGTGAGGTTGTGTTTTTATCATCAAGGAGCTTTCGAATGCTTTCCATTTTCTTAACAGATCGACGAATTGTAGCGAAGTTTGTTAGCATACCCCCTAACCAACGTTCTGTTACGAAGGGCATATTAGCTCTCTGTGCTTCAGCCTTAACAACCTCTTTAGCCTGTTTTTTTGTGGCGACAAACAAAACTTTTCGACCCGACTTAACGATTTGTCTTACTGCATGAGCCGCCTCTTCAAGGCTTTCAGATGTTTTGTTTAAATCGATAAGGTGAATACCCTTTCGTTCGGCAAAGATGTAGGGTAACATCTTAGGATTCCATTTACGCTTTAAGTGACCAAAGTGCACTCCAGCCTCTAACATGTCTTTATGTGATACTTTTTCCATCATCTTATAGGTTTTCTGTTGGTTTATCGTTTACTGTATTGTTCTTTCTTGCGCGCTTTGCGGAAGCCCGGTTTTTTGCGCTCAACCACACGGGAGTCCCGCTTTAGTAAACGTTCTGATTTTAATTCTGGCCGCGCCTCCTCATCAAATAGAAGGATGGCCCGAGAAAGCCCAAGAGCAATAGCTTCGGCTTGTCCCTTAAAACCCCCTCCGCAAACATTTACATTGTAGTCGTATGACTTGGCACTGCCAATCATATTTACTGGTTTTGCAGCAACCTGCTGCATTACGGGCTGAGGAAAATATTCTTCGAGCTTTTTGCCATTAATGGTAATCTTCCCTTTTCCAGAGGAAATGTGAACCCGTGCAATAGACGCCTTACGTCGGCCAACGCTTACATTCTTTTCCATGTTATTTAGCTTGGATTGTTAATTCTTTAGGATTTTGCGCACCGTGCGGATGTTCGCTGCCGGTGTATACATAAAGGTTGCCAAAAAGTGCTCGACCAAGTCGGTTTTTTGGCAACATGCCGCGCACGGCTTTTTCTACGATTGCCTCGGGTTTCTTTTCGAGCATTTCGTTAGCGTTTCGTGCTCTTAGGCCTCCAGGATAACCACTGTAACGTAGATATTTCTTTTGAGACCACTTTTTACCAGTAAGGGCTACTTTCTCAGCATTAATAACTATTACGTTGTCTCCGTTGTCGAAGTGTGCGCTGTAATTAGCTTTATGCTTTCCGCGCAAAATAATAGCGATCTGTGTCGACAAGCGACCAAGTGTTTGATTTGAAGCATCGACAATGAACCAAGCCTTATCTTCAGCTTTGATATTATCGTGTTTGGTTTTGTAACTCAACGTATCCATGTTTTCCTTTGAGGGCCGAAGATAACAGAAGGTAAGATATAAAACCAAGAAAACGGCGAAGTATTTTTCATTTATGTACGATAAATCCATTGATTATCAATATAATAATCGCACAACTTTGACTTTTTAATTCTTGGCACCAACCCTATATTTACCTTATAACATCCTAGGAATATTCAATATCTTTATTAAAACAAAATCCATCGACAATGAGGAAGTATGAGGTAATAATAATTGGATCGGGTCCTGGTGGTTATGTAGCAGCAATACGTTGTGCGCAATTAGGCATGAAGACCGCGATAGTAGAAAAAAATCCAACGCTCGGTGGAACATGTCTTAATGTAGGATGTATTCCGTCTAAATCTTTGCTTGATTCATCTGAGCACGTCTCCAAAGCAAAAAAAGAGTTTGCTGAGCATGGAATCGATGTTGGTCGGGTGACTGTCGACTTTGGGCAAATGATTAAGCGGAAAAACGAGGTGGTCAAAGCCAATATCGATGGTATCGACTTTCTGATGAAGAAAAACAACATTGACGTGCTTCGTGGGACGGGGTCCTTTGTCGATAAAAATACGATTAAGGTAACCCACAATAAAAAATCAACTCAATACGGGGTGGAAAGGGTGATTATAGCTACAGGTTCAGAACCCGCAAATCTCCCATTTATACAACTTGATGGAAAGCAAATTATCACGTCGACCGAAGCGCTTTCCTTGCCAGCCATTCCCAAATCCATGGCCATTATAGGCGGGGGAATAATAGGGGTTGAGATGGGCTCGGTATACAGCCGACTTGGTACTGATGTTACGGTGTATGAGTATGCACCTTATTTAGCATCCTCTATGGATGTAGACCTAAGTCGTGAATTAAAAAAAGTATTAACCAAACAAGGCATAACCTTTCATTTGAATACGTCGGTAACTGGCGTTGAGAAAAAAGGAAAAAAGGTTGCCATTTATGCGTCCCAAAAAGGAAAGGAAGTTCATCAAGAGGCAGATATCTGCTTAGTTGCCGTGGGCCGCAAACCCTATACTGCTAGTTTGAATCTAGAATCAGCAGGTATTTTTTGTGATGACCGCGGACGAATAGAAGTAGACGAAAACCTTAGAACGTCCGCTGACAATGTCTTTGCTATTGGAGACGTTATAAAGGGTGCAATGTTGGCCCATAAAGCCGAAGAAGAAGGGGTTCTTGTGGCAGAATATATGGCGGGTCAGCGACCACACATCCATTATGATAGAATTCCAAATGTGGCGTACACCTGGCCGGAGGCTGCGGGCGTGGGGAAAACCGAACAGGAAATCAAAGAAGAAAAAATTCCTTACAAGGCTGGCAAATTCCCATATAAAGCCCTTGGAAGAGCCAGGGCATCAATGGATCTTGATGGTTTTATTAAAATCCTTTCTCACAAGGAAACCGATGAAATTTTGGGTGTGCATATCATAGGAGCCCGTGCCGCAGATATGATAATGGAAGGTGTATTGGCACTGGAATATCGCGCTTCAGCGGAAGATATTTCCCGCATGAGCCACCCTCACCCAACCTATTCTGAGGGGTTCAAAGAGGCCTGCCTGGCGGCAACAGAGAACAGGCCGCTACACATGTAATATGCGCATTCTTGTTACTGGGGCTGCGGGTTTTATTGGGAGCTATGTTATGAAGTGTTGTCCCGACCCCTATTACCCAATTCCACTAAGTAGGGCGCAGAAAGGTAAGGGCATTAATGCCGACCTTTTATCGTTAAGAGACAAGGATCTTCTTGAACTTTTTGAGAAACAGCAAATAGATGGAATTATTCACTTGGCCGCTGAAGGAAATATTTCTGTATGTGAGCGATCTACAGAGACATACCGCCTCAACGTGGGGGTAACTAAACGAGTTGTGTCGGCTGCGAAGCGGAGAAATCTTCCTATCATTTTTTCATCTACCGACCAGGTTTTTTCTGGGGAAGAGGGATCACTTTATGAGTCAACGAAGCCTAGCCCATGTCACCAATATGGCCAACAAAAATTGGAAGCCGAGCACATTGTTTTAGGCTACGGCAAGGGCTTGGTATTAAGGCTACCCCTTGTCCTAGGGCTACACAGGAAGGGAAAGGGATCACTTGAGGCCATGCTGAATCAAGGTAGGCAACACGGGTTGCTCAATATGTTTATTGACGAGTTCCGAAGGCCCATCCATGCAATCGATGTGGCAACAGCGATTTGGGGGGCACTGGACTGGAAGCCTGGTATATACCATATTTCAGGCCCCAAACTAATGTCGCGTATGGAAATGGCCAAGGAGATTACATGTGCGTTAAAAGAACACACAATTCAGTTGATTCCAACATCCCAAATAGAACAATCCTTTGGTTATAAACGGCCGAGTCGACTTGATCTTGTTTCAAGCAAGTCAGAGGTTCGGGATTTGAAGGTCCCTTCAGTCATACAAAACATTCACAAGATAGCCTAGCAATATATCTAGCGTGCAGGATATTCAGCACGGTTTCGGGGGGTTTCCCAAAGCGTTATGTAAAGGTCTAACGAGGTGTCGATATGCGGTCGAAGTCTATTGTAAATTACCATGGATATGTTTTCAACCGTAGGAATCATATCTGTAAATTCTTCGACCTCCACATTTAAATTGCGATGGTCAAGCTGGCTTGTGACATGTGTTTTGATACAATCATTAAGAAGTTTGAGGTCGACTAGATAGCCGGTTTCAGGGTCTACCCTTCCAACAACTCTAACCTCTAGGTCATAGTTGTGTCCATGCCAATTTGGGTTGGTGCACAGTCCAAAGACAGCCTTGTTTTTTTCGTCCGACCAATTGGGATTGTACAGCCTGTGGGCCGCATTAAAGTGTGCTTTTCGAACAACCGCAGTGCGCATAGAAGAATCAACCATAGGCCATAAAGTTTTAAACATTGATTAATGTAACCATAACCAAAAAGGTGGCATAATGTTTAGTTTTAAGGAAAGTCTTCTTTCATAATGTATAACATTATTGGGCAAAACGAAATCCAATCTACATGGGGCAATATGTTGGCAAGCGGTCAAATCCCCCACGCCATAGTTTTGTCTGGTGATGACGGCTACGGTGGGCTATCCTTGGCCTTAAATCTAGTTGAGGCAATACTTTGCCAAACAACAGAAAATGATACAGTCACAAGTACAAGGCCATCCCCTTTTTTGTTACAGGGCTGTGGGCACTGTCCATCGTGCAATAAAATGAGAGAGCTAACACACCCCGACCTCCATGTTGCATTTCCAATGTTAGCTGCGGCAAGAAAAAAACAGGGTCGTACGGCAAGGGGTGTCCTTAATACAATGGTTAAAGCGAATCCCTATTTATCAATCGATACCTTTTTAAAACACTTTAACACAGAAGGAAAGAAAAATGTCGCGGGAAACATTACTTCCGAGGATGTAAAACAAATTTTGTCGAACCTAACATTAAGCAGCTTTGCTGGCGGGTGGAAGGCACAAATCATTTGGCACGCTGAGCGACTTGCCAAGGAGTCAAACAAGCTTCTTAAGTTATTAGAGGAGCCTCCACCCCAAACACTTTTTGTTTTAATTACCCCAAATTATAAGCAGCTTTTAACTACCATTTTAAGCCGTTGTCAAATCTTTCAGCTTAAACCCGTCGCTTATTTAGAGATTGCTCTTCTTAATAATGATAGATTTAATGGTTCATCAAAACCTAACGAAAAACAATGGAAAATGGCTCAGGGTATTCCTGGAAAATTTTTTGAGCAGGAAGAAGACCATGGCCAGCACGAAGAAGCAGAGTATTTGGCCAAAGAGCTTTTGGGTTTATTGGTACAGCCCCCTAATTCAACATCGATAAATCGTTTGGAATTGTCGACAAAAAAGTTGAGTTCTGCTGCGGTAACGTTACAATACAAAACGTTGCACTACGCAGCACATCTTGCGGAAGATTACCACAAAACAGATAAGATAATTTGTGGGGAGTTAAGCTCTATTTTGTCCCTGGTTGCTTTAGAGTTGGGACAGAGTGTTAGGGTCTCCACACGAATTATGGGTCTATGGTTAAATCTCCATCAAAAATTAAAACATTAATCTCTATTTAGTATTCAAACGAAAGAATTATGCTATGTTCGAACATGGGCGTTTAGTACTAGTGGAGGCAGTGGGTGTAACAAGTACAATGCCTTTTACAGGCTAGCCAACTTGCTAGCCTATAATGATGGACAATATCATTAAACCAAAACCAAAAGAGGGGATAGGTTGGTCCCAACGGGCAGAGTCTCCCGCCTAGACGAAAAAACAAACGTCGTTGATTGGAACGAATTTAACATCTATTTTTAAGGCATGAATAGTTCTATCCCGCTAAAAAAGATTTGTGTAATTCCTGTGATTGCACTCATCCTTTTTTTCTTTACATCTTGTGACCCCAATAACGGATATTATCAGTTTTACGATGTGCCAAGTCAAGGGTGGTCATGGAATGATAGCGTTGTTTTTGTTTTGAGTGCAAAAGGCCAGGACGAAGCGATACAAACCAATGAATTAAATATATCTGTTCGAATCATTGACGGCCAGTATGCCTATCAGAATCTAATATTATTATTTTCAGGAGGAGTTGCAAAAGATACCCTTAGAATACCATTACAAGATTCGAAGGGACAGTGGCTTGGAAACTGTAATGCAGGCGTGTGCGAGATAACCATGAAGTTGGAATTATTAAACCCCGCATTGTATGACAAAGATACCCTTATCGTACAGCAATGGTCTCGTGATGCATCGCTTAAAGGGGTGCTTTCTTTAGGACTTTTTAAAAGCAAAGAAACATCATGAATAAGACGCTTTGCACCCTCCCTATTACCCTGATGATCTTAGCCTTTTTGCTGTCTTCTTGTGATCAGTATACCGGTAAGTGGGAAGACTATACGATGACTTTGAGGGGCGGTGAGGGAAAGATAAACTATCAAATTCCTGATGATATACCTAAGTGCACGGAAGCTTTGGTAGAGGCTGAGGGCGACCAGCGCCTGCTGGCAGAACACTGTAACCGTTATCGAAACTTATATTTTGTATTAATAGAGCACGAAAAAGAATCCTTTCGGGCGGATTCTTTAGATCCCTTTATATCCTTTTCAACAAGTTGTCTTAATCGATTAATAAATGATGGCGCGGCAACATCTATGAAGATTTTAGAAAAGCAACTCGACACGCTAGATGATGGGTCATTTGTTTTTACTGCTGAGCTTTTTGGCTATATGGGAGAGGATAATCCTATCTTTTATTTTCACCGAACACTAAATGCTGGTGCATCTTTTATTGAGGCTGCAGCATGGACACGAGGTGAGAAAAGAAGGTTGGAGCATGGAGACAAGTTGCGCAAGGTAATCTCTTCGGTTAAGTACACAAAACATTGATTTTTTGTAAGTTTTACCTATTGATAGGCCCCTAGGGGCTTCATTTCGTGCGGATAACTACCATAGAGGAAGCGCAACCCTTGCAGGTTCTTGGTTTTAATCATTTACGGCATGGTGGGTTACCATGACGGGGTCGGCTAAATAAATTATATTAAACAATGCTTTATTACAAAGGTCATCGATTCAATGCGCCAAATGATTATTTTATGCACCTTTTGGAGGAAAATGGTATGCCCAATATCCTTGGTGATTTTATTGAAGAAGCCATAACTGTTGGAGGGTCTTCGGTTCATTTAAGAGTACTAAGGGCAAATAGAGATGCGCCAACTGCTGTTTTTATACCAGGCACCGCCACCTATGTAATGTGTTATGCTGAATTCCTACATGCCTTATATCGGGCGGGGATGAATGTTGTGGGTATTGATCCTCGCGGCCATGGTCAAAGCGACGGATTACGAGGGCATTATACCGTCCACTCGGTTATGGAAGATGCGGAGCATGCAATACAATATTCTAAACAAAATTTCTCTGGTCCTGTGCACCTTATTGGAAGTAGTCAAGGTGGGATAACAGCCCTTTACTTAGCAACAAAGGGTGTATCTGTTGATAGTGTTGTTTGTCAAAACATTGCTGATTTAACAGCTAAGGAGGTTGCCAATTTAAGCCGCTTTCCGTGGTTGGGAAGACTTGGTAAACCGCTGCTGAAGCTTTTTGCTCGCGTCATTCCTAGAGCGAGAATACCAATCCACTACTACTTGTCGTTGTACAAGGTGAGGGTAAAGCACTTTGGGAATGCACGACGTTTTATGCAGGAAGACCCTTTAGCTCTTGAGCATATAACACTAAGCACGCTGGCTTCATTGGTCAGTGCTCATCTACCCAAGCCCCTTTCTACTCTTGAGGTGCCTGTTTTTGTTTTTCAGGGCGATGCAGATGAAATTTTCCCCGTTGCTTATACCCAACGCCTTGTCGATGCTTTGGGATCATCCAAAAAAGAGTTTAAGGTTTATCCTAACAGAGGGCATGGTATTATGGTAAACGAGCCCAACCAAGTGGCCAACGATATTGTTTGCTGGATAAAAGGAATCAAGGACTAAATCCTTCGAACACAAATCCCCAATGGATTAGACGTTTTGACTTTTAGGGCGTTAATTTTTTGTTTGAGGGCAAGCATCTTTGAGGTCTCTTCTTCGCTAAGCACAGCATCTTTGTAGCGCATTTCCCACTCAAATTCTAATTGTTGGTGTAATTCCCACTCAAACCACTGGATTTCCCGATCAACATCACTTTTGTAGGTCTGGTCTATGCCCACTACAGGACCTGACCGTTTCCGCCATCCATCGAGCGATAGGGACTCATAATTTTGAACAGCACTATATTCCGAGAGGTAGATTGATGTACAGTGTTGAGCGATTTCAATATCGCTATCATGGATAAGTTTTTCGGATTTTATACTTCCTTCTCGGAGCCGAGCAAATATCCTTTGGTGAAGAGGGGCTTGCAAGTCCTCATCAGCCAGAGAGTCTAATACAAAATGGGTCACAGAGCGTTCATCATCATAGGGCCGATGTCCGTGCTCAACAAGTATTCTAATAAGATTAAGCTCTCTAAGGGCAAGATTGAGATAAAGATCTTCAAGATATTGTTGGGGCCTGGTTTTCCTTGATCTGTAGGGTTTGGTTAAGGCTGAAGCGGTTTTAGACCCACTGGCATTAGTCTGTGGTGCCCCCTTTATCCGACGGAGCTCCCCATGCAAAAGCTCTTCATCAATGGACAGCTCGTGTCCAATTTGTTTAAGGTAAATGCCTCGTTGAATAGGGCTAGAAACATAAGAAACTAGGGCAAGAAGTTGTTCAACCTCAACTGCCTTGCGCTGAGGGTCTAAGGTCGATGCAATATCCGCAAGCAGCGACAACTCGTAGTAGATGGCATCTTGGGCCTTTGTGCTTATGTGATCAGCTAAGTGTTGTCCGCCAAACTTGTGTATATAACTATCGGGATCGTGATCTTCTGGCAACAAACAAACCTTTGGGAACAAACCCATTCGAAGACAAAGTTCTATACCTTTTTTTGCCGCTTGTTGGCCTGCGCTATCCCCATCAAATAATAAGACTATATTCTTTGTAAAGCGCTTTATTCTGTGGACATGCCCCTCAGTGAGTGCCGTGCCGGAGGCAGAAACCGCTTCTTCTATGCCCGCTTGATGAAGGGCGATTACATCCGTATACCCCTCAGTTAGAACAAGCCGGTCCTTGTCACGAACTGCTCGTTTTGCTTGATACAACCCATAAAGGACGTTGCTTTTATCGTAGACATCGGTTTGAGGGGTATTGATGTACTTGGGTCCCTTTCCGTCACCCTTCAAATCGCGCCCGCCAAACCCAAGAACTCGGCCATTTGTATCAATGATTGGAAACATTAGTCTCTCTCGAAAGAAATCAAACGTTTTTTCTTCCCGCTTTACAATTAACCCAGCATCCACCAAAACCCTCTCATCAATTTTGTGTATCAGGGAGGCCTTAAATAGACTATCCCACCCTTTTGGGGAAAGCCCCAATCCAAAGGTTTCTTGAGCTTTTGAACTGATACCCCGGGATTTGACATACTCTCGAGCAATCTTGCCATCAACCTCACGATTTAGTACTGATATAAACAAGTTTTTAGCCCAATCAAGGGCTACATACATTTTTTCTTTTTTGCTTAGTAATTGTACTTGCTCAGGACTTTGAGCTTCTTCAATGAGTTCGATATTATACTTTTTACCCAGAAGTTTTATTGCCTCAATGAAGGTGAGCTGCTCGTGATCCATGACAAACCGCAGGGCGTTACCAGATTTACCACAACCAAAACATTTGTAGATACCCTTATTGGGGGAAACCATAAATGATGGGGTTTTCTCGTCATGAAAAGGGCAGTTTGCTTTATAGTTTGACCCACTCTTTTTAAGCGTCAAGTAGTCTGACAATACGTCGATAATGTCTAGGGCGCCGAGCACTGCATTAACGGATGTTTCAGAAATTCTTGGCATAAAGAGAAAGATTAAAAAACTTTTTTACCGTTTCAGTTGTATTACTGATGTCCATTTTTAGTAATGGATAACAATTTTGGTTTTTGTTTTGGTTCGGTGTTGAGGTCCCTCCTGGTAGGGGCCTCAACTATTTTTGGTTACAAGGGAACAAAATACTAGGATTCCCGCTAATAATTATCACTATTTCTTCTCAGGGGGATAGGCAATTCGAATGTGGTGAATATTGTTAAGCCTTGATTTAAAGGCGGCCTTACACAGATTAATTTCTTGAATTGTGATCTTGGATTCTCTAAATTGGCCTTCCTGCATCTGTTTATCAATTACATTATCAACCATAGCTGAAATGTTTTCTTCATTAGGGGATGTTAAGCTCTTGGATGATGCCTCTGCCGCATCTGCCATCATGAGTATTGCCTCTTCTTTGCTTCGTGGTGGCGGCCCAGGATATTTAAAATCACTTTCTCTGGTTTCATCATCGTCTCGTAAAGATTTTTGGTAAAAGTATTCGACCCTGCTATCACCATGATGTGTTAAAATAAACTGTTGAAGTGCCTGTGGGAGACGATATTCTTTTGCTTTCTCCAACCCTAGAGGAACGTGATCGATGATTTTTTGTGCACTAATTCTTGCTGCAAGCCGCTCGTGCGGGTTTTGACCAGGATGCTGGTTCTCAATAAAAAATTGAGGATCACTCATTTTGCCCACATCGTGATAAAGCGCACCAACTTTTACCAATAGCCCATCTGCGCCTATTGTTTCCGCTGCATATTCTGCAAGGTTTGCAACTTGTAAGGAGTGCTGGAAGGTGCCAGGCGTTTCGTTGGAAAGCTTTTTAAGTAAGGGCTTATTTATATCTGAAAGTTCAACCAGGCGTAGTTCAGACAATGTACCGTATAGTCTCTCAAACAATAGGATGATGGGCAGGGCGAGAAAGGTAAGAAAGGATTGAACAGCTACATCAGAGAGCACCCATAGTGCATCTATGCTGATTTCAGCACCACCCAACATAAAAAGAAGAGTTTCAAATCCGGCATTAATGAAGAGAACAAGCAAACTTAGTCGTAAAAAGTCTGACCAGTATCGAATAGTTTTAACCCAATAGATTACTCCAGCCCCAACAACTAGGTGGCGAATAAGAAATGCCCAACTATCGCCAACAATTATGGAAGATAACCCTGCAGTTGCTAAAATCACAATCAATGCCGACTCCTTGTCATAAAAAGCTAAGATTACCACAGGGGCAATAGCTAACGGTATTATAGAACGGTGTTCAGGAATGTAGACCTCAGTAAAAATGGCCGCTAAACAAAACAGGCCGATAAGTGATGTTGTGACAATGTTTAGACGAATACTGAAGGCTTGCTTGGCCGCCGACTTACTTACCGCTACCCCACCGCCAAATAAAATAAGAACAACGAGCAGAAATTTGGCAAGATCGATACGAAAAAGTTCAGCGTCTGACAATAAACTGTCTTTCGATTTTATTCGTAATATTTCCAAGGCCTGTACTTGGTCAGGGCCGACTTTTTCACCCTGGGCGACAATCAATTCTCCTTTTTCATAATGCTCTTTAATAGAGTCAATGGAAAGCATGGCCCGTTGTATATCCAGTTGAACCTCTGCACTATTTTTCCTGTACTTTCCCATGTCGAGTGTTAACAGGGGGTGTTTGGGTAGGGCACTTTCCATCATGGCTTTGGACCATTCATTTTTCGAGGAAAACAAACCCCAACCGGGCAATCCGTCAAGAATCTCTTGATCAAAGAATCCGTCTTCACCCTCAAAGGTTGCTATGGAAAGAAGTTGGCCCAAGGATAATACTTTGTTATTTAATAGAAAACGAGAATCTCCCTCTACAGAGAACGTAGGGCTTAAAATAATTGGGTGTTGTTGATAGTAAGACCTTATATATTCCTGCCCAAAGCCAATCATGGAAAGGCTGTCAGAGGAAGGATATTGTTTTTCTACTTCCTCTTTTTGCATAGATTCGTAGAAGGCGCCTATCACACCCTGAATATTGGAATTAGAGCTATCTGGAGCTGGCAGTAGTTTATCTAAAAAACGTTTTTTTTCTTCTTGAAACAACAAACTAAACTCAACACTGTAAAGTGCAATGTGTTGGCGCACAGAGGCGGAATCATTAAAAAAAAGAGGAATCGGAAATTGCCTCTTGATTTCGGAAACATCTTGATTTATATCTGTGGAGTCTCTTAATATATCAAATGCAAAGGGTGCCAAAAGGTCTTTCCCTTGCCAAATTTCCCCGTTTTCTGCAGTGTCTAGGATAAGGGATTGCCTAGGGGATGTAAAGGCGATGATGCTGGCCCATAATAAGATACATCCCCCAAGGGATAGATAGCCACTAAGAGAAACGGGTTTTGATTTATGCATTTCTCCATGCAATTTAAGTACTTTAGGCCTTTCAAAGGATATTAAATTTTCAATATGAAAGATGTTTATGTTTTGGGCATGGCAAGAAGCCCTGTTGGAAGTTTTGGGGGCACCTTGTCTAAGTTAAGTGCTGTAGAGCTTGGTGCACATAGTATTCGACATGCCGTACTTAGGGCATCTGTTGAGCTAGAAGACATTGAAGAGGTATATATGGGACAAGTCTTGCAAGCTGGCGCCGGTCAAGCGCCCGCCAGACAAGCGGCTCTTTCTGCCGGATTACCCGAGTCTACCCCGTGCACAACAATTAATAAAGTTTGTTCCTCAGGCATGAAGTCAATTATGATGGCAAGTCAGTCCATCCGTCTTGGTGATCGAAGTTTAATGGTAGCTGGTGGCATGGAATCTATGAGTCAGTCCCCCTTTTATTCTCATGATGCCCGGTGGGGTGCTAAATATGGCAACAGAAGTCTTGTAGATGGCATAGTAAGAGATGGACTTCAAGATCCCTATGATGGGTCAATGATGGGTGTCTGTGGAGATCTGTGTGCTGATGAGCAAGGGCTAGATCGGTCGGCACAAGACGAATATGCTATTGCCTCCTACAAAAGGGCTCAAGAAGCATCGAATAATGGATGGCTTGATTCGGAGATAGCTCCGATTGAAATTCCTCAGCGAAAAGGAGATCCTGTAGTGATCTCTCGGGATGAGGATATTGATAAGGTACGCTTTGAAAAAATACCAAGCTTGCGCCCAGTCTTCAATAAAGAAGGAAGCGTTACCGCAGCAAATGCCTCTAACATTAATGATGGTGCGGCGGCCTTAGTATTGGCCAGCGATCAGTGGATAGAAGCACACAAGCCTCTTGCACGCATTGTATCATATGCGGATGCGGCCCAAAAACCTAAACAATTCACGATGACTCCATCTCTAGCCATGCCATTGGCGTTGGACAAGGCGGGACTTAAGTCCTCAGAGATTGATTTAGTAGAAATTAATGAGGCCTTTTCTGTTGTGGCGTTGGCTAATATGAAAGCCATGGGCTTTAGTCACGATATTACAAATGTAAACGGTGGTGGGGTTTCCATAGGACACCCAATCGGTGTTTCGGGTTGTCGAATCGTCATGGCCCTTGTTTCTGAGTTACGACGCAGGGGCAAACGATACGGCCTGGCTGGCATTTGTAATGGGGGGGGTGGAGCCAGCGCCATGGTGATTGAGGCCCTCTAAGCGTTGAATAACAATACTTCGGGTTTATGCGTTTTAGAGAGGTGATGTGCTGTCGAGCCATAGGAATTATCTGTCTGCTTGTATGCGTAAGTCCCCTTGTGGCCCAATCGCCCACAACCACACAGGACGACAAGGAGAGTGGTATACACCTGCTGCTTGCCGAACAATGGGCTCTTGTGAATGCAACGGAAAGTGCTTCAGATATAAGAAGTAATGCGAACAAGGCCTTTATACCCCTTTTGGCGCGAGCCCTTGCGACAGACGTTGATTTATCGACAAACTTTTCTTCTTTTCTTGTTGGGCTTTTTGAGGTCTATCCACCCGATAGCTCTTTTCGAATTATTACATGGGAACTCTTTGTAACGGACAATCACGTGAGGCATTTCGGCGTAATACAACAGCGGAAAAGCCCTGGTATGCTTCTTCCTCTATTTGATGCTAGCGATATGCATCCTTACAGAACTAAGGAAATTCTTTCTAGAAGCAATTGGTATGGCCAAATTTACTATAATGTGTCGGCCTCTGCAGGGCCCAATGACGGCCATTATTTACTCATGGGCTACGATAGAAAAGATAGCCTTAGTGACTTTATAATATTGGACGTATTGGTGCTTAAGGATGGAGAGGTTAGTTTTGGGGCCTCACAATTTATGTATCCACAAGACATGCCAGTTGTGGCAGAAGGGGACGTTTTTTCTCAGGATTCGCTTACGACGAGGCTATTTTTCGAACACAAAGAGGGGACGATATTTAGACTATCCGTTGATGAATCATCGAACATGATAACATACAGCCACCTTAGCCCAATCCACAATTCGGCAAAAGAAACACTTTATAATTATGTGCCCGACGGGACAGATGCTGGGTATCGTTGGAATGGGACACATTGGGAGTGGGTTCCCGACCCCTCGGCTATTTTGCCCACTGATTAAAATACCGCATGTATAGTAAAAGGGGGTCTTGGGGTACTCTTTTTGGATTACTTATGAGGTCAACATAAGTGCGGGGCCTTTGGTGTCGCTTACTTTGATAAGCATCAAGCATTGGAGGTTGAGCTATTCCTGCTTCATCAATAATGGGGAAAACATCTCCAAACACCCCATCTTCGAGCCGCATGGAAAGAACTTCACCCAGGGAATCAAGTCGAAGGAGAGCGTAGGTGGCATCTGACCGGTTTCCGTTTTCATAAAGTCCGTCAGTTTCTGACTCAATTAGAACTAAAATCTGGGCATTATTACTTACTTCAATTTGTTGAATGAGTGTATCGCGAAGTATAATAAACAGACTGTCTCCTGCTACCTGATCAAAAAAACCTCGAGGCTTTAGCGCCCTGCTCCAAAAAGCACCTCCCCAAAAGGATAGTTTTCGTTTGTGCTGGTTATTGCTGTCTGTCTCTAATTTGCCCATTCCCGACAAGACCTCAACGGAATCATTCCATAACACAACATCGCCATCAAGTGCCAAGTAATCTGTTGCACTTACCCAGTGAATCGAGTCAGCTTGACCCTGTTCATTTTGACCAAAAAACATGGCAGACCCCCATCCAAAAAGCTGAGTGGGTTTAGCCATAGAGTCTACTACCCCTGTCGAATCTTTTAAGGCATAAATGGTGTCGGCTGCCAAAAAAAGCGTGTCTTGACCACTAATTGAGTATACCATCGGCCTGTTATATCCCCAGAGAGACCCATTCTTGTCATCAAGCGTAGCGAGAACACCCCACATGCCAATACTATCAATGGTATCATAGATGTGGTAATCCGATAAAAGGCTTATTGCGCTATCTGCTGGGTTGAATCGGGCATTGTTACACCACCCTATCTTACTTCCAGACACAAAGAGCGTTCCTTCTCCAAAAATCGATGGCTTCCCATCTCCACCAAGTTGGCCTTTGTGGCAATAAATGGTCAAGTCTTCTTCATAAATTACAGTGGAGTCCAAAATTTTACCAGCCCCCGTCTTAGAATTATATATAATGTCCTTCGAAAGAATTAGGGTTGGTCCTTGTCTAATTTCAACTTCACCAGTTAGCCTTGAGCGCCCCCCTCTTGATGAATAGTTTCCATAGTTACTTCGAATACGAGTATTCCCTTGCCTAAGTTGTCCCCCACCAGCAAACTGACCCTGGCCAGTAGCTGTATTAAAGGATATAAAGGGGCTTTTGATTCGCTTACGATTCTCGGTATACGTGCAGTGCCCAAGAAACCGCCCCGAACTAGTTTGTAATGAGTAGACCAGAGAGTCAGAGGTGATCACGATACCCTCTATGGTGGTTACCTGAATATTATTGTATGCACGAATGATACCAGAGTCTATGTCACTATCAAAGATGAGGCTGTCGCAAAAAAACAAATTGCTGTCGGCAGAAAGAATAACATCTCCGACTAATACATATCGAGTATTGGTGTCACTTTGAAAAATCTGCATTTGTTGAAAGGCCTGGAGATAGACACTGTCAGTGACTGCAGTATCTTGACTAGGTACATTAGATTGTGCATAGAGGTGGTGTGACCCAATGGATAAGAGCAATAAGAAATTACAGACCAACCATTTCATACTATTTGCGACGCTCTTTCCGCTCTATAAGAGAAAACGACACATATCGCGAAGGATTGTTTTTGAGATCGGTTAGTAAGGAGTCAAGTGACAGAGCGGTGGTTAAAAGCTCTTCATGTAAAACATCATCTTTGATTAGTTTTTGTAGGCTTCCTTCTCCATATTGAATGGTGTCAACTAAAGAGTTAATACTTATAAGTGCGTCGTCCAAACGGTTTACGGTATTGTCAAAGTCAACGCGCGCCAGGTTGGTAGTTAGTGTATCAACATTTTGTAATATTCCCGACAACACATCGGTTTGGTTTTTCAAATTGATGGTTATGCCATTGAGGTTTGCTAAAACTTGACCGATTTGTTCTCCTTTTCCGTCAAGCATAATCGATGTTTTTTGGCCAAGCACGTCATAGGTTTTGACAAGTTGGTCAATATCGTTAACTAAGCCATTTAGGGTAATGTCCGAAGCCGTTATGGTTGAGGCAAAAAGTTTATTTATATTTCTAAGTAAGCTGTCAGCATTTTGAAGAATGGGCTCAATGCCTTCTGAGACGTTGGCTAACTGATCAAAAATAGTAGAGTCATATTGCGCCTCAATCGCACTACCCGACGGAAGCATTGAGGTTTCTTTCCCCATAATGAGGTCAATGTTTGTTTCCCCTAAAAAATCGGGTCCTACAAGTTTTGCTTTCGACCCTTTGGGCAGGTCTATAGAGTTGTCAAGGGTAAAAACCACCTTAACCACACTTTCACCGTTGTACTTGTCTAATTCTAAAGAAGAAACCTTACCCACAACAAGGCCGTTGATAATCACGTTATCGGAAGGCGCCAAGCCGCGAACATTGTTGTAATACACGGTAAATTCTTGATCAATATGCAATACACCGCGTCCTTTAAGAAACTGTATTGCACCGAAGACCATAGCGATGACGACTAAAAAAAATAGACCAACTTTTATTTCGCGATGCATAGATTTAAAACTAAGAAATCCTTTAAGACTATTTATTTTTTATTGTCTAATTCCATTCAGATAGGTGACAAGGAAGGCATCTTCATATCCTGCCGCCTTAGCCTGCCCTATCCATCCAATCGCCTCGGTTTTGGACGGCGTACTTTCTGTTAAGACCCGCGAAAGGGATCCGATGGTCTCGATGGTGATGGAATTAAAAATGGAATAAACAGCATGGTTGTCGGGCAACTCTTTTCCCGTGGCAAACAATTGAACTTTATACGTTGTGCTTGAGTCAATGGAAGTTGTGTTGTCCATTCGTTCATTTTCCTTTTTGGTATTGTGGTCGATGGCACGCTCATTATTGTCTGAGGCGTTTTTTTCCACGAAGTCTCGAAAGGCAAAGAATATACTTTCAGCCAAGATATTTTGGCCTGTTTCTGAAGCAAGAAAAACACATTCTTCTCTGTGAGTTAAGAAGCCGAGCTCAATTAATACACTAGGCATAGAAGTTTTGTATAATACCAGGAAACCAGCCTGCTTCACGCCTCGCGATTTAAGCCCAGCGTGATTAAAGAAGCGTTTTTCTACAAGGCTTGCGAGCTGAATGCTTTGGTCAAGATAGTTTTGTTGATGAAGTTCAAGTAATATTTGTGCTTCGGGGGATGTAATGTCTACATATTCCTGTTCATATCCCCCTTCTAGACTTATGACTGCATTTTCTCGCCGGACAACCTCAAGGTTTGCATCATTCCTGTGCAAACCTAACACGAATGTTTCTGTTCCACGAGCACTTTCGTTACTTGCGGCGTTGGCATGTATGCTTATAAAAAAATCAGCCTCCTTGCTATTGGCAATTTTAGCTCTTTGGAAAAGTTCGACAAACTTATCAGTCTCTCTGGTATAAGATACTTCAACAGTTGATAGGTGTTTTTCAATGAGCTTTCCCACCTTTAATGTAACCGACAAGGCAACATCTTTTTCCTGTGTATTAAATGCCACAGCGCCTGGGTCTTTTCCTCCATGACCTGCGTCCAAGACAACGTGTTGTATTTGTCCGCTTAGGATAAAGGGTGTGCTAAGAACATGGAAAAGGACAACCTTTAGCATTAATTGTCGTTGTTTAGGCGTGAACATCTAAATTTGTTGAAGCTACCTTCGTTATTCGAAAATAATGCCAATCTTTCTTTTGAGGATGCTAAGAAATATACAGTTCATCGTGCGTTTGTGCTACTTTTCGGCCACTTTGATAGGGGGTGCAGATCTATTGGCTCAGGGCAATGAGAATGGGTCATCTCCCGCATCCGCGGCACTTGAAAACCCAGTGCAATACGAGGCGAGGGATTCGGCGGTATACAATTTTGAGGATAAAAAGCTTTATCTCTATGGCGAGGCTGAAATAATTCATGACGATATGAGTCTTGCAGCCGGCTACGTTGTGTACGATAGAGAAGATGCAGAGGTATACGCAGAGGCTGTCTTGGATAGCGCGGGCGAATCGATAGAGATACCGCATTTCACCACCGGTGACCAAGATTTTGAAGCCAAGAAAATGGTGTATCAAATTGAAAGAGAACGCGGAATAATTTATGAAGCCTATACAGAGCACGAGGGGGCAACACTTTCAAGTAAGGTTGCTATACGCGATAGCACAACAAATATCTATGGTATTTCTACTCGATATACAACCTGCACCAATCGTGACCATCCTCATTTTCACCTTCAAGCCAATCGCAGTGTAGTTGTACCTGAACGAGGGGTTTATACTGGTCCAGTTTTGTTACACGTCTCAGAAGTTCCCACACCACTAGGACTTCCCTTTGCTCTTTTTCCAAACACCAAGGGAAGGCGTTCTGGAGTAATTTTTCCTGAACCCGGCGAAGCGCCAAATGCTGGTTTTTTTCTCAAGGGCGGCGGGTATTTTTGGGCCCTTAACGATGGGTTTACATTGACTACAACAGCCGACCTTTATTCCCGAGGACTCTTTGGTCTAAATACGGATGTTCAGTATAAAAAGCGTTATAAGAGGAATGGCCGACTTCAGTGGTCATATTTTCTCACTCCTTCGGCCAACCCTGACCAACCAGATAGTAAACCAAGTCATGATGTACGCCTGACATGGTCACACCAAATGGACCCCAAGGCACGCCCGAACTCATCGTTTTCCGCCAATGTTTCTGGATCCACGCGCTCCTATAACAACAATAGCCTCCAGACGACGAACCAATTGCTTGAGGTCGCGCTAACAAGTCGTCTGAGTTACAGCAGAAAATTTACAGGGAAGCCTTATAATCTTAGTATACAAGCACGTCACGATCAAAATCTTCAGACGGGCAGAATAAGTTTTATACTTCCTGAAGTAACATTTGCGGTCAGTCGATTCACGCCCTTTAACAATATATCTACCAAGAAAAACCTAGGAAAAACTCCATGGTACAAACGATTGGGGTTTACCTATAGTGTGAGGGGAAAAGCCTCGGCAACCTCTTTTGATTCTCTATTGTTCACTCCCCAGTTTACGGAAAGTATACAATATGGAATTCGCCACAATGCGAGTGCGGATATTAACCTTCCTGTTTTTAAACACATCAATGTCAGTCCTCGTTTTTCATATGTAGAAAAGTGGTACCCCCAAACGTCGACACGGCGTTTTCAAGACACGGTCTTTGTGGATATTCCCTCGGGCGAAGTAGATACATTGTTTAATCAAGTGTTTGTTGACACGGTTGCTGGCTTTCAGGCCATCCGATCATTTGATTTTAGTTTAACGGCCAATACGGTACTTACTGGGATTTTTAACATTTCTCAATCTAAACGATTAAGGGCTATCCGTCACGTAATGAAACCAAGCGTCTCGTATACTTATCGCCCAGATTTTGGTCAAGAGAAGTGGGGTTATTACGGCCAATATCTCAATACATCAACAGGCAATACGGTGACCTATGATCCATATTCTATATTATCAAGTATTTATGGGGGTGCGCCAGGAAGGGGTGGGAGCAATTTGTTTCGAATTGCCATCAATAACACTTTTGATATGAAGGTGTGCAAGCCCTCTAAGGATTCTTCGGCAACTTATTGTGGGTCCTCTCAACGAGCGGGCATGCCTTATAAAAACCTTGCAAATCTTCCCCTTTTAGAGCAGCTAAACCTGGATTGGAGCTACAATTTTACAGCAGATTCGCTTCGCTCTAGTCCACTAACGGTAAATCTTCAAACTAAGGTTGGCCAATACTTTCGCATCCAGTTTAGAAATACGTTTGATCCTTATGCAGTAGATACAAACAACAGGAGAATAAACACTCTTTATTGGGCTACATCTAGGCGCCTATTTCGATTGACAAATAGCCAGCTATCGCTCAATCTTGATTTAAAAGGCAAACCAAAGCAGGAAAAGAATCTTCCGGAAAGCGCTGGAAGCATGAGTGAGCGCGAGTACTATCTCGCTAATATGGATGCATATTATGACTTTGACATCCCCTGGACCCTATCTATGAGATATAATCTAAATAGGCAAACGGGCATATCCTACAATCCTGACACAATTCTATTTACTCAAAGCTTGTCTATGAACGGTAGTGTAAACATTACTCCAAAATGGAAGATTGTGGCCACAACGGGATATGACTTCAGAAACAGAGATTTAACGCTTACCAATGTTCGGGTGATGCGCGACCTTCACTGCTGGTCGCTTAGTTTTAATTGGACAGCCTATCCAATTTCACGTCAAACCTATAGTATTGAGTTAAGGGTATTAAGCGATGTATTACAATTTTTAAAATTAAGCCGTCAAAAACCTCCAGGAAGTTTTGATGATTTTTAAGGGATTTTATGATTAAGTGTGCTTTAGTAACAATTGGGGATGAGCTTCTTTATGGCAATATAGATGACACAAATGCTACCTGGTTATCTCAAGAATTGATTGAAATCGGAGTAATTGTTAGTGCCCGTATTAATGTAGGAGATGGCCTTTCTGACATACAATGGGCTCTCGAAGTTGCTCTAGATAAGGCAGAAGTGGTCATTTTGACCGGCGGATTAGGTCCAACAAAAGATGATAAGACACGTGAGGCAATTGCAGGGTTCTGTAAAAGACCACTCGTGCGAGATGAAGGCTTAGCCAATTTGCTCGAAAAACATTTTTCACCGAGGGGTCAACAGGTTGTTGCGCTTAATGAAAAGTTGTCATGGGTATGTGAAGGGTCAGAAATACTACCCAATTCTAAAGGGACCGCAGTGGGAACCTGGGTAGACCACGCCCGAGGTGCTATTATATCTCTGCCGGGAGTGCCCTACGAAATGAAAATCATTATGGAGGAAGAGGTCTTGCCCCGCATTCGTTCGCGATATGATGTGGAACCCCTATTTGTTCAATGGATTATGACTGCTGGCCAAGGGGAGTCAAGCCTATCTGTAGCGCTTGAAAGTATTGAGAAAAGTATGCCAAAGGGGGTGGATTTGGCCTATCTGCCCTCGCTTCAGGGAGTTCGCCTAAGACTTACCAGCTCAAATAAACTAAAACAGGAGAGCAAAAAGATTGCCCGGTCCATTGAGGAGTGTTTGGGGCACTTGGTGTTTGCTAAGGAAAATACAACCCTTTCTTACGTGGTGCATAATATACTTATTGAGCATAGAGTAAAGCTCGCGCTTGCCGAAAGTTGCACAGGGGGCAATATTCTGGCTACATTGGTAAAACACCCTGGATCGAGTCAATACCTTTTGGGTGGACATGTCGTGTACTCTAATGAATGGAAGCACAAGGAAATTGATGTTAAAAAAGACCTTATAGATTCTTTTGGAGCGGTGAGTGAAGAGGTGGCAAGGTCAATGGCCGAGGGTTCTAAGGCCAATTCTGGTGCAGATATGGCGCTTGCGGTAACCGGAATTGCCGGCCCAGACGGAGGTAGCCCTAAAAAACCGGTGGGCACTGTGCATATAGCGTTGTGCCACAATGAAATAACCTACCACAAAAAGTTTAGGCTTCATACAGATAGACAGGTGAATATTGCGCTAACGACTACATTGGCCCTCAATATGATTCGTCTTGCCTTGCAAGGCTCTCTTGAGGCTTAACCGCAGTAATGGTTTGTTCAACCACAAACTTTAGAATATCTTTATCTCAGTATTAAGGGTAATTTTAACACTATGGCAAATAGGCAGCAATTGATGCCCAAAATGGGAGAAAGTATAACAGAAGCAACTGTGTTAACTTGGCTTAAGGGTGTGGGTGACTCCGTAGAACTTGACGAGCCGATTGCCGAAATAGCCACAGATAAAGTAGACTCCGAGGTTCCTTCTGAATTTGAGGGGGTTATCGTTGAGCTACCCCACAACGAAGGGGATGTGGTCCAGGTAGGTGAAATTCTCTGTGTAATTGCTACAGAAGGTGATGTGACCGAAAGCAATTCAAGTGATATGGAGAGCCAGGTCAAAACCACAGAGGTAGCTGCACAGCCCGAGGAAGAAATTGTTCCTTATGTTCCTGAAAAAGCTACAGTAGCGGTTGAGTCGGTTCAAGTAAATGGCGGCGGACGATTTTACTCTCCACTTGTTCGAAAAATCGCGCAAGCTGAGGGTATTGGCCAACAAGAGCTAGACGCTATCCCAGGCACAGGTAAAGAGGGTCGAGTTACTAAAAAAGATATTCTCGCTTACCTTTCTTCTCGTTCCGCACCTGAGAAGGCCCCTTCCCAACCTGCTCAACCGCTTAAAGAAAAAGAAGTTGCAACAGAACCTGTAGTTCAGCCAGCAATGCAGTCAGAAGCGGATAAATCCCCACCTCCAGCCCCACCATCATTTAGTGGAGAGGTAGAAATTGTAGAGATGGATCGAATGAGAAAGCTCATTGCGAAACACATGGTCCACTCCAAAGCAACGTCTGCCCATGTTACTTCATTTGTTGAGGCCGATGTCACCCAAATAGTGGATTGGAGGAATAACATTAAGGGAGACTTCCAGCGCCGAGAGGGAGAAAAAATAACATTTACACCTATTTTCTTACAAGCCGTTGCTCAGGCCCTAAGAGATTTTCCTTATGTAAACGCTTCATTAGATGGAGAACATATCATTTTACACAAGTCGATTAATATTGGGATGGCGACAGCACTTCCTTCAGGAAATCTAATTGTCCCTGTGATTAAGGATGCTGACAGATTGAGCCTTCTTGGATTGACTAAGGCCGTAAATGATTTGGCTAACCGAGCACGAAACAACAACCTAAAACCTATTGAAATCGAAGGGGGAACCTACACGGTGACCAATGTGGGGAGTTTTGGAAATGTAATGGGAACGCCAATTATTAACCAGCCCCAGGTGGGCATCTTAGCAGTGGGTGCAATACAAAAAAAGGTCGCCGTAATTGAGACACCTTTGGGTGACCAAATAGGCATACGACATAAGATGTTTTTATCCCATACCTATGATCACAGATTGGTGGATGGAGCTCTTGGAGGACAGTTTGTGCGTCGGGTTGCTGACTTATTAGAGGGCTTTAACACTATGCAATCCCTATAACAACTCAATGAATACACAAAACCCAACGACCATTCGAGAAAAGGCTCTTGCCATAAACCTGAATCCAACAATTTATGGGTCTTTTGCTGAGATAGGAGGGGGGCAAGAGGTCGCTAGAAACTTTTTCAAGGTGGGCGGCGCAGGTGGAACTATAGCAAAGTCTATGTCGGCCTATGACATGGTGTTTTCTGATAATATATATGGATCTGAAGAAGGAGGCAGATATGTTAGCGAATCGCGGTGCCTAAAAATGCTAGACCATGAATACAACCTCCTTGAGGAGCGCCTAGTCCAAGAGGAATATAAAGACCGCTGTTTTTTTGTTTTTGCCAATACAGTAACCACATTAAACTATTCTAGAAGTAATAAGCCGCACGGGTGGATGGGTGTACGTTTTCAGCTAGAACCCAATAGCCCGCCGAGTGACATTATTTTGCATGTACGGCTACATGACAATAACACAATACTCCAACAGCGTGTACTTGGGGAGTTAGGGGTCAATTTGTTGTGGGCATGCTATCATCATGGAGTAGATATTGCTAGCTTTCTTGAATCTGTGAAGCAAGACTTGAGCACAGATCTTCTTGAAATTGACCTTATTCGTTTGTCGGGTCCTTGTTTTGCCTCGGTCGATGTTCGAATTGTCAGCTTATTACTTGTGAAAATGGGTTTTACTAAGGCTACGATTTTCGGTCCAGATGGCAAGGTGTATCAGCCCAAGGATCTATTGTACAATAAAAATATTTTTGCGCTGAGGGGGCGATTTAGACCACTTACCAAGGTTACGGCAGATATGTTTGATTCAGCGGTGCGCTCATTTTGCGAATCAAAGAAGGGCGTAGAGGAATGCGATGTTTTTCGTTTGGCCGAAATGACGCTGCAGCTTCTTCAAACAGAAGCTGATATAGAAGACCATGAACAGGACTTCCTTGACCGTGCTGATATTTTATCTTCTCAAGGGCACTATGTCATGATCTCAGATTTTGAATATCACTATGAATTGGTCAAGTATCTCAATGAATGTCGAGTTGCTCACAAGGGGCTTATTGTTGGTGTAAAATATTTGTTAGAGATCTATGAGCGTGCGGCCAATGAGGGTAGAGAGTTATCGATAATGCATAATTATGGCAGAGTGTTTAGGCATGGTGGCAGCTTTTGGGTATATCCATTTCAAGCCTCTGAAAATGCTCAAACTTATACTGCTTCGACGATGTTGCCACCACCTTCAACACGAGCACTGCACGACTTTTTGTTGGGCAACAAAGCGCTCATTGAGATTGAGGCCCTCAACCCTGACGTGCTGACCATTTTTTCTGATGATATTGTCAAGTCCATTCAACAAGGAGATTCAGGTTGGGAAAATTCGGTTCCAAAAGGTGTAGAAGAAATGATAATAGCTAACCAGCTTTTTCAGTACGGGTCTAAGTAGTATCTGGAGAGTATTTGCGCAGTATTGCTCTCAGATCATCCAGGGGGTGATAGTTTTTAGCATAAAGCAGGTTAGAAGTAACGATTTGTTCTTCCGTTGCACCCTCCTCTGCCTTTCCCCCTATGAGTAGACAGGTCATCCATGCCTCTTTAACCGCTGGCAGGCCAATGCTGTGAGGCTTGTGATATCCAACCCATGTTTTTTTACCCCAAATCACAGCGAGGGCCCATGCTAGTTTTTTTCTTCTGTGATGGGCCAGAAGAGGAATTATGGTTAATCCAAGTAAAAGAATAAACGAACTAATTAAAATATCCGTAAGTCTTTTATATGCCCTGTATCGTATAAGGTTTAAGTTTAACTCTATAGGTTCTTCTAATTCTTTTCGCGAACGATTTCTATGGTAATTACCAACAAGTGAGTCACTTCCTTTTCGATAGATATAACAGGGAATTCTTCCACCAACAAAGCCGATGGACTCAATCATGGTGCGTGATGGTATAGATTCAGCACATAATACAATTTTTGAAGCTTCATGTATCTGGGCTAAATCCTCAATCCCAAGAATATCCGATAAGTTGACTTGAATAGCACTTTTGCCATAGACTGAAGTCTCTTGAAAAGACCTAAAAGTTGACGGGTTTCCAACAAAAAGAGCTTTCTGGCTTCTATTTTTATTTTGCCTACGCCTTCGTACTTCTACACTGCTGCGGATTGCTAATCCGAGGAGGGATGCCACACCCCAGCCCGCAATAATGGATCCGCGAGAAAAACGAAGTGTCTCAGGCAAAAGAGCATATATAAAGGTTATGGTAAGCAGGGCTATTCCACTTCCGGCAATGAAGCTTCGTAGCGAATGGTGTCTGGCATAGGACCCACTAAATAAAAGGCTCAGAAAATAAACCATGCTGTAGGCGGGTAAAAATTCTAATAAAAACTCATTGGGAAATCGATCAATATCTGGTTTTATGTAACGAGCATAGAGAGTTGATACACTAAAAAAACTTCCATATATCAACAATAATTCAGCAAGAGCTGGAATTATTCGCTTGGTGATTTTAATCATATAAAAAAGAAGGGCCATCCCTTGAAATATTTTACGTATAAAGCTTTTAATGATTCTTGGCCACTGACGAAAGGTGTGTTTTTCCGCAAAGATTCCCATAGCATCAAAGAAGCTTAAGGCGTAGTTAAAACTTCTTTTTTTTGTGCTTTCTCCTTTATAATGAATTACAGTAGTCCCACCCAGATAAAATACATCCTTTCCTTCAAGCTGCACCCTATATGAGAGGTCAATGTCCTCGCCGTACATAAAAAAGTCTTCATCAAATCCCCCTATTTTTTGGATTAGTTCTGTTTTTCCAAAAAAGAAGGCACCCGTTAACACATCGACTTTATTGTTTTCGTGCTCTAGGAGATGCCCGGCATAGTAGTCGTTTAGCCATGAAGATGTTGGGGCAATTTTATACAATCCAGCAAATTTGCATAAAGACGACCACAGGGTGGGTAGACCACGCTTCGATTCAGGAAGAAATTTACCTTGCCCATCCACCATTCGGACACCAAGAGCACCTCGATTTTCACAGGATTCCATAGCCCGAAAACATGTTATTAAAGTATTTTCTTCAATAATGGTATCGGGATTTAGGAATAGGACATACTTTCCTTTTACTCTAGATAATGCCTGATTATTTGCCCGACCAAATCCAAAGTTTTTTTTGTTTTCAATACATTGAACACGGGGGAAGAGCTCTTTAACGCTTTCCATAGAATGATCTGTAGAGTTGTTATCTACAACAAATACCTCAAACTCTACCCCTTGGCTTTTATATACACTATCGAGCGCTTGAAGCAGAAACTGCTTGACGTTGTAGTTTACAATGATTATAGATACATCTATCATAATGAGGCGCGCTCACGATTAAATGACAGCCCTCATTACGAAGGCCAAAGGTTTCGTTGCTCTATTTCTTGGAGAATGATTTTAAACCAGAAAGAATATTGATCGGGGTTGTAGGCAACTTCCTTTTCAAGAGATTCCCTTTCAATCCACTTAACCGCGCCGACTTCTTTAGGGTTTACATTAGAAGGCGCTTCCTCAATTTGTCCAAAGAACACATGGTCCAACTCGTGTTCATGCAATGCACTTACATCATCGGTCGCTTTGTAAATGAAGGAAAACTGCCATTCCAGGTCGGCTGTAATTCCAAGTTCTTCAGGTAGCCTTCGATGTGCAGCGGCCGAATAGGTCTCACCCTCTCTCGGGTGGCTACATACAGCGTTGCTCCAAATATTTGGCCAGTGATACTTCGTGCTAGCTCTTTTTTGTAGGAGCATGCGGTGGTCTTGGTCAAAAAGTAATACGCTTATTGCTCTGTGCAGACAACCTTGTTTATGGGCGTCCATTTTTTCCATGGTGCCCAAGACATTATCCTGGTCATCAACAAGTACAACAAACTCTTTTATATTACTCATACTGTGAATATCGCAATAATCCAAGGAAAGCATATGGAATCAATTGGTATAGTATAAGACAATATCAATGAGCTTATAATAATTATTCTACCCATATTTTTTTTACCACTATATCCCAAGACAATACTCCTCTCCAAAGATTGGGCTTTAGGCCAAACACAAGGCAAAATGGACCTTTGATGATTTCCTGAAGGTTTTTGGGGGCATTGAAATACAAAGCATCGCGTTGATTTCCTTGTGGATCACAAAGTGTCAGGCGATAGTGGTTACCAGAGGAGCCAAGGCCCCGAAGTCCATTGGTTTTGAGTGTTATGCCGTCAGCGCAAAATACAGGAGAAGGATTACCCACGCCAAATGGCCCAAAACGCATCAAGTTTTGGCAAAAGGCCGGGGTGATTGAGGCAAACGAAACAGCACAATCTATTTTGGTTTTTTCTAATTCATACGATACTCCAGCAATGCTATCATTCATGGATATAAAGAAGGACTCAACCGATGATTGCTTTAATGACATTCCTGCCGCTGCATTATGTCCGCCCCATCGAAGAAGGTGATGATCGTTTTCCTTAATAAGATTGTATAGGTTGAGGTTCCCAGCGCTTCTTGCAGATCCGGTGGTCTCTTCTTCGCCACAGAGAACGATGGCGGGTTTTTGGGTGACCTCAACAAGTCGAGAGGCAACAAGCCCAGCCACTCCACTATGTCCTTTTTTCAGCCACACAAGGGATGCGTTCGGATAGGGATATTGAGGGGAATGAATATGGGCCAGCGCTTCTTTTGTCATCGATTGGGTAAGGCTTCGTCTTTTAGAGTTTTCCTTATTCAACTGGTTTACCAGGTTAACATCATCCCCTATCAGGGCCTCTAGTGCTATGTCTGCACATTGCAACCGCCCAGCCGCATTAATCTTAGGCCCAAGGTAAAATGTGAGACTCTCTTCATCAATGTAGCGATCTCCAATAAGTCGAGAGATGTTAGGCGCGGAAAAGTTTCCTTGTTTCATGGCTTCAATTCCTAGGCTGGCAAGCACGCGGTTATCCTCCTCTAGCGATACCATATCACAGGTTATGCTTATGGCAACATAGTCGACGAATTGAAAAATATCAAGCATTGGATGATAGGTTTTTGCCCAATGGTGCAGCATGCCAAAGAGCACCCCGCAACCACTTAACGACTTAAATGGATATTCACAGTTATTCTGCTTTGGGTTGACGTAAATCGCGTTGGGAAGTTCTTCTCCCACTTCATGATGATCGCAGATAATAACATTTATCGAATGATCACGCGCCAATTGAACACTATCAAAATCTTTTGTTCCACAATCAACGGCAATAACAAGGGATATGTTGTTTTGAATGGCGTGCTCAATGCCCCTGCTAGAGATTCCATAACCCTCTTCCCTGCGGTCAGGGAAATAGGTTGTTATCAGGTCTTCAGCCATGACAAGTCTTAGAGCTTGATACATTAATGCAATGGATGATGTGCCGTCGACATCATAATCTCCATATAACATAATACGGTGTTTTGATTGTATGTGGTGCTCCAAGTAGTCTGCCGCTTTGTGACTGTTCTTTAATAAGGAAAAATCCTTGAGTTGTTCCTTTACGGGGTTTAAATAGTGTTTGGCCTTTTCGACAGTCTTAATGTTGCGTTGGTGCATTAGACAAGCATAGGCAGTGTTTACGCCTAGTGCTTGAGACAAAGCATCAATTGCTCTATCATAGGATTCATAATAGGTTTTAGTCCGCATGAAATGATGTTAACAGTGATTTACACGCGGTTATTGCTTCTGGCGCAACCCAATCCTCAGGCCGGCTAAAATTCCTTAAGAATACTTGACATTTAGCAAAGACTCTATCGCCGTTGTCAAGCGCTTTATGATAGGGCTCATCTCCAAAACTGACGCGTTGGTATTGTCCCTTAAATTCATTGGGAAAGCGTGTTAAAAGAAATTGCTCAAACTTTTTATACAAAAGCTGCTCTTTGTTAACTGTGCCATTTTTCATGTTCCAATAGTTTCTTTCTGCCAGTGTTTTTATAGCGTCGCCATCAATTTTGCGGCGGGCGTAAAAGGCGGAAAAAATTTCGTCGGGGCTCTTGTTGTCGGTCGCTATTTCAGACAAAACGTAGACATCTTCTAGTCCAGCATTCATTCCTTGGCCATAAAAGGGAAGAATGGCATGAGCTGCATCTCCAAGTAAGAGGTGTTTGCCATAATTCCATGGGCCAACATTGACGGATTTAAGCCAAGAGGCGGGGAGGTTTATCAAGGGGGTGTCAGTGAGGGAAAATGGAGAGTCTTTTCCAAGATAAATTGTTTGTATTGTGTGTTGGAAATCTTCTTGATTTGTTGTACTATCTAGCCCACCACTTCCAACAAAGGGCGCAAATAAGGTGCCGGCATAGTGGCCTTCGGCCTGGGGAAGGGCAATAAGCATACTTTTGTCCCGTGGCCAAATATGCAGAGCCTGAGCCTCTTTGTTTTTAATCAATGGGCCATTAAGTGGCACTTCTCGATAACCATAACTGGCCTTG
The DNA here is from genome assembly GCA_002708985.1 of Saprospirales bacterium. Lineage (GTDB taxonomy): Bacteria > Bacteroidota > Bacteroidia > Chitinophagales > UBA8649 > UBA8649. The sequence continues at coordinate 24,590 of PAPS01000017.1, read as the reverse complement.
TCTACCTTGGTGGTAACGTAGCCCAACCCCTCAAGAATGTTTCTTCCAATTGAATGTATGCCATCACACCAAAAGATTCCGTCGAACTGATTTTCTAGTTGTACAAGCAAACCACGATCCTCTGCATTCAGTGTATTGTTATAGAGTACTTTAATAGAGTTGGCTGCCTCGAGTGCGCTGTGAAGCATTAGGTTGAGGTCAAATCGGGACACAGAGTAAATGGCTTGGTGAGGAAGGCCGTATGGCTGGAAAAACGCGGGGCCTTCAACCGAAGGATAAATTCTTCTTCCATACATGGGACAGCATACGGGCATGATTTTATCTTTCAGTTTAAGAAGGTTAAGGCTTTTAAGCCCGCGGTGACTTAAAGCAAGGTTGATGTTTCTTTTTTGAATTTTGGGTTTTTTCAAGAAGGCTTGTGCGTTGCGGCGCTCATAGACTGACACCATTGCCCCCTCGCTGTTTAACCATAAGGCCAGCGCGCTTCCTACAATACCAGCGCCAATAACGGCAAATTTTTTTCCTGCTATGCTCATTATTAATGTCTATGCAATCTACAAGAAACAATACGTTACGAAGGCGTTGGGCGCTCAAAATTGAGCGATAGCCCCAATTCGTTGTTTAACCGAATGATCTGGCTGCGCAACCAAACCTTATCAAACATAGGATTATCTTCGACATAGGCGTGGATTTGAAGCATTTTCTCAATGAGTTTGTCGTGGCCCACATAGTCCTGTTTCCAGTCAATATCGACTAAGCGTTGGAAGGCTTTAACAAAATTTAGATAGTACTTTTTATACATTTCAGGGAGCTCTTTGTTTCGTTTGATGAATATTTTTATGGCATTGATCAGATAGGGTAGGCTGGTTTCTTCTTTGAGATGATAATAGGTTTGAAGCTGAGTCTTTTTCGCCGAAGCGGCCATCCGTCCGTCAGTAAATTCTACTCGATTTAAGGTGTCAAGGACGAGGTCGTACTTCTTTTGGGCAAATCGAATATCAGACAGGTTTAAGAAGTATGCATTTTCTTGCCAACTTGGATGAATCAAGTGGCGATAGTCTTCGAGGATGGTTTCGGCCAGTTCATATCGCTCCATTCGAATAGCAATGGTCACCATCGATTTATAGTGATTGTGGTGAAGGCTGTCCTGGTCAAGAATCAACCCCTTGTCAACGCCCAATAAATACAAATCGAGCAGCTTGGGATAATAGGCCTGTTGCCCTTGGTTTACTTTAGAAATACAAAAATTGAGCATGTAGGTAAAAACCCCGCGTCTTTCGGCTTCGGTAAAGATGCCCTTTAGGCGCTCTAAATGACCTTCCATACGATCAAAATAGACTTCATCCCCTTCGGTTAAGGAGCGATAAATAGTCAAATAAACTTCCACTGACTTCGATAAGCCTTGTTCTGAGTTTTCCCGTTCTAAGAGGGCAACCAAGTCATCGAGAAAGGGTCTTTTGTATTCTTTTCCCTGGATGCGCTCGAGATTGAGCATTTCACAACTTTCTCTAAGCTTGAGTGAAAAATAGAAGGCATCAAGGGCATCAAGCATTTCTTGTAGGGCTTTGTCAAATACACGAAGGTGTTGCTGTCCGTGGTGTAATCGGTCCTCTTTGGCGACTAGGAAACTCTTTTGATAAAATTCTGCGTCTTGCGCTCCATGTTGGTTAAGCCGCTCTTGGAGTTTACCCCGTTCTGCATTATAGGCCTTATTGGCTTTTCGTTTTCTCAGGCTTCGAACAAGATAAAGTTGAGCAAAGAAATCATCCGACTTTAGCTCCTCTTGCATGATAAAGCGCTTTAGTTCAGCATAAAGGCCCGAATAGGTTTCTCGAAGCTTTAAGTCGTTGTAGGTGGTGTCTTTGCCGAAGACAGCATAATAGATTCTGTCTTTTTTCCAATACTTTGTTTTATCCCACTGGTCATGGTACTTTATCATGTAACTAATTAGTCGCAGGATTCGATGCTCTTTTAGATAAGAGCTTTGAACCATGCGATAAAATCGCTTAGCTTCTTGCTTACTAAGGCTGCGGTATACATTAAAAAGCTTTGAATTTTCCACACAAATATTTTTGTATATAATTGAATATCAACTGAAAACTACAAAATAAGATGAATATAACGCTCACAAATTTTATTATTTGTAAGCCCTTTAAGTAATAATATTTAGCTTCTTCCGTACATTGGATATATGGGTAAAATTTACATATCATCCTTAAGCGCTATTCTGTGGTTTTTTTCTCTTTCCAATGGAATCGCACAAACAGAATTTCTAGAGAATAGAATTCCTTTGGGTGGATTTGTGGACACAGGAAATACCATCTTGTCGGGCTATTATTCGGTAGATGCGTACAACGGTAATCTTTACTTACAGAGTATCCCCGGATTAGATACCCTTGCCTTGGCCCAATCCATTACTAATAAAGGAATTTTTTATCCAGCACGACCACTGGGAACTAATTCATATTCGGATGCTTACATGTTCATAAATGATAACATAATTAATCCAAACTATAGCGTTTCAATACCCTCTCTCCAAACGGGCTCAGCGGGTTATTTATCCATGCCAAATATGTCTACTTTTGATGAGTTTTTCTATTCGCTAAATAAGGATAATATTGTTGCGATTAGTGCGGATTCTATTAATTCATTTATTTACCCGAACCAGAGCCAGCTCATACCATCGGGCCCCAGTGCATTGCTTGCTTGTTTTGATCCAACGTCAACAAGGACAACGGCATATAGCCAATCAAATGATGTAGCGTATTTCTATTATTATGACACAGCTACTCTTGGTTCTGTGGTTGGTCCATATGTGGGATCTCTTGATGTTGATCAGCTCACGACTAGCCAGTTTTCCATATCCAATCCTTTATATTTTACCTATGCAGAAATATTTTACCACGATTCCGTAGACAGGCTTGTTGGTGTTGGACAGAAGGCGTCAGGTGAGATAGTTGTATTTAGTATCGACACTGCAGGAAATCAAAATTTGGAGTACATCGTGCCTGTTGTATCACCATCACTTGTTATGATGCCCAAAAATGCAGCTACTTTGTCTACTGAGAACAATACGCTTTATTTTCAACTTGTAACAAATCTTGGTCAACTTGATGAAATAACTACTTTATATAGTTATCGATTAGAAAATATCGGTGATATAAAGCTTACATCGCAAGTTATACCAGCAACTATTAGACACCTTCATGCAACGCCCACTTTGGAGGGATTAGTCTTCGCTGGTGATGTAAATAGGGATGGTGATGTGGGGTTTGTTGATTTTTTGAGTTTTGCACCAAAATTTTCTTCTTTGGGTATACCCAGACGCACGTTAGAACAAAATATTGATTGGGTTGGCTATTCATCAGATGATTGGTTGGATTCTACAGTTACTGGATTAAATTTAAAAAATGCTGATTGTAATGGTAATGGAGTACTCGACTCTGCGGATGCAGATGCCTTCTTGCAGAATTACAGGGCTTCTCACAACAGCGAGAAATTATTTTCTGGTCAACAAAACTGTCCATATGAATTCTATTTTGTAAGGCCGGACTCAGTCTTCTTTGGTGACTCAGTAACTATAGGAATTGGTTTGGATCTACCTTCGCAGGCAGCATCAGGCGTCGCGCTAGAACTGAATTTAGATACGTCGACCTTTGTAAACAAAGGAAGCTTGACGGCCACTTTTCCGCCAAGCTGGATGGGTGAGGAAGGAATATCTACGATATCTATTCAACGAAGAGACCCACTCGAAGGCAACCTAGACTTTGCCTTGTCGCAGAATACAACTACTCAAGTAACAGGTTCAGGGGTTTTTGCCGAAATTGTAATTGTGACACCAGACGAGGTGGTTAAAAAAGCTAGTAATCAAGAATTGTTTATTCCACTAGGCTTTCAGGAAACCCATATACAGTTTGTCAATGGCACACTAGAAATCGGTTGTTTTATTCCCGACACCTTGCGCGTAGTTGAAAAGCAGACAGCTACTGCTCTTTCTCAGGTAGACCGTCCTAGTATTCAAATATATCCTAACCCATCTGACAATGCTTGGCAAATCAACGCCTCTCGTCCATGGACAAAACTAGAAGTAGTCAACTCTTTGGGTCAGATTATTTATCAAGAGAAAATTAGTCATTCTACGACATCCATTCCGACGGAATCTATACGCAATGAGTTTTCTGTGCTTATCCTTTATTATCCTACAACCACAGAAACACTTCCTTTGCTGAAATTGCATTAATGACGCAATCGTCCTCAAAGACAACACTTCATGCTTGGAACGCAGTAAGTAATAGCCAGCTTTTGAGCTGGCTAGGTATAGATCAAAAGGAATTCTTTGATCAGCTTCATAATCCCCTCGAACTCGGTGAGGCTAAGCTTAAAATTTATGCGGCCTATGTTTTGGGTCGAAGAAATTTCTGGCATGCTAATTATTGTTCTGTGATTACCTCTAGTCAATCTGCCTACATGGCGCTAAGCCCCAAGTTTGAATTGCTAGATCAGGAAGTCTTTGTTGTGATGTACCTTAATCGAGCGCACCATATACAGGGAATCCATGAAATCGCTCGAGGGGGCATAAGCTCCGCATTGGTTGATTTGCGACTTTTATTTAAGCCAGCTATTGCATACCCAAGTGAATCCATTATTGTGGCGCATAATCACCCAAGCGGTGTGTTGCGCCCGAGCCCAGAAGATTTTAAATTAACTGAACGGGTTATAGCGTTAGCACACATGCTAGGCATATGTGTATTAGACCATCTGATTATGGGCCCTAGTACATATTACAGTTTTGCAGAGGAAGGAGAGTTAGCTTAACCAACGCGTGATTAATCGAATAAGCCTTTGGGTCCATTTCGTATAGGGAGGATATGTAAGGCTTGCTGAGCTTAATGGGCTACGCTGTTCAAAAACACTTCGTTCATTACTAAAATCAAGGAAGCCGTGGTGCCCATGGCTTTTTCCTATGCCAGAGGCATTCATTCCCCCAAAAGGCAGGTTGGGGTTTGCAATATGAAGCACCGTGTCATTGATACAAACGCCCCCTGAGGGACAGCGTTCAAGGATGTAGTTAATGGTTTTCTTTTGCCTGCTAAAGATATAAAGCCCAAGCGGTCGTGGTCTCTGCTGAAGTTCGGTTACAAGTTCTTCCAAGGAATCATATATAATTATAGGCATAATGGGTCCAAAAATCTCCTCAGCGAGCAAGGCGGTATTTGATAAATTACCCATCACAATCGTGGGTTCCATCCGTAAAGACTTTTTATCCGCTGCTCCACCATAAGCAATTTTAGCTCCGGCATCTTTGGCCTCTTGTAAAAAATCTTGTTGCCGATCAAAGTGTCGTTCGTGGATTAAACTGCAATAATGGTTAGATTGAATGGCGTCATTGTTGTAGGCGTTTGCAAGGTAGTCCTTGAGTGCTTTGACTAGGGTATCTGTATGGTGTCTGTGCACATAAATTAAATCAGGCGCAAGGCATGTTTGGCCGGCGCCTATCCACTTTCCCCAAGCAATGCGCTGTGCGGCTAACCTTATGTTGGCGTCCTCGGCAATAATAGTGGGGGATTTGCCACCTAATTCCAGTGTAACACTACTCAGGCTTTCTGCAGCAGCTTTCATGACGACCTTTCCAACTGGAGTACTACCTGTAAAGTGGATGTGATTCCAGGGTTTTTGGAGCAAATGTTGAGCAATATGATGGTCGCCATACACCATACAAACCTCTTCGGTTGAAAAAACAGAGAGCAGAACTTTTTCCATTGCCTTGGCTGTTTTGTCCACGTATTCAGAGGGCTTAATAACCATGCGATTCCCTGCAGCCACGGCACTTATTACCGCAGCCATAGTTAGCCAAATAGGGTAGTTCCAGGGTGTAATAATTAGGCAATGTCCTTTGGGTTCAATGCGCACAATGTTTCGGCTTCCTAGAAGACTAAGTGGGGTGGGAACTAATCGCTCATCCATCCAGCGACGAAGGTTCCGAAGGGCAAATTTGAGCTCAGCAACTGTCGGGTGAAACTCAACGACCTCTGTCTCTAACGTTGGCTTACCCAAGTCATCTAGTAGTGCGTTTAGCAGTTCGTCGCGATGGATAAACAAGGCAGAAAGTAAGTTCTTTAATTTTTGTCGCCGCTCTTTATAACTTGGGGCAACACCACTGCAGGCAAGAGAAGCTTGAGCGTTGTAAAGCACATCAATCGAGGATACGTCTTGGTTTACACTGAGGTTCATAGAAAACGTTCGCAGACCAATAATATACTACCTATTGGTATAACGATCGTAAAGAAGTTGTTTTTTGCACGCGGTCAAGTGCTTCGGCAATGGGTACTCTTTCTTGTTGCATACTATCTCGTTCTCGAAGGGTTACTTGATTGTCTTGAAGGCTATCGTGATCAATGGTTAGACAATAGGGGCTTCCAAGGGCGTCTTGTCGACGGTAGCGCTTACCTATAGAATCTTTATCATCGTATTGACACATAACATCAAGTTGGGCCTCTTGAAAAATTTTCTTAGCGATTTCGGGAAGGCCATCCTTTTTTACAAGGGGCAATATGGCAAGGTGATTAGGTGCCAATGCCGGGGGCAGGCTTAGGACTCTCCGCGGCTGTCCGCTATCTAAAATCTCTTCTTTAAGACTTGCACACATAACGGCAAGAAAGAGCCGATCAAGTCCAATAGAAGTTTCAATAACATTGGGTGTGAAATGACTATTACTTACAGGATCAAATACTTGTAGTTTTTTCCCGCTCAAGGCTTCATGTTGTTTTAAGTCGAAGTCCGTTCGAGAATGAATCCCCTCCAATTCTTTAAAACCAAACGGAAATCTAAATTCAATATCTAACGCGGCATCAGCATAATGCGCTGTTTTGATATGATCATGAAATCGGTAATTGTCCTCTCCAAGCCCAAGGCGGTGATGCCATTTAAGGCGCTCCTCTTTCCAAAAGGCGTAATGTTCTGGACTAGAACCAGGTGGCACAAAAAACTGCATCTCCATCTGTTCAAATTCACGCATTCTAAAGATGAATTGTCGTGCTACAATCTCATTTCTAAAAGCTTTACCCGTTTGGGCTATACCAAATGGAATCTTCTGGCGGGTGGAATTAATGGTGTTGAGGAAGTTGACAAAAATTCCTTGGGCCGTCTCAGGCCGAAGGTAGAGTTTAGATTCTTCTCCAGATATGTTTCCAAGTTGAGTGTGAAACATCAAGTTAAATCGACGAACCTCTGTCCAATTTTTACTTCCCGAAACAGGACAGGATAAGCCAAGATCGTTGATTAGGGCAGTAAAATGACCTAGGTCCTCTTGCTCTAGTGCATCTTTTAATCGTTGGGTAACGTCCTCAATCTCTTTTGCTCTTCGGAGTGTGTTGCCGTTTGTGGCGCGGAACTGCGCCTCGTCAAAGGCATCACCAAATCGCTTTTTGGCCTTATCTACATCCTTTTGAATTTTACCCTCAATTTTAGCGATGTATTCTTCAACAAGGACATCAGCGCGGTATCTCTTTTTGGAATCCTTGTTATCAATTAATGGATCATTAAAAGCATCTACGTGACCAGAGGCCTTCCATGTTTTAGGGTGCATAAAGATGGCCGCATCAAGACCAACAATATTATCATGTCTTTGCACCATATCTTTCCACCAATAATTGCGCAAGGCATTTTTCAGCAAAACCCCATTGGGCCCGTAGTCATAGACGGCGCTAAGCCCATCGTATATATCGCTAGACCCAAAGACAAAGCCATATTCTTTACAATGAGATATTACGAGTTGAAAATGGTCTGAGGAGCGCGTTGTTTGTTGTGCCATGATTAAACTTGAGCTAAAGGTAACGAAGCTTAACTTTTCTATAAAAGAAAGCTCTACTTTTCGCGTTACCTTTAGACAACGGATTGTCAACCTATGATACAATTAGATCAGGTTTCAAAAATTTACGGAGCACAACATGCAGTGGATGCCCTGAGTCTTCAGGTTGGCAAAGGAGAGATTGTGGGCTTTCTTGGACCTAATGGCGCTGGAAAATCTACGACGATGCGTATGATTATGGGCTTTATTCGCCCAAGCAAGGGAAGCATCAAGGTTAATGGCTTAGAGGTTCAATCCAATAGACAAGCTATCCGACAACAAACTGGTTATTTGCCCGAAGGCAACCCCTTGTACTGCGACTTGTATGTGCGAGAGTTTTTGCGTTTTGCTGCCTCAATAACGGGTGTAGGTAACACTCGTCAGCGTATTGAAGAAACGATACACCTTGTCGGACTTCAGCGAGAAGCGCATAAAAAGATAGGACAGCTTTCCAAGGGTTATAAGCAACGAGTGGGTCTTGCCCATGCATTAATTCACGACCCAGACCTTTTGATTTTAGATGAACCGCATTCGGGGCTGGATCCCAACCAGTTGGTTGAAATTCGATCTAGGCTCCGTGAAATCGCAGCCAATAAAGCCATTATATTGTCTACCCACCTCATGCAAGAGGTTCAGGCGCTATGTGATCGTGTAATTATCATTAACCAAGGGAAATTAGTGGCTGACAAAAAATTATTGGAATTGCATGAATTGCACGGACCAAACTTGGAGGAAGCGTTCGCATACTATACTTCATTAAATGCCAACACCTCGAAATGATATCGATTTACAAAAAAGAATTTATCCAGTTTTTTGGACAAATTATTGGCTATGCTTCAATAGCCCTTTTTGTCCTGCTTACGGGGCTTTATGTCTGGGTTTTTCCATCTCATAGTATTTTGGAAAGAACCATCTTATCCCTTGACCCCTTTTTTACTTGGGCCCCAATTTTTCTGATATTGGTTGTCAGTGCAGCGACTATGCGGCAGTTTGCTGAAGAATCGGCGGAAGGGACCCTGGAATTGCTGGTAACAAAGCCTTTGTCCTCTATACAGATTGTGTTGGGAAAGTACTTTGCGGCTATTAGTATTGTGGCCATTACACTTATGCTTACGGCGGCCACTTATATACCTTCTGTTCAAGCCCTTGCTTTAGATAATGTGTTTTTGGATTATGGATCTATACTTGGAGCCTATCTTGGCTTAATGCTGCTAGGAATGACCTTTTCTGCGGTAGGTCTCTTTACATCGATTTTGTTGCGTAGCCAAGTTGTTGCTTTTTTACTTTCAGCTTCGATAAATGCTATGGGTTATTTGGGTTTTGAATTAATCTCTGAAAAGAAACAATTTGCCGGATATTGGGATTTTGTGATCAATGGCATGGGATTTAAGGCCCATTATGAGAGCATAAGTCTTGGACTATTAGATTTTGCAGACGTTGCCTATTTTATGGCAATCATTGTAACCTTCTTGTCCCTTGCTATATTGATTATTGGAAGGTGGCCAAATCTAAAGAAACCATGAATAAGGTGTTAAAACATTGGTCTTTTTTGCCGACTGCCTTGGTTCTATTTTTTTGGGTGGCCTTTATGCTTCTTTCTCGTTATCCAATACGCGTAGATCTCACTTCAGACCACAGATTTACATTAAGTGATAAGACTAGCCGTCTTTTGACATCCCTAGACGCTCCCTTAGAAATTCGAATCTATCTTGGCGAGAATCGCAAAGAGGTGCCTTTGCCTTCAGCCTACAGACAGCTAAATAGCGAGGTAGACATATTGATGGACAATTTTCGCAAGCATACACCTCAAGCAGTTATAGTCAATCAAGTTAATCTTGAAGAGTCATTACCCGAGAAAGAGGCACTAAATGCTGCTAGGAAGTTTCCCATACTCCACAGCACAGAACGCGGCGCGGAGCGTGTCATAAGCCAAGTGTATCCATATGCTGCAATCGGCTACAAAGGCCAACAAGTCGTAATTGATTTGACCTCTTCGCAGGCAGTCTCTAACGATGAAGATGTAGCCGGTTCACTAGCTAACATGGAGCACCGTTTTTATCAGGGTATTGCGAAACTTCTTAGATCGAGTATTCCAAGAATAGCCATTGCTTCGGGACATGGTGAATTGAGCTCAGGCGATGGGAATACGGATTTAGATGATTTGGGCGACCTTTTGGGTGCAGATGCGTTCTTTGCTCTAGATACCCTGTTAATCGATAATAACAAACCAACCGCCATTCCGGAATCAATAGACCTTTTGATTATTGCCCAGCCCAAAAGCCCAACGTTTTCAGATATCGCGCTGAAAAGCATCGATGACTTTGTCATGAATGGAGGGAATTTAATGATGTTTTTAGACCCTTGTTTCTTACAACCCGAAAACAGGTTTAAAGAATTCGTTGTGGGAATAGAGCTTGGCATAGAGCCGCTCTTGTCATCTTACGGACTCCGTTTAAATAAGCACTTGGTTCAGAACTTTACTTGTGTTCGCCAGGAATTGCCAACCGGCGGAAGTTTAGATGGTCTTTCTTTGGAGCAGACGCGCCAACCGGAAGTCAAGGAACTTCTGTGGCCTTTCTTTGGCCTCTTTGATGCCGAGCCAAACCATCCCACGGGTCAGTTAGATGCACCTATATTGGGTAGATATGCAAGCACGTTTGATATAAAGCACCGAAGAACGGGCATAGAATACACTCCACTGCTTACAACCTCCCCATATGTCAATTATTTTCCGGAATGGAATACCATTTCACTAGCGGAATATGCTCGTGATAGCTTTGCGCTATCTTCTTTCAAAGGGGAACAGGGAGTAGTTGGTTACTTATTGGAAGGTGAAATCCCCTCCCATTATGATATGATGACTAAACTTAATGGAGTCTATAGAACTTCCTCCTCAAAAGTGATGATTTTTGCCGATGGCGATATGGTTCGGGGTGGATTAGGAGAAATGGGCCTTAACAGCACAAGTGAAGGACAGGTGCGATATGGTAATAGAGATTTCCTTAGAAACTGCGTGGAATATATCCTTGGAGAGGAAGACATGATAATCCAAGAGAGCACATTAAGAAAGGATGTTTATATGGATACGGAGCGCCTGAGCAGAACGCGCAGTAAGTGGTTATGGATAAACTTCTTAACACCTCTCCTTTCTTTACTGTGTATGGGCGGAATAGTGTATTATATTCGAAAACAACGCGCCTTATGAAAAAAATGATGTGCATAAATGGGTTTCGCCTAAGCAGATTGTGGGCGCTGATTCTTTTTCTTTTGGCATGTCGTCCAAATCTTGAGGATACCTCCCAATCATCTCCGGCATATCTTTTTTATGACCCAGGGATTGTTGTACAGAGCATTTCCATTAAGTCAACATCGGGCGACGAGGTTGATTTTATCCTTAAGGAGTCTTCATGGGTCAACAAGGACAACCAAGCCATGAATGCTTCTTTTGCCGATGAAATGCTTGACGCATTGCACAGCGCGTCCTTTGAATTGGTTAAGGAAAGTCAAGAACTTACAGCGCGCCAGGCGCTCAGAGATAAAGGCTTGCGAGTCACTGTTGATTGGGCCGATGGAACAAAAAAGACATTCTACTTGGTGACAGCCTTTGACCCTTCTAAAACCTTTGTTTGCTTTGCTTCGGATAGTGCCATGGAAGGCGCCTTGCATCAAGCATGGGTGTCTGATAAAAAAAAGAATATAACGCGGGATTTTACTAGTGCATTTGACCCGAGCATGGCAGAATTTGGAGCGGAATCTATGCGAGACCGAAGCATTTTATCCATGGACAAACCTCTTGAAAAAATTCAATCGATTAACGTGGTGTTTTACGACACGCTTGGCAGGCCCAATAATGAAGGCTATATCCTTGATTGGGCTGGAAGAACAATTCATACAATTGACGGAGATTATTCGGTTGATACACTCAGAGCTCGAAGCTATATTAGAGATTTTGCAAGCATTCAAGTTCAGCGCTATAATACAGCGTATGAAGCACAGGAAAGCGTGCGGGATAACGACAAACTAGTCTCTTTATTTGTCCACAGTTTGGAAGGCGGCAAGTGGGTTCTTCACGTTTACAGGATGCCTTGTACATCATCTTTGGGCTGTCCCGAAGGAGAGTATGTTAGCGATCAATTCTTTGGGGAAGTAGAGGGTCAGCCTTCATGGTTTGAACTACAGGACTTTGCCTTTATGCAGCCTATGGTAAAGCCATTATCATTCTTTTTGCCTTCAGATAAAAAATAAGCGGCAAGGTCTAATCTGAAATACTATCTTTAAATAAATCATTGTTATGCGTTTTGTCGTTTCGACCACCCTACTTCAGCAAAAGCTTCAACGAATTCAAGGAGTGGTAAGCACTAATACAGTACTTCCCATTTTAGAAGACTTTCATTTTGATATTCAACAAGGCACGTTAACTGTTCGAGCAACAGATCTCGAAACCTCTATACGCACCTCGTTAAAAGTCGAGGCTTCGGAGAATGGCAGTGTTGCTATTCCCGCAAAAATTTTGCTCGATACCTTAAAGACTCTACCTGAACAGCCCATAACGATTTCTTTTGATGAAGAAACCTTTGGTGTGGAAATCCACTCGGAAAATGGTAAATACAAGCTTGCCGGTGAGAACCCAGAGGAATTTCCTGCGCTTCCAGTCTTAGAAGATCCATTCTCAATGGATGTTCCATCTGATTCATTAATTCGGGGGATTCATCATACACTCTTTGCTGCAAGCAACGATGAGTTGCGTCCAGCTATGACGGGTGTTTTCTTTCAGTGTGATATGGATGGCCTAATTATGGTAAGCACAGATGCCAGCAAATTGGTGAAGTATAAGAACACAAATGTTAGCAGTAACCAAACCACTTCGTTTATTGTTCCTAAAAAGGCGCTTTCCTTGCTTAAAGGAAGCCTTCCTGCAGAGAGTGTTTCTGTAAAAGTTGAGCAGACGGCCAACAACGTATTCTTTCACTTTGGTGACACATCATTAATGTGTCGCTTGGTTGATGCTAAGTTTCCAGACTACAATGCAGTGATTCCGATGCAAAACGATAATCGCCTGAGTCTTGATCGTATCACCTTTCAGAACATGTTAAAGCGTGTATCTCTCTTCTCCAATCGCACTACATTCCAGGTGGTACTAAACGTTCAGGCGGGACAACTTAAGGTAAGTACGCAAGATTTGGACTTTGCCAATGAGGCTTACGAAAGCGTCCCAGCAGAATTTGAGGGAAGCGATTTGGAGATAGGTTTCAACGCTCGGTTCTTAATCGAAATGTTGGGTGTACTTGAAGGAAAGGAAGTAGAGTTAAAGCTTTCCTCACCTAGCAGTGCAGGACTTCTATTACCGAAAAACCAGGATTCGGGTGAGGAAATCACAATGTTGGTTATGCCGGTGATGATCAGCTAATTTCAGACCAGGACCATTTCGGTTTAAGTTCATACAAATGGCTTCGAAGTACGAGGTTTTCCTTCTTCTCAAGCATACTGTCTTTATCGAGTATTGCCTTTACCCATTCGGCGGCAGAGTGCACAATATTCGTATCGTTAGCGAGGTCAATAGCTTTAAAGTCAAGTAGGCCACTTTGTTTTGTCCCAGCAATATCTCCAGGTCCTCGGATTAGAAGGTCTTCTTGTGCAATGCGAAAACCATCTTGACTTGCGGTCATAATTTGCATTCTGCGTTGAGCCACCTCGGAAATCTCATTAGATGTTAATAATATACAGTAGGATTTTGCACTGCCACGTCCAATTCTTCCGCGCAATTGGTGTAACTGAGAAAGACCAAAACGCTCGGCATTTTCAATAATCATAACCGTGGCATTGGGAACGTTAACGCCGACTTCTATAACTGTGGTGGCTACAAGAATTTGGCTTTCGTTCGAGGCGAATCGCTTCATCTCAAAATCTTTATCCTTGGGTGGCATGCGCCCATGCACTATACCAAGTTGATATTGTGGATTTGGAAAGTATCGCTCTAAGCTCTCATAACCATCTTGTAAATCTTTGAGGTCAAGTTTTTGGGATTCTTCGATAAGCGGGTATACGACATACACTTGATGTCCTTGATCAACCTGGTCTTTTATAAAGCCAAAAACTTTTAATCGTGAGCTGTCTTTTTCCCAGGTGGTATTAATGGGGTGACGGCCCGGCGGCAATTCATCAATCACCGAAACATCTAGATCTCCATATAGGGTCATGGCAAGGGTCCGCGGAATAGGGGTGGCAGTCATAACAAGGATATGGGGCGGTTGAGTATTCTTGGCCCAAAGTTTGGCGCGCTGAGCAACTCCGAATCTGTGCTGCTCATCGATAATGGCCAAGCCAAGCGATTCAAATTGAACACGATCTTCCAACAATGCGTGCGTCCCAATCAACAGGTCAATCTGTCCGGATGTAGTCCCCAACAAAAGGGTTTTACGCTCTGAGGCAGGAGTAGACCCAGTAAGCAAGGCACAGCGAAGTCCAAGTTTGCGACAAAAGGGTTGTAGGCCTTCGAAATGCTGTTGACTCAAAATTTCGGTAGGCGCCATTAAGCATACTTGGTAACCATTGTCAACGGCAAGAAGGGCTGCAAAAAAAGCTACAATGGTTTTTCCACTTCCCACATCGCCCTGGAGTAATCGATTCATTTGACGTCCGGAAGCCGTATCCTCACGAATGGTTTTAATTACTCGTTTTTGTGCTTCGGTAAGAGAAAAGGGAAGAATCTTTTGGTAGAAGGTGTTGATGTTCTCACCGATAGATGAAAATATCACGTCAGAAGACTTTTTACCTACTTGTCTTTTTGCAATTTCCTGCTGAAGCTTAAACCAGAAGATTTCTTCAAACTTAAAATATTGTAAGGCTAAGTGGGCCTCCTCAAAACTTGCTGGTTTGTGAATGCTTTGCAATGCTTCAAGCCTGCTTTTGGGCCCAAAGTGTTGCATTAGATAATTAGGCAAATACTCTTTGAATTCTTGTGCGTCGGCTTCTTTAAGCACTTGTCCAATGAGCTTTCCCATTCCATTGCTATCTAAACCTGATTTCTTTAGTCTTTCGCTGCTGGGGTATACGGCAACCAGGCCCGTGTCTTTTTTAAGTGAGGCATTTGTAACGATCTCTGGATGAGCTATCGTGAGCTTTCCTTTGTGCGCTTGTAGCTTACCCATAATAGCAATTGATTGACCTAAGGCAAACTTCTTGATCATCCACTGAGCGTGTTTAAAATAGACCAGGTCTAAAAACACACCAGACTGGCTAAGGCGAACCCTCAGCCGTTGTCTGCGAGGGTGTCCTTCAAGTTTAGCGTCTAAGACCTTCCCTGAAATGCCAATGGTTTGGCCGATGTATTGATTTAAGGTTTTCCAATCCTCTGGGCTTTCCCGCTTTTCATAGCGAAAAGGAAAACAGTAAATGAGGTCTTGAATGGACCGAATATTAAAATCGCTCTCTAAAGCAGAAAGGGCAGGTTTTTTACAAAAACGCGAAAGAGACATTGAGTTAGGCGTTTAATGAAAAGTCACAGAGGAAATGAAATAGTCTATATCCTTTTGAATAAATGAGATGTAAGGAGACAAGGAATCAGAGCTTTGCCCTGCTGAGTTAAAGATTAATGAACCCAATAAACAGTGTTGTCCAAGGGTGTCGGCAATGAAAAATATCTCGGGCTCACCAGCCTCAGCGTAGCTGTAGTGCTCATAATAATATCCCTGAGGCGTGCTGCCTTGTTGTTGTTCTTCTACTTGTGCCCGGCGATTATTAGTATTTACAAAACTGCTCATGATGAAGTCGCTTTTGATGTGATCGGACACCCCATCAAAATTTAAACTCTTATAAGTAAAATTAAGGGTTGCATCGAACGATGGATAGTACAAATCAAACCAATAATCTGTGCAACAGGGAAGAAGGTTTGTTGAATCACAACAGGAGTCTAGCGCAGGATGGGTTTTAGTCGTGAGCTTGGCATATTCACTCGCTTCGTAGGAAAGGGGCGCGCCCTTTTCCTTGATATTTGTATAGGCAGCCTCTGGCAATTCAACTCGAGTAAAAAGTTTGGGCAAACGTTTAATGCGAACAGGTGGCTCGGTATGAAAGCATCCCAGACAAGTTAACCATATAAATGAGATAAGAGGTATTTTTTTGTATGCCATAAACAATCAATCAAAAAGAGTCAAATGAACACGTTTGATACGATAACGGTCAAGAGATAAAATACGCAATTTAAATGCCTCCTTAATGACCTCATCCCCACGTTGGGGTATTTCTCCTAATTCTTCTAAGACTAGTCCACCTAAGGTATCTGCTCCCCCGCCCAGCTCCAACAGATAGGATTCTTCCAATGGCACAATTTTCGCCACATCACTGAGGGTGGTTTTAGCCTCGAAAACATAATTTTTTTCATCAATTCGCTGAAAGACAATACTGCTGTTTTCTACATCATCTCTGAATTCACCAAAAACTTCCTCTAGGATATCTTGAAGCGTAACTAAGCCTTCTGTTCCCCCATACTCGTCAATGACTATAATCATGTGCTTACGCTCACGCTGCATACTTCTAAGGGCATCATCAATTCTCTGATTCTCTGGAAGAAATAAGGCTTTCTGCAGGAGGCTGTGCCATTCTTCAGGAGGGTTTTGGTCCTTCATTTTGGCAAAAAAATCTTTGGCATATAACATGCCCTTGATTTGGTCAGGGGAGCCTTCATAAACAGGTAGCCTAGAATATTTATGCTTGAGGAGGGTGTTGAGCACTTCTTGACTGGTTAGCGTCCAATCTAAACCCACCATGTCAAGCCTTGGTGTCATGGTGTTTTTTACAGATAGGGCTCCTAGATTGACAATGCCTTTGAGCATAGACACATCTGACTGGTGCTCACCAATTGAATCTTTGGATAGCTCAATGGCACGTTCGATCTCGTCTAGATTTATCGACGCGTTATCCGATATCATTCGTTTCTCTAACCAAATACCACTTTTTGATAGCACGACAACAAGGGGCCAAAACAGCACACGAGCAACGGCAAGAAATCGACAAGATGCCCTTGCAAAGGCTAGATTTCTGTGGTGTGCCAGGCTTTTTGGACTTACCTCTCCAAGGAGCACAAGCAAACTGGTGATGCCTAATGTGATTAGGGCAAACTCTATTAAAGCATGATTTGGAACCCCCCATGATTCCCCAGAAATAGGCATTTGCTGGATTTGTGATTGGATCAGACGACTAGCAAGAATTACAAGGAGTACATTAATTACTGAATTGGAGATAAGAATAGTAGATAAAAGTTCCCGTGGGTTTTTGAGAAGCTTAGCAATAAGACGGTCGGTTTTGTGATTACTTTCATTGAGCGTGTCGAGGTCGGTTGGTTTAATAGAAAATAAAGCCACTTCTGACCCAGACACCAAGGCGGACATAAACAACAATACACAACAGACTACAATGGGAAGAATACCATAATAATCGTAAG
Organism: Saprospirales bacterium; assembly: GCA_002708985.1. Classification (GTDB taxonomy): domain Bacteria; phylum Bacteroidota; class Bacteroidia; order Chitinophagales; family UBA8649; genus UBA8649. Next base: position 7,305 of record PAPS01000017.1, on the reverse strand, counting down.
GTGCAGCAGCTAAAAGATCAAGTATTATATCACCAACAAAGAAAGAAGGGGATAATTCTGGGTCAGAATCCAAAGGTTAGCATTTAGTTAAAAAAAGCATCAAAAGGGCAGGTCGTCGTCAACCTGTGGTGTATTTGATACGGTGCTGTCTGTGACGGGTGGACCTCCCTGAGAAGAATTACCTGACATTCCAGCGTTACTTTGTGGCGCCATAGAGGAGGCTGTATCTTGCGATCGCTCAAGCATCTGCAATTGGTCAACATGAACTTCTGTGGTATAGCGTTTATTGCCCTCCTTGTCATCCCATGCCCTTGTTTTGAGTTTTCCTTCAAGGTAAATGAGTTTCCCTTTTTGTAGGTATTTTTCGGCAACACCAACAAGGCCAGGCCGCCAAATGGTAATATTGTGCCATTCGGTTTGATCAACACGGTTTCCTTGACGATCTTTATATGATTCGTTGGTGGCTAGGGTGAAATTACAAACAGAGCTTGTATCAGAGAGGTGTCTAACCTCTGGATCTTTGCCCAATCGACCAACTAAGACAACTTTATTTACCATGTATTAAAACTAATGGTTTTGTTTAATATTACAAGACGGGTTAATAAAGATTATGGAACAAATACTAGTGCTGAGTACAGGGGGAACTTTTGATAAAACGTATGACCTACTCACAGGGCATTTACATTTTAAAAAGTCATTTGTCCCAAGTATTTTAACATTGGGTCGCTCAACGCTAGATACTGAAGCTCAGACGATCTTTCTAAAGGACAGTTTGGATATTGTGGCCAAAGACAGAGAGTCTATTGTTAAAGCCATAGAAAACGCATCTCATAATCGCGTGGTGATTACCCACGGAACGGACTCCATAGCAGAAACAGCCACCTTTTTGGAATCTTACAGTCTTGGGAAAACCATTGTGCTTACTGGGGCTATGATACCCTATTCTTTCGGCGCAAGCGATGCCCTTTTTAATTTAGGAAGTGCTTTGGCCTTTGCTCAGATATTAAGTTCGGGGGTTTACGTGGCGATGAACGGTAAGTACTATAAGGCGGGTACTGTCAAAAAAAATCGATCGACAGGTTATTTTGAAGCGAAGTAATACTACGCACAATACACTACACGTAAATAATTATTTATTCCGCAGGGATTGTGGTTTTTGCCTTCCTTTTCAAACCAATTCAATTGGAGAGTGTTTATCTCTCCAACAAAGGGTTTAACAAAAATTAAGTTATGGGCGATTTACGATCCATCGAATCAATACATAGCCTACCTCCTGTCCATTTTGTAGGCAATGGGTTTAGAGTTCATTCATTAATTACTCCGAGTGGACCCATTCGATCTGCACGCATGAATCCATTCATCATGCTGGATTACAATGCTCCTCATTTCTTCTCACCCGCCTCGATACCTCGTGGAGTAGATGTTCACCCGCACAGAGGTTTTGAAACGGTAACTATAGCCTATCAAGGGGAGATTGCACATCGAGATAATAAAGGAGGTGGTGGAGTTATTGGCCCAGGAGACGTTCAGTGGATGACTGCTGCCTCTGGAGTGCTCCATGAAGAATTTCACAGTGAAAGCTATTCCAAAGAGGGTGGTATTTTTCAGATGGTTCAGCTTTGGGTAAATCTGCCTGCGAAGTATAAAATGTCTCAACCCAAGTACCAATCCATCTTAAAAGATTCATTGGTTGAAGTTCCTGTAGGAAGAAATAGTTTAGTAGAGTTGATTGCAGGAAGCTATGGTGGTGCTAATGGCCCTGTTGAAACCTTTAGTCCATTACACATATGCAATGTTCAGATATCTGGAGAGGATGTGGTGCCATTTTGTTTTCCAAGCGGATGGAATGTCGGTCTTTTGGTGTTGGAAGGTAGTTTGGCGGTCAATAAAGACCATGAGGTTTTGAAAGATCACATTATTGTAATGGCTCATAATGCGGCATTGTTTAAACTTAGAGCCCTTGAAGGGGATGTCAAAGTTTTACTCTTAGCAGGCGAGCCGATCAAAGAGCCCATGGTTTCTTATGGCCCCTTTGTCATGAATACTGAAGAGGAAATACGCCAAGCCATAAAAGACTTTCAAGAGGGTGTTTTCGGTAGCTGGCCGAAGGATTGAGGGCTAAGCTTATTGGGTACGCACCCTCCCTTCGACGTGATCCATTACAGCATCTATTCCGTGCGATTTAATAAGGTGGTGCAGTAGTTCTGCTGTAGCCATACAGTCACCCAGTGCGCGATGGCGGGATGTGTTGTCAATGTTTAATAATTTGCAAAGATGCCCCAGGCTGTATTTCTTAGATGATGGCATGAGTGCTTGCGTAAGCTTTACTGTGCATAAGGTAGGCCTTTTATATAACATTTTATGGCGCTTAAACGCCGATTGTACCATGCGATAGTCAAAGCCTACGTTGTGTGCCACGAAAATGCAGTCATGGGTGAAGTAGTCAATTTCTTTGGCAAGGAAAGAAAACTTGGGTGCTGCTTCTACCATTGGCGCCTTTATTCCGGTTAGCCGCTGTACAAACTCTTGGATATGGCGCTCAGGATTTATGAGGCTTTCATATTGGTCTACGATTTTTTGCCCGTCATGAATGACAATCGCGATCTCCATGATTCTATCATCGGCGGGTTTTCCTCCTGTGGATTCTAAATCGACTATCGCAAACACTTTATGAATTTACAGGTTGATTGCGTTTCTTCGTACTATGAAACGTCATCTTATCCTCATTGTCATGTTGGTTTGTACGCTGAGAATTTATGGTCAGGTTGGTCAGGCTGCAAGGCTTATTAGTCCGCAAACCACTCTTACTTTTCAAGCGCGCGGAGCTGTGGTATTTGGACAGCAAGAGCGATTATCCAATTATCAAATCCACCTCGGATTCGGTAAGAAGTGGTTCCGATTTGGCCCGACCTATTCTATGATGGCGCTGAGGCCCTCGCTAGTTATTCAAGGAAACCAAGTCCCCGGTAGCGAGTGGACGAATCATGCTGTAGGCCTTGAGGCTGGGGTAAACGTTCTCAACTTTAAGTCACTTAAGGTAACGCCAACCGTCATGCTTGGATGTATGCTTTCTTCTTATCGAAACGCTTCTTCGTTAAAAGAGCGGCAAAATGCTTTTTATGTCTATCCCAAAGTCGAGGCAATCTATTATCCAATTTCTTTTGTTGGTGTTGGCGTGTATTCAGGATTTACTTGGAATTCTTCGGGAGCAATGACGCTAAACGACCAACTCAAGGGAGCAGACTTAGGAGTTGTCCTGTCGTTTAAGACGCGCTAGCAGGAAGACTAAGTCTAAGTTTAAACGGGGCTAAGCCAACATTAAACGGCCCCTCTCCCAAATACTCTCCGTCTATTTCGCCCCGCAAGGCGGTCTGCTCTAAGCTGCTTAGATTCTCAATAATAAAGGAATTCCCTTTATGCGTGTATACTTTAGAGTGGTGAATGATGCTGCCTGTTTTGAGACGACCGGTATTGGCAATCACATTCAGCCGACCAAGGTGTTCTATATAGGTTAGGTCTAATATGCCATCATTGTTTACAGCACTTGGGCATAGTTGCATGCCTCCCCCCGCGTAGGGCCCAATGGAAGCAATCATCATAAACAACCTTCCTTGATATAGATCTCGATTATTGTTTGAAATTTTTCCCATCGGACTTCTGTAATTCCAAAGAGCAGAGAGAAGCCCTAGCTTATAGGCAATAGCACCCCACTTTTTGTATTTGACAGATTCTAGAATCACTTGACTATCAAATCCAGCACCGAAAAAATTAATAAAATATCGGCCCGTACCCTGTTCGCCTTGGACAATCCCGAGGTCTTGCTCAAATAGGTTTTTTTCCTTTAGGGCGGAAAGGTAGTCAGCAATTGACGCTTTGCTAATATATTGCCGCATCCAGTCATTTCCTGTGCCCATAGGTAAGGCGCCAAAGACGAATTCATCGGAATATCCTTGAGTTAATGCCCCATTGACGACTTCTTGAATTGTGCCATCCCCACCTATGGCAAAAAACTTGGTATATCCCTTGGCTCGGCATTGTTGAGCGATCTCAATAGCATGCCCAGAGGACGCTGTCCAGTGAAGCGAGAAATCTACCTCCATGGCTCGGAGTTCTGCATCAATTTCGCGCCACCTTTTTTTTGTTTTACTGGCACCGCTTTGTGGATTTATGATAATAGCCCAGGTATTTGAGGACATGGTATAAGGAGTTCTATATTAGTCAAAGGTCGTTTTCTTTTTGAAATCCTGTATTTTTTTATAATTCAATCCAAGAAAAGCTGCTGAAATAAGCAACATTACCATAAGAAAGCCCATGGACCAGTCAGGGTTGTCTGAGAAAAAGGCAGTTTGACTAATGATAAGGATAAAGAGTATACGCGTTGCGGTATTAAGCACACCAAAAAAGCTGTTAGTGCGGCCAATAATTTTATTGGGTACAAGCTGAAATAGAGTAGTTGTTCTGAGGATCCGTGTGCTTGCATTCATCATTCCTAAAAAGAGATACATCACTAAGAGAACCATGGCGCTCTTGGAGAAAAACAATGTGGCATAGATGGTTGCCCCAAGCAATAGAAAAAGGATAATTCCGAAGAGACGGTTTTTGCGAAAAATACGGTCAACCAAAAACCCCGCAAATATGGCCCCAAGAGCAAATAGTCCCTCACTCAACCCAAATATGGCGGCATCGCCTTGTACGATGTGTCGAATATAAGAGGGAAGAATAAGAAAAGAACACACCATGATACTCGCAAAAAAAATGTGAGAGAAATAACCAAACATGAAGATTAGCGGTCGTTCTTTGAGAAAGGTTAATCCGCCCTGAAGTCTTTTTATCACTGGAATAGCGCGTTTGTCCCGCTCAGTAAGGCCTACGTAATTCATTTTCCATAAGAGTAGTACACCCACGAGATACGTACACCCATCGATAAAGATTAGTTTTTCTAATGCAATGGGTTGGGCTAGTATGTGAGCATATTGTTGCAAACTAAGAGTCTCTAAAACATACATCGGCACACCCTCTAAGAGCAAGGCGGCTAGTCCACCACTAAGCACAAAGGCTAATTGATTTTGAATTTCAACGGCGCTTGTAATTTTTCCGTAGCTATTTGGGGGAACAATTTCTTGTAAGAAGGCATATAAATTGGGAAAGTGAACGTTGTAAAACACTACGGTTATAATAAATATCCCACAGACCAAAAAGATAGGAACATCATTAAATACCAAAGCCGTTCCGGCGCACAGCATCATGTAGACACCTCCGAGTGCATTGATGGTAATCATGATTTTACGCCGGTCATATCGGTCGATTAAGCTACCGGCATAAGGCCCCCAAATAATTGATATTATGCTCGACCCCAAAAAAAGGACATTGTATAGGTCGGGTTGGTCAACCGTATTATTGATGTACCAGGTAATGGCAATCATCATCATTCCTTGGCTAATACCCGATATGGCATTGGCTAAGAAAACATAAAGGATTGCCGGTTTATTTTTCATTTGTGTTGAGCCTTATTGCGTAGTTTCGAACGTAGATGGCGAAACTTGATCCAATAATTCAGCGCAAGATAATGCGGTATTGTGCGTATCAAGAGCGTTGCATCCAAGAAGTTGAACATAAACTACACACCCTTGGTTGCCCTCCACGTCAGATTTCTGCTTATTTGCGCTATCTAAGCGAAGAAGATTTTCTTAAAGAATCTCGTTACGCGGAGGTTTTTGTTAGAGGGAAGGTCAATAACAATAAATGGGGTCCACGTAAAATAGAAATGGCCTTGCTGTCAAAAAAGGTAGATCCTTCCCTAATTAAGAGAGAATTGGCGCAGTTTGATGCAGAGTGGGTGGAATTAGAAGCCTATTGGACCGGTCGCATGACCAAGGCCTGGGCCCATAAATCATATGATGCTTATACGTTAAAAGGAAAACTTCGCACCTTTCTTCGACATAAGGGTTTTTTTGTTTAGGATCTATAGTTTGGTATTGTTTTTATGCCTTGTACCATCGCGCTCTGTCTTTTTGCTGAGGTTTTTTTGTAGGGCTTCAGCTAGATTAATATCATGTTGGTTGGCTAGACAGGTAAGCACAAACAACACATCAGCTAATTCATCGGACACTTGGGCTTGCCATTGTTGCTTTTCTTCTAAATTTTTAAAGCTCTGCTCTCCATGAACACGTGCCATTATTCGAGCGAACTCCCCGACCTCTTCCATAAGAACGGCCGTATTGGTCAGGGGGTCAAAGTACCGAACTCCGACAGTTTTTATCCATCCATCTACAGCCCGTTGCCATTCCTGTAATGTGGGGTTTTCGGGTAGTTTTACGTTTTCTTGTGGAGAAGCCATTGAAGGATGCTATTTTTTATTGCTCTGGTGGAACAGGAAGGTTTTTTCCTCTTTGGAGAGGGTGTCATACCCCTTGGCAGATATTTTATCTAAAATCATGTCAAGTTGCTCCTGCTCACTTTGTTCATTAGACCACGTGGAAGAATCTCTATTTTTTCCCTTGCCTTGAAAATTGACCTGCCGTTGAACTCGAGTATTATATTTACGTCGGCTCTGCCGGCTAAGGCGCCAAGAATTGATGCGCTCTCTAGGCCAAGACATCCACCCTATAATATTATATCCTCTTCGATACAGCCCGATAAAACTAAAGCCAGTAATCATCCCTCCGAAATGCGCGAGAATTCCTCCTGGGTTACTTTGAAAGGACAATAAATCTCGACCAAACATAAAGAGCACAATGCCCCACAAGGGTACCGAGCCTAAGATAAAAAGCCGAATGCGATAAGCTGGATTCGTTGCCATTGTGGCAGCTATAATGGACCACACAGCCCCTGATGCGCCAAGTAGATAGGCTTTATGCTTCGCCTGTTCGAATACGGGAAAAGTATTGTAAGACAATACATAAAAGGCGCTTCCAACAAGAGCTCCAAGAAGGTATAAGTTAAGCAGCCTCTTTTCACTTTGATACACCTGAAAGATCCGGCCAAACCAATAGAGATAAAGGAGGTTAAAGAGAATATGCCAGAAGTCTGCATGAAAAAAGGCATAAGTTAATATGGTCCATGGACGATAGAGAAGGTTGCTCAGGCTGGATGGTGCATAAAAGTAATTCTGATAGAAGGTCGCGAAGACAGCATTATCCGCCATAAAAAGAAAGCCAATCACTCCGACAAAGGCTTGCAGAATAAAAATTGCGAGATTAACTGTAATCAGCCATAATACCACGTTGCCCTGTCTCAGGCTTATGGTAAAATCATTCCATATTGATCGTCCGTATAAAGCCATAGCAACTAGTAAAAAGCATCACG
>PAPS01000016.1 GCA_002708985.1 Saprospirales bacterium | reverse complement strand
TTTGGATCATTTTCTGAGTCACAAGCTTCTTTAGCTGCAAGTAATTCAGATTCATAATCTGCATAAGCTTCTCCTGATACTATACCTCTATTGTTCATACCAACTTCAGTTTCTAACTTTTCTCTTTTTTGAGATTCTCTAGTTAACTGATCGTTAATTACAACGGCACTTCCATCTTCAGTTTCAGAAGTTCTAATAGATTGTCCTGGATCTAATACTAAACTAGCACCGAGCTCAAAAACACCCTCTTCTTTTTCTGATTTTAATATACCTTTAATTTGGTCTAATTTTAAACCACTAAATTTTCCAGAGTCTGGCTCTGGATCTTGCATAAACATCATAATTTTTGTTTTTTTTTGATTGTTATTATTATTTAAGAATTGATTATTTTAGCGCGCACTTTTAACCAATTCTTATTATAAATACTATGGTTTTTTAAAAAGTTTAGGGTAAAAAAAAGTATTACAAAACTTTTACTAAAATGTGTATTTTTAGTGATAAAATGTGGGTAAAAACTACCTAAAAATAAATGTTATCTTATCGTTAATTGTTAATTTATATGGATTTAACCATTCTATTTCTCTAAGGTTGATTTTATAATCTATATTAAAATCATATCTTAAACCGTTTATGTATAATTCAGTTTTTTCAATATCTATATTAGTACCTAAAGGTATTACATCATCAAAGATAACTTGATTGTTTACTGTAGGAGAAAAAGTAGATGATTTATAATTACCAACCTCTGCAATTATTAAATCTTTTGGGTCTCTTATTATATAATTTTTTATAATTTTTTTCATGAGAATGTTCCTTTTAATGTTATCGTACTACTAGATGTTGGTACTGATTTTAATATATTTATTTTCAATTCTTGCCCTATAAGTGAGTTAAATGGTAAAGTTTGTAATACATCATCTAAAAATACTTCATACTCAATAATATTTTGTGTTATTATCTCACTAAACTCTACATTAAATTCAATCGGAATAGAACTATTATTTATAGATGGAAAGAATGTTAAATTTATTTCTACTAAACCTTCTTCCTCTACTTTATTTATTTGGTATGGTGCGGAACTAACCTTTTCTGTCAACTCAAAAAATTGAATCCCTCTACTAATTGCAGGTGTAACTTCAAAATCATCCTCATTTAATAAATATCCTAACATTTTTATAGTAAATAATTGTACATAATATTTTTTTTCATCTAAATTACTAATAACGCTTTCATCACCTATTGAATCTAACATTAAAGGTATTGGATGACCATTAATTCTTAAATATTTTTCACCTTCCGCAAAAGATCTTAAAATAGAATTATTAAAAATATTAAGATCTCTCATTCTAGTACAAAATAATCTAACCTCGTAATTTAAGTCCACAGAAACTGGTTGTGGTATTTTATATATGTCATAACTTTTGATGTTTCCATCCCAAGTGGGTATTTTCATATATGTAAATGTTGGTTTACCTGGTACATTGAACTTACCAGCATAGTTTGTACCTATCTGTGCATCTGGTTTTCTAACTATTGTTATAAAAGGCATAGTTATATTTTTATATTCGTCAGAAAATTTCCATGTTCTTGCAAACTCTGCCCATCTTTGTATACTTAAAAATATTACAGGTACTTTTTCACCACCTAATACTAACTCTAATTCTCCCTCAACATATTTTATAAAGTCTCTATCCATGTCTTCATGTAAAATACTTTTTGGTAAGTATGTACCAGGGTTTGCTATATTATTTAAAATATTTTGTCTAGCTTGAAATCCCTCACTAGTAGGTGTAATTTTTAAATTTTTTCTATAATTTTTAGGTAATCCCATCTTTATTAAATACCTTTAAATTCATCTTCAGGTGCTGGCACACATGTCACAGTTCTGTAAAAACCTTTATACCCAATCATAGTGTGTGAGTTATCTGAAGTTATTATTCCATTATTTGATACCGTCCAGTAAGTCATTTTATCTTCTGTTTCTGCATACCCAATATAATCCCCATAATTAATCTCTGCACCTAGTTCATCTAAATGTGATTGATATATACCTAAAGTTAGGTTACCGTGTTCTAAATGTCTTAAACTACCATCTGGATTCCAAGATTCATTTTTGGGTGTTTCCATTTGAAAATTAACAGTTAATTCTACAGGTGCTTTAAATCTTATTTCATTTCTACCCGCTTCACCGTATATATCATCCGTTGATGATTCTCCTTGAAGTACTTGAAATAGTATAACTTTAATGTTAATATCCCCTTCTAACCACTCCCTACCAAAATCTACTTCTAAATTAAAATCTTCTTCCGAAAAAAACTTATTTACTCTAGTTATTGGAATTTTTCTGTTGTTTTTCATCTATCTTTTCTCTATAAATATTTATAGTTAAGAAAAAAATGATTATAATTATAATATTATGTTAGATATAAAAGATATAAAAGGGTTAGGTGGGGAAGAATTACTAAAGGAGTATAGTGGTAATAATCCATATATAAAATATATGAAGAAAAAATATTTAACTGAAAAGTCTTATTTCTTAACCACTAACCAAAGTAAGTATGTAACAAAGTTCTATAATTTTGAACCTAAAATGATTAATAAAGTGGTTGAGATAACAAATTATTTTTCAGAACAAATATGTGAAGAACATAATTTAAAAACACCAATAAGTAAAATTTTTATTGAGACTTTGTTAGCGGAAAGTGAAAAAGCAATTCATGTTATATGTAAATTTTATAAAAACCAAAAAGATGTAAAATTGATTTGGATACCTAAAACTCAACTTATTGATGATATACATTATGAAGATGTTGATATAGAAGTAGATTATGAAAAATATAGTAAATTAGATAAAAGAGGTTGGTATGCATTCCAACACCAAAAAGAAGGTATAGAATTTCTTTTAAAGAATAAAAAATGTATATTAGCAGACGATATGGGGTTAGGTAAAACATATCAGTCTATAGTTAGTGCATTAGAATCTGAATCAGAAAGAGTATTAATTGTTTGTCCTGCATCCCTTAAAATAAATTGGATGAGGGAAATACAAAATTTTTGTGAAGATGTCTCTATTATAAAGGGTAAACATTGGAATCCCGCAAGATTTACAATTATTAATTATGATATACTGAAAAATTTTCATACTATTGAAGAAAGGGGTAAAAAATACGAAGATTGGGAATTAAGGAGAGAAATAGTAGAATTTAATCCCGACTTAATGATTTTAGACGAAGCACATTTTGTAAAAAACCATAAAAGTATTAGAGGTAAAATTTTAAAAGATTTATCTAAAAGATTTACACCAGAAAGAATATGGTTACTAACAGGTACACCTATTGCAAATAGACCTATGGATTATTATAATTTATTATCTATAATTGATTCTCCAGTATCAAGAAATTGGGTACAATATGCAAGAACTTATTGTGAAGGAGTTAGATTTAAAAAAGGTGGTAGATATGTTTGGGTAACTAAAGGTGCATCTAATTTAGAAGAATTAAATAATAAAACTAAAAGAACAATTCTTAGAAGAAAAAAAGAGGAAGTTTTAGACTTACCTGATAAACTTATAACACCAATATATTTAGAATTACAAAATGTAGATGGTTATAAAAACGTGTGGGAAGAATATCTACAACAAAGAAAGATAGATGGTAAAAAAGGTAACCCAGCAAAAGATTTAGTTGAGATGACACTATTAAGGACTTTTATCGCAATGGAAACTGTACCATATACTATTGAAAAGGTTGAAGAGGTATTAGAACTAAATAAGAAAACAATTATATTTTGTAATTTTAATGAAGAAATGGATTCTTTTTTAAGACATTTTGGGGAAAAGTCAGTATGTGTTAGAGGTGGTATGAGCGATAAACAAAAACAATTCGCAGTAGATAGATTCCAAAACGATGATGATTGTAAAGTATTTGTAGGACAAATTAAAGCGGCAGGTGTGGGACTTACCTTAACTGAAGCAGAGATTGTTATAATGAATTCTTTAGACTGGGTACCTGGAAATCATGAGCAAGCAGAAGATAGAGCATATAGAATTGGACAAAACAAAACTGTAAATATTTATTATATGTTAATTGATGACACTATAGATACTTTAGTGTGGGATATTTTAAATGAAAAAAAGAAAGTTATTGGAACAATTATGGGGGAAAATGATATTATAACAGAATTTATAAAAAAAATAGAAAATGAATAAAACACCGATAGTATTTAGTATGGAAGGTTGTCCACATTGTGACAATCTTAAAAAACAATTAAAAGAAAGAAAAATAGACTTTATTGAAAAAGATGTTGATAAAAAAGAAAATGAAGTCTTATATGAAAGTTTTTCTAAAAAAGTAGATAGTACTTACTTACCTGCAGTATTAATAGGTAAAAAAGCATTTATTGCGGAAAAGTCTTATAAAACTATTGATCAGGCAGTAGATATTATTGAAAGTTACCTTCAGGAGCTTTCCCATCGTGAGAACCGTTAAGGTTAAAATTAGTTGCGTCCTCACTATACTTATCGATTAAACTACCTAATTGATTAATTATATTATCATGTCCTTCTGATCCACCCCAACCAGCACCTTGACCATTACTATGTAACAAAGACTTTCTAATGTCTTCTAATGCAATAATTAATTCTTCATTATTAGTATCTGCTTCGTAAGAATATTGTATTGCAGACTCTATATCCCTTAATGCGGATGCTAAATGATTCATAGACTTATTCATTAATCCTACTGCAATATCTGTAGGTGTTTGTGTTTCAGTTTCACTATAAGGAAAAAGATTTTTTTCTACTTCATATGTAGTTTCTTCCCTTAAAATTTTTTTTATTAGGTTTCTTTTCATCATTTAATAAATATCTTAATATTTATAAATAAATACATTAAATTATGACAAATGCTTTAAATGATGAATTAAAAGAAGAATTATTCACTCTGATTAAACATAGACTAGGTGCTCCTATAAGAAAAATAGAGTTAGATTGGGATCAAATGTGTTCTTTATTAGAGACTTCAATTGAAGATTATGCACAAAGAGTACAAGATTGGTTAATAGAAAATCAGTGGTCTTCGTTATTAGGTAATGAAGCAGATAATATGGACGTAGCATTTGCACTAACGACTCGTTCATTAGACTTTGAAAGTAGATTTTCATATGCATACTCTAAACAAGTAGGTTTACAAGATAGAGGTCCTTGGGAAATGAAAAAAGATTATGTAACAATAGTTGCGGGACAACAAGTATACCAAATTCCTGGTGGTAGAGAAGTAAACGAAGTACTGTGGATAACACCTAATAGTACTGATCACGCACTTTATTCATTTGCAGGATTTGGTGATTATGGTTTTGGTGGTGGATTCGGACAAGTACCATACGCTGGATGGGGACAAGGTGGTGGTTTAGGTAATGGTGGATTCTATGTTGCACCAGCGTTTGATGTTTTGTTAAGAGCATCCGATTTTAGTTTAAAATCTAAATTATTAAGAAGTGAATTAACACATAAAGTTACTGCAGGACCAAATGGTACTAGATTGTTACATTTAATGCCGATACCTGGTAGTAGGTTATCTTTTAGTGCTGCAGGATTAATAGGTAATCAAATAGGGTTAGCAGGTACAAAAGTATGGTATTACTACTATGATACTAATGGTATGTCACCAGAAGAAATAGATAACTGTAAGAATGAAAATAAAGATATTATTAAATTACCTAATGAAGTTCCTTTATCTAAATTAATGTATTCTGATTTAAATGAACCAACAAGAGTGTGGATAAGAAGATATCTAACCGCTTTATTTAAAGAATCATTGGGTAGAGTTAGAGGTAAATTTAGTGGGGCATTAAAAGTACCAGATGCGGAACTAACTATGGATTATGATAGTTTATTAAGTGAAGGTAAAGAAGAACAAACTAAATTATTAGAAGACTTAGATGCTAGATTAGAAAGGTTAAGTAATGCTAAACAATTAGAGTTAAAAGCAGGTGAAGCAGAAAATCTTAATAAATCTTTAAGTTATAGACCCCTCGGACTGTTTGTTATCTAAAGAAAATTCGTCTAATATATCATATTCTTCGAACATATAAGTAGGAGAAAGATTAATACTTTGCCAAAACATATTCTCTTCATCAGTAACAGTTAATAAATTATCTATAGTATCTTGATCACCATCATTATAAGGTTGTCCAGAAGTTAATTCTAATTGTTTACGAGTAAAATATTGTCTATCTAATGGTGTTGTAATTAAAATATTGTCTCTTACTTCAGGTGAGAAACATACAAGTAATGGTTTAATCCTTTTATTAAATGCATCTATATATCTTTCTATATTATACTCACCAGTTGCGTTAGGATCGTTTTCTATTAAATCATTAGGTATTAGTCTACAATTAAGTTTAACTACTGAGTCACCTACAATCATGCGATATGCCATATCTGTAGATATTCCTGTATTTGCTTCTTTATTTTTAGCGTCACTACGAACCCAATTATCGTCAGACCAAGACATTTCCCAACCATTTTTTAGTAAAGTGTTTTTCTTTTGTTCGTAATCAGTTCCTTTAGTGAAAAACATTTCCATTTGGTTGTCAGTCCATCCATTTTTGGGTTTATTAACTTTCTGTACATCACCATGTGACTTTTTAGTTCCTGTATTAACATAATAGATAGTGTCCCCTAAATCTACAGTTAAACCTTCTTTTATAATAAGTTCCATATGTGCTTGTTTAGGTAATGGATTACCTGCCTTATTAAGTTGTTGTGACCTTTTGTTATAATCCTTTAGTGTCATTCTAACTCTAGATTTATTTGCAATTTTAGAAAGAGGTATTTCTTGATTATATATCCTTTCTAATGTATCATAATACTCATTTACAAATTCATATCCTTTACCTTTAAGTAACATATGAATACCATCATCTATAAATTCTGCAATATATGTAGGTAATTTTTTAGATTTAATTGTATTACCTACTAATTTAACTTTACCGTCTATTAAATCTGCATAATTTTTTCTTGCAATATTAATAGTGGCTTCACATATTTCATCTACATCTAACCCCATTACACCTTTCATATATACGTCATTATATTCGGCAACTACTGCGTCCATACCATTATATTCTTTTCCTTCTTCATTAAATCTATGTTTACCAGTAGAAATATAAGTGAATTTATCTACATCAGAGGGAATAGAGAAGTTAAATCCATCAGTATCACCTACTAATGGTTTAAAACCTTTTTCATTAAAATATCTTATCATATGTCTAAGGTATTGTCTACCTGTACAAGTAATCTTTTCACCCATATTTGTATCTCCCCATGGAAATACGTTAGGTGCGGATATAGAACCGAACATACCATTATTTAATATTTTTAATGGTAATTGTTTTTTATCATAATACTCTGATTTTTCTTTTTCACCTAACTTAGCGTGTTTAGACTTTAACTCTTTATAAAGGTTACGATAATCATAGTTATATTGTAATAATCCTCTCATCGCACCAGTTACATCACAATCAGTAAATACATTATGTGTTAGTTGTATAGATGGATATAGAGACGCAAAATCGAACTTTACTACATTTTGACTGTACCCTACCTCTAACAATCTAGAAAGTCCACCTATGAAACCTTTTGTGGGCATTGTATGTGGTACTGCCAAACCATTTCTATAAGACCACCCTAACATAAGTAACTTCCACGTTGCCGCAGTACCCATAGTGGAAGATCTCATAAAAGATGTGGGTAGAACTTTAGAAAGTAAAAACGTTGCCTGATTAAATATACTATCTACCTTTTCAGTTTCCCATAAATCATCTATTAAATACCTCTCTACAATAAACTTACCATTAACTACTTGTGAATCTAAAGGTATATCACCATCTAAAATTCCCCACTCTCCATTTTCATTATTAAACCAATATTTATTATCTTCATCCTCCCACAGTTTACTAATTTTATCACCTTGTATATAAACCCTATTCTCTTTCGCTGCATTAGAATATTTTGTAATATATTTAAGACTCGCTTGTTTTATAGAAGAATTAATTGCTTGTGCTCTTCTAACTGCGTGATATACATCCGTAATATTATATCCCCACATAATGGTTTGTTCGTAGTATTCCATCTCTGGACCCATTTTTAATGTTTGTTTTTTTCTATAGAATGGAACTGAACCTAATGTCTTAGCATATTTACCCATATCTACACCTAATATCTTTGCTCTTTCCACTATAAAATACCAGTCAAAGTTCTCTGAATTATATCCCGCAATAATTGCAGGTTTTAGGTGATGTATTATTTTAAAAAAAGTGATTATCGCTTCAGACTCTCTACTTCTTAATTCTCTTCTTGATTCACCATCTATTGATAAAACGTGTTGGAATCCTCTATTGTCTTTTACACCTATTTGAAATATTCTACCGTGATGTGGATCTAAACTTGTTGTTTCTATATCGAATGAAAGTCTATGTACATCATCATACTCATCCATTCCTTTAAATAATCTTTTACCTGTTTGAATTAAAAATTGTTCTGTGGGACTAATCGCTAAGAAATTATTTCTATGTTCTTCACTATATACTCCCATACCACCTTCACTAAAAAATTTAAGTAATTGTCCATAATTACCCTTACCTCTAACTAAAAATTTATATCCATCAACTAACCTCTCAACCTCTTCACCATTCTCATCATTAATAGAAAGTGGTATAAATTTAACACCATACTCTCTCATTTTAGATTTTATCTTTTTTCTATCACCCTTATAAAGTTTAGAAACATCGGGAGATTTCATCCATAGGAAAGGTTTTAGTTTATGTCTTTCTATACGTTTACCTTTTTCTGGATCGTGAATAATTAGACTGATTTTGTTTTCACTATAAGAAGATTCAACACCAACAATGTATTTTTGATCGTCATAACCCTCTAAGTATTCTTTAATTTCTTCTACGGATGCAGGCATAATTGTAATTATTTATTACAAATATAATAAAAAAATTAAGAAAATTCAAACTTCTAAGACATTAATAAATAACTTGTCTCTAATTGGGGCAATTAATGTACCACTACCATCTAAGAATTCTATAATAAATTCACCATTAAACTTACCTACTTTTTTAGTGTCTCTATCTCTCCATTTATAAGTTATGTAGTATTCTGGTTCATCACCACCAATACCACAAGATTCACATTTTAATTCTATTTCTGCAGGAGAGTTAGCAATAATCTTAACATTATTTTTAACATCGTACATACTAAACTTTATGGTTGCATTTTGTATCTTTTCGAAAAATTTACGAAAATCGTTTCTACCATCGTTTACTAATTCCATTTTTAATGGTGGTAAGTTACTATTTTGATTTATAAAAAATTCCATATTATATAAATAGTTATTTATTATTTATTTTTAAGTTGTTCTTTTAAATCATCAACTTCTTGTCTTAATTCTTTAATAAGTTTATTAGCATCTTGTAGTCCTGCCATAATCGCTGGCATAAATTCTACATAGTCTACGGTTTGATAACTATAATTTAAATCACCTTCTTTTAATCCCCTTTCAACATTTCTACTTTCCCAATCAGTAGTAATACCACTAAATTTAGGTAATTCTAATAAGTCTTGTGTGACTACACCGTGTCCTGTAACACCTGTTTCTTCCATAGTAACCGTCTGAGTGTACGCTGAAATTGTAGTCATAGACTCTTCAAAACAAACTGGTGTGGAGGTTTCTAAAACATTTATTACTGTACTACCACTACCATCAAATTCAGTTTTTACTTTTTTAAATGAGTTCTCAATAAAAATATATTTATCATTTAATTCACTTAAATCTTTATTTATTTTTATTACATCATCTTCACAATTAATAATAGAATCAGTAATGTTAAATTCTTTAAATAAATAGTATTCTGCCACAGGTTTTTGCCATTCGTAACTTTTTAAGGGTATTTCTGCAAAATCATCTAATGTATATTCTATTGGTCGTTGGTTTAATTTTAATCTACCATCTGATCTATTTTGTAGCCCTATACTTTCGTTTGATGTATTTTCTAATATATTCCCTTTTCTTCTTATTGCTAAAAACCCTGATTCTACACCATTCCAAGAGAAGTCAAGAAATCTGTTGTTATCACTACCTGGAGATAAGTTTCTTTGTAATTGTGAACTTTCTCTAGTTGTTCCACCAGGACCAAACAATGCAATATGAATACCATCACCAGAAGTCGTAGTGTTTGAGTTTTGTACATAAACAGATGGTCCTGCAAAGTTTGTATATAATGCTGCCGCCTTCTTAGTAGTTCCACCATTAATATATAAACCGTAACTTTTACTCGCGGTTCTCGCACCCGAACCAATACCTACAACGTCAGTACTATTTTTAGGGACTAAACCACTGTTAGATGCACCACCATCTGGAGTCACTCTAATCCAATCACCATCATCATCACCGCCACCTGCAGAACCTATTATTAACTTACCAGTAGAGTCTGCTACTACATTTCCACCACCTAATGCACCCAATTTATGTGATGTAATATAACCATCACTATGAAAAGTTACTAATCTCTTATCTTCTGTATCAATAAAGTCTGCTCTACCAGTGTTAACAAATCTTAAATCTTTTGTTGTTCTATGATTAAAAATACCCCAATCCTGACTACCTCTTGTGGTAATAAGAACTCCTGCATCTTTTCCACTTGTATTAGAAGAAGCCACTTTTATAATAGTATGATCATCACTCTCAACATGAAGTTGATTTTCTGGATCACTAACACCAATACCAACATTCCCATCATTAGTATTATACATATCTGTCCCATTCACTATCCAATCACCATCATCACCTCCATTTCCTCCGGCATTTGCAGAACTACCATTATTAATTTCCATCGATATACAATCGTCATCAGTATATTCAAAATTAATTGAGTTAGAAACAAATCCTCTAATAAATAATTCACCTAAATTTCCTTCGGCTGGATCAGTAATAAAGTGTTTAACAACATTCGCCATTGACTCTTGTTGAACTGGTTGTAATATATCATTAATATCATTTGAAAATTCTACATCTGTAAAATCAAGCTTACTAGATACAGTTTGTTTGTTGTATACACCAAACCAATTATAATTATTTAATGTACGATCTTTAACACCAAAGTAGGGGTTTTCATAACTGGTATTAGGGGCTACATCATCAAAAATACTAGTTTCCCACATACTATTATAGTTAGGACCAGTTGCGACTTGAAGATCAACTTTTTCAATTGTTTTACCTCCTTCTATTGCAGAATACATATGAAGATGAGGATTACCCCCGACATTAGCAACTGGATATACTAAACCACCAAAATAATCTAAATTTACATATGTAGCCATAAATGCTTTATAATCATCTTCATAATCAGTTTCAGGTTCGGTTGCAGCAAATTGAGCATAAGTAGTATATGAAGACGATGCATGATAATCACTCGCGGACTCATTACAGAACTCTATGTCAAAAATTCTTGTAGGTATTTCATATCCACTAGTGGAGCCCCAATTCGGAGGTATGCCTGCGGTAGTCCAACTATAACTCCCATCTGTGCCTGTATATGTTGATGTTTCAATCCAACCTCTATTCATAAAATCACCAACTCCGGTGTAAAGTGTAGCGCTGGCAACGTTAATTCTATCATTATGATTATCACTACATACAATTGAAGAATGTCTTAACCATCTTTCAGAGTTAGTAAGTGCAATATATAATTTACCTGTAAAATCTGTGTTATCTAATTTATATTTAGTGTACCACTTATCTAATGCATCGAATACTATTGCTCTATTTTCTTTAGCGCTGGCACTTATACCAAAGTAAGGTCCAGAAGTTATATCTACAAATACATAAATATCGGTATCTCCTTTTAATTCACTTTCACCATCACATGTTTTTACTATTGAATGAAGTCCTGGCTCTGCAATATTTAATTCAGCTTTACTCTTCCATTCTGCATCGCCTTCATCATTTATAGATGTTAATATTTTTCCTGTGCCTTTTGTACTATGTGGATATTGTAAGTATCCATCTGATTTAATTTTTAATCTGTCTATTACTGGATCTCGCCAATTACCACCGCTTTGGGTTGCAAATACAAGATCAGCTCTCGGACCTTGAAAACTATTTTGTTGTGCGTAAATCTCAACAGGAGGATAATTTCCACTTTGATAAAATGGATCAAAACCTATTGATACTTTTGTAAGTTCATCATTAGGAGCGCCTTCTTTTTGAGATATTAATAAGTTGTATTCAGGAGGAGTTGTAGTATCGTCTCCTTGATGATGTATATGTACATTAGCAAAAGTTTGAGGTACGATACCCATACCTATTCTTCCATCCACCATATTAAACATTCCACCGTTTGTAGCGTCTTCAATCTTTAACGAATTACCATTTAAATCATGTGTTCTATTTCCATCAAAAGTTAAATCGTAATGTGCAAAATTAAGATCTTCTGTATCCTTAAGTTCCATTCTAATACAATCCTCATCTGTTTCTGTAAATCTAATAGTTTCTGAAATAAAACCTTTAATAAATAGTTCACCTTCATCATTGAAATGTTTAACAACATTCGCCATTGACTCTTGTTGAACTGGTTGTAATATACTGTTTAAGTCTTCTCCTAATTCCTCCGAATCAAAGTCTAATACTCCGTTAGCTTCTTGTTTATCATAGACTCCATTATAACCATGATTTTTTAAATTATGATTTTCATATGGGTTATTTATTGATGTAACATTATTCCCAAAAACTTTATGAGTTAAAACTTCTACATCACTCATATTACTAGTAGAATTTCTATAATCAGATGTCGTAAATGAAGTAACAGGGCTAAGAGGTTGAAATTTTGAAAATCCTGTATCAGTGCTGCCTTGAATTACATCTTGTTTAGTATCACTAACTCCTGGCCAATTTGGTCCAAGTGCGTCTTCAAAATCTGTTTTCTCAATTGTTGATCCTCCTTCTACTGCAGCATACATATGAAGGTGTGTAGCATCTCCACCCCTAGTTACTGGATATAACACTGCACCGAAATAATCTAAAGTATCTTTTGCCGCAATAAATGCACTATAATCTGCAATCCATTCACTTGTTAAGGTGTAATTTTGCCATTCATCATGACTTGGTATCATTTTATAACCTACTCGTGTCCCGGAATTAGAGTTGTCAGCTGATTGATATTCAGCGTTTGATAACCAAGATGGAAAGGATTGATATTCATTATGTGACTCATTACAAAAATCTATTATAAAAACTCTATTTGGTATTTCATAATCGTCATTATCCCAATTTGGTGGCATACCATCACATGTCCAAGAGTAGGTTTTATAACTACCTGTCTTCATCCATTTACCTAAACTATTGTCATTCGAAATGGCAGTGGAACCGGCGCTTGTCATATCACTAGTTTCTCCATTAAAACCTTGATCTGTGTTAGTTCTGATACTTACATTACTATTACATATTAATGGTAAATGATGTAACCACCTTTCAGAATTTGCAGTAGGGTAATGTTGTGCGATATATAACTTACCTGTAAAATCTGGGTGCTCAGCTTTATAATCATTGTACCAATTAGTTAATGCTTCATATATTATTGCTCTATTTGTCCAACCATCATCATCTTCATTATTATATGTTGATGAATATGCACCTGATGTAGTATCTATAAATGCATAAATATCTGTATCTCCTTTTAATTCAGATTCCCCATCACATGATAATGCTACTGAATGAAGTCCCGGTACTGCAATACCCAACTCCTCTTTAGTTTTCCACTCCGATTTTCCTTCATCATCAATAGATGTTAATATTTTATTAGTACCTTTTGTACTATGTGGGTAATTTAAATACCCATCATTTTCAATACCAAATACTAACTCATCACTATCTGTTGAGTCTGTAATTTTTTGTGCCCATTCACCTGTGTTATTATTTATTGATTTAATATGTAATTGTCCAGTAGGTACACTTGTTCCTATACCTACATAACCAGTTTCTATGGTTTCTATAGTTTTATGATCAATAAACATCACAGTATTATTAGTAGTAGGTTCATTATCCGCATTTAAATCATCCGGAACATCAAATCCAAATCTTAAGTTTTGATTACCTACTACTATATGTCCCGCTTCTCCTCTCCGATTCGCGATGGCTAGTTCATATGAGTTTATAGTACCTATCCAGTTAGTGGCAGGATCTTGTAAACCGTGAGTCTCAAAAAATAACCTATTACTATTACCATTAGTATCAATTTCACCTGATATAAAAATATCACCTTCTACCTGTAAAGTTTTAGTTGGTTCTTTAGTATTTATACCTACTTTTCCGTTGGTATAAATATCGTCATCAATAGACGTAGGTGATTCATCAGTAGTGATATCATACCAATCGTGATCTATAGTAGCTTCACCTTGTAGTCCTTGTAGTCCTTGTAATCCTTCTTCACCTTTTGAACCTTGTAATCCTTGTATACCTTGTAATCCTTGTTCACCTTTCATACCTGGTAGTCCTGGTTTACCTTGTTCACCTTGTTCACCTTGTCTACCTTGTGGTCCTATGGGACCAACTCTACCTTGTATCGATTCCCCTTGTATACCTTGTATACCTTGTAATCCTTGTTCGCCAGTATTTCCTTGTAATCCTTCAGAACCAGTGTTTCCTTGTAATCCTTCTTCCCCTTGTTCACCTTTTATACCTTGTAGTCCATCTTCACCTTTAATACCTTGTAATCCATTTTCACCTGCATCACCCTTTATACCTTGTAATCCATCTTCACCTGCTTCACCATCATCACCTGCTTCACCTTTTAGACCTTGTAATCCTTCTTCGCCTTTAATACCTTGTAATCCATTTTCACCTTTAATACCTTGTAGTCCTTCTTCGCCTTTAATACCTTGTAATCCTTCTTCGCCTTTAATACCTTGTAATCCATTTTCACCTGCTTCACCTTTTAGACCTTGTAGTCCATCTTCACCTTTAATACCTTGTAGTCCTTCTTCGCCTTTAATACCTTGTAAACCTTGTTCTCCTTTTGAACCTTGCAATCCTTCTTCACCTTTTAGTCCTTGTAATCCTTCTTCGCCTTTAATACCTTGTAATCCTTCTGTGCCATCATTACCTTGTAATCCTTGTTCTCCTCTTTCACCTTGTAATCCATCTTCTCCTTTTAGACCTTGTAATCCTTGTATACCTTGTAATCCATTTTCACCTGCATCACCTTTCAGTCCTTGTAGTCCATTTTCACCTGCTTCACCTTTTAGACCTTGTAATCCTTGTATACCTTGTAATCCATCATTACCTGCATCACCTTTAATACCTTGTAATCCATTTTCACCTGCTTCACCCTTTATACCTTGTAGTCCTTCTTCACCTTTTAGACCTTGTAATCCATTTTCACCTGCATCACCTTTCAGTCCTTGTAGTCCTTCTTCGCCTTTAATACCTTGTAATCCATCTTCTCCTTTTAGACCTTGTAGTCCTTGTATACCTTGTAATCCATCATTACCTGCATCACCTTTAATACCTTGTAGTCCTTCTTCACCTTTAATACCTTGTAATCCATCATTACCTGCTTCACCATCATCACCTGCTTCACCTCTTAGTCCTCGTTCACCTTGTAATCCTTGT
>PAPS01000015.1 GCA_002708985.1 Saprospirales bacterium | reverse complement strand
TACATCAAAGGTTCCCCCTCCTAAGTCATAGACCACAATGTTCATGTCTTTATTGCGCTTATCTAAGCCATAGGCTAGGGCAGCTGCAGTAGGTTCGTTAATAATTCGGCGCACAACAAGACCTGCAATCTCACCAGCTTCTTTTGTTGCTTGACGCTCTGAATCATTGAAGTATGCCGGTACAGTAATAACCGCTTCAGTGACTTCACTTCCTAGATGGTCTTCTGCGGTTTTCTTCATTTTTTGAAGAATCATGGCAGAAATTTCCTGTGGCGTATAATCTCTATCATCGATGGTAACACGTACGGTGTCTCCTGTGCCTTGCTTGATTTTATACGCTACAGCAGTAGCTTCTTTAGATAATTCGCTATGACGTTTTCCCATAAATCGCTTTACACTCGAAACTGTGCGTAAAGGATTTGTTACTGCTTGGCGTTTTGCGGGATCTCCAATTTTACGTTCATCGTTGTCTGTAAAGGCGACAACCGATGGTGTTGTGCGATTCCCTTCCTCATTTTGAATAACTACTGGATCGTTCCCTTCCATTACGGCTACGCAGGAGTTGGTAGTACCCAAGTCGATTCCAATTATTTTCCCCATTTGAATGAATTTGGCCCTCAACAGGCAAAAATCCGTCCAATCGACTATGATGGTCTTTTTTGAGCAATATTGGCATAAATGACAGATTGAACATCCTGTCAACGTGTCAATATGACATATTACTTCTAAGCGTATCTTTGAACCATGTCAGTACACAAAAATGCCAAGCGTATTACTACGCACACATTACAAACGATGAAGGAGCATGGCGAAAAAATAGCTATGCTAACCGCCTATGATTACAGTTTAGCAAAAATTGTTGACTCATCTGGTGTGGATGTTATTCT
The DNA here is from genome assembly GCA_002708985.1 of Saprospirales bacterium. GTDB lineage: Bacteria > Bacteroidota > Bacteroidia > Chitinophagales > UBA8649 > UBA8649. Next base: position 63,833 of record PAPS01000015.1, on the reverse strand, counting down.
TGTGGGGGATTCGGCCTCTAATGTCATGGCGGGTCATGAAACAACACTGCCTATCACACTAGATCAAATGATTTACCATGCGGCCTCGGTTGTCCGCGCTGCAGAAAAGGCTTTGGTTGTTGTCGATCTTCCTTTTGGTTCGTATCAAGGAAATTCTAAAAATGCTCTTGACTCGGCTATTCGAATTATGAAGGAATCCGGCGGACATGCTGTCAAGCTTGAGGGAGGAGCAGAGATTAAGGAGTCCATCGAACGAATTCTCACTGCAGGTATTCCTGTGATGGGACATCTCGGACTTACTCCTCAGTCTATCTACAAGTTTGGAACCTACCAGGTTCGGGCAAAAGAAGAAGTTGAGGCACAAAAACTTATTGAAGATGCTAGGCTACTCGCTAGTGTAGGGTGTTTTGCGTTAGTTCTTGAAAAAGTACCAGCTGCTTTGGCCAAACGCGTAGCCGAGGAGATTCCTATTCCTGTAATCGGTATTGGAGCAGGTCCCGATGTCGATGGGCAAGTCCTAGTACTACATGATATGGTGGGGATTAGCCACGAGTTTAAGCCAAGATTTTTACGGCAATACATGCAATTGTTTGATGCGATGCAAGAGGCTATTGGTCAATACGTGCAAGACGTGCGTTCAAAAGACTTCCCCAATTCAAAGGAACAATACTGAGTGTCTTGTTCGGTACCTATGTATAAACAACTTAAAATGCAGAACTTCGGTGGTTATTGATGCTCTGACGTACTTTTAACCAGAAATACACAAAATGAATATTAAGCAAATCAGCGTAATCGGAGCGGGTACCATGGGTAATGGAATCGCTCATGTTTTTTCTCAATCAGGGTATAGTGTTACCATGATCGATAGAGAGCAAGGTCCTTTAGACAAAGCGCTGGCGCGCATTGCTAAAAATATGGATCGTCAAATCAACAAAGGAAAGTTGAGTGAAGAGGATAAGGAGAATGCCTTGCAGCGCATTATAACCTCTACAGACATTGCACAAGGTGTAACGACAGCCGATGTAATTATTGAGGTAGTAAGCGAAAATATGGCGGTAAAAGAAGCCGTGCTGAGTGCGGTGGATTCAGCGGCCAAAAAAGATGCAATCATCGCTTCGAATACATCATCGATTTCCATCACAAAATTGGCAAGCTTTACCAACCGTCCGGAGCGATTTATAGGAATGCATTTTATGAATCCCGTACCTGTGATGAAGTTAATCGAAGTCATTCGAGGATATGCCACTTCTCAGGAGACTATGGATACTATTCTTGCCCTTAGCAAAGCCATAGGGAAGGTGCCCGTGGAGGCAAACGATTATCCTGGTTTTGTTGCCAATCGAATCCTTATTCCTATGATCAATGAGGCTATCTATACCTTGCATGAAGGAGTAGCTGGTGTTGAGGAGATAGATACGGTCATGATGTTAGGTATGGCCCATCCCATGGGACCTTTACATCTTGCAGACTTTATTGGACTTGATGTTGTGTTAAGCATAGCCAATGTGTTGTATGATGGCTTTGGTCAAGGAAAATATGCACCATGTCCTCTCTTAGTGAATATGGTTAATGCTGGAAAGCTTGGGGCGAAGACAGGTGAAGGATTTTACGTCTACACGCCAGGATCTAAGGATAAAACGGTTTCTCCTCAGTTCAAGTAGCTAATCCATTAGCCAACATCAGACAATAAAAATCTTACATTCTCTCAGGCATGGTAATGCCTAAGATGCTCATAGCGTCAGCCAGTACCTCTCCGGTAACTCGGCTTAGTGCTACCCTAAAGGCAACGAGATTTTCATCTTCTTCATTAAGAATTTTAACTTCACTCCATAGCTTGCTGTAGGCACGTGCTACTTGATAGGCATATTCTGCAACAACCGATACGTCATCCGCATCCGCTGCGCGCTGCAAGGTTGCACAGTAGTCATGAAGTAAGATGATGATGTCTCGCTCTGTTTCATCCAGCGCATGCTGGCTTTGCTCAAAATTCTTGCCCTCATATAGACGAAGCACAGACCGTGTTCGTACATAAGTATATTGAATAAATGGCCCTGTATGCCCCTGGAAGTCAATCGAATCTTCAGGGTTGAAGATGACTCGCTTCTTTGGATTTACTTTAAGTATAAAGTATTTGAGTGCCGAAAGTGCTAGAGTATGATACAACGTCTCGGCATCAGCAGGCGTCAAGTCATCCACCTTTCCTAACTCCTCTGTACGTTGGCGGGCGGTCTTGACCATTTCGTCCAATAGGTCGTCTGCGTCGATCACAGTACCTTCTCTTGATTTCATGCGGCCTGAAGGAAGATCCACCATGCCATAAGAAAGATGAAATATTGACTTCCCATACGGTTTACCAAGTTTTTCGAGGACTAGTTTAAGGACCTTGAAGTGATAGTCTTGTTCGTTTGCCACTACATACACCGAGCGGTCCATAGCAAAGTCTTGGTATCGTGCTTCAGCGATACCCATATCCTGGGTAATGTATACCGACGTTCCGTCGCCGCGTAAAAGAAGTTTCTCATCAAGCCCTTCTTGCGTTAAATCAACCCAAATTGACCCATCTTCTCGTTGCGTGTATATCCCTTGTTGTAGGCCCTCTTCTACAAGCCGTTTGCCATCTTGGTAATAATCGCTTTCTTTATAATGTTTCTCAAAGTCAACTCCCAGTCTTGAGAAAGTTTGTTCAAAGCCATCATAGACCCAACAATTCATCTTGTTCCAAAGGTCCAGTGTTTCTTGATTGCCCTTTTCCCATTGACGGAGCATGGCTCGAGCCTCAAGGAGCAGGGGTGCATTGTTTTCTGCTTCTTCCTTGGTTTTTCCCTTAGCAATTAAATCCTCTACTTCTTTCTTGTAGGCTTGATCAAAGGCGACATAATATTCTCCAACGAAATGATCGCCTTTAGTCCCCGTGGTTTCTGGGGTCTTTCCTTCGCCAAAGTGTTTCCAGGCAACCATTGATTTGCATATAGCAATACCACGATCATTATAAATATTTACTTTATGCACCTGATGTCCCACGCGGTGGAGTAAGTTAGCACTCGCATAGCCTATGAGCATATTTCGTATATGGCCTAGGTGTAGCGGTTTATTGGTGTTCGGACCACAATATTCAAGTACCACTTTTTTGCCGGTTGAGGGCAATGAAAGGGACTCTTTATCCTGATATAATGTGGTAAAGACATCGAGCCAAACCTGGTCTTCTATCTCAAGATTTAAAAACCCTTTGACCGTATTGTATTGTTTGACTAATGGGCAATTCTTTTGTAATACCTCTCCAATAGCCTTGCCCGTTTCTTCTGGTGAAAGCTTGCTGTATCGTGTAAAGGGAAAAGTAACTAAGGTGTATTGCCCATCAAAGTCTTTCCGAGTGTGTTGAAGGACGATATCGTTGGTGCTCACCTCATGGCCAAAAGCCTCTTCAATGGCTTGGACACAAGCAAGATTGAGTTTATGCGATACATCGTAGGATTTCATGGGCTATTTACTCATCAATATGTATGCAAGTATACAACGTCAGGCGCTTTCATGCCTTGGATTTTTTGGAATTACGTCGACAGCGTTCACTGCAGTATTTGACATTATCCCAATTCTTTTCCCATTTTTTACGCCAAGCAAAGGGGCGATTACATATAGGACAGGTTTTTTCGGGAAGAAAGGGCTTTTTATGCATTATATATACAACGAGTGGGAGTGTGGGATTGTTTGGGATGTCTTGCAGGGTATAAAATGCTACACAAATTAAATTTCACCTGCAGGTTTATATCTATCCAAATGGAGGCTTCGATTATTACTAGATAAGGCACTATTTTTAGTAAAAATCCTATGATGAATTCATTTCGTATTCATTTATTTTTTCTTGTACTTGTTGTGTGTTCCTGCAATCAAGATGCCGAGAGTAAGGAGGAAGAGAGTCCCAATAAAAACTCAGGAAAAACAACCAATACATCAGGCTATAGCGTAGCAGATATCGATATTTTTTCCGGTAACTCAAAAACCATGTACCTCGGAAATTTTGATGAGTCTCGTTTCGAAAGCGTTTTTGGTGAGAATAATGTACACGGGATAGAAGATGGCGAAGATTATTATGTTTCTTGGATAAGCTACAGTATCGATCAAAAAGGGATTCGGTTTGCGTTTCCTGAGCTCTTTAAACAGACTCTCTATGGATATAGCCAGAATGGAGAGGTAACAGGTGCTTTTTTGATAGCTAATGGAAAAGCTCGCATGAATGGTTTGTCAGGCGGTTATGACGTCTATGTTAATCTTGAGCTAATTAAGCGGTATCATGGCTCCTTTGACGATACCAGACTTTTAGCGGCGTCTTACCGCCCTCTTGAAAACACTTCCTCACCAATGGAAGTAGAAAAGCTAACAAGCCGAGAAGTAGGTGAGATACTTGATAGAAGAATCAGTGCGAGTGATATTGCTCATGCACATCGATATACGACTGATGAAGGTGTTTATGTGGTGGTGAATTTATATGAGTATCCAGACTACAGTGAGATTTTTCTTTTTCAAGAGGAAAATGGTCGTTATCAATCACTGAGTTTGGAGCGGCAGACCGACTATAACTCATCAAAATTTAAATCCTTTGCGTGGGAGAGCTACATGTCACTAAGTGAATGCATAATGCTCCCAGTCTCTTTTAATGAATCTCCACTGATTTTTGTTGACTTAGGATTTGGTTGTGGTGGAGAATTGGCCTTGTTTCGTCTAAGCGATCGAGGGAATTCTTACCGGTCCGATCGTGTTTCAAGTCAGACATACGAATACGAGTCTTATGGCGATCGACGAATGGGAAAAGAAATTATGCGCAAATCAGTGGATAGTCAAGGGCGTATTACATGGTTTTATGAAGGTGAAAAAATTGGGAAGCACCGATTGAATCACGAGTTAAAGGGTGGGCAAGAGTATGTCTATTTTGATTCCAGCCCGTCTAAAAAGTATGCGATTGAATATTCCCGGTGTGGTTTTACTTGTCGCCATCCAAGCGGAAAGACACAGTTTTACTCTCAAGTTGCGCCGCCCTGCCGTAATTAAATGGTAGATGATTTATTTTAAGTTTCTTTTATTGGAAAGAGTGGTATCTGTTACACACATCTTGTTTGACACCCCAATTGGCTAATTTGAAGAATGGCAGAGGCAGCCAGTTACAGTCTTGAACGGAAAAGAATAGGCTGCAATTTTTTATCATTGAATGGCTCTTGAGTATCTTTGTACTACAATAGTAGAAATGATTCAATCAATCCAAACTAAACTTTTACTTGCTCTCGCAATTACAGTTACTACGTTAAGCGTAAAATCTCAGACTCCGTGCCCTGTTTCCAACGCCACCTTTTGTTATACAACAGGATCAGTTGTTTGGCAAAATTTTACGGTTGTCTCAAGCGGGGACTATATCACCGTTGATTTTATTAGTGGAAATGTTGAAAATACATATGATGAACTCGAAGTTTACGATGGACTTAATGGCTCAGGTAACTTACTTTACAGCGGCTATGGTAATATCGGCGATATAGCTGGTTTGTCTTTTGAATCGACTACTGGTGTCTTATCATGGGGCGTTACTCCGGACATCAGCAGGGATTGTAGCAATGAACCTTCTATTGAACCAATAGTTTATTCTATAACATGTAGTCCGCCACCTACATGTCTAGTACCAGATTCGATAACAATTCTAAATCTTACCTCTACATCCTTTGATCTGTTATGGTATGATGTAAATAATGCCAATGAATGGGAGGTGTCGTATGGCTTGTCAGGTATTACACCTGATTTGGGAAATCGACTTTTTACTACCGCGCCAAGCTTGAGTTTATCCAATTTATCCCCCTTAACGTCTTACGATATTTTTATTCGAGCTATTTGTGGTCCATCTGATACTAGTGATTGGACGTCTGCTTTCAGTCAAATAACTAGTGGAGATTGTAATTCCACGGGTACATTGACCTACAGCAATAACAGTACGCTTTCTAATTCAGTCCTAAATTTCATTGCAACAAATCCAAGCGATTATATCACTATTAGTTTCGACGCAGGGTCCACGGAATCATGCTGTGATGATTACTACATTACTAACGGCTTAAATGGCACTGGGAACATTTTAGCAACTGGAAGAGGTACAATTGGCGGTCCTTATGAATCCACAACAGGAGTTATTTCATTTTATATCGTTTCGGATGGTTCAATAGTTGGAACACCCTTTGAATACAGATTATCATGCAGTCCACCACCTTCATGTATAGTCCCTGATTCAATAACAATTCAAAACCTTACCTCGGCATCTTTTGATTTGTCATGGTATGATTCCAATAATGCAAATGAATGGGAAGTATCATATGGTTTGTCAGGTATAACTCCTGATTTGGGGAATCGAATTTTTACCACCACACCAAGTCTAACTTTATCAAATTTATCCCCCTTGACTTCTTACGATGTTTTTATTCGAGCCATTTGTGGTCCATCTGATACTAGTGCTTGGACTTCTGCTTTTACTGAAATAACGAATGGAGATTGTACTTCCTCAGGAGACTTCTGCTACACAACGGGACCTATTATATGGCAAAACTTTACAGTTTTATCTGTAGGGGACTACATCACAGTAGATTTCATCAGCGGAAATGTTGAAAATACTTATGATGAACTCGAAGTATATGATGGACTTAATGGCACAGGTAACTTACTCTACAGTGGTTACGGTAATAGTGGCAATATTGCTGGCCTATCTTTTGAATCGACCACTGGATTTATATCATGGGGGGTCACCTCTGATGGTAGTATCGATTGCAATAGTTCATTCTCTATTGATCCGATTCAGTATTCTTTAAGTTGTAGCCCTCCTCCCTCGTGTTTACCTATAAGTGCACTAAGCGTTAGCGCTATTTCTTCAACGCAAATCGATGTAAGCTTTGCTGATGCTAACCCGACAACACTTGGCTATTTTATTACCTACGGAAATGGATTTTTAATAGACACTGTAAGTCCAAACCCCGTGACGTCTCCTTTAAGTTTGACAGGTTTAACGCCTAATACGGAATACCTTATTGATGTTCGGGCTATTTGTAGTGTGAATGACACAAGTGCATCGGTCAATACACTCAGCACAACTCTCTGTGATGTAATTGGAGTTCCTTTTATTGAAGACTTCGATGGGGTTAGCTCGGGATTACCCTCGTGCTGGTCTGCGATTAATGGCGGTACGACGGATGCCTGGACATTGAATACCTCTTCCCTCTATTCTCAAAGTGGTACAAACTCAGCTACGATTCACACAGATTATAATTCAGGGGATAATGATGACTACCTTATAACACCTCATATTTCTTTAACAGGGAATCAGCAATTGACCTATTCTTATCGAGTGATGTCATCGATTGAGCCTCAGGATTTTGAGGTTTTACTATCCACAACAGGTAACAGTGCTTCCGATTTTACAGATACATTATTAGTCAATACCACTTACAGCAACACTACATATGAAACAAACACCATTGACTTATCTAACTATAGCGGGAACGTTTACCTTGCATTTCACATTGATAGTGGAGGGTTGGATGGTTATTATCTGTATATAGATGATGTTGCTGTGGAGGATATCCCAACTTGTCTTCCGCCCTCACAAGTTGGGGCTACCGCTTCAGGACCCAACTCGGCTAATGTATTTTTCACGGATAATAATGTGAGCAGTTTATCATACTTGCTTTTATACAGCGATGGTTTAACAACTGATACGTTATTGCCAAATCCTACTACTTCTCCCGCAAATGTGACAGGATTGTCAGAAAACACTACCTACACATTTTCAATAGCAACAGTTTGTGATTCGTCAGATACTAGTTCCTTCATTGCAGTCCCTGCCATAACCACTCCATGTGATGTAGTTAATAACACATATTCAGAAGTTATAAATTCTTGCAATAGTTATACTTGGAATGTGACCGGATTAACATATACCTCTTCAGGAACCTACCGAGATACTCTTCCACAAACAAATGGATGTGATTTTATCTTTATTCTTGATTTGACTATTACTAACTCAATTACAGTCAATGATTTTGTCAATGCATGCGATAGTTTTGAATGGAATGGTACTACCTATAATCAGTCTGGTATATATGTCTATACTACACAATCATCTTCGGGCTGCGATTCAACAGTAGAGTTGGATTTAAATATTTCGTATTCATCGTCAGTTGATGATTCAGTGACGGCATGCGGAAGCTATCAATGGATAGATGGTGTTATCTATGGGCAATCAGTAGATACAGTGGTTTACGCTTTAACTAGTAATAGTGGTTGTGATAGTTTAGTTCGATTAGTCTTGGATGTACAAGTTGTAGATTCCGCAATTGTAATGATTGATGATTTCACCATTGGGGCAAGTCAAAACGGCGCGGTTTATCAATGGTACAGTTGTGACAATGGTTTTAGTCCCATACCCAATGCTAACGCACAGACTTATCAACCACCTAACGATGGTAATTATGCGGTAGAAATTACGATTGATAACTGTAGGGATACGAGTAGATGTATACAATACCAAATCGAAGGGTTGGGTTTAATTCATTCAACTATGAACTCTGTCCCAATAGTCTATCCCAACACGTTTAACAATCAACTCAATGTTGACTTAGGAGCAATCTACAAAAATGTAACCGTTAACATTTACAGTGTGGACGGTAAAAATGTTTGGAAATCGTCCTATATCAATAGAAGAAATATAGTTCTTAATACTGCGTTAACCTCTGGATTTTATCAATTAGTTATTTCGGATACTGAGGGCGGAGAAGCTTACTTTAATATTATTAATCAATAATAAGCTCTAGACCTCATTTTGGGATATCGGTTAATTTTCCTTTCAGTCAGCGAAAAGTAACTTAGACTATGTTGCTAACCTTTTTGAGTAACGGATTAACTAGCTTTCTCTTTTCTAGTGAAGAGTCTACGCTTTAGGCACAAAGAGCCATTGATGTTGCGCCTTATGCAAAACAAGAAAGGTATAATGCTGATCAGCTGATTTATAGCGCTCCCGAAATGCATCTAGATGTTCACGAACGATGACCCCTTTATGGACCATTTCTTCAAGATGGCTAATGCGAAACTGCCAATCCATTCCCTCACGGTCCTCTGCCAAAGGCCTTCCCAAGTCCATAGTCTCTCCCTTGTGGGCTATGAAAATGGGGTAGTTACTTACGCCGGCCATAGTTACCGCGGTAACAATTTCCTCTAAGAGTCCTTTGAGTACGTCAATTTCGTCGCGCAGAATCAAAAGGGCTTTCTCATCAATAGGAGGAGCTGACATAATCAATTATTTTTTTAAAGTTAAGGCAACTACACACTCGATGTGAGGAGTTTGAGGAAACATATCGACGGGCTGAACGGCTTCAATATTATATCGTTCGCACAGAATGGCCAGATCGCGGGCCTGTGTACTTGGATTACAGCTTACATAAATAATTCGCTCAATCGAGGAGTCGCGCAGGCGTTCGGCTACTTCTTGATGCATTCCGCTTCTTGGTGGATCCGTTATAATTAGATCAGGCTTATTTTCCTTAGTAAAGTGATTAGCATTAATGAACGCTCCGACATCACCTGTGTGGTATTCTGCATGATACACATCATTTAAACGTGCATTGAGAGCTGCATCTTCAATGGCCTCTGGAATCAGTTCAATTCCTGTAATCTTAGCGCATTCATCACTGAGGTAGAGCCCTATACTTCCTACACCACAATACAAATCAAATACATGTTCTTTTCCTGTTAGATGAGCATATTTTTTAACGATATTATACAGCGCTGTGGCTTGGTCGGTATTGGTTTGAAAGAATGATTGAGGTTTTATCTGAAAGTGCTTGTCACCTAAGGCAATGAAAAACGATTTCGGTCCAAGAAGGTGATTTGCTTTTAGATCTGTCCATGAATCATTTTTTTTGTCGCTTTCAATGTGATAGAGACTAATCCCAGTATTAAGTTCAAGACCACCAAGGAAATGCACTATTTCTTCGAGAAAACCAGATGGAGGTGGAGAGGTAACTAAGATGACCATGAGAAGTGGCATTTCATCGGCACCTTGCCCCACTCGAATGCATAGTTGGCGGAGAAGGCCTGTGTGTTCCAAAGGGTCAAAAAAGGTCCATCCTTCCTGCTTGGCCTTGTTATACAGGCTGTTGCGCAGTTTGTCAATGCTATCTTCTACCAAGTGACACTCATCGATTTTTACGACATTTTGGAATCGTCCTCTTGGATGAAAGCCCAATGCATCACGATCGAATTCATCGGAAGACTGGACTTCTTCATTAGTCAGCCAGCGCCTTGCGCCAAAAGTAAACTCGATCTTGTTTCGATAGTTAAACAGCTTTTTTGCGCCTAGAATAGGCTCAATAGGCGGGTGCTCAAGGTGGCCAATACGTTTAAAGGCATTTTCTACAATGCTCTGCTTTTCACTCAACTGAAGAGAATAGTCCGCAATCATCCAACGACATCCTCCGCATACTGATTGATGCTTGCATTGGGCAGGTACTCTTCCTGTTCCTGTTTGGTCTCGACGAATAAATTGTGCTTGATCAAACCGTCGTTTTCTTTTAGTGACTTGTACATCACCCTGGTCGCCTGGTACTGCATCTTCTACGAAAACTACTTTGTCATTATGGCGTGCGACCCCAAAGCCTTCACTTGAGAGCCCATGTATTGTTATTCTGTCGTAGCGTGGTAACTGTCTCCTCCGTCGACCCATTCATAAAAGTTTAGACAAAGGTAATCGCTTAAGCAACACGGAGTTTACTAAATTTATGGCATAAGAAAAATCTATGCGCTATATATTCTTATTCTGCTTTTACATTACCCATGGATTGTTGGCTCAGTGTCCCGATATTGCAACCATTATTGAAATAGGGGAGGAGCGCGTATCTCAAGAGGATTTCGTCCGGCTGTATACCAAGAATAATATCGATGGAAGCGCTGACTTCTCAGAGGCATCTCTATACGAATACCTTGAGCTCTACATCAACTATAGGCTTAAAGTTCAGGAGGCTTATGCCTTGGAAATGGATACCATCAGCCGAATTCTTAGGGAGTTTAATGGCTACCGCTTGCAGTTGGCCGAAAGCTATCTCACAGAAGAGCGCATAACTGATCGTTTGGTTCAGGAGGCTTTTGAGCGTATGCCTGTGCAACGAGACATAGAACATGTCTTGATCCCTTGGGAACGGGAAGTAGATGGTCGAATTGACTCCGCAAAAGCACTTAATGCATTAACTAAGGTCCAACGTCAATTGTCGCGCGGTTACAATCTTCAAAGAGCTGCTGCTCGTTCTGGAGCTGATTTAACCTATCGTTCCTTAGGTTATCTCGGATTGTTTCAAACGGTATATGCATTTGAAAACGCCATGTACAAGACACCGATTGGTGAAATTAGCAAACCGGTATATACCCGATTTGGTATTCATTTGGTAAAAGTTAATGGGGAACGCACCTTTGATGGTACTTCTTCATATTTGCAAATTGCCTTACCTGAATCTGCCGAAAATCGACAGCTTTTAGAACAAGTCATTGGAGATGTGGAGGGTAATTCTAGTCTCTTTTCAAGTTATGCAGCTCAATATTCTACTTCGCGGAATGGAAAAAGCTCACGTAATCCAATTAAAATCGGTGCTCAGGCAAATTCTGCATGGCAAAATGAATACGTGGAGAAGGCCTTGTCAATCGATACGATTGGTGATGTTTCTGAGATTTTTTTGTTAGGAGATACTCTCTACCTTATCCAATGGATTGCCCTTGATTCTTTTCCTGATTTAGATCAGGTCCGCAGTGGACTAGTTCGAAAAATACAACAGGGTCAGCGCTCAAGAATTCAAAGGGACTCTCTTTTGTATGAAGCTAGAGGCCTCTTTGGATATAATCAGCATACAACGATAGAGGAAATGCTGCAATACTTTACTAAGGATGTGCTCAGTGGAAATGCCGATCTGTCCGTTGAAAGAGCCGATATGACCTTGTTTGTTATTGGTTATGATACATTGACCTATGGTGATTTGGAAGAATATATGGGACATAATTATGGAGGGTCCGAAGATGCCTACCGGGTATATTATCTCGTAGAGAAGTTTAAGGCGTATGAGCAGAAAACAATCTACGATTACTATCGAGATCATCTTCATGAGGTTAATGTAGAATTTGCTACCCAAATGCAGGAGTATCGCGATGGTATGCTTCTTTTTGAACTTATGAATGAACGCGTATGGCGTGAAGCGGTGCGCGATACATCTGGACTAAATGCATTTTTTGAAGAAAACCGTCCATCCTACATCTGGCCTCAGCTCATCACTGCTTCGCACTTCATTGTTGAGGATTCTACCTTTTTGCGTAAGTTATCCAAAGCTTCCAACAATTCGAATAAACTTTCAAAATTGTTCGCAAAAGGGATAAAACGAGACAAATTATCGTCGAAGTCTTGGCGTATTTGGCCTGGTGACACGAGGCTTATGGACTTTAATCAGCTCAACAAGCTCAGTATTGGACCTCATGCCCTTGATAATGGAATGTTTCTCCAAATAGAAAAAAAGGAAGATGATGTTTGGAAAACCTTCGATGAAACCAGAGGATTTGTTATATCAGATTATCAAGATTACCTTGAAAAATCTTGGATTTATTCACTTCGTGAAACAACATCTGTTCGCGTAACGAGTTGTTTTATTAATCTTGTGAATCCTTAAGTATCTGTATGAATTCTAGTCGTCTTTTTCTTGCTTTCATAACTATTTCATTTAGCTATGTTTCTGTTTTACGCAGTCAAGTCCTTGGTGACGGTATAGTAGGGCACGTCGAAGGAGAAATTGTATTAATGAGTGATGTCCAAATAGCGTCTTTCCAGCTCCAAGAAGCCTATCCAGACCAGTCAAAGACCGATCTCGAGTGCATGGCGCTTGATAATCTTCTGATGCAAAAGATTTTTGTAATTCAGGCAGAGCGCGATAGTATCTACGTATCGGATGAAGAAGTTGACCAAGAACTCGATGGTAGAATTGCTTATTTCGAAGAAATGTTTGGCGGACAGGAAAATTTGGAATCCTATTACGGAAAAACCATTACGGAGCTTAAAGCTGATTTTCGGGAAGATATCTTCGATCAATTACTTTCTTCACGCATGGAGGGTAATATCACAGCAGGCATATCTGTTTCTCCGGCTGAGGTGCGATCTTTCTATCAGGCAATACCTCAGGATAGTATCCCTTTCTTTAATGCTGAAGTCGAATTAGCTGAGGTTGTATTGTATGAAAAGCCCACAGATGACCAAAATCAAGTGGCGCGTTCCACCGCAGAAAAACTTAGTGCGCGTTTGCAAGATGGAGAGGACTTTGAGTTTTTAGCGTTGGTATACTCATGTGACCCAGGTTCAAGTAAAATCGGAGGGGATCTTGGCTTTATTCGGCGTGGGCAAATGGTAAGTGCTTTTGAGTCTGCGGCCTTTCGATTGAAAAATCCTATGGAGATAAGCCCTGTGATTGAAACGGAATTTGGCTTCCATATTATTCAACTTTTAGAGCGTCAGGGTGAGCGAATTCACGTACGCCATGTCCTGATTTGTCCTGAAATGACCGATGAGAATCTCAATACAGCTCGAAGGGAAGCAGATCGTATTCGAGATAAAGTTCTTGATGGAGCTATTACTTTTGAAGAGGCGGTTGAGGAATATAGTATGGATATGTCTTCAAAAAATCAAGGTGGTCTGTTACAAAACCAAAAAACAGGCAATTCATTCTTTGAAATGGATGAAGTAGAAGGGGTTATTGCAGTAAGGCTTGATGACGTTCCCGTCGGCGGATATAGCCAAGTTATTCCTACTCAGGGTTACAGAGGAGAACGGGGATATCGATTCATACGGCTTGTTTCAGAAACAGAAGCTCATCAAGCCAATATTGAACAGGATTATTCCAAGTTCAAAGCCGTTTGCCTTGAACAAAAAAGCAAAAAGCACTCTACGATTGGATGAATACAGTAATCCCATCAATATACATTGATGTAGCAAATGATTATGAGACGTGTCCCCAAATGAAAAATTGGAAGGTTTATGAGTAATACCAAAAACGATATGCAAAATATGGAAGTACGTGCGCAGGAGTTTGCACAGAAGGTTGCAACTCTACGTCAAGAAATCGGTAAGTCTATAGTTGGTCAGCAGGAGGCAGTTGATGGTTTATTGATGTCTATTTTTTGTGATAGTCACAGTTTGTTAGTAGGTGTTCCTGGCTTGGCAAAGACGTTGCTAGTTCAAACGCTTTCAAGCGTTCTTGAGTTGGACTTCCAACGCATTCAATTTACCCCTGATTTAATGCCTTCGGATATTACTGGTGCAGAAATTTTAGATGAGTCAAAAGCCTTTCGTTTCAATAAGGGGCCGATATTTTCCAATATAGTTTTAGCTGATGAGATTAATCGAACTCCTCCCAAAACACAGGCGGCGTTACTTGAGGCTATGCAGGAACGATCAGTTACAATAGCTGGGGAGCAACACTTGTTACCTAAGCCCTTTTTCGTTTTAGCAACTCAAAACCCTATTGAGCAAGAGGGTACATATCCTTTGCCAGAAGCTCAATTGGACCGGTTTATGACACAAATCGAAATGACATATCCTTCATTTGAGGAAGAGAAAGAGGTTATAAGGCGAACAACAGGTCTCTCAAAACCTTCATTAAATGTGGTTTTAAGACAGCAGGAACTTATTGATTACCAGCAATTTATTCGTTCTATGCCAATTACGGATGCAGCCCTAGAGTATGCGGTGCGTGTGGTTACATTAAGCCGTCCTAATTTGCCTGACAGTATGGACTTTGTAAATCATTATGTATCATGGGGAGCAGGCCCACGTGCGGCGCAATTTATTGTTTTAGCTGCGAAGTGTAAGGCAGCAATGCGAGGTGCTTTTACACCGAATATTGACGATGTTTCGGAGGTTATTCCAAATGTACTTCGTCATCGTATTTTTCTCAATTACAAGGCAGAGGCTGAAGGCATTACACTACGCGACGTATTTGACAAAATTCGCGGATAGAACCCACTATTTATCTTGAATTAGCTCAATAAGTCGTTGAAACTCCTTTGTATTCTCTTCCCACGCTAGGGCATTAAAGACACGTTTTTTCTCGACCTGGCTTAACCTAAGACTAAGGGGGACGTCATATTCACTGTATTCTGAGCCGTTTGGTAGAACGAATTGAACCCAGTCGAGCTTATCCCCAAAGGCCTCTTGAAGCCCTGCAATCATATAGTCTTGCTTATAATCCTGCTGTTTTGTGAGGTTGCTTACAATGTTTCCAAAGGGTTGTATGATTTGTGTTAAATAACTCGGCAGGAAGGTGTCATCAATGGTATTGTGCTTTAAAGTAGTGCGGAACTGGACAAGGATAACTCCAGAGGTGTTTTCATGAATCCACTCTTTATGGGCATAAAGAAAACGTACGATGGGTTCGATTCCATGGTTATCTCGGACACCAGCATCCATTACAAGGGTTTCTGGTTTACTTGGTAAAGCCACTGCAGGAAATAGATTAGGAAAACTCGCATTCATTCTAATGGCCGAAATAAATCGAATATTTTGACCACCTTGATTGGCAAAGAATGATCCAAAATCAATGGCGTCGGTTTCATAATCCAATGTAGAATCACTCGGTGATCCACTGCGCATAAGATATCGGATAGGGTGCGGGTTTAAGTAAAAGACACGACCATCATTGATGATATGTGTGCTAAGAAACATTCTCGGAATAAGGCCTTGGTACTCAGGCTCTGCATAGTCGGAAAGTGGTTTTTCAAGATAACCTCTTGTGTTTTCGTTGAAGCTTTCTTCAAAGGCAATGCCTCGATCAATAGCATGCTTCTGTCCTTGGTACACTGTCGTATTCCAAGGCAAAAACAAGTCATTACTGGCAACAGTAGCTGCCCATTTGTTGAGCATGTCTTGGCTTAGGTCATCCACATATTCCTCCCTTATTCGTTCTCTTGTATTGTTTACTCGATCCCTTAATAGAAGCTCTCGCCAATAGGACAATCCATACATCCCTCCTGAAGCGCCAGACATAAGCAAGGTATGATCTGAAACTTTGTCATTGGATAGCGAGTCAAGTATCTGAAGTCCTTTAAACGTAAAAACCCCTGACTTCATGCCTCCTCCGGCGGCCGAAACAATTACGACTTTTGGTTTTATCTCTCCATAGGATGACTGATAGTTTTCTAGCCAGTTGTTGAGCATCTCTTCGCCCAAGGCAGCGTCAGAAATCCAATGTTCTTCTGAGGCCATTGAGTCCAAAGCAGAAAGGCTGTACTCGGCCTTGGAGCCATTGTAATTTAAGCCTAAAGCATGTGAATTGGTATTGATTCCTTCCGTTTTTGAAAACCAGTCAAAGAGCAGGAGTAAAACAATAACGATAGGAAGTGCCCATCGCCTAGTCCAATAGGTGAAGAAACCGATAATGGAGACCAAAACAGAAAAGCTAAGCAATAGGCTAGCTCCTGCTGGAATATCGTAAAAGGCCCTTTCATTAAAAGCTCCAGCGACTATCAAAAAGATAAATACTACGAGTTGAATGAAGAATGCACTCCAGTGGTGATTTAAAAAGGTAGCGTGAATTCGCACAAAATTGTAGTGGCTTACATCACGAGTGCGCTGCCATCGTCCCCTTCTTGTTAGGTAGTACTTTACGTTGGACCCCAGACTTCGCCCTCGACGTGCTAGAAGAGAAGTAGACTCGTCTAAACTATTAATTGCAAAATCTTTATGAAGATCCTGATTGGATAGGGTAAAGTAGACAACACTCAGAATAAGTACCGCAAAAATCCCTGTGAGATAGGCGAAAACAAGCAATAGGGCAAATTGATTTTCAATAAGCTCTGCATTGCTCTGAAAGCTGTAAATGCAAAAACAGTGTATTCCAACGGAAAAAATTGGGATGGTGGCATTGTTTAGAAAAAACACTGCGATAGGCCAACGTGTCGCTGCTAAAAATGGATACATGTTGGAGTGTAACAAGTAACTTACCATTTGCCAAAGAACAAGAAACAATCCCATGGCAAAGCCTAACATTGCGAAGCTCAAGGGAGATACTGATCCAAAATACTCAGGACTTAAAATAATTGAGGGCAAACCAAAGTGGTTTCCAAAGTATGATGTGCTTAGTCCAACGATTACAATCCACGGGAGTAGGAGTAAGGGAAAGTTTACTACATGACTTATAAAAAGTTGGAGTGGGAAAACTCGAAATATGTCAAATCGATTACGCTGCATAATTCCTATTGATATTCCCAACAACCTACATCAGGCGTGCCATCTCGAGCTTGGTTTCCTCGGTCTACTAAGACACCAAGGCTCATGCCAGCATCACGCGCAACGGACGTTTCCATGAGCTTGAAATTTCTCAATCCCGGATCAACAAATCCAGGAAGTTCATTAAAGATACATTGGCTAGTGATCGACGCATTAATTAGATTTTGACTTCGTATCAGGCAATGACTTAATTGGATTGTTAAAGAATCTTCTGCAATAACCTCGACTTCGTCCGGCAAACTTCCATTAATGATGCAATTGGTAAACTCTACATTCTCTATCCCAGATGGATGAATAGCTCCCGTACCTTGATTGGAGGCTTGATTGCTAATACCGAGAAGTGGAGCATCTCGACTGCTTCCCGATATACCACTATTGTACATGGTGCAGTGGGAGAAAGTATAGTCTCCTCCTATGGCAAGGCTTACAAGCTGCCCACCTGCACTAAAAAATTCGCAATTCACGGCATTGATGGTGGAGTTTAGCGCTAGTAGAGCGCTTACTTGAGCATTTTTTATGGTCACACGATCAAGGTTAATGGTTGGTCGACCCGCATCATCGATAAAGCCTGAGAAGTCATTGGCAAGCGCAAAACGCCCCATGACACCATAAGTTGATTCGTTGATCACAGTATGTCCTATATCTGCTGTAGACCCTCCAAACAATACGATTCCAAACCATTGTCCAGGTAAGTCATCTAGTGGGAAGGCGGGTGGGTTTTCAATGCGGTCTGATTGTATAATTACAGAATCTTGACTTGAGGCATCGCCAATGGTAAGATCACCATCGACAAATATTCCAGCTCCATTTTGAACATAAATCTCACTGCCAGGGGGTATTGTTAAAGACGAGAAGGAGTCTATTCCTAGTCCAGGGAAGCTATCGTTTCGCAGGACTACATGAGGCTTATCTGAAGCCCATGTAATGGTTTGATTTCGGAGTACTTCACCAAAGTGAAAATAGGCGTCTTGTCCCCAAGCTTGGAGGGTGGCTGATCGGATGGTGGTGCCGATTCGACAGTCAATTTGGTCGTAAATAACAAGCGGATTTGAGGCGTTGTTTGGGTCTACCGTTACTTCTGCAAAAATGTAAATAGAATCTTTTGAAGGAATTAAAACCTTACTTGCTTGATTGCCTGCAATACCGTTAATATTTAATCGAAAAATACCATTAGCCTGATCTGCTAAGCGAATTTCATCAAGCACCATATCGCGATTCGTTGGATTATAGATTGTTATCCAACGAGTAACAGATCCTATCGTGGTAAACACCGTATCAAAGGTTAGCGTATCTGCGCTAAACTGAAGGGCTTTTAAATCACTTTCCAATACATTGTCATCTGGTTTACAGCTCCATATAAAACCGAGGATAAGTAGTAAAGTCAACAATAGATAGCTTCTCATTTTTTTTGCATCGATCAACCCATAAAGTACGAATCTTTTTACAGGAAATTGTGGCAATCTAGGCTGTAAAGGCAAGTGCAACAGCATGTATATCATTCGAAAAAACGGTACGCAGTGCTTCGGCGCAGTGTCCTATTGTTGATGTTGAGGTCATTACATCATCAACTATGATGATTATATCAGGTTTGGCGGGTAACGGACATGCGCAGAAGGACCCTGTTAATCGTTGATAACGTTGGTTAAAGTCAGCGGTTGTTTGACTTTTGCTGTGTTTAACTCGGGTGAGCACTGAATTGCAAACCAAGGCTTTGTCGCCAACTACTTCCTGAATCCCATAAGTAATGTGTAGAGGAGCATTATATCCACGCCTTCTCTCTCTTCGTTTATGCATCGGGACAGGAATGAGTAGGGATAATTTTACATCGGAGTAAACTCCTAGGCTTTGCAAGAGTGATCCAAGGTATCGTCCCCAGTACCTAGCCAAATGCTCTCCGTTGTGATATTTTATTTTATGAATGAGATGCTGCGTAACACCATGTTGCTCAAAGTACATTAAAGCAAAAGCTCGGGCAATTTGGGTTTTGCGCTTTCCCAACCTTTGAGTGAGTTTGTGGTCACAACCATTGACTAAGACTTCAATTTTATTTATGCAATTCACGCATAGTCCCGCAGGCTGTCTTGTAATCCTTGCGCGGCAAGAGGCACAGGTGTGAGGTATGGTGAGGTCAATAACATCCTGAATCCAGGGAATCATGGACTAAAATTGATCTATTTAGATGTAATGATAGGTTATAATGATGGGTTAACGCCTTAGTCGATTAACTCGCGTATATGGCTGATTAACTGCAAACTCAAAGAGCCTTTGTAATCACCCAGAGCCTTTTTGTGTTGTGCAGAAGTTACAAATGTTGTCATTCCTCTCTTCTCTGCTTCAACTACACGCTGAAGTATCCTTGAAACGGGTCGAACTTCCCCACTTAGTCCAATCTCTCCGCAGAAAACGGCTTTCTTGGGCATTGTGAATTGCTCAATGCAAGAGGATAGGAAGGAGGCGATAACCGCTAAGTCAGCTCCCGGATCGGTTACCTTGATACCCCCTGCAATATTTAGGAACACATCTTTGGCTCCAATGGGGAACTGAATACGTTTCTCAAAGACGGCGATGAGCATATGTAATCTTCGGTTATCAAAACCAGTACTTGAACGTTGCGGTGTGCCATAATAGGACGGGCTTACAAGGGATTGTGTTTCTATTAATAGGGGGCGAATCCCTTCAAGTATGCATCCTGTTGAAACGCCTTCTCGTTGACCGTCTTGGCTAGAAAGCATTATCGAGGTTGGATCTATTACCGCATGCAGACCACTTGATTGCATTTCATAAATACCTAATTCTGCCGCGGGTCCAAAACGATTTTTTTGGCTTCGAAGAATTCGGTGGGCATGGTGTTGATCTCCTTCAAATTGAAGCACGGTGTCCACAATATGTTCTAAAACCTTCGGGCCTGCCAATTGACCATCCTTAGTAATGTGCCCAATAAGTATTACCGCAATGCCATGCCGTTTGGCAAAACGCTGAAATTCGCCTGCACACTCGCGTATCTGACTCATGCTTCCGGGCAAAGCGTCGACCGTAGGAGATTGCATGGTTTGAATTGAATCGATAACCAATAGATCTATCTTTTGCTTTTTAATTTCTTGAAAAATTTTAGAGGTGTTGGTTTCGGCCAGTAATAGGCAATTCGTTGTTAAATATTTCATTCGATCTGCTCGGCCTTTGATTTGAACAAGGCTCTCTTCACCACTGACATATAGTACTTTCTCGGGGAAGTGTAAGGCGATCTGAAGGAGTAGGGTAGATTTTCCAATACCAGGTTCCCCACCTATCAACGTAATGGAACCAGGCATTATCCCGCCGCCAACTACGCGGTTGAATTCTTCATCATGACTTTTGAGCCGAGGAACTTCCTTAGCATTTATTTCGTCAATAGGTATTGCGCCATTAGGTCCTTGTTCGGGAAGCTGTGCAAGTCCTTGATTGGTTTCTTTGTCCGATTTATGTATTTCAGTTTCCTGAAATGTATTCCATGCTTTGCATGAAGGGCATTTTCCCATCCACTTAGCTGACTCATAGGAACAGGCTTCACATATATAAATCGTTCTAGATTTTGCCATTACCTGCTAAGGTAATTGAATCTAACATATAGGATATATCCAAAATTCAGTGCGTCGATTAAGTTGTCGCCCTTTATGGTTATTCCGTCCATTGGGTAGTTTATTTGGGGCAACTAGATATTGTTGCCATGGCATCTCTATCAGAGGTAACTGTTATTCCAAATATTGGGTTTTGACCTCTAAAGTTGTAGTTTTTTACAGAATCAATTGCATCTGCTTGAAGCACACGTCAGTCAAAGTCCCAATATACGCTGGCAACTAAGAAGCTATCAGGATTAAAACTTAGATAAATATTTTAAGCTCAAGTACAACATTTAAGGTGTCACTGAATTGAGCCTTTCGAGGTCGCTTGAGCGAGAAAGGAACTGAACCATCACTGTAACTCGCTTTTGGGCTATGACCATATATTGATTTTTAAATTCAATATTATAGTTAAATCTCCCTTTGGCGTCAATGCACCATCTAGAGGATTATTGTCTTGTTCTGCGCGCTAAAGGTTCATTTACACATTATTAAGTAATACTCGTCCTTCGTTGTTCTGCTTTGACATAGTTGTATCTTTATCTTAGTAACTGAAATGAAGGAAGATTATACGAACACAGGAGATAAGGGTTCAAATGTATCTCGTCAACATTTTCAAGAAGAGGAAATGACATTCTTTGATCATTTACATGTTTTGCGTGGGCATTTATTCCGCATGGTTATTGCACTTATTATTTGTTCGATAGCTGTTTTTGCTGGGGGTGCTGTCGTTTTTGATCATGTCGTTCTGGCTCCAACAAAGTCTAATTTTATAACATTTCGCGGATTGTGTTATGTCATTAACTATTTCCAAGGCGGAGTTGTGAAATGCTTCTCATTTGATGCACTAACCCTAATCGCTACCGGAGTTTCCGATCAATTTTTACTGCATTTAAAAGCATCGTTTTATATGGGATTCGCAATAGCTTTTCCTTATTTCATTTACGAAATATGGCGATTTGTAAGTCCGGGGCTTTATCGAAAAGAGCGTAGGACTGCCGCGAGAGCAATTGGGTGGAGTGGTCTTCTTTTTTACTTGGGGGTGGCCTTTGGTTATTTCTTTCTAGTGCCATTTGCTATCTACTTTTTTGCCAATTATAAAATCAGTGGTCAGATAGAAAACACGTTTACTATTGGCAATATTCTCAGTTTTATGTCGACAATGACCTTACTGACTGGGCTGTTATTTCAATTGCCTATTCTTGGTTACGCATTGGGGAGATTAGGTATAATCACCGCAGATTTCGCCCGCAGGAATAGGCGCTATGCAACAGTTATCATTTTTATCCTTTCCGCAGTGATTACTCCTTCCGATCCAGGCACTATGTTTTTAGTTGCTGTACCGCTTATCTTTCTTTATGAGGTGACCATTTTAGTGATTGCAACTACAGGTAAGTCGAGGAACGATGCTTTGTCCAAGGATGAATAAAATGTTGACTATTGGTCCAAATCAATAAATGGTTCGCGTTATCTTTTACATATGAATGTTTCAATTGCCTCAGATCACGCTGGATTTGCGCTTAAGCAAGTATGTATTGGTTTTTTGGAATCTGCGGGGTATAATGTAAAGGATTTTGGACCATATAGTGATGAATCGGTGGATTATCCTGATTTCGCCCATCAAGTAGCCTCGCATGTCGCTAGGGATTCATCAGTTGTTGGTGTGTTGATTTGCGGTAGTGCTAATGGAGTAGCAATGACTGCAAATAAGTATGCAGATGTTAGAGCCTGTCTCTCTTGGCGTAATGAAATTGCTGAATTAGGAAGATCGCATAACAATGCGAATATCTTGTGTTTGCCTGCTCGATTTATCACTGACGAGGAGGCCTATCGATGCCTTGAAGTTTTTTTAAGTACTCCATTTGAGGGTGGAAGACATGAGCGCCGTGTGTCAAAAATTAAATGTTGAATCTGACAAAAAACGCTATTATTTAACATTTTAGCGCTGTTTTCGTTACTTTTAAAGGCTGTCCACGTATACGAAGAAATGTGATATGTAAAGCCCCTTTGTATGAGGCTTTAACATGTTCATAGAAACGTTAACATGCCTATGAATTTTAGAAGTAACTCTTTCTGGTTTGTTTTATGGCTGTTCGGTTTAATGATATCGATAACCGCACATGGGCAGAGTTGTGTTATTGATAATTATGCGATTGACACAAATCGAATAGATTGCGATGGTAACATTCAGGTTTCGGGACAAGCTTTTTCAGAGGTCATTTTCGGATGTGATTTCGAGGCTAACGGATTTGGAGGATGTGTCGGATGGCAGGCTACGCCAAATGGGGCTCAATTTGATAACCCATGTGATCCTCCACCGGTTCTTGCTAGTGGTTTGCAGAACGCCACCTATTTATGGATGGGTCCGGGTGTTACTCAGCCTCGTTATGTCTCGACGATCCCCTATAACCTTCCTAATGGAGGGCAAGTTTGTTTTTACTTAGACTTTGCGGAGCAAATTAATAATTCACCTTGTGAAGGTCCTGATTTACCCGACGAAGGAGTTTATTTACAGTGGTCCAATAATGGAGGTACTACCTGGAATAATATCTTTTACTTTAATCCAGATATAAATGGTGCAGGGGGTAATGTTCCTTCTCCCTACATTGATTGGGGATACTACTGTTTTGATATTCCTCAAGCGGCATGGGGTCCAAACATTCAGATCCGCTGGTTCCAACAGACCGGGTCAACTGCGGATTTTGATCATTGGGGGATTGATGAAGTAGTGATTAATACCACGAGTCCAATGTATAATCTTACATCGAATCTTGGAAACCCAGTGCTCAATGGAAGTGATTTCTCTTTCAACATATCACCAACCCAGGACACCTTTGTTACGGTGCTTTACACGGATGGAATAGATAGTTGTAGTGACACACTTGATGTATTTATTAACCCTCTCGATGCCGGGAGCCAAGTTTTTGCCTGTGACTCCAATGGAACAATTCTAAATGTCACAGGAGCATCTAATGTAGTTTGGGGACCACCTGGGAACTTTCTTACTCCCAATAACATACTCAGTCCTAGAGTTGATCCAATTGCTGATCAATGGTATTATGTTTCTTCAGCTTGCGATTCCGACAGTGTTTTTGTTGATGTTGTACCCAAGTTCGAAGTTGATATTACCCCACCCGATACGATTTGCCGAAATGGAAGTACTGCAGTAGATATTTCTACCTCTCCCTCAAGTGTTGGCATTGTATCCTATGCCTGGAGTCCATCCGCTGAGGCTATGCCTGCTAATGGGCAAACTTCTGTTTTAAGCCCTCAAGAAACCACAATGTTTTATGTGGATGTAACTTCTGATTCAGGCTGCGTGGTAAGGGATTCAACCCTTGTATTTGTCATTGGCGGAGCCCCTTTGGTCACTATCGATCCATCGGATACCGATGTCTGTCCAGGACAGCAAGTCTCATTGGATGCGCTTATTTGTACGGAAGATTCAGTTTTTGATGATTTCGAAGGGACTACGCCTAATCCCTCTTTGTGGGGGACAATAAGTAATGGTTTCCAACTGACTGCTTGTACACCACCAAGCGGCAATGGTCTCTGGTTTAACGGAAACGGTATTCGTCAGGCAGTAACTAATCCACTCAACGTCACAGGGGGAGGCTTCATCGAGTTTTGGATTCGTATAGGAAATGAGAATCTTGCTAATCCTAACGTTCCGAACTCAAGTTGTGATATGTTTGAAAATGGAGATACTGTCTTGTTTCAATATTCAATAAATGGCGGTGCCTCTTGGGTTGATATTCAGGGTTTTGATACCCTTAACTACGGTAGTGGAGGTCTGTTTAATATTTCAATTCCTGGAGCTGCACAGACGCCGTCAACTCAGTTTCGATGGTTTCAACAACAAACAGGAACTGGAGATAACTGGGCTATTGATAATGTAAAGCTAACTACATACTGCTGTGGCTCATCGTGTTTTGTGGGTCAATATTCTATCAACTGGCAAACTGATCCAACACTGTTTGTCATACCTACTTTTAATGCCCCAGATACTATTGCTCTGGCTAGCCCAATAGAGACCACTACCTATCAGATTAATGTAACCGATGGTTTTTGTGTAGGAAGTGCTGCGGTAACTGTCTTCATGGATACAAGTATTTCGATTACGGATATTACTCCTGATACTACGTTCTGTGGTCCATTTCAAAATTATCCACTTACAACAAATTATACCTTCGGAACTGGCGGCACACCCCGCGTGACTTGGAATAACGTGACGCTTGGGGGGTATAATGGAATTCTTCCAAGTAGTCCATTTAGTCAGAACATCCTTGCTAATGGAAATCAAACGATGTCTTTTCAGGTAACTATCTCTGATGATCAAAATCCTGGTTGTGAAGACCGAGATACCGTAACCCTCACAGTACAAACAATTGCTGAGCCGACAAATGTTCTTGTTGTCGATGAACAATGCGGTGGAGCTTGCGATGGTTCAATCACTATGGACGGTTTAAACGGAACACCGCCTTATTCATATTCCATTGATTCAGGACTGACCTTTCAATCATCCAATACGTTCGATGGTCTCTGTCCAGACACTTACTATCTAATGGTGGGAGACCAAGTTGGACAAACAGGATGTAGTGCTGCCCAAGAATTTACGGTGAATGCTGCATCTTCTTTTGCATTGACGAGTTTTTCGGTTGATGGCTTTGACTGCACTGGTACAACATCAGGCTCAGTCACAGTGAATTACTCACCGGGACAAGGTCCATATAACATTATTGCAAATGGTAATAATATAGGTTCGATTAGTGCTTCGACATATACAGTAACTAATTTGTCGGCAGGAAGTCTGTCGATTCAAATCACCAATGCGGTTGGGTGTATTATTGACACCTTGATTCCGCTATCAGATCCCAGTGGTTTTATTGTGGATTCGGTAGTTGTGGATTCTGTATCTTGCAATGGGGGTAGTGATGGAGCTATAACTATCTTTTCTACAGGGGGAATTGGCACAATTGCATATGATCTTGGTAATGGTGTATCCCAAAGTTCTAATACGTTTAGTGGGTTAAGCGCTGGTTTATATACTGCGATTACATTGACCGATGCCAATGGATGTGAAGCGTTTGCTACCGGTCTTGTCGAACAGCCAAGCGCGCTAGCCTTAAATATCACTGCTATTATCCCCGTATCAGGTTTTGGTGCAAGCGATGGTTCTGTGCAATTCAATGCGAATGGAGGGACTGCTCCTTATAACTTCACTTTGGATGACCTATTATCGACTAATACACTTGCCTTCGATAATCTACCTGCTGGAGGTTATCTGCTGGAAGTTACGGACGCAAATGGCTGTGTCACGTCCGACAGTGTTTTTGTAACCGAACCCCTCCCACTAACACTACCTTCGGTTGACTTTGTGAGTATTGATTGCTTTGGAGAAAGTACAGGATCAATAATCTTGCAAGCTGAGGGAGGAATTCCGCCTTATAACTATAGTATAGACTGCGGTCTTACCTATCAGAGTTCCAATGTCTTTACAGGGCTTGCAGCGGGGACCTACTCGGTAACCGTTCAAGATAACATCGGTGATACGGTTGCATGTCAATCCGTTGTTTTATCGGAAAATCCGCTCTTATTCATCTCAAGTGTTCGTACGGATAGTGTGTTATGTGAAGGGGATAGCGATGGTCAAATAGAGTATACCGTCCAAGGCGGTGAGGCACCATACACCTACACTATGATAGGGGTTCCAAGTCAAAGTAATGGCTTGTTTACGGGGCTTCCTGCTGGGAATTACCTTACAACTATAACCGACGCTGTTGGTTGTACGATTGATACCGCTGCAACCATAGGTGCACCCGTCCTTTTAGAAATTGATGTTGTCCGTACTGTAGATCTCTCTTGTTTCGAGTCAGATAATGGTGAGATTGAGGTGTCTGCTCAAGGCGGTAGTGGCATACTGACCATAGAATTGGAAGAGCTAGGTTTGACGGGCAATGTATTTAATGCCTTACCCGCTGGTCTCTACATTGCCACTGTAACTGATGGGAATTTATGTGAGGCCTCAATACAAGTTGATATTAGTCAGCCCAATGCAATCGATGCAGACTACTCCACAGAAGATATAAGTTGCTTTGGTTACCAAGATGGCCGTTTAGTAATCAATGGAGTTTCAGGAGGCAGTGGGAGTTATTCTTTAGCATTTAATTCAGATACCATCATTTCGAACTTATCCTCAGCTGTAATTGATACATTGGCTACGGGCTTGAATGTCTTCACAATTATTGATGCCAACGACTGTCCTTTAACCTTAATGTTTACTATCGACGAGCCAGAGGCATTAAACGCAGTGCTTGATGTACGTGATCCAAGATGTCAAGGACAGGCTAATGGAATGGTTGATTTTACGGTTAGCGGTGGGACAGGGCCTTTCAATGCATTTGTTCTTGATCCTTCAAGTGGGGACACAAGTATTTCCACAGGGTTAACGGTTACGGGTCTGTTCGGAGATGCAACGTATGATCTAGGAATATTAGATGCCAATGGTTGTGTATTGAGTGATGAAGCAACTTTGGTCGATCCTTCTTCAGTTGATATTGTTAGCTACACGATAAATAATCCAGGCTGTTATAACCAGGCATCAGCATCTGTTGTTATCGATTCAATTACGCCAGGTTACATTTCGGATTACACCTTTACACTAGTGGGTACAGATCTTTCTTCAAATAATGGCATGATAGAAGGAGCTACGTCGGGTGTTTACTCTTTAACGGCTTTCGAAAATATTGGAGGTTGTACAGATACTTTAGATGTGTATATAGGTGAGCCAGCACCTCGATTCTTAGAAACTTCACCCGACACTGTTGTAACGCTAGGAGAAGCGTTAGAGATTTTTGTAGGCGACGACTTTCAATACTACTCATGGTCTCCTAATACAGGACTCAGCTGCTCGGATTGTATTAACCCCACCGTTCTTGTTTATGAAGATGTAACTTATGAAATCATTGCGGTAGATAGCAACGGATGTGTTAATGAAAACCTTGCAACGATTTCTGTTAAGGTGGATGACGAGTTGGCCTTATTTGTCCCTGACGCCTTTACTCCTAATGGCGATGGAATGAATGATGTGCTATTGGTCTATGGAGTCAATCTAGTCGACGCTCAGATTTCAATCTATAACCGATGGGGTGAGCTTGTGTTCGCTAGTAATGCTGCCCATCTCGAAGGATGGGACGGCACATTCAAGGGTGTAAAACAAGAGTCTGGGACTTTTTCCTACATTTTAGATGTTACCTTTCTCAATGGATACACCGATATGAGAAAGGGTAGTTTCTTGCTCCTTCATTAGAAGTGGATTAGATTCGTAAAGAAGTAGAATTTTATTTGTTTCTTCACTGAATGAAGGATGATAATACGCTCGCAAAATCAGTCTATTTTGATTATGATCTAGATGGAGTGCCTTCGGATAAGGTATTGGCTTTATACGAAGTAATGCTTACCTCTCGTCTTATCGAAGAGAAAATGCTCAGCTTGCTTCGTCAAGGAAAGATTTCTAAGTGGTTCTCTGGAATTGGGCAAGAAGCCATTTCGGCATCTGCTTCAGTCGGTATGCATGACGACGAGTTTATTCTTCCCATGCATAGAAATCTTGGGGTTTTTGTAGGACGAAATTTGCCGTTAGATCGTTTGTTTGCCCAATGGTTGGGAAAGCCGGAAGGCTATACTAAGGGGAGAGACCGTTCCTTCCATTTCGGCACGACCGAGCACAATATAGTCGGAATGATTTCTCACTTGGGTCCTCAGTTAGCCGTTGCTGATGGTATTGCTTTGAAACATGCCTTGGCAAAAGAGAATAAGGCTGTCTTAGTGTTTACTGGCGAAGGTGGTACAAGTGAGGGAGATTTCCATGAAGCACTTAATGTGGCAGCCGTTTGGCAATTACCGGTTGTCTTTGTTATCGAGAATAATGGCTATGGGCTTTCTACACCTACATCTAAGCAATATCGATGTGAAAAGCTCTCTGATCGCGGTTTAGGCTATGGGATTCCTTCCTTTTCTATCGAAGGAAACAATGTTATTGAAGTCTTTAAGCACATTACCTATCACGGACAGCGCTGTCGAGATGGGAAGGGGCCTGTGCTACTAGAATGTAATACGTTTCGTATGCGTGGCCATGAGGAGGCGTCAGGCGTTAAGTACGTTCCACAATATCAATTTGATGATTGGTCTGTCAAGGATCCTTTGGCGAACTATGAATTGTTTTTAGTTGAATGTGGCATTTTAACTGAAACGTCTATCCAGGAAAAGCGCTTGATTATAAAGGAAAGTATTCAAGAGAACTGGAATAAGGCCATTGGTTATGCGAATGTAAAGGCATCCACTGCACAAGAAATACAGGACGTCTACGCAATGTATAATCCTGTATCAGTAGATCCTTCGCATAAAACCAAGGAAATGCGCTTTGTCGATGCTATTTCGGATGGCTTAAAAGAAGCTATGATGAACGATGATAACTTGGTTGTTATGGGCCAGGACGTAGGGGATTACGGCGGCGTATTTAAGATTACAGACGGCTTTGTCGAATTGTTTGGAGCAGAACGAGTTAGAGATACGCCTTTGTGCGAATCAGCCATTCTGAGTGCCTCCCTAGGATACAGCATTGCTGGCTGTAAGAGCGTTGTGGAAATGCAATTTGCTGACTTTGTGTCTTCGGGTTTTACTGCAATCGTAAATAATCTTGCAAAAAGCCATTACCGATGGGGGCAGGCAGCAAGTGTAGTTGTTCGTATGCCGACAGGTGCTGGGGTAGGGGCTGGCCCATACCATTCTCAATCCAATGAGGGTTGGTTTACGCATACGGCTGGGCTGAAAGTTGTTTTTCCTTCCTCCCCGCGTGATGCAAAAGGCATGTTGTTAGCGGCCATTGATGATCCAAACCCTGTGATGTTTTTTGAGCACAAAGCATTATATAGAAGCCTAAAGGATGATGTTCCCGTGGGTTACTACACGACGTCTATTGATCAAGGTGCTGTCATTCAAGAGGGTAGCGATGTAACAATCATAACCTATGGAATGGGGGTGCATTGGGCAAAAGAGATTGCCGAAGTATTGCATTGTGATGCTCACATATTTGATCTGAGAAGCCTTGCTCCGCTTGATTATGATGGAATTCGAAAGGCGGTGGAGGCCACGGGTAAAGTATTAGTATTACAAGAGGATGTAGAAATAGGCGGTATAGGCAGTGATATCTGCCGTTGGATTGGAGAGAATATGTTTGAAGAACTTGATGCTCCCGTGCGCTTTGTATCAAGCTTACAAACTCCTGTTCCTTTTCATCCAGATCTCGAGGCTAATTATCTAGCGAAGTCTCGACTAAAAGAAAGTGTGCAGGAGTTAATGGACTATTAATTTTCAACCCATTGGATGACCTCTTCAGCAAGAATGGAGGTTCTTGGATCAACCATAGCATGATACGTGCCATCCGCGTTGATAAGATATTTTTGAAAATTCCACCCAACACTTGTGCTCTCTACACCATTTTGATCTTCTGAAGTTAGCCATGCATATATTGGGTGTTGTTTGCTTCCTTTAACGCTTATCTTAGCCATCATGGGAAAGGTTACCCCGTATTTCGCAGAGCAGAAGGTTTGAATGCTCTCATTACTTCCGGGTTCTTGAGAAAGGAAATTGTTTGCCGGAAATCCAACGATCACTAGGCCTTTGTCTTTGTAGTTGTCGTATAGTTCTTGGAGGTCTTTGTATTGAGGCGTTAAACCGCAATAAGACGCTACATTTACGATGACGACTTTTTTACCAACTAATGCTGCAAAATCAAAGGAATTGCCTTCAATATCTTCCACGGTGAACTGATGAATTGTATTCATAGGAATTGATTCATCAACATTTACGTATTCGCTAGGTTTCTGACCAGAGCAAGCATTGAGCATTGCAGAAAAAAATAATGCTGGTGCAAGAATGAAGAGGTTACTGTTCATGCTTCTGTAACACTGCAAAACCTCATAAGTTCACAAGGGATGTTTAGTTTCGAAGAAGGGCTTTATTAAGTTCCTCTTCCATGGTGGCCATACTATCATAAAGTTGCTCGTATGAATCAATTACAAAGTATTGTTTCTGAAAGTCGTGCTTGTAATAAGGTGTATCAAAAATGTGTGACAGGTCGTAAGGATAGTGCGGAACATCTCGATCTTCAGTGGCAAAGATACTTTCGCCCGATGAAGACATAATTCCTGCGCCGTAAAGCTTGAGGTTTCCATGCTCCCGAATTAGCCCGAACTCGACGGTAAACCAATATAAACGGCTCATAAGATTAACTGCTTTCGGGTTATCGATATAACGAAGCGTAACCTCGGCCATTTTTTGCACAAAATCAACAAAAGGTTGAATGCTGAGTAATGGAACATGAGCAAAAATATCGTGGAACATGTCAGGTTCCTCTAAATACTCTAACTCCTCTTTACCCCGTAACCATGTAGTTGCTGGAAACTTTTTCGCTGCCAAAAATTCAAAAAACGGTTTATCATCTATAAGACCAGGCACTATAAAAACTTCCCATCCTGTAGAAGCCTTGAGGCGCTGATTGACCTCCTTAATTACGGGAATCTTTTCTCGCTCAAAACCGCAAAGTTGCAAGCCTTGAAAATACTTTTCAGTCGCTTTACTTTGTAGTATTGGTATTTGTGCATCATACAAGGTTGTCCAGACCTCGAAGTGCTCTTGAGTGTATGCCTCATAGTTTTGAGACATTGGTTCTAGCGGTAAATCGTAGGGTTTTCTGTTTTGGAGTTCCATCTTGAAAAGATACGAATTATGCTATTAAATCACCATATTTATTATGGATTGTAAGGAAATGAAGAGTGGTGAACGTCAACTTTTAGTGCACCATTTAAGAGCTTATAACCGAAGGTGTACTCAACCTTTGCCTCATTGCCATCTAGGTCAGTAAAAAAATAGTTACCCATAGCAATAGCACGATTATCTTCTAGAATCATCCCTGTGTTTTCAAAACGAACCTTAGTCCATGGTTGTATGGCAAATCCTTTGTCTTCGCTACAAGCCCTGTCGCCACCTGCAATAAAATAGGACTTTGCTTCTGCTTTACTTGCCCGGAATTGTTCTGTAGCGCACTTGGTAGGTTTGAAGAGGACTGGTCCGTTCTCAAAGCTGTAAAGCTCATCAAGGAAGTTACTGGTAAATTCTTCGCATTCCGCTCGAGAGTCCTTAAGTGAGCCAATCTTTACTACTCCATTTCCCCAGGTATTCTGAGCGTTAAGTACTTGTTCTTTAGTTATCATAATGTTACATTAAAAGTGAGATAAAAATGTTTATTTGGTAATCGTGATTGATTTTCGTTGGGCTTCTTCGCGAAAATCTTGGAAGACATCAGCAATATCATTGTCAATGACACCGTCTCCTGTGTACACAACCTCTAGTGCTGATCCTTCGGGAAGTTCGTTGAGTGCTTTAATTAAGGATGCCTTACGTAGATAGGTTGCATGTTTTGTCAAGTGTAGTTGTAATTTCTTTGAATCTCCACCAACCTGTTCGAATACGATAGGCGATTTGAACTGCTTCCACATGATAAAGAAGACGGCGATAACAAGTCCTATACTCACACCCTTCAATAGATCTAAGAAAAGAATCCCTGCAATGGTGGCTAAGAAAGGAACGAACTGTACATATCCTTTTTTCCACATCGCGATAAACAGACTTGGTTTGGCAAGCTTATAACCCACTAAGAAGAGAATGGCAGCCAAAGAGGCAAAGGGAATCATACTCAAGAACTGCGGAATGCTAAAGGCGCAAATCAGTAAAAGAAAACCGTGGATGATTGCCGAGTATTTTGATTTTCCGCCGGATTGAATATTGGCCGAACTACGCACAATAACTTGTGTAATGGGAAGTCCACCGATCAAACCCGAGATGATATTTCCAATCCCTTGCGCCTTTAACTCTCTATTGGTAGGAGTTGCAAAATGCTCTGGATCAAGTTTGTCTGTTGCCTCGACACATAAAAGCGTCTCAAGGCTAGCCACAATCCACAATACAAAGGCAGTCGTGATGATAGGATAGATTAAGCTTGTATCCTTAAATACGGATAGATCAACGAGTTGAAATTGTCCAAAGAATTTATTGGTGTAGGAAGAGAAGTCTTGCCCCCCACTAAGTAAGGCTTCCATGGATTCAGAACCGGGCATGTTAACATGGTGACCTGCAAGAAGTTCTAACATGGCTTGGCCTTTAAAGGCAACGCCTAACGCAACACCGAGGATAACCACTAAGAGTGGACCAGGCATAATTCGGCTCCATGCCTGACTTTTGACCCACTTGCTCTCATAGATGGCTAGAATAATCAGCGAGACGACAGTTATGGTAATAGGTCCGTAGGCAATCCCTTCAAGGAATCCAAGTTCTGGACCCCCAGCAACTTTGATTTGGCCTAGTGCATGGGGAATCTCTTTAATAAAAATTACAAGGCCGATACCTGATAACATGCCTTTGATTACAGAGTTAGGAAAGAAATAGGCAATAACGCCCATTCGGAGAAATCCTGAGGTAAGTTGAAGAACGCCAGCTAAGACTACAGCCCATAAAAAAGCGCTGTATCCGATTTCTCCGATAGCTGTGGCTACAATAACCGCTAAACCCGCTGCAGGACCACTAACGCCCAGTCGCGAACCACTTAAGGCAGCCACTACAATACCACCTATAATTCCGGCAATAAGCCCTGCAAAAACGTTCGGTGCATCGGACACTACGGCAATCCCTAAACAGAGAGGTAGTGCAACAAAAAATACAACAAGACTCGCAGGGACGTCTTGTTTCCAAGAAAATGAATTATTCATAAATTTTTAAGATAGATTTAACAAAACAAAATACTGTGTCTGTTAGATCAAGTCCGGAGGCGGAATTATGATATCGATGTATAGGTTGTGTTTAAGTTGATTAGCTCCTGCATGATCTGATAAATAAAGGGTAGGATTTGCAGAGAGAAATCCCATTTTCCGTTCAAGAAATTTTTCAGATTCCTTTTCCTCGCCCTCTTTTTCTTCTTGTTCGTTTTCTTGACTTTCCTTTTCCTGTCCTTCACTATTGATGTCTTCGTAGGAATCTGCATCGATAAGGGCGTAAGGGATTGCAGGACTTGTTTGGACAAACAAGAGTCCAATCAAACAGGTTAACAGTAGAAGAGAGTACCATCTCATTGCACAAAAATACGGTAAAGAATTGTTTGGATCGTGTCATCTTACTAACGTTGATTATTCGCTTAGCTCATGGCTTGTTGTAGCGCATAAAAAACATTAGATTGCGATTGATGAGCGACTATTGTCATTTACATAATCATACACAGTTTTCACTGCTTGACGGTCATTCGAGTATTTCTTCGATGATTAGTAAAGCCAAAGCAGACGGTCAAAAGGCAGTAGCCATCACCGATCATGGCAATATGTTCGGCGCATTTAAGTTTGTTGCTGAGGCAAACAAACAAAATATCAAGCCTATTGTAGGCTGCGAGTTCTATCTAGTGGAAGATCGTTTAAAAAAATCATTTGTCGGCGGAAAGAAAGATAAGCGCTATCATCAATTACTTCTTGCAAAAAACCTAAAGGGATATCAAAACCTTTCCAAACTCTGCTCGTTGGGCTTTATCGAGGGGCTCTATTCCAAATGGCCGAGAGTCGATTTTGAGTTAGTCAAACAATACAAAGAGGGTCTTATAGCAACAAGTTGTTGTATAGGGGCTATTATTCCTCAGACTATTCTGCATAAAGGGGAGGAAGCTGCCGAAGCGATGCTGTTGGAATGGGTTGATGTCTTTGGAGAAGATTATTATGTCGAGCTTCAGCGTCATGGTCTTGATGATATCGATAATACGGGCATGAGCCAGGAGGACGTCAATCAAGTTTTGATTCATCTTGCCAACAAGCACAATATTCCTATTATAGCGACTAATGATAGCCACTACACCGAAGAAGAAGATGCCTCAGCCCACGATATTTTATTGTGTGTAAATACTGGTGAGAGCAAATACACTCCAAAAGGTCACGGTAAAGGATTTCGTTTTGGTTTTCCAAACAATGAGTTTTACTTCAAGTCTCAAGAGGCCATGAAGCAATTGTTTTCCGACGTGCCGAATGCTATTGAGAATACAATGGCAATCGCCGATAAGGTGAAAGGAATTCATCTTGAACGAGACTTACCTGTATTACCCAAGTTTTCTATTCCTGAAGGATTTGAATCAGAAGCTAAGTATCTAGAGTTCCTGACATTTGAAGGTGCAAAAAAGCGTTACGGGGAACCTTTAGAAAGTCATGTTCTTGAGCGGCTTGAGTTTGAGCTCAGAACCATTATTAAGGCAAAGTATGCTGGTTACTTTCTTATTGTACAGGATTTCACAACCGCAGCAAGACAACTCGATGTAAGTGTAGGGCCAGGCAGGGGATCTGCAGCGGGTTCAGCCATTGCCTATTGCCTTGGAATAACCAATGTAGATCCTATTAAGTACGATTTACTCTTTGAGCGGTTCTTAAATCCTGAGCGCGTATCTATGCCCGATATCGATATTGATTTTGATGATGAGGGTCGTCAGCGCGTTATTGATTATGTCGTTGGTAAATATACCAAGGACCAGGTGGCGCAGATTATTACCTACGGTTCTATGGCGGCAAAGTCTTCTCTGCGAGATGTTGGGCGCGTGATGGATATTCCTTTACAAGATGTCAATCAGGTAGCCAAGTCGTTTCCCGACCACCTAAGTGCTTCGCTAAATAAAGTTTTGGCTAAGCAGGGAATAGATGAGAAGCTTAAGGGTAAACTCAACGCCAACCAATTACAACAGGCCGAAGAATTTAGGAAGACGGCTGCACGGCAAGATAAAATTGGTGAGATGGTTCGCGAGGCCAAGAACCTTGAAGGTTCTGTGCGAAATACAGGTGTGCATGCTTGTGGTATCATCATAACTCCTGAGGATATAAAAAACCTTATTCCGGTGACCACGTCAAAAGATTCAGACCTACTGCTAACCCAATACGACAACAGTGTTGTCGAAGAAGCTGGTCTTTTAAAGATGGACTTCCTAGGTTTACGAACGCTAAGTATTATCAAAGATACCGTGGCATTAATCAAAGAGGGACATGGCGTGGACCTCGATCCCGATGCGTTTCCATTAGATGATGAAAAAACATTTAAGCTATTTCAGAAAGGCTACACCAACGGCATTTTTCAGTTTGAGTCAGGTGGAATGCAAAAGCATCTCAAGGAGTTAAAGCCGGATTGCTTCGAAGATTTGATTGCTATGAATGCCCTCTACCGACCAGGGCCCATGGAATACATTCCTTCATATTGTGCGAGGAAACATGGTCGGGAAAAAGTGGAATTTGACCATCCCTTAATGGAAGGTCGTCTTAAAGAGACCTATGGCATAACGGTATATCAGGAACAAGTCATGCTTTTAGCACAAGATCTAGCTGGCTTTACCAAGGGACAGGCTGATGAATTGCGCAAGGGAATGGGTAAGAAAAAGAAGGAGGTCATCGATAAATTATGGCCAACTTTTGAAGTGGGCTGTAAGAAAAAATCTATAGACGAAAGGATAGTCAAGAAAGTATGGCAAGATTGGGAAGCATTCGCATCTTATGCCTTCAATAAGTCCCACTCAACCTGTTATGCGTTAATTGCTTATCAAACAGCATACTTAAAAGCGCACTATCCTGCAGAATACATGGCTTCTGTCCTAACACATAATATGAGCGACATTAAAAAGGTCAGCTTCTTTATGGAAGAGTGCAAGCGGATGAAGCTTTCTGTGCTTGGGCCTAATATCAATGAGGCTGGCGCTAAGTTTCGGGTGAATGCCAAAGGAGAGATCCGATTTGCTTTATCGGCTATAAAAGGGGTCGGTCAGATTGCAGTGGATGAGCTTGTTAAGGAGCGTCTAGAAAATGGCCCTTACAATGACATTTTTGATATTACGGCAAGATTGCGATCAAATCAAGTTAATAATAAAACCCTTGAATCCTTAGCAATAGCTGGTGCATTTGACAGCTTTGAGGGCATTCGCCGTGAGCAATACATCGAAAAAGACCCAACAGATGGTCTGATGCTTATCAATAAAGCGGTAAACTATGGACAGCGGTTGTATCAAATTCAATCCAGTAGCCAAGCGAGCTTATTTGGAGAAAGTGAGGTGGAAACATTAGTAAAACCCGAGGCATTAGCAACGCGAGAGTGGTCAATTATTGAACGTCTGCAAAAAGAAAAAGAAGTGACTGGTGTTTATCTATCTGGCCATCCTCTTGATCCCTATCGATTAGATTTGAGGAGCTTTGCGAATTCCTCAACGGAAACGATGGAGCGTCGTAAGTCCGGAATAGTCCGACTTGGAGGAATCGTTGCATCATCTGATATTCGTTTCTCTCAAAAAGGGCAAAAGTATTGTCGTTTTGTGCTTGAAGACTTTGAGGGAACTATGGAGTTTATGCTTTTTAGAGAAAAGTTTCTCGAGTTTGAGCATTTTATACAGAATCCTGGTCATCTGTTGATGATTACAGGTGCTTACAAGTTTAATCGGTATCGAGATGAGTACCGTTTTGAAATTCATACCATGGAACTTCTCGATGGCCTACGTGAAAAGTATACATCAAGAATAGATCTTCATCTCAAGCTAGACGCTGTGACGGCTGATCTTACCCATCGTATCAAGGCACTTTGTATCGAAAACAAAGGCGATGTTCCGGTTTATATCAAGGTACATGATGCGGACGACAATGTATTGAATTTGACCTCAAATCAATATCGCATAGCACCCAATAGAAGGTTTATTGAAGGGTTGACGGCAGAGCCCTCCTTGACATTTCAATTGGGTATGGCCCACCGAGCATAGTTTGGTGGAAAATGAGGAATAATTTTCTATGAGCATTTTGTGTTCATATTGTACTTTCACACTACAATTAAATCAACTCTATAAAACAACAAATATGGCTTTCAAATTTACTGATGCGAATTTTGAAGAACAAATGCAAAGTGATAAACCCGTTCTTGTAGACTTTTGGGCAGAATGGTGTGGGCCTTGTGTTGCACTTGGTCCTACGATCGATGAGGTTGCTTCTGAATTTGATAGCAAAGCAGTAGTGGGTAAACTTAATGTAGATGAGAACCCAGAAACAGCAGGTCGCTTTGGTATCCGAAGTATTCCTACAGTTCTTTTAATGCACAAAGGTGAGGTGGTTCAAAAGTTTGTCGGTGTGCAGCCTAAGGCTACTTTTGTTGATGCGATTAATGCTGTGCTAGCCTAGTATGCCGGATCATTTATCCTGGCTCAAGAATCTACATATTGAGGTTGTTGTTTTCGACCTGGGAAATGTTATCATACCCGTGGACTTCGCGAAGACGACAAAGGCCTTTATTACACTTGGTGGTAAGCAGGCAAGTGAGCTTTATCACCATGCAGGACAAAATTATCTTTTTGAAGAACTCGAGCGTGGCGAAGTAAGCCGGAAAGAATTTTTAGATAGGGTGCGACCTATATTAAATCATGCATCGGATGCCGAGATTGTGGAAGCATGGAACGCCATGCTCTCTCATATTGATCTTTCGACATTCGAATACCTGGATAAACTGAGGCCTCGGTACAGGACATATATATTGAGTAACATCAATACCTACCATGCTGAATGGGTTGCCAAAGCAATGCGCAGTGCCTCATCTGAGCAGGATATCTCCCAATACTTTGATCACGTTTTTTACTCCCACGAGATAGGTCACCGTAAACCGGAAAATAGGGCGTGGCAAATCATAGTGGAGCAGAAGGGTATTGACCCTAAAAAAACTCTTTTCATTGATGATAAGGAAATAAATATCGAGGCGGCTAAAGCATTGGGATTTATTGCCCTCCATTGGAATCCTTCGAGTGATATTCGTTCGGTCGTCGACATTTTATTACCTTCATAAAAAGCATTTTATGTTACATTCTACCCGCATTGCCGGCCTTGGCTTTTATGTGCCAGAACGCATTGTAAAAAATGATGAACTGACTCAGTACATGGAAACAAGTGATACATGGATTCAAGAGCGCACCGGGATTAAGGAGCGTCGATACGCAAAACGTTATGAGGAAACGACGACTACCATGGGGGTAAAAGCAGCGGAAGTAGCGATTGAGCGGGCGGGAATTACTGCCCAAGATGTTGATTTTATTGTCTTTGCCACCTTAAGTCCTGACTACTATTTTCCGGGTTGTGGTGTATTGTTGCAGCGAGCGATGGGTATGAAGGAAGTGGGTGCGCTAGACGTCCGTAACCAGTGTTCGGGATTTATTTACGCGTTAAGTGTAGCGGATCAGTTTGTAAAAACCGGCATGTATAAAAATGTGCTTGTAGTTGGCGCAGAATTTCATTCTTGTGGTTTAGATTTTTCTACTAGAGGTCGCAATGTTTCAGTGATTTTTGGAGATGGCGCGGGAGCAGCAATTCTTCAGCCGTCTGAAAATCCTGAGGAAGGCATTTTATCGACGCACCTACACAGCGATGGCTCTGCCGCTGAGGAGTTGTCTTATCTCAATCCTGGTTGTCACGGCGGGCATTGGATTGATGACCAGACACGTTTAAGTGAGTATCCAAGTGCAGACAGCATGGATAGCATTCTCATTACTCCTGATATGATGGAGAAGGAACAAATTTATCCTTACATGAATGGCCAAGCAGTTTTTAAGAAAGCGGTTGTAAAGTTCCCTGAAGTTATCATGGAAGCGCTTGGTCGAAATGGTCTAACACCAGCCGATATTGACGTCTTAGTGCCGCACCAAGCCAATCTTCGTATAAGTCAATTTGTGCAACGTACCTTGCGTCTTCCTGATGAAAAGGTTGTGAATAATATCCAACGCTTTGGGAACACTACTGCAGCCTCTATTCCTATTGCGTTAACTGAAGCTTGGGAGCAAGGGAGAATCAAAAAAGGTGATCTAGTTTGTTTAGCTGCCTTCGGTAGCGGATTTACGTGGGCTAGCGCACTTATACGCTGGTAAATGAACCTCAAATGAAGAAGAAATATATTCTTACAGATCATTTTAGCCAATGGCAGGGATTGGCTCCTTTTACATTAACGCGACCAATCAGCGCACTTCGCATAGGATTGCGTACGATACAAGAAACTTGGTCTGATGCATTGGAGACTAGTGTAGAAATCCAAACCCAAGCATATCTAATGGACCGAACTCCTGTTGTCGAAGGGCTTTGTGTTATAATCAATTCAGCTTTTTTATGCGTTCCAGACCTAGTTGAAAAAATCTTAGCACTCAATCCAGGAGAGTCTCTCTATGATCACGGTGTTCAGGTTGCATCATGTGTGGATGCTTCTGCTTCTGATACAAAAGAAGTTGAGCTTAATGGTGCAGAAGGATGGAAGATGCTTAGTCGTCCTTGGGAAATTTTTGAATGGGCAGGCGAGCAAATCGAAAGGGATTTTGTGGCACTTACTAAGCATCAGAATAGTCAGGTTTTACCTGAACATTGTGTCTGTATAGGCCCATTAGATCAATTGTTTATTGAGGACGGGGCAGAAGTGCTTAGTGCTACATTTAACACCTTAAATGGGCCGGTATATGTCGGCAAAAATGCCACTGTTATGGAGGGAAGTCGGGTGCGCGGTCCATTTATGATGGGTGAAGGTTCTGTACTTAAAATGAATGCAAAAATATATGGTTCTACAGTCTTAGGGCCGCATTGTAAGGTGGGTGGTGAGGTAAGCAATTCAGTCTTTCAGGGCTATTCAAATAAAGGTCATGATGGCTACCTAGGGAATTCAGTCATAGGCTATTGGTGCAATCTAGGGGCTGATACCAATACATCCAATCTTAAAAACAATTATAGTTCCGTTAAGGTCTACAGCTATCTCGAGCAGGACTATGTAAACTCCGAACGCCAGTTTGTAGGAACCTTTATGGGTGACCATTGCAAAACAGGCATAAATACTATGCTCAATACAGGAACGGTTCTTGGAGTGAATGTCAATATTGTAGGAGGAGATTTCCCTCCTAAA
Organism: Saprospirales bacterium; assembly: GCA_002708985.1. GTDB lineage: Bacteria > Bacteroidota > Bacteroidia > Chitinophagales > UBA8649 > UBA8649. Next base: position 22,907 of record PAPS01000015.1, on the reverse strand, counting down.
TTCCTACCCTCGTTTTCTTGGGTAAACCGTCAAAAAGTATACACCTATCGACTCGATAAGGCAGTAGATGTAGCCAAGGCTGTTATGGCACGGCGGCAATGCTCAATGTCCGATATTGATTTTTCAATTCTTAACCACTTATTTGAAACCAAGCAACCATGAGAAAACAGTATGTAATAGGTAACTGGAAGATGAACCTAGCCTGGGAAGAAGTGCTCGATCTTTGCGGTGAGCTAAAGGATTTTATGCATTCCCTTCCTAAGACAATTAGTATTGGAGTAACTCCTAGCAGCCCGTACATCCCAGTTGTAATGCCTTTACTTCCTGCACACATCAAGGTCGGCAGCCAAATGGTAAGCGCTATGGAGTCTGGTGCATGCACAGGACAAGTTTCGGCAAAGCAACTAGATTCATTGGGTACAGTATTCACTTTAATTGGTCACTCTGAATCGCGTGCCTTGTGGAATGAATCGGATCAGGAACTAGCACAAAAGGTTTCTCAATCCTTGGAAACTCAATTAGAGGTAGTCTTTTGTATTGGTGAATCGCTTGAAGTACGAGAATCTGGAGACTATCTATCTTTTTTAATGCATCAAATAAAGGCTGGTTTATTTCATTTGGATGCTAAGCAAATGAAGCGGGTCATCTTAGCGTATGAACCTATTTGGGCTATTGGTACAGGAAAAAGTGCACAACCCAATCAAATTCAAGAAGTTCATCAAGCCCTACGGGGGATGATTGCGACCCAGTATGGTGAAGAGGTGGCCAACTCCTTTTCCATTCTTTATGGTGGGAGTGTCAAACCTGAGAACGCGGCTGGCACCTTCGCATTAGAAGATGTTGACGGAGCTTTGGTAGGCGGGGCATCGTTAAAGGCTCAGTCCTTTGCGGCCATTGCAGAGGCTTGTGTTAGTCAGAAAAGCATTTAACAATTGTGGAGCAATATGTTCAAGTCGTTTTTACTGTTCAATTCAAAGAATCATTTGAATTAGATAGTGCATTTGAGATTATTGCAGCCATTTTACATGAGGAAGAATTTGAATCGTTTGAGTTTTTAGATGATAAACTTATCGGATATATTAGGGAGTGGGCATGGGATAAGGAGTCTATTGATCTTAGACTTTCCAGTCTGCCTTTCGCTGTATCCTTGGACGCTACACCTGTGGTAAACCAAAATTGGAACACCCTATGGGAACAGCAGATTCAGCCCATAGAGATTGGTAGTGAAATCTACATATATCCGTCGTTTGCATCGCCTAAGTCAAGTCGTCCGTATAAAATGGTAATTGATCCTAAAATGGCCTTTGGCACTGGGTATCATGATACCACACGAATGGTTCTTGAAACCATGGAAGATATGGTGTTTTATGACCAGTCGGTCCTTGATTTTGGTAGTGGAACGGGTATCCTGGCCGTCTATGCTAGAATGCGAGGAGCCTGCAAGGTTGTGGGCATAGACAATGATTTGATTGCCGTGGAAAGTGCGCGAGACGTGGCTAAAGCAAATCATCAAGAAATTGAGCTTAGATATCAAGAAAATGATAGATACCAAAATGATGGAATCATCTATGATTGCATTTTGGCCAACGTGAATAAAAATGCTATCGACCAAAATATTGAAGCTTTACTCAAATCTTTACATCCTGAACATGGCAACATTATATTAAGCGGTCTTTTGTTGGCCGATTGGGCATGGGTGGAGCAACGAATGAAGACACTTGGCTTGAAACTTGTAGATAAACGCGATTCATCTGAATGGCTTGCCCTGCGATGGAAAGTGTAAATTGTAGATATGAAAGGTATATACCCCATTGGAATACTTATTGTTTTACTCTTTGTACAGAGTTTTGGCCTTGCTCAGGTAAGTCCTAAGTATGATATCAACGAGCCTTCTTATGTCAATTCTCTGATGGAATCAATAGAATCTAGTCGCAAGGATAAGGATGATGATTTTCCTGAACGTTTTGGTCAATATGTTGCTTCGGGTCAAGCGAGTAACGACTTAATGCGGCACATTGCAGAGTATGCTAACTCAATGGATAAGGTGGGGCGATGGACCGTAGATCGTGAGCGAAAAATAGCCGGTTTGTGTATGCTCTTTGATTCGATAAAATGCGTGCCTTTGGATCAATGGCATGAAGTGTTATCTGACCAAATAGGTTTTTATTACCCGGGAAAGGAAAGTAAGTTCGATGAGGAGGTTAGACAATGGAGACAATTTGCTCGGTCCGGAATTCTTACGGTACGTGGTAAGAATACATGGCGGGTTAAGGGAAAGGCAAGTGCGGTTACTTGGTCCACTGACAAGGGGCTAATACTCTCTTTTGATCAACCTGTAGTACTTCAGGCAGATAATCCATATGATACTATGGCCTTAAGTAAAACGACTGGAATATTCTATGGAAAGACTTATGAATGGCAGGGTGCTGGAGGAGAGATGGATTGGGTTGGCGCAGGAATTCCGAAGGATGAGGCCTATGTGCGGCTGACGAGCTATAATGTCAAGACTACGAAATTTGAGATATCCTGTGATTCAGCACTTATGAACTATCCAAAATATAGTCGTGAGTCATTTCCAGGAGTCTTTAAGGATCGACTTGATAATCAAAATAGAGATAAGAACTACCCTGATTTTTTGGCAACCGTCCGATTGTCTACTCAACAAATTAACGACTACGTGAGTGTGAATGGAGGATTTCACCTGACGGGTAATGAAATCGGAGTTGATGCACCTAAAGGTGAGATTTGTGTTGTTGAGTTTCGTGACCCCAGTAGTCAGAAACTTCTTGCTTTGTATAAGCCAAAATCCCTCAAGGTGGCTGTACCCAACAAAATCTTTGGCGGCTTAGGGAGTTTGATAATATTTACTGCCAATGATTCAATTTTCCACCCTGCAGTTGAGGTTGAATACAAAATTCAGTCAAATACTCTGGAGGCGCGGACAGGATTAGATATCGTATCAGATATTCCTTTCACATTGGGCAATCAAAATATGATCGTTGAAGCAGAAATTCTTCGCTGGCCATTAGATAGTCGAGAGATAGAGTTTAATCTATTTACCGATTCACGCACAAAAAGTGTAAACATAATATCCGATAAATACTTCAGTTATGAGTCTTTTCAAAATACGGGAATGCGTTTTGGAAATAGTGAAATTGAAAAAATTTATGATAGCTACAGTGGCGAACTACGCGGTGCTTCTCTATCCGCTAAAGCTTTAGGTAAAATTCTCGCACCGAGCGTTCCCTATCGTCAGCAGTTTTCTAACTTTTATCGACTAATGGCAAATGGTTTTATAGGTTTTAATGAAGCAGAAGAACGAGTGGATTTATTGCCAAAAATTATTCTCTATGTAGAGGCATTAAGAAAAACCTCTGATTTCGATGAAATGGGAATGTCCTCTTTTGCTTCAGGTAAAAATGTTACTTATAATGTTGATTTGGATATAGCGACGACGAGGGGTGTCTCATCGGTCATGATATCAGAGTATGATCGAACAAGTATATATCCGGATAATGAAACCTTTGACATTGATAAAGACAAGTCATTTAACTTTTCAGGGATGTTTACAGCAGGTCAGTTTGAGTTCCTGGATGACGATGCCTTGTTTGAATATGAGCCTTACCATTTTATCTCTGATAGCTTGAATGAATTACGGATGGATGTTCTCTACAATAATCCAAATTCGGCATCAAACCTGTTGCGTGTAAAGTCTGTCATTGAGGGTGCTGAAATCGTTGTATCAGTTAACTCACCGGATAATCACTCAGGGACCTTTAATCAAGATGAGAGTTATCCTAAAATTGAAACCTTCAACCACCCCAAAGTTTTTTATTCTGATTCGAGTATACGCGGTGGAGATTACAACAGGGATAGTTTCTATTTTTCATTGGACCCCTTTACGTTGGATTCTTTATTCTATATAGATTCCGTTGATCTGAGTTTTATAGGAACGCTGACTAGCGCGTATATTTTTCCGACGATAAGAGATACTCTGATGCTAATGAATGATAAATCACTTGGTATTAAAGAATCGACTGGTGAAGAAGGCATTTCTCTATACCAGGATAGAGGACTACTGACTGGATTTTATCAATTGGATCGCAGTAATGGTGTCATCGGGACAGGAACCGTTGATTATTTAACTTCTGATTTTTCATCCAAGCGAATTGAATTCTTTACGGACTCTGTTGTGGCCTTTGCGGATTCCTTGAATATCGAACGAAGTGAAATGGGATTTTTATCACCGGAGATGAAGAGCGAAAAGAATAAGTTAAGATGGTTTCCTTATGAGGGCAGATTAGTGGCTACCTCGAATGCCAACAATCCATTTTCTATGAATCAAGGGCGTACGCTACTTGAGGGCACTCTACAGGTAACAGATACCGCAATTACAGCCGACGGTGCCATTGAATGGAGTGATGCGAAGTTAACCTCGGAAGACTTTACTTTGACCGATAAAGATATTATGGCATCATCTGGAGATCTTGAAGTTAAGTCCGGAGGTGATCAGGTTACTTTTTCCGTTAAAGATGTTTCTATGGATGTCGATATGGACGAAAATTATGGAACCTTTATCTCCAATTCAGAGGATAACTTTATTGACTTAGCTTACAATGCCTATCGAGTGAATATCCGTGAATTCCAGTGGGATATTGACGCTAGGAGATTGTTTTTCCGTGTACCTGAAGGGCAAGATGATATGACGTTTTTTGCGACCAATCCATCCCAAGGAGATATATTTTTTAATTCGGGTTCAGCGGACTACGATATGTCCACGTCATCACTTGAGGTTCGTGAGATTCCATTTATTGATATTGCTGATTCGAGATTATATCCCAACGGAGATACCTTGTATATCAAACAGAATGGAGTGCTGTCCAAGTTGGAGGGATGCACTTTGACATCACCGATTAATGAATCGAGGCATCAGTTTAGTGGTGTTTCTATGACGATTAAAGGCCGAAACGAGGCAAATGGTAAAGGAAGTTTTATCTATAACGGGCAAGATTTAGATTCCCAGCTTATTGTAATTGATAATATAAAGACAAAGCAGACTCAGGAGAAGAAAGAATCGGATAGGACGTCCTATTTTCATGCGAGTGGCGAGCTTCAGATGATTGATAGTTTACAATTTATGACCTCTATTTTGGGAATCGGTGATGTCGCTATCGATTCTCGATTTAATGGTGTACATCTTGATGGGTTTCTTCAAATTGACTGGCAGTCCGATGCTTTGGATAATGAGTGGGTAAAAATTAATGATACCATCTACGCTGATTCAATCGGATTTGATTTTCAACAGTCCACGGCCTTAAGAGGTGAGACGCTGTATACTGGTATTTACCTTACTCCAAAAGATATAACTCCGTTCTTCCCTCAGTTATTATCTCGCGTGCGAGTGCCTTCACAAAAACCATTGCTTGAAGTAAAGGGTATGTTTTCTCATAAAGCAGGGGAGAATGAGTATCTCTTTCAAAATGGGAGTTATGATGCATCTATTCCGGGTTACACTGGAAATAGCCTAACCTATAATGTCGCTTCTAAAAACATAAACGGGCAGGGTTTGTTGGATTTACAGCTGCGTACGGGTCCTGTTGAATTGCTTAATAGTGGTCGTATTGCTCATAATGTAGAATCCAATTCGTTGGAAATCAGTTTGTCACAAGCTTTATCCATTGGACTCCCAGACGAAATTTGGCAGGCGATTGGTCTTATGATTAATGAAGCAAGCTTTTCCAGTAAGTCATTGACCTATTATGAGGAGTCAAGTATGCAGGATTGGTTTGGTCTTTTACAGCGAAAAAACAAGAATCTAAAAGACCTTCGAAGTGCAATGGCTATGGATCCATTCTTTGAGTATCCAAAAGGTCTGAAGGGGAATCTTGTTACGCATCAGGTAACCTTCAATTACGAGGATAATGCCCTTTATCGACATTTTGTTTCAGAAGGTAAAATTGGAATCTCATTTATAGGAGAGATGCCTATTCATAAGGAAGTAAAGGGTAAAATCGTTTTTGAACAGCGAGATGCCGAGTCAGACGGACTGGATATTTATATTGAAAATGATTTGAGAGAGTTTGTACATCTTTCCTATCGAGCAAATCACCTCTCAATTTTTTCTACAAATAAAGCGGTTATGCAGTCAATTACTGACCTACCTGAGAAAAAGCGTACCGTTGAAAATAACGGTAGGTCTATGACTTTTGGTATCGGTTCAAGCCTTAAAACTGAGGAGTTTAAGATTGAGTTTAATCTTTAAGAAGTCTATTCTGGGTAGTTGCTCGGATTGGCTTCGTGCATAATGTTATACACTGCAGCATAGACATCGTCTGCACTGGGTTTGCTCCAATAGTCAGCATCGCTTCCATAAGCACTGCGATGGGGCCTAGCGGCAATGGTAATCGGGGGACTGTCAAGGTATTGGTAGGCACCTTGTTCTTCAATGATTTGCTGAAGAATAAAGCCCGAAGCTCCGCCAGGAACGTCTTCGTCTAAGACAGCAACCCTATTTGTTTTTTTTATTGATTCAACGATATTATTATCACAATCAAAAGGCAATAAGGTTTGTATGTCAATAAGCTCCACAGAAATATCATCTTTTTCTAGTATAGCAATAGCTTGTTGGGCAATTCGCACACATGAACCATAGGTCACTAAGGTAATATCATCTCCTTTTTGTAAGGTCTCTACCTCGCCCATGGGCACTGTGAATTGTCCGATGTTTGACGGACATCGTTCTTTTAATCGATATCCATTGAGGCACTCTACTACAATAGCTGGCTCATCACCCTCAAGCAACGTATTGTACATGCCCGCGGCTTGGGTCATATTTCTGGGCACGCAGACATTCATCCCTCGCAACGAATTAAGCACCATCCCCATGGGAGATCCTGTATGCCAAATTCCCTCCAAGCGGTGACCCCTTGTTCGAATTATAACCGGACTTCGTTGCTTTCCTGCTGTTCTGTAGGTTAATGTAGCGACATCATCTGCTAAAGGCTGCAGGCCGTAAATTAAGTAATCTAAGTATTGAATCTCAGCAATAGGCCGTAAACCACGCATAGCCATGCCAATAGCCTGTCCCATTATAGTTAACTCTCTTATGCCTGTATCAAAGACCCGATGCTCTCCGTATTTTTCTTGTAGCCCGGCAAAGGCTTGATTTACATCACCAATTTTACCTACATCTTCCCCAAAGGCTATAACAGCTGGATTCCGAGCCAACGCGGCATCAAAGGCAGCATTGAGAACTTCAAATCCATTAACCTCTTCTTGCTCATCAAACTCGGCGTTTATTATACTGACATTTTTTGTGCTTTTTTTTGTCTCACTAATCCAATGGCTTTGATAAGTTCTTTGTCCTAGGTCGTTTATCTCCTCAATAAAGGATGAGAGATTTTGGTCTGATGCATTGTTTCTTCGAAGCAATCTGTGGGCTTTTTTTGCTATGCGAACAAGATCTGAATACCCGGGATTGTACAAGTCTTTTACCGAAGCTTGAAGATGGGAAATTATCGCATGGCTTGATTTCTCGATGAGTATTTCTAACTCTTTAGCTTTCTCAAGTATTGGTTGCTGATAGGCTTTCCAAGCTTCTCTCTTGGCGGCATTAGCTGTTTTTTTTGCTTCTTTTTTAATCTGATCGACTTCTTCTTCAGTAACAAGAGCTTTATCGATAAGCCATGTACCCATACGTTGGATGCCATCTGCGTTCTGTTCCCATACCAGTCGCTCTTCACTTTTATAGCGTTCGTGAGAACCTGACGTACTATGTCCCTGTGGTTGCGTTACCTCTTCAACATGAATGAGGGCAGGGATATGCTTTTCTCGAACGAGAGTACTTACTTTTTCGAAGGTTTGTACCAAGCCAGGATAGTCCCATGCTTTTGCTTTGACGATAATAACGCCTTCATCATGATCATCAACCTGGAATCCAGAAAGAACTTCAGAAATACTTTCTTTAGTGGTTTGATACTTTTTGGGTACGGATATACCATACCCGTCATCATAGACGACCGTTATCATTGGTATTTTCAAGACACCCGCTGCATTAATCGCCTCCCAAAAGTGTCCCTCGGATGTAGATGCATCGCCGATACTCACAAAACATACTTCTTGTCCCTTAGTCGAGAATTTGTTGTCAGTTTGAAGTTCTGGATTATTTCGGTAGAACTTAGAAGCTAAGGCTAGTCCTACAGCTCGCGGCATTTGGCTGGCGGTCGATGAGGCATCTGCCGCGATGTTGTAGCTGGATTTTAGCTCTAACCAGTTACCCTCATCATCGATAAGTGGGGTAGCGAAGTGGGCATTCATCTGCCTACCATGCGACATAGGTTCATTATCGGGATTGCTATCTGCGTATAATTGAGCGAAGAATTGTGTCGGCGTGATAACGCCAAGTGCTAGCATCCAGGTTTGGTCACGATAATATCCTGAACGGAAATCACCTGGCATAAAGGATCTGGCAAGTGCTACTTGAGTAACCTCTTTGCCATCCCCAAATATTCCGAATTTACCTTTTCCTCCAAGTACTTCTTTGCGCCCAGCTAGACTCATCTCACGACTGAGGCATGCCGTCTTAAAATCGTCAATTACTTGTTGTTTGAAACGCTGTGCCGGCGAGGAGTTGGATAGGTTTTTTGGTAGTGAGGCATCTCGTGACATACCCCAAATATACGACGTCTAAACCGTTACGCTAAAGCAATGCTTAACTAGAGCAACATACTCACTGGATTCTCCAAGTGACCTTTTAAGGTAGCTAGGAAGGCTGCACCAACTGCTCCATCAACTACGCGATGGTCACAGGATAAGGTGAGTTTCATCATTTGCTTCTCTACCAAATCTCCGTCTTCAAGTGCTAGTTCAGGGCGTATTGCACCTACTGCAAGAATACAGGCATCTGGTGGATTAACAATGGCAGTAAACTCATCGATTCCCATCATTCCAAGATTAGAGATGCTAAATGTATTACCCTGCATTTCTTCAGAGGTAAGTTGTCGTTGTCTTGCCTTTTCAGCAAAACCACGAGCTGCTTGTGAGATTTCAGAAAGCCCTAGTTGATCAGCATGCTTGATTACAGGAACCACAAGACCTTCATCAACAGCTACTGCCATTCCAATATTGATGTCAGCATGATAGCGGATAATATCTCCAAGCCATGAAGCATTGATGTTGGGGTGCTTGCGTAGTGCCATAGCACATGCTTTGATGACTAAGTCGTTAAAGGAAAACTTCATGTCGAAGGCAGCCTTAATCTCTTTTCTTGCCTCCATGGCATTGCGCATGTCAACGGATATCTTTAAGTAGAAGTGAGGAGCGGTGAATTTGCTTTCACTGAGTCGTTTAGCAATTGTTTTACGCATCATACTTACACGTTCTTCACGTGCCTCCAAGGTGGCGGTGAACACTTTGTTTACCGTTAGTGCAGGATTTGCTGCATACGCTTCGACATCTCGCTTCACAATACGCCCATCTTCACCAGAACCTTGCAGATTGGATAAGTTGACCTTGAAATCTTCTGCCATTTTACGCGCTAAAGGGCTTGCTTTGACCCGGTCATCATCGTTGGAAGAAGTTGTTTGGATTTGTGGTACTGGACTTACTTCTTCTGCACTAGGCGCCGGTGCAGATACTTCTGTAGTTGGTTTAGCAACTTCTGTTGTTGTGGGTTGCTCGGCAGGAGCTTCTGATTCTGCTGAGTTTAGTATTTCTTCGAAGGATTCTCCCTCTTCGCCGAGAATTGCTACTCGTCCATTAACTGGAATCGCATCACCTTCTCCTGCAATGATGTGGAGGACAACACCTTCCTGGTCTGATTCCCAATCCATTGCGGCTTTATCAGTTTCAACTTCGCCAATCAAGTCACCTGGGTTGAGAGTGTCACCTACTTTTATTGCAATGGAAGCGATTACTCCTTCTTCCATTGTATCACTCATGCGGGGTAGTCTTAAAAATTCGGCCATGGTATTATTTAAAGTGCAAATTTAAGGGGTATTGACTTATTCTCCTATGTCAATTTCTTTTTATGCCGAATAATCGATCTCTAAACCTAAGTCATCGATAAAGTTGCGCATATCTGGATTCTTATCGTGCATTAATTCGGCTGTTTTTTTCGCGTTCTGTTGAACCCCATTCTTCTCCTGTCTCCCTTGTTGTTGGTAAACTATGCAAAGCGTGGGTGCATCGGATAGTCTTTCTTGGACGTATTTATTGATTGATGCCATGTGAGTTTCAATAAAATCCTTTTGTGCACTAGCTGTCGCAGTAAATATCACTTGGTTGTCTTTTAAAGAAACATTGAGTTTATCTAAAATACTTGCAACGGATTGATGGTCATTTTTTTGTAGATAATCCTCAACTTGGGCAAGAATGGATTCGATTTTGTGATCCCAAGAGATCCTTTGTGCGCTTTCTTCGGGACTAGGTGATTTCACTTCCGATTTGGGACGTAGTAATTCATCAGTATCCAAATCTTCTAGGCTTAAACGTTTGCCCGTTGATGGGACAGAGGCGGTTGGTTTGCTCTCGACAGGTATATCCTCTTCACGGTCGTGTGCATCGGGTTGAGGGCTTATAGTCTCCTTACTCTGCGTGATAGTTTGTTTCTCAGTCTGCTCGTCCGCTGCAGAGTTGGTAGATACCTCTTCTAATGATTCTACGTGTTCAATGGATTTGTCAACCTCTGATATTTTGTTATTTAATGAATCAGAGCGGTCGTCTTGAGATGTATTATTCGATTGTGGGGGAGGGTTAGTGCGTGACTCTGTATCTAGCTTAGCCGTTTTTTTTTTGATCGCTCCTTGTTCAATTACTTGAGATGCATGAGCAATACGAATTAAACATACCTCTACATGTAAGCGCTTATTTAGTGCTCTTTGATAGCTTACTTCTGCGTCATTTATCAAGGCAAGGGCATTGATTAGAAAGGATGGGGTGGCAAGTTCAGCTTGTTCAGAGGCTCTTTGTATTTTTTTCTTGCTCCCCATCATAAGGGAGTGCAGGCGGGCATCTTTCGCAATTAAGAGGGTGCGGATGTATTCGGCTAGACCTTGCATAAACATATCTCCTTCAAAGCCTTGTTCTAACACTTGGTTAAACAGGGAAATTGCCCTTCCATGATCATTGATCATAAGACCTTCCGTTGTTTCTGAAAACGTCGACCAATCCAGTATGTTAAGTTGCTGTAAAACGGAGGCTTGTGTGAGTTTGCTATTATCTAATCCTGCTACAAGCCGGTCAAAAACTGACAATGCATCGCGCAAAGCACCATCAGCAGATTCTGCAATAATATGGTAAGCTTCTTCCTCTACTTCGTACTGCTCCGCCTGGGCTACATGTTTCAGTTGCTGAATAATGGAGGGAACACTAATCCTCTTGAAATCAAAAATTTGACAACGGGATAAAATGGTTGGAAGAATCTTGTGCTTTTCAGTCGTTGCTAGTATGAATATAGCATAGGGCGGAGGCTCTTCTAACGTCTTTAGAAAGGCGTTAAAAGCTGCTTGAGATAACATGTGAACCTCATCAATGATGTAGATTTTGTATCGACCCGTTTGGGGAGGTATACGTACTTGCTCCATCAGACTACGCATATCCTCTACCTTGTTATTTGAAGCGGCATCAAGTTCAAAAATGTTGAAGGCAAAATCCTCGTCTTCTTCAGAAAGACCGTCAATCTTACCAAGATTAACGGCTTTTGCCAGGATTCTTGCCGTTGTGGTTTTTCCGACGCCTCGCGGTCCACAGAATAAAAAGGCCTGCGCTATCTTTTCAGCAGTAATGGCACGCGTAAGCGTCTCGGTGATGCTTTCTTGGCCGACAACTTCTTTGAACTCTTTCGGTCTATATTTCCTTGCTGAGACAATAAACTGGCCCATGTTATGAATGTAGGTATAAATCTAAGAATTGTGTCTTGTAGAGGTTGACCTTTATGCACAAAAACATACAAAATAGTAAGTGCCGAGATTGACTAAATCAAAAAAGTTTCATTTTTCTTGATTTTTTTTAAATAGCTAGTAATCAATTAGGACCAAGTTGCATTTATTTATGAGCGTTTGAACAATAGCGCTTTACATATGCTCTCTTTTTATATATATGAAAATTTTTATGTATAAGTAGTGTAAAACATTGAAATACAACGTTTTGTGTACTGTGTAATTGACGATTTTATTCAAAATTGTATTACCTTAGTTCCTGATGAGAGAAATGAATTATATTGTTGTAACTAGATTATTGACGCCTGAAATAGTACCGTGTAGAAGAAATATATGGTGGTCAATCACTGTAATTTTATTATTAATGAGCCTGGTTGCTCAAGCTCAGTACAGCAAGAAATTATCCTCACAAGAGTTAAGCATGGGATTTGGAGGAATGAATTATCTCGGGGATATCTCAATGGACGGTCAGCGAGGTTTCTTCGGGGGAGTGGATATGCAAGCTACCCGTCCTATGCTCGCTATTTCTTACCGTCATAATTATCATGCCCATGTAGGAGGCCGAATCACGACAACTATAGGACAGATTTGTGGGAATGATCAATGGGGTAAGGGTAGCAATGCCAGTCGAAACTTGCACTTTAAGTCTATAATAGCAGATTTTAGTGCGCAAGTGGAATTTAATCTTTTACCATACCATCCAGGCCACTTTAAGTTTAAAGCAACACCCTTCGTGGCTTTGGGTTTTGGTGGAATGTACTTTAATCCCAAAGCGGAGTTGGATGGTGAATGGATTGCGCTGCAACCTTTAGGCACTGAAGGCCAGCATTTGGAAAAATATTGGGATCGCCCGCAATACCTTAGAATGGCACTTACTGTGCCGGTAAATATGGGGGTTAAATGGAATTTAAATAGGCATTGGAGCATGGCTACGGAATTTGGTTTCCGTTATGTTTTCTCTGATTATGTTGATGATGTTAGTGGTTATTATGCCGATGTGAGTTTATTTGATGCGAGCTCCCATCCTCATGCATCAATGTCTAGACAACTGAGTTATCGCGGCTCAGCACCGATTGAAGGCACCGTATTGGAACAAACATTACGTGGCAATCCATCGAACCGCGATCATATGTTCTTTGTAATGTTTTCGCTTACGCGCAAATTGGGAGGGCTCTAGATACCAAACGGTCGTTTGGTTAATGGTTGTTGTTGGTGTATATTCACAATATGCCAAGGCAGAAAGTAGATGAGCAAACGATAATAAAGGAAGCCTTGAAGCTTTTCAGACAAAAGAGCTACCACGCTACCTCTATGGCTGATATCGCTATGGCTTGTGGCTTACTTAAAGGTAGTTTATACCATTACTTTCATTCCAAGGAGGACCTCATGATTAAGGTGATTGAGAGCGTTCATGTCTTTTTTGCTGAAACGATATTTACCATTGCTTACAATCACAGTTTGGATGCCGTAGATAGAATGGATCTTATCTTTAAAGAAGCTGAAAAAATTTTCGTAGACCAAGAATCTGGTGAGATATTGGGTAATGTTGGCGTTGAAACTGCTTTAAGTATGCCTGAATTCCAACCAACAATTCAAGCCTTCTTTTCGGACTACTTCAAAGCCATTAAGGAGGTCTATCGATCCAAATTTGATGAAGGGATGGCCAATGAACTCGCGGAACGAAGTGTTTCTGAGATTCAAGGAGCACTTACCCTTAGCCGTATTTTCAATGATGAGAAGTTTATCAAGAATACTCATTTGCGAACGGTTGCTCGACTCCGAAATAATGCGTAGGCGTGTCAATGTTTTACAGACAAGTCACCTAGGTGATGCAGGCTAAAGCTCTTGGCAAGCTAGTTTCATTTCTTTCACATTTTGTTATGACATTTCATACATACTAGTTTGTCAGGAGCTTTTTTGTTTTCGTGACTTGTTTTTTAGTTGATAAGTCTTGTTTTATTTAGATATTCCAACAATTGACCTTGATTATTTTCGTGGACAAACAAAGGCTATGATGTTACAAGGATTGGATTGGAGTGTTCTGCCCAAAAAAGATACCCGTTCTGGTTTTGGATCTGCAATGGATGAATTAGGGTTAAATAATCCTGATGTCGTTGCGCTTTGTGCTGATCTTACTGGATCATTAAAGCTTAACGATTTTGCTAAAAACTTTCCTGAGCGGTTCGTCCAATGCGGTATTGCTGAAGCAAATATGATGGGCATAGCCGCAGGATTAACCATAGGTGGGAAAATTCCTTTTGCCACAACTTTTGCAAACTTCGCTACAGGGAGGGTTTATGATCAGATTCGTCAATCGATAGCCTACTCTGGAAAAAATGTAAAGATATGCGCATCGCATGCGGGTGTAACGCTTGGTGAGGATGGCGCTACCCACCAAATTCTTGAGGATATTGGTCTAATGCAAATGTTACCAGGTATGGTGGTAATTAATACATGTGATTACAATCAAACAAAGGCAGCAACCTTGGCGATTGCTGATTATGATGGCCCGGTTTACCTTCGTTTTGGTCGTCCCAAAGTCAGTGTATTTATGCCAGAAGATGCTCCCTTTACCATCGGAAAGGCACTTCACCTTAGAGAAGGGTCAGATATCAGTATATTTTGTACCGGGCATTTGGTTGAAGAGAGCCTAAAAGCGGCTGACGATTTATCGGAACTTGGCATTTCATGTGATGTGGTTAACATTCATACTATCAAGCCCTTAGATCATGAGGCAATTCTTACTTCCTTGGGGAAAACGGGTAGAGGAGTTGTAGCTGAAGAGCACCAAAGATTAGGCGGTTTGGGCAGTGCCATCGCTCAATTTTGTGCAGAAGAGATGCCTTGTCCTCTTCAGTTTGTAGCTGTTCAAGATAGCTTTGGAGAAAGTGGTAAACCAGCTGATTTAATGAGAAAGTATGGTATTGCGCAAGGTGATGTTGTTGCCGCCTCAAAGAAATGCCTCAGTCGATAGCATCTATCTTCTTGCACAATTTTTTGGAATGTCCATTCTTTACTTTATATAAAGATTCTTTAGACTTGGCACGATTATGGTCATATTTGTGCTATGAAATTTTTCTTTTTAGCTACTGCTTTTCTTATTGGTATGGGCTCAACGCTCTACATGCCGCTTTTGAATGAAACGAAAGTAGATTTCAACAATAAATCCTCTAATTCCATGGAATTCTTCGCGGACACAGGATCAATCGTCTATGAATCTCGTGGTGACGAAAATATGGGGAAGGAGCGGATGACTCGAAAAATCAAGATGAATGGCAAGGTGTCTTGGGTCTATTGGAGTGAAGCATTAGGACAAAGAAATCTTGGATATGTATATGAAGACGGCTATGAATACGTCTATTTTTCAGGTAATAGTAAGAGTAAGTACAAGCTTATAAGGGATCGCTGTGGATTTACCTGTATTCATCCTGACGGGGATACTCAGTTTTATCGCCAGGTAAAGCCTACCTGTCGCTAAATATTTCTAATACACTTTAGCCTCCCAAACTGTATTAGGCTCAAGAGCTCTTATCACTAGGGTGTTAGCTGATAATGTAATCCATACATCACTTAGGTTGTTTGGTTGTCGGAAATACCATTCATTAAGCACATTGCCCTGGTTGGCGTAGTTTGGCAGTCCGTACAAATCATAGGCCATTTTGTAGGCATCTAGTGTTGAGGAAAACATCATGTCTACTTGATAGAGCGGCTTGTCGCCGTCTAAATCATAGGTGAGTACGATGGATTTAATACTCAATGGCTCATCATCGCTTTTGACATATCGAATTCTTATGAAATCGATCTCATTAATGCTTTCGTATTCATGACTTTGTAATTGTATGACGTCAAGAGAATCTGATAAATTTACATCGACCATGATGTCAGGGATTGCTGGTCCTTTAAGCATGGGTTGTGCGTATAGTAAATTAGTACACAGAAATATCTTAATTATATAGAGATAATATGGCATACTGCTTCTACTCATCATAGAATCAAGGTCTATACTCTAAAATACGTGGAAAATCTTGCGTGGGATTCAGATTCTACGTTAAAAACAAGGCTTTGGCTTACATTTTTCTTTGTAGATACATAAATTATTGTCTATTAGATAATTAGTATTATGGTTGGGCCTAGTAATGAAACTGATACTGCGAGATTTTTTACTCGTATTTTTCAAAAGCGCTAATCTCTTCACGAAGCCATTGGGGAATCTCGATGGTTGAACGACTTTTTGTATCAAACATGATTTGAGTTGTTTTTCCGTGGCTGTGGAGTATGGGATTATCCTTACTTCCGCTGCATACGGCATATTCAAGAACAAAGCTCTTATTCCCGAAGGAGTGCGTTCGCACAAGAACTCGAGCATCAGTATGTAGCAAAGTAAGTTCCTTGTGAAAGACAGCCTGGACATCACCTATTAAAAACATATTTTTAGTCCAATCCCAAATGCTACTTGCCTTTAGCATATATTGACTTCGGCCGTATTCAAAGTAGGTAATAAAAATTGCATTGTTTACGTGGCCTAACGGATCAAGATCATTCCATCGCATCTGAATGGGCAACTCAAATCGAAAATGCTGGAGATTTGGTTTGGGATTCGTCATGATTAGTAAGGATAGGCGTTTGCCTCAATGGCAACTTGCGCAACCTGATTACGCAGTGCAGTTGTATTGATAAGGTCAAATTTAGTAAATCGCTTGATCCCTAAATTCATCATTCGAAGCATATCACCTTCTGCAAAGGAGGCAATAGCTCTTTTCCCATTAATGTGTATACGTTCTAAGCCATCTGAGACAAATACTTGTGTCATGGCAATATAGTCCGAGCTTGTGGCCTCTCCTTCGCTCATTGCTCTTTTTTGTGTCCTTAGAATCATCGATTCCATGGTGAATAGATCGATTAGCATGTCAGCTATATACATCATCACCATCTGCTTAGATTCAAGCTCTTTACCATAGGCTTTAGTGGCAGCACCCGCTACCATAAGTAGTACTTTTTTTGCCTGTTTTGTGGCATGCATTTCTCGTGATAGTACTCCATCTTCAATACCGATATCTGTTGGTAAGGACATCAACTCATCTTGCACTTTCTTGGCAGGTCCTAATACATCAATGTGGCCCTTGAGGGCGCGTCGCAGAATCGTACCGATAGATAATAAGCGGTTGATTTCATTGGTACCTTCAAAAATTCGATTGATACGGGCATCTCGATATGCTCTGGATACTAAGGTTTCCTCAGAGAATCCCATACCACCGTGGATTTGTACACCTTCGTCCACCACGTAGTCAACTGTTTCAGAACCCAATACCTTGAGAATGGCGGCTTCAATGCTGTATTCTTCAGCCGCATCAATTTTAGCCTGAATAGACGAAACGCCTTTAGCTTCTAGATCTTCCATTAGATCTTTGACGAGGCCAGAGGTCCGGTAACATGCAGATTCTAATGCATAGGTCCGTATCACTTGTTCGGCAATTTTAAATCGAATGGCTTCAAAACTTGCAATTGATTGACCAAACTGCTTCCGTTCATTGGCATATTTCACAGAGGCAGTAATTACCGCTTTTGAACCTCCAATTCCTATGACACCTAGCTTGTATCGTCCAATGTTGAGCACGTTGAAGGCTATTTTATGTCCCTTGCCAATATCACCGAGCACATTTTCTCTTGGAATTATCACCTCTTCAAAGAAAACCTGTCGTGTGGATGAGCCATTAATACCCATTTTCTTTTCTTCAGCTCCCAATCGAACATTGGCATTATGGGCCGGTACAATAAAGCCGGTAAATCCGCTTTGACCGTCTAATCGACTGTCTTCCTGAACTTGGGCAAAAACGATAAATACATCGGCAAAGCCGCCATTGGTGATCCACATTTTTTGACCAGATATGGCCCAAGACTGATCATCTTCGGAAAGTACTGCTTTGGTTTTCGCGCCTAGTGCATCGGAACCTGAACTAGGTTCAGTTAAGCAATAGGCAGCCTTTTTTTCTCCAAGGCATAGAGCCGGAAGCCACTCATTTCGTTGCGCTTCACTGCCGTAATACAAAATCGGAAGCATTCCAATTCCTGTATGAGCGGCATAGGCAACACCAAAGCTTTGGGTACGGCCCATTATTTCAACAAGGTAGGTTTCGCTATTAAAGTCCAATCCCATACCCCCATATGCTTCGGGAATGCCCGGTCCTAATAAGCCGAGTTCGCCTGCTTCTTCTAAAAGGGTGACTACCTTATCAAACTCCTTATGTTCTATGGCATCGAATTGAGGAGCAATTCGTTTCTCGACAAATTCAGAAGCTGCATCAGAAAAAGCTCGTTGTTCTTCATTGATATCTTCAGGACTATAAATTTCTTGGGGATCTGCCTGCTTGACAATAAATTCTCCTCCTTTTATTAATGCTTTTTGGTGTATTGCTGTATCCATAATAAATCTAATGTCTTGATTAGTTAAGGTATTCGTAGATTGAGGCGATTCCTTGTCCACCCCCAATACAGGCTGAGACCATGCCATACTTCTGCTGTTGACGTCGCATTTCACAGAACAATTTGATGCTTAATATCGCTCCAGTGCATCCCAATGGGTGTCCTAAGGCAATCGCTCCTCCATTTACATTGACTTTAGAGGGATCGAGATCAGGTAGATTTTTCAGTACGGCTAATGATTGCGCTGCAAAGGCCTCATTGAGTTCAACTAGTCCTATATCTTGATAGGATAACCCTGCCATTTTTAGTGCTTTGGGAATGGCTTCTACGGGGCCAATACCCATGTAGCGCGGCGAGACTCCGATGGTTGTGGAAGTTACCATGCGTGCAATGGGTTTTAAATTGAGCTCTTTAACCATTTCCTCGCTCATAACTACAACAAAGGCAGCGCCATCTGAGGTTTGCGAGGCATTGCCAGCGGTAACTTGCCCGCCTTGCTTAAAAACTGCTCGAAGTTTTCCTAAAACTTCCATTGAAGTATCAGCTCGAGGCCCTTCATCTCGACCGACAGTATAGGTCCTTGATCGTTTGCACTCTGAAGCCGATTCATAGTAAACTTCTTCAATATTCATTGGGGTTATCTCTTCGTCAAAGAGTCCACTGTTGACTGCTTTTATCGCTTTTTGGTGGGATTTGAACGAAAACTCATCGGATTCTTGTCTTGCGATACCATACTTGGATGCAACTTCTTCGGCGGTAAGCCCCATGCCAATGTAGTAGTCTGGGTGATCTACGGCGATTTGATAGTTCGGAACGGTCTTAAAGCCCATAGTTGGTACTAACGACATTGATTCTGCTCCACCAGCAATTAAACAATTAGCCATGCCAGCTTGAATTTTTGCGGTGGCCATAGCAATTGTCTCAACCCCTGACCCACAATATCGGTTAACAGTCACACCGCTGACGGTTTCTGGGAGATTTGATCGGATGGAAATCCACCGTGCCATTTGAAGTCCTTGTTCGGCTTCAGGGACTGCATTGCCAACCAATATGTCTTCTATTCTACCTGGATCTAAATTCGGTAGGTCTTGTAAAAGTTGGTTGATTACGTGTGCCCCCAGATCTACCGGAGATGTAAATCGAAATCCTCCTCGCTTTGCTTTCCCGATGGCCGTTCGTTTTCCAGCTACTATATATGCAGTTCTCATTGGCTTTTATTTAGTATTCTATTAAGAGGATTAAAAATTAGTTTCGAAGTGGTTTTCCAGTTTTTAAAATGGATATCATTCGTTGTTGTGTCTTTACTTCCCCAGAGAGGGAGAGGAAGGCCTCTCTTTCTAAATCAAGAAGGTATTGCTCAGAAACTTTGCTTGGCATACTGAGATCTCCGCCACAGAGTACATAGGCGATTTTTTGGGCAATCGTGATGTCGTGTGGGGTAGCATAGTTGCCTAGCTCAAAGCCACTAAGTCCAGACAGTAAAGCCGCCATACCCGAACGCCCCATCACCTCTATATCCTTTCGGATAGGAGGTTGGCTATATCCATTATCATGTAACTCAAGCACCTTCTTTTTGGCTTCAGCAATAACGCGCTTTGCGTTAATCACTACTTCATCCTTTCGCTTGTCTAATAGACCTAATTCAAATGCTTCGTGGGCTGAGCTAGAAACTTTAGCTGTGGCAATGTGGGTAAATGCCTCTACAATTCGCGGGATTTTAGGATCGTTTGTATGGTAGTAATCCGACGCTCGTAAAGCTAATTCTTTGCATCCTCCACCGGCAGGTATAACTCCCGCACCCACTTCTACGAGTCCTATGTAAGTCTCAGCAGAGGCAAGCGCAGCATCGCTATGCATCGTGATTTCACATCCGCCGCCTAAAGTCATTCCGTGAGGTCCTGCCACTACAGGAATTGGTGAATGACGAACACGCATTGCTGTTTGTTGAAATTGCCGGATAGCAAGATCAAGCTCATCATATTCTTGCTCAACCGCAAGCATGAGAATCATCGCAAGGTTGGCTCCTGCAGAAAAATTACTAGCGTCATTGCCAAGCACAAGACCTTTCCATCCTTCGTCTCCTGCTTTATTGATGGCATGATTAATTCCTTCTAGCACTTCACCACCAATGCTATTCATTTTGGTCTTGAACTCAAGGTTAAGTACGCCATCTCCTAGATCATAGAGATTCGTGCCGCTATTATTCCAGACAATATCCTCTTTGCGATTCGCAAGTAGGATAAAATGTTTCTGACCGGGTACAGCTTTATATGATGTTGACGGTATATCCCAATACATGCGCTGTCCTGCTTGGTGCTTGTAAAATGAAGTTGCTCCCGATGCGAGCATGGAATGTACCCATTGAGGTGCTTCAAAGCCCATAGAAGTCATTTGATCTAGCGTTTCCCGTACTCCGATGACATCCCACATTTCAAAAGGACCCATTTCCCATCCAAATCCCGTCTTCATACCATCATCTATGCGATAGAGTTCATCAGATATTTCTGGGATTCGATGGGCACAATACTGAAAGACCATAGCATTCAAAGTGTTGTTAAATCTCGCCGCCTCATCATTTCCCTTCGATAACATACGAAGCTTGTTTTTTAAGCCACTAGCTGCTTTGGCTTGTAAGATGGAATCAAATGGTCTTTTTGGTATAGCCTTGTATTCCAAAGTTTTAGGATCTAACTCGAGGAATACACGTTTCCCTTGCTCATTTTTTGATTTTTTGTAAAAGCCTTGACCTGTCTTATCCCCAAGCCATTGGTTTTTCTCCATGGAAAGCACAAAATCGACTATCTGAAAGGTGCTTCGTCGCTCGTCTTTAGGACAATTATCGTAGACCCCTTTAGCTACTTTAATCAAAGTATCCAGTCCTACAACATCGGCTGTTCGGAAAGTCGCTGACTTTGGCTTTCCTGTGAGAGTGCCGGTAATGACATCAATTTCTCCGATACTAAGGTCGAAGTCATTCATAAGTTGAAAGATGGTTGTCATAGAAAAAACGCCTATCCGGTTGGCAATAAAGGCTGGGGTATCTTTGGCAAGAACGGGTGTTTTCCCAAGAAATAGATCAGCATAGTGTTCAAAAAATTTAATTATCTCTGGATCTGTTGTATTGTGTGGGATGATTTCAAAGAGATTGAGATATCGAGGAGGATTAAAGAAGTGTGTACCACAGAAATGTCGTTGGAATTCTTCACTGCGTCCTTTGGCGAGCATAGATATGGGAATACCAGATGTATTAGAGGTTATAAGACTGCCCGGTTTACGTAGCTTTTCTACCTTATCAAAAAGTGTCTTTTTAATATCTAAGCGTTCAATGATCACCTCAATCACCCAATCGCAATAAGCTATTTTATCTAAGTCATCTTCAAAGTTTCCAGTGGTAATGTTATCAAGAAATTGATGGTGATAAATAGGGGAGGGTTTCGACTTTACAGTAGATTTTAGTGCATCGTCGACTATGCTGTTTCGTGCCTTTGAATTATTTTTCTGCTCTTCTGAAAGATCAAATGGCACAATGTCAAGAAGTAAAACCTCGAGACCAATGTGCGCAAAATGGCAGGCTATACGAGAGCCCATCACACCGGATCCCAATACAGCTACCTTACGGATGTGACGTTGGTTTGCTGGAATTACAATGCTTGATTTTATCTCACGGGACACAGCATTCTTCATGATTTCTTTTTGATCGGTTAGTATTTGTGAGCATTGAATATCGGTTTATATTCTTTTATCAAACAAACGTTTGGTAAAATACAAAAATTGTGCAATTAATCAAGTTTTGTGGGGTTTAAACAGCTCGTCATTGTATTAGACACTTTAGATTTTATGTATTTTGAACAGACTAAAGCACAAATCATGAAATATTATATCCATTGTTTTAAGAACTACGCGAAGTTCAGTGGTCGCGCTTCCCGCACAGAGTATTGGTCTTTCTTTGCGATAAACACAATAATCGCAACAATTCCCTTATTGCTGGTTGCATGGGGTGATGGGCGCTTGGATGAACTTAGTATCGTATCTACTATATATAGCTTAGTTGCTTTTTTACCTGGTCTTGCAGTGGCGGTTAGGCGTATGCAGGATGTTGGCAAGAGCGGTTGGTTCATTCTGGTACCAATTTATAATCTTGTACTTGCGTTAACTAAAGGTGACGAAGGGACAAATGAGTTTGGGTGATCTTTATTGCCATTCAAATATTAAAAAGCCCTCTAGATAGAGGGCTTTTTAATGCAAATAAATCCTTGAGTTTATTTAGCTGCTGTGCTGTTTTCTTGAATATTCAGCCTAACATTAATCATATCAAGCTGATCCTGAAAAGAAGCATTTACATTTATAATTTGGGCATTTTCCTCTTGTAAATCTTGAATTTCTTCCTGTAAATCTTGGATTAGGCGATGCAATTCTTGCGTTGCTGAGATATTAAGCATAGATAGGGCGTCGTAGTCAACACCTCGGAAGTCATCAACCTCCTTTCCATAGATAAAGACCTGTCCTTCATAATCGCTGTCTACAGTAAAGCTATTGGCATCAGTGGCTACT
>PAPS01000014.1 GCA_002708985.1 Saprospirales bacterium | reverse complement strand
ATCATGACGAAGCGAGTCACAAAGGAGATCATGCTCATGGTGATGACCATCATGACGAAGCGAGTCACAAAGGAGATCATGCTCATGGGGATGGCCATCATGACGAAGAGCATGCCACGACATACGCAGGATTAGGGCTTGTTGAGCTTTTTATTTTTTTAGGATTTCTAGGTAGCTTCCTTTTTGTCACATTTAGGGCTTTAGACCGTCAAGATTTAGAAAATGTTGAAGACCCATTTTTAAAAGAAAGCAAACATCACCATATTTAACCACCGAGAAAAGCACATGTACGCATTTATAATACTATCCGTTCTAATCCTCCTCTTTACTGCATTTTTCTTTATCGGAAAAATCAGTGAAACTTCCACTGCTATTCGAAAGGCCAATGCTAGTGATGAGGGTGATGACTCCTATGATGATATGGAGCACGTGAGCAATATCAATGGATACTTATCCCTTTTATTCATGGTAGGTTTTCTTTTCCTCTCTTTTTATGGAACGCTGCATTATTTACCTCGAATGATTCCTAGACTAGCAAACTCTGTACATGGTCAAGAATTAGATAAAATGTTTATGATGACCTATTACATTACGGCATCAATCTTTCTTATCACGCATATTGTGCTGTTTGCTTTTGTTTTTATGTACAGATATAGGCGCAATAGAAAGGCATACTTCTTTTCACATTCGAATACATTGGAAATTGTTTGGACAACAATACCTGCCTTAGCGATGGCTTACTTAGTGTATAATGGACTTATTGCATGGAATGAAACCTTTACAAAGGATAACAGTTTTACCGAATATTTTGGAAATGATTATTCTGACCAAACTCCAATTACAATGGAAGTCACCGGGTACCAGTTTGGTTGGAAAGTTCGTTACCCAGGTACTGATGCGCGTCTAGGTAATCGCATTATTGACGATGAGCATATAAATGAGTTTTATGCTACTTATTCCTTGCCTAACGAATTGGGAATTGATTGGCAAGACGATTCTTCTAGTCATGATGATCTTTTTGTAGATGATACGGTTCGTTTCGTGAAAGGGCATCCTGCTATTGTGAATGTAGGAGCACTTGATGTATTGCATAGCTTCTATCTTCCTCACTTCCGCATCAAAATGGATTGTGTCCCAGGAACTCCAAATCAAATCAAATTCATTCCTCTTTACAGTACCGAAGAGTACCGCGAAATCTTGAGTAAGGAAGCATATTGGCAAGAAATCAATGAAGCGACGGGTCGGCCTCGATGGGAAACTTTCAATTTTGAGCTAGCTTGTACAGAATTGTGTGGTGCATCGCACTGGGCAATGCAGAAATATGTAAAAGTTTACGAAACAATGGATGAGTTCTATGCATGGCAAAATGCTCAAACTCCCTATTATGTCTCTACCGTGGAGCCGGCGATCGCAGCGGTTGATAGTCCTACAGAGGAGGAAGTAACGGAGGATGAAGTTTCCATTGAAATGGCAAAAAACTAGATAAGATGATATGGCAGATTTAACAACAAACCCAAACGTAGTTAACCCAAGTCATGAAGGTCAAGTGGACCAAGGTCATGACCACGGACACCACGATGATCATCACCACGAAGAGACATTTCTAACGAAGTATGTCTTCAGTATGGATCACAAGATGATCTCTAAGCAATTTTTAATCACCGGTATTTTTTGGGCCTTCATTGGAGGGGCTATGTCGCTCCTTTTCAGACTGCAGCTTGCATGGCCTGAATCGACATTCCCATTTATGGAAACACTTTTAGGACGCTGGGCAGAAGGAGGTCAATTAAGTCCTGATTTTTACTATGCTTTGGTTACTATTCACGGAACAGTTCTGGTATTCTTTGTTTTGACAGGTGGTTTATCCGGTACTTTTGCAAACTTTCTAATACCCTTGCAAATTGGTGCACGTGATATGGCATCTCCGCTAATGAATATGCTGTCTTATTGGTTCTTTTTTGCCTCCTCCATGGTAATGTTTTGCTCCTTGTTTATTGAGACAGGCCCGGCTTCAGGGGGATGGACATCCTATCCACCTTTAAATGGTTTAAGAGATGTTGCTGTCAATAAAGGAAGTGGACTAGGATTTGATTTATGGTTGACAAGTATTTCTTTGTTCATAGTTTCAAGTCTATTAGGGGGATTAAATTACATTTCCACCATAATTAACTTAAGAACACGTGGAATGACGTTAAGTCGTTTACCGCTAGTTGTGTGGGGTTTAATGTTTGCTGCAATTTTGGGAGTACTCGCATTTCCCGCCCTTTTATCAGCGGCAGTACTTCTCGAATTTGATCGGCTACTAGACACTTCATTCTTTTTAAATAATATTGTTATCAATGGCGAGCTTCTTGCCTACAAAGGAGGTTCTCCTATTCTTTACCAGCATTTATTTTGGTTTTTAGGCCATCCAGAAGTATATATTATTATAATTCCGGCTATGGGAATAGTTTCAGACGTAATGTCTGTTCATGCACGTAAGCCAATTTTTGGCTATAAGGCTATGTTAATTTCTATGTTGGCCATTGTAGTAATTGGTTTCTTTGTTTGGGCGCATCACATGTTTGTTACCGGTATGAGCCCTGTTTTGGGAGTTGTCTTTGCAATATTTACACTACTCATTGCCGTGCCTTCAGCAATTAAGACGTTTAACTGGATAACCACCTTGTGGCGCGGTAATCTTAGGCTTACTGTTCCTATGCTGTTTTGCATCGGTTTTGTATCCTTATTTATAACAGGAGGAGTCACTGGTATTTTCTTAGGAAATCCAGCAGTAGATGTCCAGCTGCATGATACCTATTTTGTTGTAGCTCACTTCCACATTATAATGGGTGTAGCCGCATTCTTTGGCATGTGGGCCGGTGTATACCATTGGTTTCCTAAAATGTTTGGCCGGCACATGAATCGCACTCTAGGTTATATGCATTTCTGGATTACTCTTGTTTCAGCGTATTTGGTTTTCTTCCCAATGCACTTTATGACGGGTTTCCCAAGACGTTATTGGAGTTTTACAAACTTTGAGACTTTTAATACAATGGGTAATCTACAGGCTATTATTACTATTGCTGCTTTCGTTGTTTTTTCAGCGCAAATTTTGTTTTTAACCAATTTCTTCTACAGTATTTTCCGTGGACGCCCCGTAACAGAAAAGAATCCTTGGGGTGCTACAACGCTTGAGTGGACAACACCTATTCGCCCTGGGCACGGAAATTGGGAAGGGAATATTCCATCAGTCCACCGTTGGGCTTATGACTACAGCACGGCAAATGGTGATGTTGGACAAAATGTTCCTCTGCAAGAAGGAGAAGTGGTACACTAGGTCTGGTTTAATTTAAAAAGGCGCTTATGAACGTTGTTTTATCCCATTTACCTTATGCGGCTAAGTTAAAAACCTTGCTTGCTTTGGGAAAGCCCGGCCTATCATCTATGGTAGTTTTCTCTGGCTTTGTAGGCGCTTTCATTTTAATTCCAATAGGTTATTCTACCATTAATTTGTTGATCTTTCTTATTTGTTCAGCATCCATAACAATGGCCGCTAACGCTTTGAATCAGATAATAGAACGTGATATCGATGGTCTTATGTATCGAACACGTAATCGCCCCTTACCATTAGGGCTATGTCAGCCTTGGGAAGCTTATATTTTTGTCGGACTACTAGCATCTTTGGGTGGCTTTGGGTTGTATTTCTTTTTCAATGCCTTGACCGCGTTTTTATCTCTTCTCTCCTTGGTGATTTATGCCTTGGTTTATACCCCATTAAAGCGGGTGTCGTCATTAGCTGTGCTCGTCGGTGCTCTACCTGGTGCTTTGCCACCTCTGATAGGTGCTGTTGCAATCACCGGTGAGTTTCACCCAGTGGGCATCGTACTCTTTATGATTCAATTCTTTTGGCAATTCCCTCATTTCTGGGCAATTGCATGGGTTTCCTACGACGACTACAAGCGCGCTGATATCATGCTATTACCGAACGTAAGCGGTAGAACGCGCCTCAGTGCGATGCACATCGTTCTCTACACGTTGGTGCTTATTCCCCTTCCGGTTTTTGCATATTATATGAGTCTTCTTCCCATGTCAATTACGCTTGGACTAGTAGCCTTGGGCACATTTTATACACTTTTTGCGTTAGTTCTTTTTATGAAGCCTAGTACGGCTAATGCTAGGAAACTGATGTTTGCTTCTTTTATCTATTTACCAGTTGGGTTAGCGCTATTTATTTTAAACGTTGTGGTGTAGTAATGAAAGACAGTACTAATTATAAGGATCAGATAACTTCTGAAAATTATTCTGGAGATAATCGTGAGATTGCTATTCGAATGCATCCCCAAAAGCTAGCGATGTACATCTCGATGCTAAGTATGACGATGTTCTTTGTAGCGCTAACGAGTGCACTTTTATTTAAGAAGGGCCAAGACTGGTTCTCTTTTGCACCACCTGCTTTATTTTATTATAGCCCCATTCTAGTAGTACTCAATAGTTTTTTACTTCACCGGGCAACTAATCTGTATAAAAGTGCCCAGTTTAAACCGTTTCGAAATCACTTACTTCTAGCGCTGTTGTCTGCTGTTGGATTCTTTCTTGTACAATGGTTTACTTGGAAAGGAATTCTTGACATGCGTCTTGACCGCAGGGTAGTTTCTGCAGCTTTTTTTTACGTCATCATGCTCATGCATGCCTTACACCTTTTGGGTGGGGTTTCAGCCCTCCTTGTAGTTTGGTTTAAGGCATGGCGTAGTCGTAAAGATGAACTTTTTGAATTACGAAACATCATTAATCCACGGCGTGTCTTATCAATAGAAGTTTTAACCTTATTCTGGCATTTTGTTGATGGACTTTGGATATACTTATTTTTGTTTATCTTATTTAATTATACTTAAGATATATGGCCTCCGACCTTACCAAAACACCCAACCTTGAGCCCCATATAGAAATTCCGCATGAGGAGACGGAATTCGGCATTAGTTATGGCAAAATAATGATGTGGTACTTTCTAATAAGTGACACTTTTACTTTTGCGGCTTTCCTTGTGGCTTATGCAATGCAGCGCTTCCGTCAAGCAGATACTTGGCCAGTATCCAATGAAGTCTTCCAATCGGTTCCTGGGATTACAGATAGTGGGGCCCCTTTAATTTTTGTGTCTATAATGACCTTTATTCTCATACTGAGCTCTGTTACTATGGTTCGTGCAGTGCAAGAAGGGTTTATGATGAATCGTCGTGGGGTAACCATGTGGCTAATCCCTACTATTTTAGGTGGCTTTGCCTTTCTTTATTGTCAATATTTAGAATGGTCCCACCTAATGCATCAGGGAATGAGTTTGAGTTATAGTCCATTCAGCGGGATGGAGGGAGTCGACGGACCAGTAAACTTCGGTCAGTTTTTCTATACCATAACAGGATTCCATGGCTTACATGTATTTGCAGGAGTTTGTATCAACATATGGTTGCTCGTAGGCGTTATGAATGGAACCTATGACCGCAGAGGAAGTTACGAAATGGTAGAAAAAGTGGGGCTATTCTGGCACTTTGTAGATCTTGTATGGGTGTACGTATTTCTAGCTTACTACCTGCTCTAATCAAACCAAAACTATTATGGCGCACATGACCCAAGAGGAGTACAAAAAAAATGTACGTGAAGTATATCGCACAACAGCGATTTTATCGCTAGTCACCATTGTAGAGGTTGTAGGTGCCTTACTTTATGAAAAATATGCTTTACCCTCGGGGTACCCTAAATTTGTCTTGAGTGTCTTTGTAAGTGTAGCCTCGTTAATTAAAGCGTACTGGATAATGGCTGTTTTCATGCATGTGAATCATGAAAAGAAAGGATTCACTTTTACCATCTTGTTTCCGTTTTCTTTTCTAATACTTGCGATTATTGCTTTTAGCATGGATGGTAGTAATTTCGGAGAACTTCTTAGAAATATTAATAGTTTGAACTAAAGTGATTTTAGCTTTTTAAGTGAATAAAAACTCAAATCATACGCAAAATTTAAAATTAGTTTCAGGCAAGCTGATTCTATTATTAATCATACTAGGTCTTACTCTACTTTATATTATTTTTTTCCCAATGTCACGTATTCCAAGGGTTGACTTACCCGATCGCATATGTGTTTTAGAGGATAGTTTGTTTTTCACCTTTAGTGATCAGCTCGGTCAAGAGGTTACTGAATTAGTCTTGGAGGATAATATCTGCGTTATTTCCTTTTACTCTGCAGATTGTATTGAGAAAGTTTGTCCTACTATAATGAAGGAGCTATCACGGATTCAGACAGAATATATTGATGACCAAGAGGTAAAAATTATTTCTATAGCCTTAGGACAAGGTGATAGCCTATCGAGCAGACAAACTTTCGCAAAGCGCTTTGATGCGATCCCTAAAAAGTGGTATTTCTTGGGAGGTAATTTGTCGGAAGTAAAAAAGCTTTATTACGAGCAATTAGCTATGCCGTGGTATGAAGGACTATCGAGTGTTCCAATGTATCATAATGATTCTATTGTATTGCTTGATCATCTAGGGGGTGTTCGGGGGTTTTACGATGGAACAGATTCCAAGAGTATTGATCAGCTTATGGCGGATATTATCCTCGTCCAAAAGTGGAGGAAGGTCAAGAAAAAAGAAGCTTCTAGAAAACGTGAAGACTAATTATGCGGTATTTTTTTATTCTTTGTTTTACATACTTTGTTTCTATTACTAATCTCTGTGGCCAATGCGCTATGTGTACATTAAATGCAGAGGGTAGTTCGGACAGCCAAGCGAATGCTATTAATACGGGCATTTTATACATGCTTCTTTTTCCATTAGTCATTATTATTGTCATAGGCTTCTTTCTATGGTGGAATAGAGAGAAGCTCTTTAAATCGAATTCCAATGATAAAGTCAGCTAAAACATCCTTCATTGCCATTCTGCTATTTGTATTTGCAGGTATATCGTTAAGTGCTCAAGAACACGTACACTCGAGCTTTTTTGAAGAGGAGGGTCGTTATCGTGAACACAGTCTTGATATGACTTCCCTTGATTTAGTAGTGGATTTAAATCCTTCTAAACGTAGGGTAAATGGTCAGGCTTCTTACCAGTTTATGCCGATTCAAAAAGAGGTAGATTCAGCTTTTTTCGATGCAGTCGATATAACGATTGATCATATTCTTTTGGATGATGATACATTACAATTTGAATATGTAGAAGGTGGAGTTATGGTCTATTTCGCCCCTTCTTTAGATTGGCACAGGAATTATCGATTAACGTTTAAATATACCTGTCAACCTGCCAAAGGCATATATTTTGTGGGGTGGGATGACCCTAGTGGCCGGGCGAGAAAGCAAATTTGGACTCAGGGTCAGGGGATTAATCACAGGCATTGGATACCAAGTTTCGATGATCAAAATGATAAGCTAGTCACTTCACTTCATGTTTCCTTTCCGTCAGAGTATACAGTGATTGGTAATGGTGTTTTGCAAAGCAAACAAGAGCAAGGTGGGAACACGCTATGGCATTATGCTATGGACCGGCCCCATGCCCTGTATCTTCTCATGCTAGCCATTGGGGAATACGATGTGCTCGCCATGGAGTCCAAGAGTCATGTTCAACATGAGCAATATTATTATCCAGACAAGCCAGAGACGGCAGAGGTAACCTACCGCTTTAGTCGTGAAATGATGGATTGGTTTGAGGAGGAGTTAGGCATCGATTATCCTTGGCAAAAGGTCTATCGTAACATACCTGTTCGGGACTTTTTGTACGGTGCTATGGAAAATACTACTTCCACAATTTTCACAGATATCTACCTACAAAATGACCGAGAAGCTTTAGAACGAAATTACATCGGAACAAATGCTCATGAACTTGCACACCAATGGTTTGGCGATTATATCACAGCTTGGAGTGGAAGGCACCACTGGCTCCATGAGAGCTTTGCTACCCATTATGCAAAGCATTTTCGGCGCGAGGTACTAGGAGAAATAATATATGATGAGATTCGGTGGGGTGAGCGTCGGACCTCTATGCGTGCTGCTGAGCGCAATCACTTTCCTGTTGGATCTATTGCTGGAGGGAGTGCAAGGCACTATGATAAAGGCAGTTTAGTATTGGATATGATGCGATTTGTCCTTGGCGATGAGGCCTATTCGCGATCCATCAAGCATTATCTAAAAAAGCATCCTTACGGTATGGTGGACAGCCATCATTTATACATCGCAATTATGGAATGTACAGGGGTCAATTTAGATTGGTTTTTTGAGGAATGGGTTTATGGTGGTGGCGAACCGCATTATTCTATTCGAAGAGATTCTGTAGCTGGAGGCTTTCAATTTGTTATAAGTCAAATCCATGATACATCAGCTATCATTGGTCCGTTCAAGATGCCAATGGATTTTAAGTTGGTTTACACGGATGGGGAGTACACTCAAGAGAGGCATTATGTGGAAGGGCTCGTCGATACGATTTTTATTCCGTTAGACACACACCACGTACATGACAAGTTAGCGTTTTCCTTGGTGGATGTTAATCGACAAGTTCTTAGTCAAAGGACTTGGGATAGACCGTTGGATGAATTGTTAAGTCAAGCACATCTTGCGGGTAATCTCATGGATCGTATGGATGCCCTTGAGGCATTAGATTATGCTCAGTTTACTGATGAGTTAGAGCTTTATGATTTATTTAAAACGGCTAAAACACGGTTGGAAAAACGCTTTATTATCTCAAAATTCAGAGGGGTTACCGAGGGAATCCCTCTTTGGACACATGATGCCCTACTCGACAGAGATCACTTGGTACGCCGCCAAGCGATTTGGGCACTTGATACCATACAAGACGAATATAGAGAGGATATAGAGTCAATGCTTTCAGACGAATCCTACGTCAACATAGCCCTTGCCTTAGACGCATTATGCAAAGCATTCCCAGATGAAAAACAAGGATTCATTGATCAAGTAGAAGCGGTCGATAACTCAACCGTAAAGATCCATGCATTAAAGCACTTAACCGAGGAGGGTGAAAGGGCTGTTGAGGAGTTAGCTGATATGTGCAGTCCTGCTTTTGAGTTTAGGACGAGGATTTTGGCTTTAAGTGAATTTGAAGCCATGGATAATTTACCAGAAAGTGTAGTATTTCATGCCATGGATGCCGCGGTACATTTTAACTCTCGACTCGCTCGTCAGGGACAAAGCCTTTTGGAAAAGAACTGGGATGAGTCGATGCAAGGTCTGTGTGATCGCCACCTTAAGAAAATGAATCTAGTGCCTTGGCAGGTATCTAAGTGGGAGCGCTTCCTCACTAAAATGAATACTATCACGGAGGATTAGTAAGAATGGATAAACTAGATTATAGCAGTTCATTGGCTAAATTGGCCAGTTCACTTCGCTCTCCCTTTTCTAGGGTAATATGGGCGAAAAGAGGATTGTTTTTAACCTTATCGATTACATAGCTCAATCCATTGGATTCTGCATCGAGATATGGCGTGTCAATTTGGTTTATATCCCCGGTGAAAACGACTTTGGTGCCGTCTCCAGCCCTTGATATAATGGTTTTTACCTCGTGCGGCGTTAGATTTTGTGCTTCATCCACGATAAAGAAGGCGTTGGCTAACGTTCTTCCCCGTATATAGGCGAGCGGGGCGATGGCAATTTTTTCCTGTTCGATCATCTGCTCTAATTTTTTGCGCATAGGATCTTTTTCAGGGAATTGGGCCTTAATGTATTTTATGTTATCGTGAATCGGCTGCATGTAGGGATCAAGCTTTGATTTTACGTCGCCGGGCAGGTAGCCGATGTCCTTATTAGATAAGGGTATAATTGGCCGGGTTATATAGATCTGATGATAGTTGCGTTTCTGCTCAATGGCGGATGCAATCGCCATGAGGGTTTTCCCAGTACCTGCAGCCCCCCTGAGGGTGACTAATTTGATTTTGGGATTCATCAAGGCTTCGAGAGCGAAGGTTTGTTCTGCGTTACGCGGCTTGATGCGACAAACTGTCTTCTTTTCTACGCGTTCGACCTTGTCAATCATTGGGTTGTAGTATCCAAGGATAGATTTTGTACAATTAGTTAGGGTGAAGAATTGGTTGTCGTAGGGTTTAGTCTTTTGGAACCTTTTGTAGTCAATAATTCGGTCTTGCGCTAGATCATCAATTATAGAGGCATCCAATTCGTCGATAGAAGATTTACCTGTATATAGGTCATCGACATCCTTAACCTTTCCAGTTTCGTAATCTTCGGCATGTAGATTTAGCGATTTAGCCTTGACGCGCAGGCAGATGTCCTTCGTGACTAATACCACTTTATGCTCTGGGAAATCATCCCGCAGTTTCAATGCTGCATTAATGATTTTGTGATCGTTTTTGCGTTCTCCAAACACCTTTTCTGCATCAATGGGTAAAGCTTCTCGCGTTAAGACCACGGTAAGATTTCCTTTCTTTTTCCCAGGAAGTGGTACCCAGCCATTTAAAAGATTTTCTCGATTACCCAGTTCATCCATCAATCGAATAAATTGGCGAGCAGCGAAATTTCTTGTATCATTTCCCTTTTTGAAATTATCCAACTCTTCGAGCACTTGAATAGGAATTGCAATATGGTTGTCATCAAACTCAGTTGGTGCGTGATGATCATAGAGAATTACAGAAGTATCAAGAACGAAAATTTTCTGTTGGCTTTTGGCTTTCATGGAGGAGGTATTGACTCTGTGTAAAATCAAATTTTTTTGCTAGATATCTTGTTACACTTTTCAACAGGCTTATATTTAACAGACCACCTTAATGGATGAAAATAAATTGTAAGGTCTTTGGAAAGGGAACAATTAGATTGGTATGATTAAGCACATCACTTTTCCGTTGCGATTTTCTTTCGCAGTCGTCTTTTATCTGTGCTGTGGTGTGGTGTTTAGTCAAGTTGAAAGCGTTGCGCATCGAGGAGCTTCGTTAAGTGCTCCTGAAAACACCTTGGCAAGCACTGTAAAGGCCATAGAACTCGGTGTAAATCGCATTGAAATAGATGTTCGTCAAAGTAAAGATGGAGTATTGGTGTTAATGAATGATAGCCGCCTTGAACGAACAACAAATGGCAAAGGCTACCTGCGTGATTTTACCTATGAAGAACTTCGGACATTAGATGCCGGGAGTTGGTTTAGTGGGTCGTACAGGGGAGAGCGCATCCCAACACTAGCTCTCATCCTAGGTTTGCTTGCAAATACTCCGAATACAGCACCTGATTTAGATATTAAAGAGTGTGACCCAGTCCGACTAATCGATGTTATTGGAGCCTCCGGAATTTTGGAAAAGCATAAGGTTACCCTTCATTGCAGTAATGATGCGCTACGCCAATCTATTCAAACACAGATCGACTTGTTAAAATTAGATTCGCTAGTCATCCGCCAAGGTCCTTTTGCTAATAAGAAATCGACATATTCAGTGCTTTTAGCAAATCAATCGGCCATAATCAATGTACCGTTTCGACAACTTACCAAGCATTATGTTGATGCCATCCATAGTAAGGGGGGGGCAGTTTTTTTAGATTGCCTTGGCAGGCGAGATGCCAGTCGATGCTACCTTAAAGGCATCGAATTGGGCATCGATTATATACAAGCTGATCAATTGGGACCATTGTTAAGCCATTTAATAGAACCAGAGGTTATTGCCTTGGATGAGCTGACTGCCTTTGACTTACAGGGTCATAGAGGCTGTCGCGGACTCTATCCCGAAAACACCTTGCAGGCAATGATTCATGCTGTTAATCTTGGTGTTACAACGCTGGAAATGGATGTTGTGATAACAAGAGATAGAAAAGTAGTACTCTCCCACGAACCTTGGCTCAATGCTACAATTTGTTTGGATGCTGATGGAAATCCAATTCCTAAAGCGGATGAAAAGGCATGGAATATTTACGCCATGACCTATGATTCACTTACTCGATGTGATTGCGGCTCCCTCCAGCACCCTCAGTTTAGCCAACAGATTAATAAGGAAGCTATAAAACCGATGTTGCTTGAAGTAATCCAACAAGTGGAGGCTTATATCAAAGAACATGGCATGCCATCGGTGAAGTATTCCATTGAAATCAAATCAAGTCGAGCTGGCGATAATGTATATCATCCTATGCCAAGTATATTTGTGGGTGAAGTCTACGGGGTCTTAGACCAAGCACTAGATTCCACCGCTATGCGAAGAATTAGCGTTCAGTCTTATGATCTGCGCGTACTACGCGCACTACGAAAGGGTCAACTAGAGGGAGTTTATAGCAAAGATTTATCTATTGTTTTATTGGATGGTACAAATGGAAATCTAAGGGAGATAATTGCTGAATTAGGCTTTGTACCCGACGTCTACAGTCCGCTATATAATTTGGTGTATTCTTCAAGAATTGAGGATGCCCATGCCGCAGGTGTTCTTGTGATTCCTTACACGGTTAATAAAGTTGACGACATGAAGCGACTTATCGAAATGGGTGTCGACGGTATCATTACAGACTATCCCGACCGCTTTTTTGAGTAAGAAAGACTAAGTTGATCCGTAAACTCTTTATTCAAACGGATTGGAATAGGAGGGATTGTTTATAAAGACGGTGTCGTTGAGTGTTTGAAGAAAGGCAAGGAGGTCACTTTTTTCTTGCGTTGTCATTTGCAGGCCACCGTTCTGAATTTTCCCGTCCTTCAGCATAATAACATCAAGGTTGGGTGAGTTCTTTAGGCCTGTACTATGAAACTCAATAACTTCTTCCATCGTTGTAAAGCGTCCATCATGCATATAGGGCGCTGAATAGGCCCAATTACGGAGCGTAGGAGTCTTAAATAGGCCATAGTCTTCTTCGTTGCCCGTATTTCCTCCAAGACCGTAGTCTGCAAAATCGTAGATAGTGTTGATGTTACTGTCCATCCCAATATTGTGAAAACTGAAATCAGAGAAGATAACGTCTGAGGATGCGTGACAATGGAAACAGTCTCCCTCTTCTGAAGAAAAGACCATCTCAAATCCTCTGAATTCCTCTTGGCTGAACTCGTTTAGGCCGAACTTGACATAGCGATCATATTTGCTATCAATCGATACAATGGAGCGCATAAAGCTCGCTAAGGACTTATTAATATTTTCTAAGGAGATTGCACCATCTTCAAAGGCTTTAGCAAATAGATTAGTGTACAACGAATCCGAGCCAAGTATATCGAGGATAGCGCTTGGATTCGGATGTAATTCACTAAAAATGGCATCAGCACTTGCTGCCTCTAAATCGATGGTTCGACCATCCCACATGAGTCCATTATTTGCCCATCCAAGGTTTATAAGCGGCATGGCATTGCGACTATTTCGACTTCCACTGGCATTCATCGAGAGAGCCAAATTGTCGCCAAAATTATATTCTTGTTTATGACATGAGTTACAGGATTGATTGCCGCTTATTGATAATTTTGCATCATAGAATAAATACCGTCCGAGTTCTACTTTGGCAATCGTCATGGGATTGTCGCTTGGAACGACCATAAGAGGAAATAAGCGATTAGGTCCTTCTAATTCGGGTCGATTAAAGGTATATGGGCTTGGGTCATATAATGCTGAAGGTGGTGTAAATCCATCATCAGGTCTACATGCCCAAAGTAGTCCACAAACAATACTAACAAGGGCTGCTATGTATAACTGATTGCGTTTCACTCAAAGAGCAGTTACTGAGGAAAGGTCACGCTGAATGCATTCGCATAGTTGTCTGCAATAATGCCTGCTAACTGCGGGTCATTTATGGTATGTGTTTCGTTTTGAGTGGTTGGATCAATGCTTATGCCTCCATCCGCACCAAAAAGCTTTTGGATGTCAAAGGAAATGACTACGTTGTTTACTCCACTTATGGAGAAGTTCTCCTCAAATGTTAAATCTCTTCGATTGGCTTCCCGCCCGATATGATAGATTACCGAGATGACGGTATCTGTAATGAGTCGGCCTTCAAATTTGCTGAAGATGTATCCTCCCATTGGCCAATACATGTTATTGGCCGTGCTCAGAGGATCACCGGCATTCCATTGGGCTGTATTTCCTTGATTAAGTATTTCATTTATGCCTACTGAAAAGTTTAGCCCCGTGTAGTCTCCTTTAGCAAGCGTACGAATAAACTGATTGTCTTCTGGAGTATTTTCTAATGAGATAAACTCCACTTCTCGAATCAAGATATCGCTTGAATCCCCTCGTTTTGCAGTAATATCCCCAAGGTAAAACTGGATGCGTTCAACAACTACTTGTTTGTCATTAATGAGAATAGTATCTCCTACTTCAAGGCTTTCATTGCCGTTGGTAAATTCCACTGAATAGGTAACTTCTGGAGGCGGCAGAACGCAATTGCAATCGCCATTGTCTTCGCCGCAACTGGCAAAGAGCATAGCAGCTAAAAGACTGAGGTATAGGCAAGTAGTTTTCATTATGATAAGATAGTCAATTGAGATAAATCTTAGATGTAAGCCATTATGGTATTCTTCCATTGGAGGTGATGAATCCTGTGCAGTTTGACATGCCCATCGGCGCTGAGTACTACATCCATGGTGTTCTCGTGAATGTTTTGAATTTGTATGGCCTCGCGGAAGGGAAGCTCCCCATGACCAAACCATTTAAAAACAACCTCCTTCGCCGTCCATGCCTTGGTAAGCAGTAGGTTTTCATCACCGCCATGTCCTTCAAGTCTGGTGAATTCATCGTCTGTTAGAAATTTTTTTGCCACACGTTTCACTTTCTCCCCTATCTCTTCAACATCTACACCTACTTCATGTTTTTGATCAAAGACAACGGCGGCACACTGTTTGGAATGGCTGAGACTAATAAAGCCTTGGTCTAACTTTGGTTTTCCTTGTTTGTTTTTGTTTAACGGGGTTTTTACGCCTAGTTTGTCTTTCAACATAAATCGGGTAGCCAGCCATTGCACTCTGCGTGCGGGATTTTCCATTTTCGCAAGTTGGTGGAGGTCGTCCTCGCTCCAAATATTTAAATCAAGAAAGTAGTCCTCGGTTTCGCTCAATTCCCATAAGGCGCGCCAACCTGAAGCTAAGTCATATTCAAGGACGTAAGGCATTACCCTTCTAGGTTTAGCGAGATGGTAAACATGCGAGAAAAAAGTTTATCAATGGCTCTTGAATAAATCAAGTTCTCATTGGGAAACTTTCGATTGATTAGGCCATGACTGACCTTGAATTCAGGGCTTAGAATGACGTAAGGCAGGTAAAATTGGAATCCAAAACCAGTTTCGAAACTTATATCATGTGTTTGCAGTAGAATTTGATCGTCGGCATTTCGTCGACTGGATTTTGCACTTAGGTCGAAGTCGTAGCGAATCCCACCCAATACAAACATCCTAAAGTCTTTGATTGGCTTTGACTTATAGCGAAACATCAAGGGAAAGGAAAGGTAGATTGAGGAGAGGGTTTTTGGCACTTCTAGGTTGTTTGCATCGCGAAAAATCAAGTTTCGATCCGAAAATGACAGGGTTGGAATTAACCGAAGGTCAAAGTACTTATGAAACTGATAGTTGCCAATGATACCGATGTTAAAGCCAGGACCAAATGTGGAATTTACAAAGGTTACAGAGTCCGTACTTCCAGGGCTTACATTACGTAAAGGCTTCATCGCCCCTTGATTAAAACCAAGATGAATGCCGAAATAGATCAGTTTGTTTCCCTTTTCAAGGTAGTTCAGTTGTGCACGGCCCTGTTCTGACACAAAAAGGAAAAGAAACATAAGGAGCCAGGATGATTTTTGCTTGAACATCTTTTGAAGATACATCTTACTTAGGAACGTATCCTAACTCAAAAAATTGAGGGTGTGCGCATTAAATTACTTAGTACATGTGTACATAGCACAGATTCCTGCCGTTAGTGCGCGATGATTCCCCTGATGAAAACCTGACTCATGAAGTAAGGCTATAAAATCTTCACCCTCGGGAAAAGCCTTTACCGATTCAGGAAGATAGGTGTAGGCTCTATGATCTTTACTAAACACCCGACCCACAAAAGGAAGAATACCCCGAAAGTAAAAGCCAAAGAGTTGACGCATGGGAAATTTCTTAGGCTGACTGACCTCAAGGACAATGAGTGGAGCACCTGGCTTTAAAATTCGGTGCATTTCGCGTAAGCCCTGTCGGATATCTCCGAAATTACGCACACCAAATCCAACGGTCATAGCTGAAAATGTATTGTCCTCATAGGGCAGGGATTCTGCATCACCCTTAACCCAAGTGATGCGATGATCTAAGTTACTTTTACTTGACTTCTGTCGACCCTTGCTCAGCATTTGCTCGGAGAGATCGAGCGCTACAATAGCCACATTTTCTGTTCTTTTAGCTAAGTCAATTGCAAAATCACCGGTGCCGGTGGCCATATCCATTACTGTTTGACCTTCAATAGAATGATGTTGATTCATCCAGCGTATGGCTTTTCTACGCCAACTCCTGTCAATTCCTAAGGACAAAAGATGGTTTAGAAAATCATAGCGATGGGCAATATTATCGAACATATCTTCGACCTGTGCCTTCTTGTTATTTCTTGACGAATCGTAGGGTTTAATGTGTTCTGCCAAAGCCTTCTATTTGGTTTATATCTTTGTACAGCATGAACATCACACAATCCGAATATGTTGCGAGCTATCCTCGCGTGGATTTATGTCCTAATAGCTCATTGCCTGAGTATGCCTTTATCGGCAGATCAAATGTCGGGAAATCCTCCCTAATCAATATGCTTACAGGGCGTAAAAACTTAGCTAAAACCTCTGGCCAGCCAGGAAAAACCCAAAAACTCAATTATTTCCTTATTGATAGATCTTGGTATATCGTCGATCTTCCGGGGTATGGGTATGCGAAAATATCCAAAGCGCAACGCCAAAAATGGCAGCGAATGATTCAGGATTACATATTGCGGAGGGAACAGCTTCTTTATCTCTTTTTACTGATTGACGGGCGCATTCCACCCCAAGCAATTGATATGGAGTTTGTCGCTTGGCTAGGAATTAGTAAGATTCCTTTTGTGATTGTCTTTACAAAAAATGATAAGCCACCAAAGTCTCAGTCTACACGCGATGCCTTTGAAGCCAAGATGATGGAATCGTGGAAAGCCATGCCTCCTCGCTTTGTGACCTGTGCAAGAAATGGGCTCGGAAGGGAGGCTATTCTAACTTTTATTGAGCAAAACAACAATGAGTTTGCGTATCTCCAAGAGCAAGTAACTTGATTACTAAAAAATTGCTTTTTGATTCGCAATAAGCCAAATTGATACTTAAATATTCAATTTCAAAAATTGCCTTTTTAAGCCACTTTATGTATAATCATAAGTATGGTCTTGAGATAATAGCTACTTTCATTGTATGGTAATTGAAGGGAATCTAAGAAAAATGGTCACCGCAATCAAGCAGGGTGAGGTTCAATACAATCTTCGATTAATCAATGAATCCGAAACACAACTTCTTCCCCTCAATGACCATCTCGGCCATAGTGTTGAGATTGCTTTTCTAGGTAAGATTCACTGCGTGGTCTGTGGCCGTAAAACCAATAAATCCTTCTCCCAAGGATTTTGTTATCCATGCTTTCGAGATGCTCCAGAAAACAGTGAGTGTATTATTCATCCTGAGCGATGTCAAGGCCATTTAGGGGGTGGAAGAGATCCAGAATGGGAGGCTATGCACCACGTTAGACCACATATTGTGTATTTATCGCAGACTAGTGGAATAAAAGTAGGCGTTACGCGTGATGATCAAATTCCTACTCGATGGATTGACCAAGGAGCGATTCAAGCTTGTGTCATTGCTCGAACACCTTACCGTCAGTTAGCCGGACAAATTGAAGTTGCTCTTAAAGCACATTTTATGGACAAAACAAGCTGGCAGGCCATGCTTAAAGGGAGGCACGAGGCCGCTGATATACTGTCATTCCGGGACCTAGCACATTCTGCTTTACCCACGGAATTGCAAGAATATCTCGTTCAGGAAGATAGTATGCCACTCAATTTCCCAATGCTAGATTTTCCGACAAAGGTTCAGAGTACAAAATTGGATAAGGCTCCACTAATCAGTGGTACATTAACAGGGATAAAGGCTCAATACCTTTTGTTGGATAATTACAGAGTAATCAATTTGAGAAACCACAGTGGTTATCTTGTTCGAATAAGTGTTTTATAATCACACAATTCATGCGCTAATAGCTTCTTATCTTCGCGTTATGTCGGTAAAATCATCGTCCAACATGCTAGAACATCCAATTTTTGCTATTGCAGGCGAGGCAGCCGACCAATTAGGGATAGAGGCTTACGTCGTTGGGGGATATGTCCGCGATCAATGCCTTGGCCGACAACGGACAAAATTCGACATTGATTTTGTGTGCGTGGGTTCAGGTATTGAATGGGCTAGGCGCACGGCGTCACTTATTTCTAAGGATTTATCAGTTCAATTTTTCAGTCGATTTGGTACGGCACATTTTGCTTGGCAAGGGGGTGATTTTGAATTTGTCGGAGCTCGAAAGGAATCGTATCAAAAAGATTCTCGAAAGCCAATTGTAGAGGATGGCAGTCTTGAAGATGATCAGTGGCGAAGAGATTTTACCATCAATGCCATGGCAATCTGTTTAAACAAGGAGCGTTATGGAGAATTTGTGGATCCTTTTAATGGAAGACAAGATCTCGCCCAACAGGTTATTCGTACGCCCATGGACGCTGACCAGACGTTCAGTGACGATCCATTGCGAATGCTTAGGGCTATTCGCTTTGCCACTCAGTTAAACTTTTTTATTCGTCCAGAGGTCTTTGATGCCATTCAACGCAACATCCATCGACTAGAGATTATTTCTCAAGAAAGAATTACCACAGAGGTCAATAAAATCATTATGAGTTCCAAGCCGTCGGTCGGCTTTAAACTATTGCTAAGTACAGGATTGTTAGAAAATTTCTTCCCTGAAATGGTTACGCTGTGTGGCGTGGAAACGCGTGAGGGGAAGGCACATAAGGACAATTTTATACATACCCTACAGGTTTTGGATAATGTTTCTCAAACCAGTGATGATTTATTCTTGCGTTGGTCGGCTATTCTTCATGATATCGCTAAGCCGAAGACAAAACGCTTTGATGCTAAAGTAGGTTGGACTTT
>PAPS01000013.1 GCA_002708985.1 Saprospirales bacterium | reverse complement strand
TGGTCAGCCTACAGATCAGTTGATTTATACAGGTGAGTTAACTGTAAACGACCTTACCGAGATATGGACAGAGGTAGAGTGCATAGGATATTTTCTTCCTGAAATGAACAATTACGTCGTATTTGTGCTGTTGCTCAGGGATTCCGGGTATGAAGATAGTCGAGACTACACGATTGAGCTTGTTGGTGTCGAATTGTCTTAAGCAATACCTTTATTTAAGTGAAACACTTTATAGTTCTTCTTATCCTTCTCCCTCTCTTTTCCTTAGGACAAATGCACATTGGAGGTGGAATAGGGATTAATAATTCTCGTTACATAGGGTCAGCATTTGATTCAGATTACGTCAATGCGCAAATTAAGTTTTTATCTACGCCTTCCTTTCATGCAGATGTCTTCACCGATATAAAAAATGGAATAGGTTTACGTACTGGATTGGGAATTGCACAATATGGACTGAAAACTAAAGGTGATCCCTTTTGGACAGATATGATCTCTATTGACAAGCGCACTTACTTAACTATTCCTTTAAGAGTGTTTGCTCACATGCCTAAAGCCAAAATCTCTCCATTTATAAGTTTGGGGCTTGATACAAGGATTGCATTGTCAGGGGTTTCAATTACTAAAGTCCAAGAGTTTGATTATGCTGATAGAGTGATCTACAGTGAGTTAAATCGTTGGAAATATACTAGACGCTTAGGCGTGGCACCATCAATATCTCTTGGGGTTTGGAAAAAGCAAGGAGCACATAACTTTCTTCTGGAATTTGAGTTTGCCGTTAATCAAGTTCCATTATACAATGATAATTATCCAATAAGTGATTTTGAGGCTAAAGAGCTAAGTTTTGGTGCATCTTTAACCTATCTATTTTCTACAGTAAACGAGCATAGTGAAAATTAAATTAATGAAGCAAATATTCCTTCTGCTAATTATACTCCCTCTTTTATCCTTTGGTCAAAGCAAGAAGGATTTAAAAGCACGTATTTACTCGATGCAAGTGGACTCGGCAAATCTGTCGGAGTTAGTCAGGGATCTACAGAATGTAAATGCTGCGGCTGAGCAGACCATTGGTAATCAGTTAGCTGTGCTTCAAGAGGCTCAACAGGAGATTGCAGAAATGTATGACCGAATTAGCGTATTGACTAAAGATATTAATGAGGCTCAGCAGGAGTTACAAGATAAGGGTGCAATTATCACATCGCTTAAAGATCAAGTCAACAGTTTAACCACAGAAAAAGAGCTTTTAGAAGAGGAGTTGGCTCGGGTACTGGAGGACGTCAGCGGCATAGGTTATGCTCAAGGAGATGAGTTTACAGAACCATTTGACTTCGGTTATTATGAGGGAT
The DNA here is from genome assembly GCA_002708985.1 of Saprospirales bacterium. Taxonomy (GTDB): domain Bacteria; phylum Bacteroidota; class Bacteroidia; order Chitinophagales; family UBA8649; genus UBA8649. The sequence continues at coordinate 20,980 of PAPS01000013.1, read as the reverse complement.
GGAATTATGGACACGGCATCAATCCTTCTACGGTTTATCCAATAGGCTGGAGTGATAATGGTGTTGTGGCTTACAGAGAAGATTATTGTGATGGAGCTTGTGGGTGTTGCGGGACTGCTATCATAATTCGCGATATTAAGTCAAATGTAACTCTAGGGTATCAATTTAATCCACGAGGGGATGCCTATGATCACACCAATGGAAGTGGTTCTTCCCTTTGGGATGATGAAGATTATAAGAATTCTACACGAGAATTATTGGCGGCTTACCAAATTTTGCCTACGAAGTTCGGAAGGTATTCCACCTCATCGTACATCCCTTCCTGTAGGGGCGATATTGAAGTAATCGTTGAGAAAAATGGAGAACATTATTATGTTAAAACTAGAAACAATGGTGATCTCCAGTTAGTCTATCAAGGAGACTTAGAGGAAGATCATTTATATTTTGATTGGCTTAGCAATGTAGACTACGCTGGGTTCTTTTTGGATGAATCAAATCAGTTTGCGACGATTGTCTTGATTCATCGTAAACACGGATTTGAGGCCGAGTTAGATTTTAAAATTGAACTAGTAGGAATTGAGTTACCTTAATTCACTGGCGTTACAGGCACACCCTCTTCCCTTATGGCAATTATATGATCGACTGATGCAAGAGTCACCGCAAGCTTTGCCTCTACTACATACTTTGCAACAGTCGCTGCGAGACCTGCTATTGTTGTTGTCACCCTGGCACGCTGCTAATCCTAGGACAAGTGACAGCGATGCCATAAGGAAAACTTTCATTTGTATACTTTTCACTGTTTGCATAATTGAGATAAGATAGGTTGCTTTCATTGCTTCATGATACTGCATGTGTTACAAGGAAACAATATAACCTCCCCCTACCGCGTGTAGAGTGTATGAGGTATCCCCCTCACGATGTTTTTAAGGGGTATGGAGGACTCGTAATTCTAGGAAAGGAGTAAAGTAGATAGATACTAATATGGGCAAAGTGCTGTGCACTAGTTGACTTGCATCTTTGCTCGTCTAAACTTTCACCTATGCTTTCATTTAAGCATGTTAGGCTTTATAAAATGTTGATTATAAACAAGTTAGTGCAGTCCCATCAGGACTCGAACCTGAAACCTACTGCTTAGAAGGCAGTTGCTCTATCCAGTTGAGCTATAGGACCGTGAGATTACGAAGATACAATACTTAAGGTTCTGAACTAAATCGAGTCGCAGGAACTGCTTGTTGCTTTGCCGTATCGATTTTAATGGCTTCCTGTTTGATTAATCCACCACGTTCTGTTGCTCTTATCTGATTGGGCGCTAGCTCTAACTTTGTGCTTCCACCGCGTGATGTTGAGTCGCTTGCTGCTTGGTTGTCATTGGCTGTATTGTTCATTCCTGAACTACCTCGCTGACACGCTACAACACCCGATACAAGTAGCGCTACCATGAGCATTTTAAGTATATTTTTTTGCCTCTTCATTGTATGATATTTTACCCAGGGACTAACCCCTTTTCGCAGCTCTAAAGGTAAGTCAATTTTACCTATGTTGTTGGTATAATGCCCGAATCATGCCATCACTCAAGCCAAATTTTGGCACATGAATGATATCTGCTTCTGTCCATTCCATGCTTCGCAAGTACAGTTTCAATGCAATGGGTAAGACATCCGCTCGGTCAGGCTTTAATCCATGAAAAACAATTCTTTCATTAATTGAAAGCCGGTCGATCTGCTCATAAAGCTTTTTGATATAGGCATAATCCAATACTGCGTTGCTGGGTCTTTTGGACAACTTATGGGCGGTATTTATACTTCCTCCGCTACCGACAAATTCGATGTTTCTAGGCGATGTACTTAGCTCTTGCAAGAATTCTTGCATTTTTTGCCATTCTGATTTCTTGACCTTATCAGCAAGTAGCCGAATTGTACCAATATTAAATGATTTACTCTTAATCACTTCGTTACCACGATACAATGAATATTCGGTGCTGCCACCTCCGACATCCATGTAGAGATAGTCAACCTGTTTATTAAGATTGCCTTGCCATTCAGCTTGTCGTATGAGTTCTGCTTCTACCTTTCCATGAATAACCTCGAGGTCAATACCCGTCGATTGCTGAATGGTGGCAATTATCTGTTTTGAATTATTTGCATCGCGCATAGCAGAAGTTGCACAAGCCCTCAAAAAATCTACCTGGTAAGCATCTGTAAAGTTTTTGTAGGCAGAAAGTGCTGAGATAAGTCGTTGGATATTTTGATCACTGATTTTTCCATCATTAAAAACGTCCCATCCAAGACGGACTGGCACTCGAAACAATCCGAGCTTCACAAAATGAGGTTTACCATTAAGCTCAATCACGTCATTGATTAAAAGACGCATCGCATTGGATCCAATATCTATGGCTGCTAATCGCATACTATGAATGTACTAGGACTTAATGTTTTTAATCAAGAGCCTATCGATAACTTAACCACTGATCGCCATGTTGGATGTCGACTCCGCAATCTCCGTCAACTACTTCACCAATAATTTGAGCTTCTACATCAAAGGATTGACTTATGGTAATCAACTGCTCGGCTAGGTCAATAGGTAGGTATGCCTCCAATCGATGCCCCATATTAAAAACTTTATACATTTCCTCCCAGCTCGTCCCCGAAGCTTTCTGAATAGCTTTAAAGAGAGGTGGAATAGTGAGCATGTTGTTTTTCACAATGCGTCCGTGTTGAAGAAAATGCATGACTTTGGTTTGGCCACCTCCAGAACAATGCACCATGCCACCGATCTCCCTACGATCAACCGTGCCCAAAAACTTGGTCACAATCGGGGCATAGGTTCGGGTAGGAGAGAGGACGAGTTTACCATAGGTTTCCCCTGTTTCAGGTTCAATATCGGTAAGCTCATGTGGCCCTGAATACACTAGACTATTGTCTGTATTGGGGTCGTAGCTCTCGGGAAAGTTATCCTTTAGATTTCCTCCGAACAAATCGTGACGTGCAGAGGTCAATCCATTAGATCCCATCCCGCCATTATAACTCTTTTCGTAGCTAGCCTGCCCGTAAGAAGCTAACCCAACGATTACGTGCCCCGGTTTAATTTGGATATCGATGACTTTGTCTTTTGGCATACGGGCAAAGGCAGTATATCCTACATCAAGGGTGCGCACGATGTCTCCCACGTCTGCTGTCTCTCCTCCGGTTGGATAGATGCCAACTCCAAGGCCGTTTAGCCATTCGACGAGTTCTTGTCCCCCTTGAATAAGGTGTTTTAACACTTCACCGGGTATGAGGTGCTTATTGCGGCCAATGGTGGAGGATATAAGAATGTTGTCTGTTGCACCAACACAAATCATATCATCAATATTCATAATGAGCGCATCCTGTGCAATATCCTTCCACACGGAATGATCACCCGTTGCCTTCCAATACAAGTAGGCTAGAGAGGGCTTGGTACCTGCTGTATCAGCATGCATAATATTGACAAAATCTTCATCGCTACCGACTATATCAGGCATGATTTTGCAAAATGCATTGGGGAATAATCCTTTGTCAATATTTTTGATGGCAGCATGGACCTCCGCCTTATCAGAACTTACTCCTCGTCCAGCATATCTTTGGGATGAATTTGACATGAGGCAAAGAAACGCTGATTTTACTCTACTTGAATAAGCTTTTACGCCCAATTTTTGAACACAAGGGGCATACGTGGGGATCATGTCCACGGGCAGGGCAGAAGGCGCGACCAAAGAAGATAATTTGTAGGTGAAGTTTGTTCCAAAGTTCTCTTGGAAAAAGCCGTTTGGCATCGCGTTCAGTTTGGACGACATTCTTTCCAGTGGATAGCGTCCATCGATACATCAAGCGCTGTATGTGTGTATCGACAGGAAAGGCGGGCACGCCAAAAGCTTGGCTCACTACTACGGAAGCGGTCTTGTGCCCAACGCCTGGCAGGGATTCTAAATCTTCGAGCGATTCAGGGACGATGCCTTGGTATTGGTCAATTAAGATTTGCGATAAAGCATGAATGTTTTTCGACTTGGCGGGAGATAGTCCTACCGGGCGAATAATTGAGCGAATCTCCTCAACGGTAAGTTTTACCATATCATAGGGATTGTTCGCGCGCTCAAAGAGTATTGGTGTCACTTTATTAACTCCTGCATCCGTGGATTGCGCAGAGAGTAGGACCGCTATTAGCAGGGTATAGGGGTCTTTGTGGTCTAGCGGAATAGGAGTTTCCGGAAAATGATGTTCGAGCGTATTAATGACTAGATTGACTTTATCGGCCTTTTGCATCATGCTAAACTAATGATTGCTCACCGAAGATTGCAGCATTCTAAATGATCTGGATTATATGTTTGATATTGCGTAGATTAAAATTGGGTTCGAGGGGAGGTGGTGCCCCCGCAAAACTTCCCACATTTTACTTACCTTTGAACCCGATGGAAAAGCGCTTGCTCCTCGAAGAATCTTTGCTTAATCTTATTCTACGTAGGTTGGCCTTCCAGCTTATTGAGAACCATCAATCCTTTAAAGAATCTGTTTTTATTGCTATTCAACCGCGTGGTATCGAATTGATGCACGCCGTGGTAAATGCCTTGGAAGAGGTAAAGGCGATAAAGCCCGAATCGCTGCAACAAGGAACACTAGATATAACGTTTCATCGCGATGATTTTCGATCCGGCAAAAGCCTTATTCCAAAGTCAACAAATATTCCTTTTGCCATTGAAGGCAAGCGAATTATACTCATTGATGATGTGCTATACACAGGCCGTACGATACGTGCAGCGCTTGACGCTTTGGTTGACTTTGGGCGGCCTAAAGATGTTGAGCTTCTCGTGCTGATCGATCGAAAACTTCACCGAGACCTTCCTATTCAGGCGAAGTATGTCGGAAAGACGATTGATTCAATCGAAGAGGAACGAGTCACGGTTGACCTAGAAGGTAAAAGTGTTTGGATTACCCCTAAAACCCCTGATAATGGCTAGTTTGTCTACTGAGCATCTTTTAGGAATTGCTGACCTCTCCACTGAGGATATTCAATTGATCCATTCCACGGCAGATGATTTTAAAGAAGTTTTATCAAGAAAGATTAAAAAAGTCCCATCCCTTCGCGATGTAACGATTGCTAATCTGTTTTTTGAAAACTCGACGCGGACAAAGATTTCCTTTGAGCTAGCTGAAAAGCGACTTAGCGCCGATATAGTCAATTTTACTTCTTCGACTTCATCGACAAAAAAAGGCGAAACCCTTATCGACACTGTAAATAATATACTTGCCATGAAGGTGGATATGGTGGTAATGCGGCATTCTCAACCTGGCGCACATCGCCTACTATCGCGCCATATTAATGCTAAAATTATCAACGCAGGGGATGGTGCCCATGAACATCCTACCCAGGCCTTACTTGATGCCTACAGTATTCGTGAGCGTCTAGGAGAGGTTGGTGGAAAGAGAGTATGCCTTTTTGGTGATATTAAGCACTCTCGCGTGGCAATCTCCAACATTCTTTGTTTGCAAAAACTAGGAGCTGAAGTCATGGTATGTGGCCCGGGAAGTTTAATTCCCAAATATGTTAGCGGCTTGGGCGTAAAAGTGAGCCATAGTGTACAAGAGGCACTTGCCTGGTGTGATGTAGCTAATGTTTTACGTATTCAGCTTGAACGACAACATGTGCGCTATATACCTAGCCTACGTGAATACAATCAATATTTTGGCATTCGAAAAAGTCATCTCGATGCGTTGGATAAGCAAATTGTTATTATGCATCCTGGACCCATCAACAGAGGGGTGGAAATTGATTCTGATGTGGCGGATTCCGAACACTCAATAATTCTTGATCAGGTAGAAAATGGCGTGGCGACACGAATGGCCGTCCTTTATTTGCTGGCTGAGGCTTAGTTGCAGCGCGGCTATTAGGTTAATTATTTTGTCCATAATTATAGGCGAATCACCTATGTTCGTGCACACTTAGCCCTAAAAGACGATTTTTTAGCCATTATTTTTAGAAAATGGACCGCATATATACGTTTCAGTTTCAGTTTACCTGGCCACTCGTTCAAATGATACGTAATGTCGAGCGTATCCATATGACATGGAAGTCTCGCCATTCCTCCGCCACATTTCTCGAAAATCGCAGGGAAGAAGCTGGAATGAGTTCTGTTGTCAGTTGTGCAAAGATTGAAGGGTTAAGTTTATCAAGTGAAGATTTAAGCTCGATTAAGAGGCAAAGTTTCGATGATTTTTCCAATTCCGCTCTTGATTTTTCACGTGGTCTATTAGATGTTTATGCTTTTCTCGATTCTGCAAGTCCAGAAGAACTTATCGAGGAGGACTGCGTAAAAAAAGTTCATGAATTGTTAACGAGTTACATGGCTTTACCCGATGCTCACAAAGGTGAATATAAGTCCCAAGATGAAATGGATAACAAAGGGTCTGCCGCGCTTCCTACGTTAATTACTTTTCGCACTACTAATCCTAACGAACTTTTTTCTCGTTCGATGTCGGCCTTATTTCGATGGACAAAAGATAATGATAACGTTGATGATTTAGTCAAGGCTTCGTTAATGGCTTATGAAATCTATGCAGTTGACGCATTCAACAGTTATGTTGGCACTCTAGGACGCTTAATGGCGGGAGCTTATCTCAAGTCGAGAGGATATAACTGGATTGTTTATCTAAAACTCGAACGTGAATTTGAATTGCGCCATCGAGAGATGCAACAGATTATGGCTCAATGCAAGATGCGAAGGCCTAACGAGGATATTACGCCTTGGATTGAATTCTATCTCGAGTGCTTACTACATGCTCTTGAAGGGCTGCCCTTTGATACGAGCTATGAGCGGATAAAATCTGCCAATCCCTCAGCAAGTGATGAGACACTTAGTCCTAGGGAAGAGCGTGTGTTACGCTTTATTGAAGCAAATCCCGGCACGCGGTCAGGAGAGATTTCGCAGGGCGTTAATATTCCTGTTCCTACGATTAAAAAAATGATGGCCAAGTTCTATCGCATGGCCTTAGTGAATCGCTTCGGCCAAGGACGTGGTACGCATTACGCGATGCGATAACTTTTTTAGTAATCAATTTTATTTCTTGACAAATCAAAATGTGGTTTTGGGTTGTTATGCCTACAAATCTCATTATGTCAACCACCCAACTTGCTAAGATTCCAAGGGTCTCCATTGCGTCTCATTCAGGGATTTACACCCTTTCTGTTCGGCAAAAGTTACCGATCTCGTTAGAAGATGCATGGTCATTTCTCAGTGATCCGACCAATCTAAAGATGATTACGCCTGATTATATGCGTTTTGAAATCACCTCAGATACACAGCCCGGAAATACGATGTTTGAAGGGCAAATTATTTCCTACCGAGTGAGTCCTCTACCAGGTATTCGTATGAGTTGGGTAACTGAGATTACTCATGTTAAACATCAGCGCTATTTTGTTGACGAACAGCGATTTGGTCCTTACCGTATGTGGCACCATGAGCACTGGATTAATCCTATAGATGGTGGAGTGGATATGCTTGATCGTGTATCGTACAAAATCCCATTGGGTCCAATTGGTAAGATCGCTCAACATATCATTGTTGGCCGACAGCTTCAAGGAATTTTTACGTATCGTATAGACAAATTGCACGAGATTTTTGGAGTGTATAAAAAGCAGTTAACAAAGTCAACCGCAGATGCATAATTCAATACAACATTCATTTGGACAGATTAATGAAGTCAGATTAGTATTAGGAGACCAGCTCTACCAAGGTCATTCTTGGTATAAAGAAGTACGCACGGATATTTTATACTTAATGATTGAATTGCCACAAGAGCAAGATTATGTCCGTCATCATATTCAAAAGACTCTCTGTTTTTTTCTAGCGATGCGGGCTTTTGCTGAAAATTTGAGGGATAGTGGACACCAAGTACTATACATTACATTGGATAGTCCAGATAATCCAAAGAATTTAGCACAACATATTTCGGATACTCTGCAGCATCATGGGGCTTTTTGCTTTGCCTACCAATTGCCAGACGAATATCGCCTTGATCAACAACTTCAATCAATTGGAAGAGCCTGTAAAGCGAAAAACATAGACGTCAGTGTCTACGATACGGAGCACTTCCTAACAGAAAGAGAGGACTTTGCCGATTTCTTTGGGGACAAGAGTCCAGTAATGGAGCGATTCTATCGCCACATGCGGGCTAAGTTTGGAGTGCTTATGGAAGGGCCTTTGTCGAAGGCTAAGCCGCTTGGAGGAAAATGGAATTATGATGTGGCGAATAGGAAGAAATGGCCAAAAGGTAAACAACCGCTCGAGCCCTTACTTTTTTCTTATGATGTCAGCTCATTGCTCACGATGTTAGACGATTTGGAGGTTCAGACTGTCGGTCGTCCACCGATGAATAATATCATCCATCACCCGATAACAAGGCAAGATCATTTAGACATGCTCGACTTTTTTATCGACGAATGTTTGCCGCAATTTGGTCTATACCAAGATGCAATGACAGATGTATCTTGGACATTGTACCACAGCCGTATATCTTTTGGTCTTAACACTAAAATTTTACATCCCTTAGAAGTTATCCGGAAGGTTGAGCAACGATTTTTAGATGATCCTAATCATGCTAGCATTGAGCAAGTAGAGGGTTTTATTCGTCAAATATTGGGTTGGCGTGAGTATATGCGCGGAGTGTATTGGAAGCATATGCCTTCGTACGCTACTCTGAACGAGTTGGAAGGAGGAAGAAAGCTGCCATCTTGGTTCTGGGATGGTAAAACTAACATGAATTGCCAAGCAAATGCCATTGGTCAGAGTCTAGACCATGCTTATGCTCACCATATTCAACGTCTTATGGTGACTGGAAATTTTACGCTTTTAGCAGGAATTGAACCGAGCGAAGTGGATGCATGGTACTTAGGTATTTATTTGGATGCTATTGAATGGGTTCAGATGCCCAATACAAGAGGTATGAGCCAATTTGCTGATGGAGGAATTGTGGGCACTAAGCCTTATGCTGCTTCCGCTAATTACATGATGAAGATGGGAGACTATTGCAAAAAGTGCAGTTACAATGCCAAGCTCCGCCATGGTGAGAATGCATGTCCATTAAATTCTCTGTATTGGAATTTTATTAATAGACATGAAGATAAACTAGCGTCTAATCGACGAATGTGGATGCCTTACCAAGCGTGGAGAAAATTTGATCATCAAGAAAAGGTCAAAGTCCTTGAACAAGCAGAATACTATCTCAGTAATCTGGAGTCTCTTTAATCCCTCAACCGACAATTATGTCAATTCAACTACCATGGGCAATCGTTTGGCTTCGTCATAGTATAAGGTTGCACGACAATCCCATGTTACAGCGTTGTATTGCAGAAGGATATCGTCCTGTAGTAGTTTATATCACGCCTACACGAGAATTAGAAATCGATCGTTGGGGATTTGTTCCATTAGGCCCTCACCGCAAAAGATTTCTTAGGGAAAGTTTGATTGATTTGCGCAGTCAATTGGATAGTCATGGAGTGAACTTGCTATACTTAGAAGGTGATGTCATTGAACAGCTCTCGATGGTAAGTACTTCCTTAACTTCAACCCAGTCCATCAAGATATATGCCGATAGAGAATATGCCTATCTAGACCAAAAAATAGAAACGGAAGTAGAGGCAGCTTTTGATGTAACTTGGTTTCATGCACAACTCCTTACGAATCCTGAAGATCTTCCGTTCTCAGTGATATCGACTCCTCACATTTTCACGAAGTTTCGTGGGAAAATTGAAAAGTACGTGACGATTGAAATGTTAGCTGAAGAAGCTCAGTGGAGTAGTTTGCTTCCACAAGAAGCTGTTCTTCCTTCTTCATTAAAAGAATATACAAATGCCCTGCCCCAAGATGCATATCTTCCTCCACCAATAGATAATCGACAGGCTTTTGCATTCCAAGGAGGAGAGACTGCAGCTCTCTCGCGTCTTAAGGATTACTTATGGAATAGTGAGCTAGTAACTTCCTACAAGGAAACGCGAAATGGATTAATAGGTCCTGACTATTCTACGAAGTTCAGTGCCTATCTATCCTTAGGATGCTTATCGCCAAAATTGGTGTATCACGAGATCAAGCGTTTTGAAGAGGAGGTCTTAGCCAACCAGTCAACCTATTGGGTCATTTTTGAAATATTGTGGCGTGAATTTTTCAGATTTGTTGCTTGGCAGCACGGACGTCATTTGTTTTGGCCAGGCGGTATTCAGCATAAACTGGTCAAACTTCGCACGAATCATCAGTTTGATGCATGGTGTAAGGGTGAAACAGGACAACCTTTTGTCGATGCCAATATGCGTGAGCTCAATGCCACAGGCTTTATGAGTAACCGTGGGCGGCAAAACGTAGCAAGTTACCTCGTCCATGATTTAGGGCAGGATTGGCGTGCGGGTGCTGCTTACTTTGAGCATCAATTAATTGATTATGACCCGTGTAGCAATTATGGTAATTGGAATTACATTGCTGGTGTAGGCAATGATCCACGCGCTGGAAGAAAGTTCAACGTAGCCGGTCAGGCAGAACGCTATGACGCACAAGGGGATTACACCCTTTTATGGGAAAATAGAATACGGTAGGCTCTACTTTTCCTTAAACAAAGTTTATATAAGCGAAGATTACTTATTAGCTTCTTGGCGTTTCAAGAAGTCAACTGCTAGGGGAGTGGCTACGAATATCGAAGAGTACGTTCCCACAATAATTCCCACTATCAAGGCAAAGGATAGGCTCTTGAGGTCTGGTCCTCCAAAGAAGAAGAGAATGAGCACAACGAGTAAGGTAGTTACCGAGGTCATCAATGTTCTACTAAGCGTTGAGCTAACAGCCTCATTAACGTTCTCCTCAAGCGATGTTTTTGGACGCTCTGTGATGTATTCACGGATTCTGTCGAATACGACCACGGTATCGTTAATCGAGTAACCGATAATTGTAAGTAGGGCAGCGATAATATTTCTATTCATTTCCATAGAGAATGGCATCACTGTTTTTAAAATCGCAAATAATCCCAAGATAATCAGCGCATCGTGAAGAATTGCGGCAATGGCACCGAATCCAAACTGCCACTTCCTAAAGCGAATGAAAATGTAGACGAAGATGAGTAATACACCTATACTGCCTCCAAAGACTGCACTCTTTCGAATATCATCCGCTACGGATGTTTCGATCATCGAAGTTCCTTTTATGTAGTCCTGACGGAAATCATCGAGGGATGTTGAAGGACTAGTGTAGAAGGTCTCTAACTCTTTGTAGAGTAATGCTGCCATGGCATCATCGTTTAATGCGACACCATCTAGATTCTCAACGGAGGTAGTGATTTGTAACGTGGCCTCTGATCCATAGGTTTTCACAGTAGGTCGTTTTCCTAGTTTTACTTCAAGCTTATCCGCAACATCCGTTGCATCAATATTTTGATCAAATTCTACGGTGTACGAGCGACCACCCTTAAAGTCAACCCCTAAGTCGAAACTTTGCGTTACAATGGCGGCAATACTCGCTGCCACTACAACTCCAGAAATTACATAGGAAATTTTACGCATGCTAAGGAACTGGTATACCTTCTGAGCGGAGAACACTTTTGAAAGGGATGTATCGAACGTTACTTTACGATCTTGTTGTGATAAATAGTTAAATCCAATTCGGGCAATCACTACGGCAGCGAGAAGGGTAGTGAGGATACCAATCATAAGCACAATCGCAAATCCCTTGACCGGACCAAAACCTCCTTTGTAAAGAAGGAAAGCTACAATAAAGGTTGTCACGTTGGCATCAATAATTGCAGAGTATGAACGGTTGAAACCATCTTGAATAGCGAGTTTGTAGCCTTTGCCCTTTCGAACCTCTTCTTTAATACGCTCGAAAATGATCACATTAGCATCCACGGCCATACCCACGGTAAGGACAATACCTGCCATACCTGGTAGGGTTAGAGTGGCTCCAAATCCTGCGAGGCAAGAGATTATATAGAAAAGGTTGAGAATAAGTGCTGATAAAGCGATTACACCAGAACCTCCATAGTAAAGAAGCATGAATACCACTATAGCGCCCATACCTATGGCAAGGGACATAAGACCACTGCGCATTGAGCGCTTACCAAGTGTTGGGCCAACAAAGTCACTTGACGTGACCTGTACTTGAGCATCCAGTTTACCAGCTGTTAAGATGTTGGATAAGTCACGTGCTTCTTGTACATCCATAGAACCACTAATTTGCGTGCCTCCTCCGGTAATCTCATTAGCACTTCGAGGCGCACTGATTACTTTTTCATCGAGAACGATGGCGATGAATCCAGCAGTTCGACCTTCCGCTTCGTTGACTTCAAGCGAAGCCTTACGGGTCATATCTGCCCAGATTTCTGCTCCCTTACTATTCATTGAAAGATTAACAGCAGGCTCATTATTCATAGGATCCAAGAATTGATAAGCATCGGTAAGCTCATCTCCCGTGATTCTAGAAGTACTGCCTTCGACTACATAAACACCATAGTATTTTGGGCCTTGTTCAAAGGCATCGTCTTGGTTATTATCAATAGGCTTTTTATCTCGCAATACACGGTAGTTATCTTGGGTGATCCCTTTTATGATCGCCTTATCTGCGATAACCTCATCGAAGTAAGTGATATGCTCTTCGGCGATATACGCCGCACTTGGATATCCCGTTGATGGCTCCATGGTGTTTCCATCGATTAGCGGAACGAGAATTAAACTATCATTTGATGTGGCATTAAGTTCTTGAGTAAACCGTGCCTTGATTGCTTCGTCAATAGGTTGTAGGAAGCGCTCAAAAGTCCATTGATCTCCAAAGCGCTCTCGAGGTTGGATTACATTGTAAAATCCAAGCTCCGCAGATTGTTCAATAAGCTTTTGAATTCGATCTGGATTATCTACTCCCGCGAGTTCCATATAGATGTGCCCTTGAGTTTTATCCTTGCTTATTTCAGGCGAGGCTACACCGAATTGGTCAATCCGTGTTTTTAGAATGGTTTCTGCACCGTCAAGCATGTCCGCCATTTCATTGCGAAGTGTGCTGATAACAGAAGCAGTAGTTGAGCTATTAGATATTGTGCTTAAGCGTTCAGTGTTAAAGAAGCTTCCCATAGGCTCGTCCGTAGATTCCTCAAAGACCTTTTGGAATACGGTGAGATAGTCCACTTCATCGCCAGCCTTAAATTCTGCATCAGCCTGTTTAATGATTTCGCGGATTTCTGTTTGCTTGGTCGGCGTGGCCAACTTAGCTAAGGCATCGGCTTGGTCAATAACTAAAGTTACCGCAAGTCCTCCCTGGAGGTCGAGGCCCAAACTGATCGACTGAGCTTCGACTTTTTTATAATTCCAGATCAGGAACATGTTATCCTCTATGTCTCTTACTGAATCCTTGTAGGCTCTTGCGTACCCCTCACGAATAGTGTTGGCTTGTTCCACGTTTAGGCTATTATAGGCAGTTGCTTGAGCAAGTGCCTTTTCCGTGTTGCTTTGAACCTTGGCTTGATTTGCACTATCTGCCAATAACTCATCTTGTAGACTTCCAAGTACTTCGGCTTTTTGCGCTTCATAGGCTTTGGATGCACTATCATTAAGTTCAATAGTATTCCATGCCAATTCATCAGGTACATTGTTTGTCAGTCTGAAGGCTGTTTGCACTTGGAGCTCGGCCTCCTTCTGGAGTGCTACGTAATTCACCTTGACGATTTCTTGACTGAAGATATCTTCAAAACTATCGCGAAGGATAGCTTCCCTTGATTCGTCAACCTGATTGATTGCGACAATGTTTTCTAACTGCTTTTCGGCATAAGCATCGGCGTCTTTGTTGACGCTATACTTAACATAAGTGGGGATCAAAGTCCATAGACATGCAAGGGTCAATGGAATAATGAAGGCGAGAAGCAGAGGATTCGCTGTGCGATTTTTACTAGCCATAATATCTTTTCTACGTGTTTAAACGGCCTGCAAATATAGTAAAACCCTACATTATAGTGTCTTCTAAATTGGATGATTTTAAGGGGCTCGTTCGGGGGGCGCAAGCAAGGTTTTATTTTATCGGGAGTTGACACCCACTTAGTATGATGTATATGGAATACGTCCATATATTTGGGCATTAATTGGTTTGTCTAATGGATTAATACCATCAATATGGAATTATTCCTTATTTTGCACCTATGTCATTATCAGTAGAATGTCACCGATTTCGTGAGGTGCGTAAAGATTTAAAGTATACCCAGGCGGAGTTTGCGCAAATGTTAGACTTAGGCCAATCCACTGCGGATATCGAACGAGGAAAAACAAAAATTTCCGGAAAGGCAGTCATGTTGCTCCAAAAACTCTACGGTATCAATCCATTGTGGCTTTTTGGGGAATCACTTGAAAAATACAAGGCGCAGAACTCAGTCATGCCAAAGACCTTAGTTCTCGACCGTGAAGGCCAGGAAAATATCATGTTGGTCAGCGCAAAGGCTGCAGCGGGTTATCCCCTTAATTTAGGTGATCAACAATGGTTTGATCAACAACCCCTTTTTAACATGCCATTGCCGATGTTTCGTGGAGGGAGTTATCGCGGCTTTGAAATAGAAGGAGATAGTATGGAGCCTGGTTTTCATGCAGGAGATTGGGTATTTGGTAGAGCGATAGATTCCTTAATGGATGTTCAAAATCAAAGCGTTTACGTAGTTGTTCTGCATGATTCAGTCCTCATAAAGCGGGTGATTAAAGAAGTTAACGGTCAGCGAATAAGTCTTCATTCTGATAATCGAAGGTATCCACCGTTCATGGTGAGTACAGCCGATGTACAAGAGCTTTGGAAGGTGGTTACGAAGTTAGAAGGCGAAGATGCTAGCCTATTTTCAAGTCCTGTGTCGGGAAATATAGGCCAAACCAATACCGTCAAAGAGAATACTGATATTCAATCTATTGAGCATCGTTTGCGTGAACTCGAGGCTCGGATGAATCGAACATGAGCTTAATCCTCATTTTCATTGTCTTTCCATGGGTTAATGTATTGCGTCGACAGACCAGGGATGAATAGTCTTCGTTTTCCCAATCGGTAAACCATACCTTTGCAGTATGCAATTCATGCATAAATATGGCGTATATCTGGTGGCAATTGTGGCCCTTGCTTTATACTATCCAACGATTTCCTATGACTATAATCTGGATGATGAATTAGTAACTCGGGGTTCAGAATTCGAAGAAAGAGGTTTTGAGGTAAGTCATTATACAGCTTATGGCACAGATTCTTTGTCCAAGATATTTTCTGAGCCATATTATAAGGATTCAAAAGGTAATAGTTACGGTTTTCGACCGATAACTCATATGACCTTTGCCTTAGAACATGCAATCTTTGGGGAAAGTGCGGCGGCGAGTCATGCTATAAATGTTGTTCTCTATGCTCTTCTTGGAGTACTCATTGGCTTATTGATTCGAAACTTATTGCCCGAATGGGATCCACTGCTTGCATGGGTAGTTTCCCTGTTATTTATTGTTCACCCGATGCATGTAGAGGTCGTAGCCTCAATCAAAAACCGTGATGAGATTCTAGCTCTTTTATTTTTTCTATTGGGTTGGTACTTAATTCTACACTACAGAAAGAAACCTCGGCTAAGTATTCTATTGGGAGTTATATGTTTTGCCCTATCCATCTACAGTAAGCTGTCTTTGCTATTTATGCCCGGTGTAGTCGCCTTGTATTTGTTGAGGCATGAAAAGTTTTCATTAAGTGATGTGATTCTCTATACCGTAGGCACCTTAGGAGTAGTGGCCCTACGCATGGAATGGTCGCTGGGATTTACTCTTATTCTTGTTACGGTTGGCCTGTTTATTCTTTACATCTTTCATGGAATGTGGCGTCAAGAGAATCGAATTTGGATAGCCCACCAAGCCAAACTTTTCTATCAGCAATTTCAGATTTTTCGACAAACTGTACAAAATAAAATGCCCAAAAGTGGTCTGTCCACTTCTTGGAAGCATTGGTCGTTTATCTCAGGATTATTATTGATTTTGGTCTCCTATGCAGGAGGGCAATATATAAGTCCAATTCTTTTTTATGCGTTAGGTACTGTTATTGGATTTACTTGTCTAATCTTTTGGATTCGTATTCCCTATTATATGGTTTTAGGTCTTCTGGGAGGCCTTGGTCTTCAAATGGACTTTAATGGTCATTACTTAGCGTTGCTTCCTTTATTAATTTACATGTTATCCGCATCGGACGAGGAGGATGATTTATTGCACTTCCCACAAGTTCTAGGTAATGTTTGGCCGTCGGTAATGATTTTTTCTATTGTTTTAACGGCTTCTGAATTTTGGGTATCAAGGTCTATGATCAATGTGGTATTGGCTTATGCTCTTCCATTTGGACTACTTCCTCTGAGTATGTTAAAGGCAAAATGGAGTAAAAAGTTGCCACAAATCATATTGTGGTTTGTTAGCATATGTATTGGGTTATGGATAGTATATATCATCAATCTAGGCCCTGGTTCTATGGAGATTATGCCAATCTATTTAGGGTTGTTTTTGAGCTTCTTGCCTAAGGTGGGCTTCATGGATAAGCCATTTCAGCGCATTGGATTGGGTGGTCTTCTTTCGCTCATCTTTGCCCTATTTTTTCACATTCTACCTGTGATTCAAGCTCCGAGTGACGCGCAGATCGCAGAAAGTAAAAATGTGGTAGAGTCTGTGGAAGAGGTAAAAAGAATCACAGCAAAAGCTGACTCAATTCCTATGTCCAAGCTTGGACGCATCTTAGACCTCTCGGAAAATCCAATGGTGGGTGTGAATGACTTCTCTTCACGAATGGCTTTTACCTTCGATAATGTCTTTCATTATCATCGACAAATGCTTTTGAGTACGCCCTGGTCAGCCTATTATGGCTTTGGTGCAATCGGAGGTGCTTCATGGTCTAGTTTTTCAGTTTTGTCTGGCCTTGGGTTGTTGATATTATTACTCGTTATTCTGATCATGGGATGGGTAAGGGGCATTACCTCATGGTGGATAGGGTCAAGTATTGTATTGCTTGGGCTACTTCCTTTTGTTAACCTTTTTGTGCTCATGGCAGGAGGAGTTGCTGATCGCTACACATTTTCGGCAAGTCTTGGAATGATTATCCTACTTGTAGGACTTTTAAGGCAGTTCAAGGTCTTAAAAAAGCAAGGTATCATACTATTTATGGGGCTCAGTATTTTTATACTCGCTTGGATAACTTATAGCAGAATCCCTTCATGGAAAGATAAAGAATCACTTTTTGTCTCGAGCTTAGAACAATTTCCAGAGGCAGCTAAAGTTCATTACTTATTGGCAGATGCAAGGGCTGGTCAAGCTGCTACTAGCTGGGAATCTAGCAATAAGTCAAAGAATGATCGTGAGATTTTCAGAACATCCTTGAACTCTGCATTGCTTTCTTATACAAAAGCAATATCCCTTTATTCTAGATCGGAGTGGCAAGAGGATCGCAACGGGATATATGAAGATTTAATCAGGTTGAATCTGGAATTAGGGGCGGATGAAAAGGCCTTAGAATTACTTAAAGAACATTGTATGCTGAATGCATTAAATTGTGCTCCGAGGTATCTTGATCTTGTTAAGATATTAATCAGTAAAGGCAGTTTTGAAGCCTCATATCAAGGATTTCTATTACTCATCGAAGCAGAACCTTTAGAAGATCATTTTACTCAATATTCAAGAATTTTAAGTCTACATCTTTCTTCGGATGCTAGAGTCAAAGAAATTTTAGAAAGGACTTTGGATTATGGTATTGAGTTATACCCTAACAGTGCTGAGTTGTATTTTAATTATGGGAGTTTATCCATGACATTCAATGATTTTTTAAAAGCACTGGTCTACTTAAATAAGGCATTGGAAATCGATCCTCAACTCAATGATCTTCAGCGTCGTATCGCTATTTGCGAAGATAAAATAGCTGGAACTACAGAACAGTAGTGGACATTTCCTAGTCTAAAATTATAACGCTTAAAACTTTCGTAGTAATTTCCAAGTTGAACCAATTCAAAAAATTATGACTCTACGTCAAAAATCTTCTTTGGCGACAATCGCATTTGTAGCCCTGAGTTTAAGTCTCTTTTTTTTACCAAAAACATCCTTGGCACAATTTAATGGTTGTCCTGACTTCGGATTCTATGAGGGTGAACGAACATCAACTTGTGACTGGCAAACGCTCCAGGTGGGACCTCGTGAGGAGTGGGATTTTAATGTCGAACAAGGGGTAACCTACATTTGGTCTTTTGTTCAAGGTGGGGGGAATGCTAGTTGGGATACCCAATTAACGGGTTTTAGAGAGGGACCGGGAACGATTGAATTCGCTAATGATGATTTTGACGCCTCGAGTGGCAATTATTCATCTGAGGTAATATGGACTTCAAATTTTACGGGTCAAATTGATTTATTGGTTACTAGATATAACTGTGTGGGTTATGGTAGCCAAGGTTCTGCAACACTAGCTTATCAAAAGGCAGCTCCTTCTGTGTCTATAGATCAGGGTAATCAGGTAAACACATGTAATGGTCTTACTTCTCTGTCAGCCACACACACTTATGACAGCGATAATGCGGTAGTTTGGTCTTTAGTAAGTGGTGCTGGATCGGTGAATCCTAGTACTGGTTCTGTTAGTGGTATTCCTGTAAACTCCTCAGGACTTTTTCAAGCGGAGGCTGACAACGGAGGGTGTACCGCAGCATCCACGATAACTGTTTACAATAGAACTCCAGAACAGGTTGTTGTAAGTGGAGGAGGTACTTATTGTACTTCTGCCACATTAAATGCTTCTAATGGGCTTGGGGGGACAATTTATTGGCAAGGAACAACCGCAGGGGGAACCTCCACTGCGACGCCCTCATTTTCTGAAACGGTAAATGTTTCAGGAACATATTATTTCCGCTCGTACAATGCAACCTATGATTGTTGGGGCGCTGAAGCATCTGTAGATGTGATAATTAAGGATCCAGTGCTTACTTCTCCCTTGGCATCAACCTCAATATGCGAAGGAGAGTCTGTAACCTTATCTGCTTCATATAGTGATGGAATTTCTCCAACATACCAATGGGAGTATGATGACGGAAATGGTTTTGCTGATGTAGTGGATGGAGTGCCTACAGGTTCAGTTTATGCTGGAGCTAATACAACGAGCCTTACCATAACGGGATTATCTTCAGCTGGAGATTATAGGTTGAGAGTAGATGATGCCGGAGCAGGCTGTGGAGCAAGCTACACCAATAGTGCTTCAATATCAATTAATCCGCTTCTTGATGCAATTGATAGCATCACAAGCAGTGGTTCGGGCTGTGGTTCATTGCTTTTAACGGCTAACTCCGATGAAATTTCATCTGGAGGTTATACAGCTGATTTTTATCGAGATGATAATCTAAATGGTTCATTTGATGAGGGAGTTGATGTATTTGTTGGTTCTGGATCCTCTGTAGCCATAACGAGTCCAGGAACCCAAACCATTTTTGTTAGACAACGAAATGTAACTACTGGTTGTAATGGTCCAGCTGTGGATACTACAATTACAATTGGAGCAACTTTTTCATTTAGTGCAACATCTCAAACAGATATCACATGTTACGGCGGCAATGATGGAACAGCAACTGTGACTCCAGATACAACGGCCGTAGCTCCAATCTCATACGCTTGGTCTCACGGTTTGACAAGCTCAGGAGGACTGTCTTCATCAGCGGCTAGCCTTGTAGCAGGTAACTACACGGTTACTGCTACTGATGCATCGGGCTGTTCAGCCACGGAAGTATTCACAATTTCGCAGCCTAATGAGGTTTTTGCTACAGTTGCCTCAACTGATCCAAGTTGTTTTGGAAGTGCAGATGGTAATGTTTCAATTGTCCCTTCAGGGGGAAGTGGGACGGGATACACCTATCAGTGGACGCCAGCACCAGGGGGAAGTGGTTTTGACGCGGGCAACTACAGTCTAGTCGTTTCTGATGATAATGGATGTCAATCATCTGCCCAAATAACTGCTAGTTTTCAAAATCCATTGCCCGTTTCAATTTCCTCTAGTGTGGGGAATAATTGTGGCGGAAGTTTAATCCAGTCTGCATCTATCGAATTGACCGCAACGGGAGGAACTTCCCCATATACCTTCTTTCAAGAGGCGGGTAGCGCAGATGTTGATGTCACGACACAGCTTCCATTAACCTCTTCTTCTTCTAGTTTTTCAGAAGATTTTTATGCTTCAGATGCTAATGGCTGTCTTTCGAACATAGTGAACGTAGTTACTCCATTAGTAGGACAATCAGCAAGTTCAGATCCCACAGCATACTGTGGCAATTTTATTTATGTCTCGCCTTCAGGTGGAGGCAATGCGGGAACACCAGATTGTCCAATGGCCTTAGATAGTAACTTATGGAACGAGGTGACCTCAACTCGAAATATCATCCGTTTATTAGAGGGTAATTATAATTTGAGTGAGGGACTTGATATCCCTGCTGATGTGATTTTAGATGGAGGCTATTCGATTTCAAATAATGGTGACTGGTTTAAGTCTTTATCCTCTACTTCAAATATTCAGGTAAATGATGCTTCAGTCAAAACAGCCGACGTTAATGGCGTCACAGTTGGGCATTACATTGGGATGGATATTCTCGGGGATAATGTGACTATTCAGGATTTAACGTTAAACGTTCTTCCTAACGGCGCTTCTGGGTATACCAACCAGCGGGGACGAAGTATCTATGGTATTTATGCTAACACGCGTTCGAACATTAATATTTATCGCGTTAACATTGCAACTGGTGATGCTAGTAATGGCGGCGACGGCTCAACACCAATATCTTCTGTAGGAGCCAACAATGGCGGTGCCGGTGGTAACCATACTGATGGAACCGATCGGGGTTGCGGAGGTAATGTTCCTGCAGGAGCATCAGGTGCTTCTGGTGGGGGCACTGGCGGAGGTAGTGGTGGTGCTGGCGGTGTTGCAAGAAATGGCGATGATTGTGACTGGTGGAACCCTTTATGC
>PAPS01000012.1 GCA_002708985.1 Saprospirales bacterium | reverse complement strand
TTAAAGAGGGGGCACTTACCAATCAAAACTCAGGTTCTTTTTTCACAACAGAGGGTTATTTAAATGAAAACTTCTCTTATGATGAGAATACCGTTAACGGCCAAAACCTTCCAAAAAACTATGCAGCTGATTCGTCGGGATCAAAAGAAGGGCGAATCATCCGCGCAGACGACGGTATATTTTTTCCAGCATACGAGCTACCTACTGAAGCACAATGGGAGTTTGCAGCAATTGCTCAAATCGGAGGCAAATTGCACCCAGACGACAACCGCGTCGTTGAAGGTAAAATTTACACATGGGAGGGCCCTTCCTACGTTTTCCGCCATGACCAAGGAAAAGATATGGGTAAGTTTTTAGTCAACTTCCAACGTCGCCCTGGAGACTATTCAGGAATGGCTGGATCTAAAGAAGACGGAGCTGCCTACACTGCAAACGTTGTTACAGGAATGCGTAACGCGTATGGTCTTTACAATATGGCAGGCAACGTAAGTGAATGGGTCAAAGATGTGTACCGCCCAATGTCTTCAGCGGACATAGGTAATCTAAACGGCTATCGTGGAAATGTATTTACTTCGGATAGCATGGATGCTTCGAACAACCCTGTGTTTAACGACTCTACAGGAAGAATTATCCAAGTTGAAGAAGATGCGCAAGAGCTTTCTAGTCGAAGAAACTACCAGGTAGCAAACGCCGTTGACTACATAGATGGTGACAGCTTATCTCGAGCTCAAGGCCAATCTGATTCATCGATGTACATGGCGCAAAACACCTTCGTAAATAATGAAGCGCGCGTCTACAAAGGTGGTTCTTGGAAAGACATGGCTTGGTATATGAGCCCAGGAACTCGGCGCTATTTGAATCAAGATGAATCACTGAATACGCTTGGGTTCCGTCTGGCAATGCCTTGTATCGGCGCTATTTGTGGAGGAGTTGAAACCAACACAGGAAATGATTTTGCAAGTAAAAAATCAAAATGGCACGACTAAGTAAAGTGAGCCCATCTCAATACAAAAGCCTTCCATTGTGAAGGCTTTTTTTTTATAACTTATCCCCATGAAAGCCTACGAGCTCTTTCTTCTAAGCAGCGGAATAACTATAGACACACGCCACGTCTACAAAAACCAACTTTTTGTGGCGCTGAAAGGACCAAATTTTAATGGTAATCGGTTTGTTGAAGATGCACTAAACCAAGGTGCTATTGGTGCAATTGTTGATGAGAAAGAAGCAGTCGTTGGAGAAAACTGTATCCTCGTTGAAGACTGCTTAAAGTACCTGCAACACATGGCCTTAAAGCATCGTGAACGGTTTACCATTCCAGTAATCGGATTAACAGGTTCAAATGGAAAAACTACCGTTAAAGAGCTTCTTCAGCGGGGCTTAAGTTCCCAAATTAATGTGCTTGCCACTAAGGGAAATTTCAATAACCATATAGGCGTTCCGCTAACCCTTCTTCGCATCACAAAAGATCATGATATTGCCATTGTAGAAATGGGCGCCAATCATCAAGGGGAAATAAAAAGCTATTGCTCGTGGGCTAAGCCAAGTCATGGCTTGATTACAAATATTGGCAAGGCGCATTTAGAGGGTTTCGGAGGATTGGAAGGGGTTTTACAAGGTAAAATGGAATTGTTTGATGCTGTGTGTTCTTCAGGGGGAGAAGTTTTTTATCCATATGCTGAAGAAGGTATTGCAAAAAAATTGGGGAACTACACACACACAACAACCTTCGGGATAGAACCATCTGCAGACTTTTCATTGCCCATCGAAATTGATGGAGACATTCTTCAATATTGTGACCGGCAGAAAAAAACACCTTTTCAACTCAAAGGAAGCTTCAATAGAAATAATGTAATCGGGGCAGCAGCCCTATGTAAACACTTTTCTATCAGAGCAGAAGACTACCTTCAACCGCTTTTAGAATATAGTCCCCAAAACAATCGATCACAATACCTAGAAAGGAATAAGGCAACCATAGTGCTTGACGCTTATAATGCCAATCCAAGTAGTATGCGAGCATCGATTGATGGATTTATGGCAAGACCCGGAAAGAAAATTTTAATTCTTGGGGAAATGAAAGAACTCGGCGAGTACAGTAAAGAGGAACACCAAGCCTTAGTAGATTATCTACAGGCATTGGACATCTCGGAGTCCATATTTTTTGGCGATGAATTTTCACAATGTGTCATGGCAGATAATCAAACCTTTTATGCAAATAAAGGCGATCTAAAGGAGCACTTAGTCCATCAAAGCAATAATCCGTGTTCGATTCTAATCAAAGGTTCAAGAAGCTGTAAGCTCGAAGAATTAATTGATTAACCAAGGTCACTTCGACGAAAAGCCCTCATCCAGCGATCGGACAACTCATTTTCTAAGGCTAACGCATAGTCCTTATCCTGACAGGCCACAAAAACTGATTTTTCATTATCGCTGGTAAACTCCATCCACCATCGCTCCGTTACACGGCTTTTCCAAAAAACCAATTCTTGATCCAGGCTTGGCATAACAACCTGGTACTGAACAAATCGGGCATCATTGAGCGCCGGAGTCTCGTCACGGCGAATAGAATATCCCTCAAGAAAGTACCAAAGCATTTGGCTGAGCTGCTTAGCAGTAAGATGATTTTGGTCTAAATGAGGATTATACTCGTAAATTCCTATTGAATTCATGTGAGGGCTAAATCCAGCATAACGAAATATCTGACACGCCTCTGTACCAGAAAGGCCATTGGGAGAGGTTAATATATTCCCTGGGGCGTATGCACTCATCATAGAAGAAACATCGAAACTTAATACGTGCGCATTCCTAAAAAAAGCTTCTGCATCTTTAAGATTCGCACGAAAATCGCCCATACGCATGTGGTCGGCATCCAAAGATTCTAAATGCTGAACAAAGGCAGGATCGTTATAAAATTGCTGGTGGCCAAAATGTGTGAAATCTTCCACAAAACCCTCGTTGTTTTTTAACATGTGCCGTAAAAAACTCGTGGAATCCACATCCTCTCCATCTCGCATATCAATATGCTCATCAATTTGTATCAAATGTGCTCTATGGCCTGCATCAGCCTGGCCTTTATATTGACCAATCGTAAGGTCGTGACTTCCTCCTAAAATGATCAACACTTTATTATTGCGTGCAAACTCCGCACTAAGGTCCGACAAGATAGAATAGGTGTCCATCACTGTATTCCCTGGATTAATATCTCCTAAGTCTGATATTCTAGGACAATTGAAATGTGCAAACAACCCATACAATTGCTTACGTATATCATGACACCCATGTCCACATCCTGGATTATATATAGACGTGCGATCCTCTTTGACAGCGACAATACCAATATCAAATGACTCCCAATCCGGTGTGCCATCCCATGAAATCAAATGACTCCCAATTTGTGCTTTATTATATTTCCCTCCTTGAATAAAGCTTGAGGGATCTATCGCTTGTAATGCTTCCCAGACCATAATTGTTTGTTAATTTCAAACATACTCAAGCCGCATGGTATCATCTGCGCTTTTTATCCATAGATACATGACTGCAAAGGCTGAAATGTAAAGCATAAGAGACAGCGACAAACTTTCATGCTGATGGCGTATTTTTAACCAATCAATATGAAAACAATACCCTTTCTCGAAGAATATAAAGCCAAAACACCTGAAGTTGTTTTTCAATGGAGCGACCGCGAAACGGATGCCAAAGGCTATCTCGTTATTAACTCACTACGGGGTGGGGCTGCAGGGGGTGGAACAAGAATGCGCAAAGGCCTCAACCTGCATGAAGTGGTATCGTTGGCAAAAGTAATGGAGATAAAGTTCTCCGTTACTGGGCCGGCGATTGGCGGGGCAAAATCGGGCATTGACTTCGATCCATTCCACCCTGACAAAGAAGGAGTTCTTAAACGTTGGTATAGGGCAGTAGCGCCTATTCTAAAGAGATATTATGGCACAGGGGGCGATCTCAATGTCGATGCAATAAAAGAAGTGGTTCCCATCACAGAGTCATTTGGGCTTTGGCATCCACAAGAAGGCATTCTCAATGGACATTTCGGTTTGGCAGAACAGGACCGGGTACAACGCATCTTACAGTTGCGCAAAGGGGTCAGTAAGCGCATTGAAAATGTCTCCCTAACTCCTAGTATATCAGAAAACTACTGCATTGCTGATCTCATCACAGGATATGGTGTAGCCAAGGGTATTGAACATTACTATGATCTATGGAATGGCAGCGGTGTTGAGGGAAAACGTGTAGTCGTACAAGGATGGGGCAATGTCGCGGCACCGGCAGCATTTTATCTGAGTCAGCGGGGAGCAATTGTAACAGGAATTATTGATCTTGCAGGAGGTATCATTAATGAACAGGGTATTCCGCATGAGCGTTTAATCGAGCTTATTAATACGCGTAAGGGTAATGCCCTACATTCAGACGACATGCTTTCGTTCGATGACGTCAACCGTTTGATTTGGGATGTACCCTGTGAAATTTTTCTGCCGTCGGCCGCCTCAAGGCTCGTTTCCAAAGATAATGTTGAACGATTATCCAAAGCCGGACTTCAAGCAATTAGCGCAGGAGCAAATGTGCCCTTTGCCGATGAAGATATCTTCTATGGCCCTACCGCCAATTATGCCGATAACCTCACAGCCATTATTCCAGACTTTATAGCAAATTGCGGTATGGCAAGAACATTTGGCTATTTGATGCAGCCTAATGCAATAATCCATGAAGACGCCATTTTTGAGGATGTCTCTAAGTGTGTGCGCCATGCTTTGCAAGATGTTCATAATCAAAACCAAGACAAACATGGCATAGCCCGCCGAAGCCTCGGCCAAGCTATTGCCAAACTTCGAGCCTAACTCTATGAAATTAAAACGAATTTTACTTGCTTTGTCCCTGTTCTTTTTTTCAGGGTTTGCACAAGGATATGCCATCCCTGCCAGCGAAACAGATCACACCGTGATTGAAGAAAGCCGTGAAGCACATGATGTAGATGAAGGTCACGGCGGGCATTACAATCATTCCCCACACCCCATTGCTGTTTTGCCTTTTGTGCTCTTATTGGGCATGATTGCCACAGGACCATTGTTTTACGAGCACTTCTGGCACAAACGCTATCCCTTGGTCACCATTTTACTTGGGACTATCGTAGTAGTCTATTATGTATTTGCTTTAAAAAACACTCACGCCCCAATTCACGCCTTGTTTGAATATGTGTCATTTATTGCCCTAGTAGGAAGTCTATTCGTTGTATCCGGAGGAATCCTAATCGAAGCGGATCTTCAAAGTAAGCCAATAATAAATGTGGGTCTATTGGTGTTTGGAGCTGTTTTGGCTAACGTAATTGGTACTACAGGGGCGTCCATGGTTTTGATAAGACCCTTTATTCGACTAAACAAGTCTCGAATAAAGCCTTTCCACATCGTCTTTTTCATATTTATTGTAAGCAATGTTGGTGGATCGCTCACACCAATTGGAGACCCCCCACTATTTCTTGGGTTCCTCAAAGGGGTTCCTTTCTTTTGGACATTACAACAGGCTGCGCCTTACTGGGCTTTTGCTGTAATCATTCTATCAGCCATATTCTTTGTTTTGGACACAAGGTCCCTCCGAAAAGAGGGTGCAAACGCCGTAGATAGCCAAGTAGCCAATAGTGTGCGGATTAGCGGAAGCCACAATATCCTCTTTCTTGGGCTGATTTGTGGATTTGTTTTTCTCGACCCGAATGTAATTGATATGCCTTCATGGGCCTATGTCGCCTTCGACGGGGGAAAAATGAGCTATCTCCGAGAAGTCTTAATGATTCTTACACTTCTTGTTGGCTACCGTTTGTCTTCAAAAAGTGCATTGCAAGGAAATGAATTCACCTTTGAGCCCATCCGGGAAGTTGCTTTCCTCTTTATTGGAATCTTTGCAACGATGATGCCCGCCCTAGATTTGATTCGGGGATTTGCTCAATCGGACACTGGAGCGAAACTCATTACCACCGATACATTATATTGGGGTACTGGTCTGTTTTCAGGCATTTTAGACAATGCCCCAACCTATCTTAACTTTTTATCTGCTGGAATGGGTAAATACGGACTTAATATTGCAGATAAAGCCGATGTTATTATCTTTTTATCTAGACCCGAGCCTATGCTATTAGCCATATCCATAGCATCCGTGTTCTTTGGAGCAATGTCCTATATAGGTAATGCCCCCAACTTCATGGTCAAATCTATTGCTGAACAAAACGGTGTTAAAATGCCATCCTTTATAGGTTACATTATTCGGTACAGCTTGGTATACTTATTACCCGTGCTAATCCTAACTCACTTTCTAATCAAGCTGCTTACAGCATCTTAACCCGAGCAACTCTCACAGTCTGGATTGTCAATGCTACATGCTTTGACCGCCTTGATAGCCTCCGTGTCAGACATTGTTTCTTCTGGCTTTGCGTCCTCAGAAACAATGGGTTCTGTTGAAGGTGAAGTAGTATTCTGTGGTGGTGTTATAATGCTAGGCTGCGTTGCCTGTGATGCCTTAGCATCAACCTGCTGTGCAACCGAAGTTTCTTCCTTTGGTTCAGATACCTTCTTTAGCGAGTTGTCTAATCCCATCTGAACCGCTGCACGTGCTGCTTGCGTTCGGAGATAATACGTTCCCGTCTTAAGGCCTTTTTGCCATGCATGGAAGTGCATAGCATTAAGTTTCTTAATGGTTGCATCTTGCATAAACACATTCATGCTTTGGCTTTGACATATATACGCTCCGCGATCGGCTGCCATATCAATAATATCTCGTTGAGAAAGCTCCCACGCCGTCAAGTACAGTTGCTTAATATCGGCAGGAATTTCTTCAATATCTTGGACAGAGCCTCTTGCCTTAATTAGACGCATTTTCATTTGCTCATTCCACAGGCCTAAATCGATTAAGTCTCGAAGCAGATGCTTGTTAACTACAATAAACTCTCCACTCAATACCTTTCGGGTATAGATATTGGTTGTGTAAGGTTCAAAACACTCATTGTTGCCCAAGATCTGTGATGTAGAAGCCGTTGACATCGGTGCGAGCAGCAGACTGTTTCGTACACCGTGCTCCATAACCTCTTTTCGAAGAGCGTCCCAATCATAACGATCCGTAGGTTCTACTCCCCACAAATCAAATTGGAACTTACCTTCACTAATTGGTGAGCCCTTGAATGTTGGATAAGCTCCCTCACGCTTTGCTAAGTCTTTAGACGCAGTTACTGCAGCGAAGTAAATCGTTTCAAAAATATCTCGATTTAGAAGCTTGGCTTCATGCGACGTAAAGGGCAATCGAAGCATCAAAAAGGCATCTGCTAACCCTTGAACGCCAATACCTATAGGCCGATGCCGCATATTGGAATTGCGTGCCTCCTCTACGGGATAGTAATTACCATCGATTACGCGATTTAAATTTAATGCCACCTGATAGGATACATCGTAAAGCTTCTGGAAATCAAATTCCCGATTATCCGTTACAAATCGGTTTAATGCAATCGACGCAAGGTTGCACACCGCGACTTCGTCGGGTGACGTATATTCTAAAATCTCCGTACATAGATTTGAAGATTTTATGGTTCCAACGTTTTGCTGATTACTTTTAGCGTTAGCGGCATCTTTGTATAGAATGTAGGGATTGCCTGTTTCAATTTGACTCTTTAGGATTTCTAGCCAAATTTGGCGGGCTTTAACTACTTTACGAGCCTTCCCCTCGACTTCGTAACGCTCGTACAATTCCTTAAATTCTTGACTATGTACATCCGCTAAACCGGGTGCCTCATTGGGACAAAATAATGACCAATCCGCATCTTCTTTCACACGTTCCATAAACAAGTCAGGAATCCACATAGCATAAAAAAGATCGCGAGCTCTGTTTTCTTCGTGTCCGTGATTTTTCTTGAGTTCGAGGAATTCATGGATATCAGCATGCCATGGTTCTAGGTAAACAGCGAAAGCACCTTTGCGCTTTCCACCGCCTTGATCCACGTAGCGTGCCGTATTGTTAAATACACGAAGCATTGGAATAATACCATTAGATGTACCGTTCGTGCCTTTTATGTAGCTACCATTCGCTCGGATGTTGTGTATGCTTAAACCAATTCCACCGGCAGACTTCGAAATTTCAGCACACTGCTTTAGGGTGTCAAAAATGCCTGTAATACTATCATCCTTCATGGTTAAAAGAAAACATGAAGACATTTGAGGTTTCGGTGTTCCCGCGTTAAACAAGGTAGGTGTTGCATGCGTAAACCAACGTTCAGACATAAGTTTATACGTAATCAAAGCAGACTCAATATCCTCCATATGTATTCCTAACGATACCCTCATAAGCATGTGTTGTGGACGCTCGGCCACCTCTCCATCAAGACGCAGCAAATAAGCGCGCTCTAGTGTTTTGAAACCAAAGAAATCATAGTGATAGTCTTTAGAATGAATAACCGCAGCATCCAATACTTCTTGATTTTCTTGTACCACATCGTATAACTCCTTGCTAACTAGCGAAGCCTCTTTTTGCGTTACAGGGTCTACATATTGATATAAATCTGCAATTACTTCCGAGAAATTTTTCTTGGTACGTTTATGAAGATTTGAAACAGCAATTCGAGCAGCGAGAATGGCATAATCAGGGTGCTCAGTAGTCATAGTTGCACATTCCTCCGCTGCCAGCTCATCAAGCTCTACAGTGGTTACTCCCTCATACAAACCATTAATTACTTTCTGAGCAATTTTAAAAGGTTGGACATATTTGGGGTCTAAACCATAAGAGAGTTTGTTAATGCGTGAGGTGATTTTATCAAACATCACCTGTTCTTTTCTGCCGTTTCGCTTGATTACATACATAGTCTTGTTCTAAGTTTTGAGGTTTTTTACTTCTGTCGGTTTAGAATTCAATATCACCTAACTCGAACTCATTGATTTCTTCCGTTTCATCTTGACCACTACCTGTTTTTCCTCTGTTTTTAACCCCTGGTATTTGATATTCAGATACTCGACTTTCAAAGAAATTCGTTTTTCGTTCCATACTTATCATATCCATCCACTGAAAAGGATTCGACGTGTGATAGTGTGCAGGATAGCCTAATGCTGTTATCCAGTGATCCGCTACATACTCAATATATTCTATCATGCTAGTTGCATTCATACCTATTAATGATACGGGAAGCGCATCGCTAACAAATTCTTTTTCCGCCTCTACAGCATCACATATAATGGCTTTGATGTCCTCATAAGATAATTTGTGCTTTAACATTTTGTATAGGTGCACTGCAAACTCACAATGCATGCCCTCGTCTCGACTTATCAATTCGTTGGATTGACTCAATCCTTTCATGAGACCGCGTTTCTTTAACCAAAAAATTGAACAGAAACTACCGGAGAAGAAAATTCCCTCAACGGCACAAAAGGCCACCAACCTGTGGGCGAAAGAGGGGGCCGTTTCAATCCATCGCAATGCCCATTCTGCTTTCTTTTTAACACAGGGCACTGTCTCTAACGCGTTGAATAAGTTAGTTTTTTCCTCGTTGTCTTTAATAAACGTATCAATCAGCAGCGAATAGGTTTCAGCATGAATATTTTCCATAGCTACTTGGAAACCGTAAAAGCATCGAGCTTCTGGTATGGTAACATCTTGCATAAAATTGACAACCAAGTTTTCATTAACGATTCCATCGCTTGCAGCAAAGAAAGCCAGAACATGTTTAATAAAATGACGTTCATTATCATTGAGTTTTTCTTCCCAATCAACCATATCGTCCGCCAAATCTATTTCCTCTGCGACCCAAAAACTAGCTTCAGCGCACTTATACATCTTCCACATCTCTTCATATTCTATTGGAAATAGTACGAATCGGTCCTGAGTATCTTGCAGGATAGGTTCTTGGGCATCATAGTTTGTTGCCTGAGTCATTGTGTTTTCAATTGTGCCATTTTCCATGGTTGTTTTCTTATTATCGGTTTAACAATTATTATCTAGTATTCAAAAGGTTCAATCCTCTCCATACCGCCATTTATATATACTATATATCTCTTCGTTCAGTCGTACCGCTTTTTTATTTTTTATGGCGGTAGACAAAACATTATAAGCACAAAATCCTTACAATAGGGACAAAAACTCCCTGCCAAAATGTCGATACATTTTGAAAAGGATATCTATCTTTATGTATGGTGCGAGTAGTAAAAAAATGAAGAAAGTTCGCTAATCTACTCTCGAATTTTGTACGAAACCAAATCCCACCTTCCCCATTGCTTCTGACCCAAATCTAAGAGCATATTTGTCTCTTTCCAAGTTCTGTTTTCAACACCCTAAAAGTGAATAAACGTATCTGTCTATTTATTAGGAAGTTAGGATGTTGATTACATTTATTTTACGTCAAAAAAACACATACTTAACACTCCTACGAATCCAGTTAGCACCTAGCTGTCCTAATAGCCACGATAGCGATACTCAAGTTGACTCATTGTTTCATGTAACTCATTGATATTCATTGAAGTAACTAGTATTTTTCGAAATTCTTTAACCCCTGGAAGACCTCTAAAATAAGGCCCGTAATGGCGACGGGTTTCTAAAATTCCTAGTTTTTCGCCCTTCCAAGAAATCGCAGTATCTAGGTGTTTTTTGGCAGTATCAACACGCTCTGAAATCGAAGGATTTGGCGCATGAATTCCTTCTTCCATAAAGGTCTTACATGCTTTGAAAATCCAAGGGTTTCCAATGGCTGCTCGGCCGATCATAATTCCATCCACTCCGTACCTATTTTTGTACTCAATTAACTTTTCAGGGTTGTCTATATCGCCATTGCCAAAAACTGGGATATGAAGCCTTGGATTGGACTTAGTATTGGCAATTAATCTCCAGTCCGCGTCGCCTTTATACATTTGCTTGCGCGTCCTACCATGGATGCTGATTGCGTGGATCCCTACATCTTGTAATCGTTCAGCGACTTCTACAATAAATTTTGTGCTCTCATCCCAACCGAGTCGCGTCTTTACCGTAACCGGAAGGTTGGTGTTTTCAACAATCAACTTGGTTAAACGTACCATGCGAGGAATGTCTTGTAAAATTCCCGCACCAGCCATTTTGCAGACAACTTTTTTTACAGGACATCCATAATTGATATCAATAACGTCAGGGTTTGCCTCCTCCACCATTTTTAGGGAAGTCAGCATAGCTTGTTCGTCCGAACCAAAAATTTGAATTCCTATCGGTCGTTCTTCAGGATAAATATCTAACTTTTGAATACTCTTGGCAGCACCATGAGCGAGACCATCTGTTGATATAAATTCAGTATATAACATATCGGCACCTTGATCTTTGCACAAGGCCCTAAAAGGAGGGTCGCTAACATCTTCCATAGGCGCCAATAGTAGAGGAAAGGGTCCTAAATCCAACTTACCTATCTTAATACCCATGACACAAAATTACACTACTTATTTAGCTCGTGGCTATTACCTTCGCTAAAAGGGTTAATAATTCCTTATGATGAATACATCACCTCAACCTGTAAAGACAAAGGCGAAAAAGGAAGTCGTATTAATCAGCGGCTACTTACTCTTTCTTGCAGTACTATCGCTTTACCTTATATTATTTCCATCCAATGTACAAGAGCCAAGGTTTACGATAGAAACCTTATTTCTTAACGTTGTTGGTGCTTTGGTGATTTTCAGCCCTATCCTATATATATGGTGGCGGTCTTCAGCAGAAGATTCCCTTAATCCAATGATTAAACAAAGCATTAAAACAAAGGCAGTTGTTGGCATAGTGGCACTTGCCCTTGTTCTCCCTTTTGCCCTATTACCATTAGAGATTTTGGTAGACAATATTCTTACGTTATTGCCAGAAAACATTAGCAAGGCAGCACAGACACTTAACGAGCAGTCAAATGCCGTTTTTATCGTTCAACAAATGGAATATTCTGCACTTGTAATCGTAAGCCTATACCTTGCCTTGGCCGCCATGCCTGCCATAATTGAAGAGTTTGTATTTCGGGGAATCTTGCAGCATCGCATGCATGTTAGCGGTATAAAGCCAATATGGGCAATTGGGCTTAGTAGCTTAATCTTTTGCGTCATACATCTACAGCTTGTCAACCTATTACCCATGATGGTTTTATCTTCTATTTTGGGATGGTTATACTATCATGGTCAATCCCTTCACTATTCCGTGCTTTTTCATGCCTTGAACAATGCGTTCTCCATCACTATATTAATTGGTTTTGGAGGAGACCCAAGCAGTAACGAATCAAGTCCGTGGTTTTGGATTATAAGCATGGGGGGTATATTTACAGCCATAATGCTATTGAAATATTTGCATAAAACACTTCGCTCAGAGGATATTATCCATCCAAATAATGAGTAATGAGTCATGAATAACTTATTGAAACGCAGTATTACAGGAAGCATACTAGTGACTAGCATTATAGTCATGCTTTTTCTTGGTTTTCGCGTCTTTACCCTTTTCACCATGTTGCTAGGGCTAGGCCTTAGCGCTGAACTTATCGGTCTAACTCAAGTGGATAGCCCACAAAAAAAAATACACAAAACACTCACTAAACTCGGCTTTGTTTTTCTTTCTTCTAGCTGCATTGGTATTGTTGGCTTGCATATCGTAGGCGCACCCATTGATTGGCCCTTATTATTACTCTTGGCTGTTTTCCTTTCTTTTTTCTGCATGCACGTCATCTTTTATAAAGGAAACTCTCTGTCCTATTTGGCAGGCCATTTTCTCGCTCTAGCGTATGTCACGCTTCCGCTTTGCCTTAGTCTTGTACTTAGTCGTCATGATGGCGGACAATTTCGGCCACAAAACATATTGGGCATTTTCCTTCTCCTTTGGGTCTTTGATTCTTCAGCATACGGATTTGGATCAGTTTTTGGGAAACGCACGCTAAGCCCCAATATATCCCCAAAGAAAACCGTCGAAGGATTTGGGCTAGCCTTAGTCGTCACTTTGGCAATTGGCTATATGATACCCTTACTATTTGTCAAGGCTTCGTGGTCTGCTTTAGACTGGACGGTTATTGCAACCATCACTGGTGTTTTTGGAACCCTTGGCGATCTCTTTGCTTCAAGCATAAAGCGTGGTGCTGGTGCCAAGGATTCTGGAAAATTGCTACCTGGGCATGGCGGATTATTAGACCGATTTGATAGTTACCTTATGACTATTCCTTGGGTATATCTTTACACACAAGCCACAGCCCTTTTGTAATATGAATACCACCCGGATACATCGAGAAGTTAGGCCCTATATCATTGGACATGGCATTTGTGTGCTTATCGCCTCGGGACTTTTTTTTTGGTTTACAACACCTTCTTACTATCCCATTGCATGGTTTTTTACCCAGGTTTCATTGCTACTTTTTACTCTATACTTTTTTAGGTATAGAGATGCTGCACTTCCTGAAGAGCTTTCTTCAACATCATTGATTTCTCCTGCAGATGGCCGGGTTGTAGCCCTTGAGCCTACCCTACATGGAGACTTGGATGCGATTAGACTTTCAATCTACCTTCATGGAACCGATACCCATCTTATTCGGATACCATGTTCAGGAAAGGTAGTTATGCTGACCTACCATCCAGGAAAACACCTCGTTGCCTTTAACCCAAAGTCATCCTTGCTTAATGAACGACTCGAAGTTGGCATAGAGCATGACAATGGGAAAACAGTGACCTTGACCCTTGTCGCTGGTTTTCTAGCTCGACGCATCAAGCCTTACATACAAGTTGGTCAAAAGGTTCGTGCCGGAGAAGAACTGGGCTATATTTTACTTGGATCAAGAGTAGATATGAGCATCTCCAACTCCTTTCAACCTAAAGTGGAATTAAACCAAAAGGTTTTCTCAAGCGAGTCTATTCTCGGAGATTGGAATTAGCCAGCAAGCTCGCATAATTCTAAAAGAACACCTTCCGTTGATTTTGGATGAAAAAAGAATATTCGTCGATTGTCTGCCCCTTGGGTTATAGATTGGGAAACGGGAAGAAAACCCTCTTTTACCAATCGATCAATCTCCGCCTGAATGTCGTACACCGCCAATGCCATGTGGTGTAATCCACTCCGATGTTTTTTAAAATATCCATGCAATACAGAATCTTCACCTAGCGGGGCTATTAATTCAATTTTATTTGGTCCACACTTAAAAAAAGATGTTATAACGCCTTGGTCTTCGACAACCTCCCTTTTATAGGGCCCCTTACCAAAAAGTTTGGTATAGGTTGCCTCTGCCACATCAATATCATGAACCGCAATTCCTATATGTTCGATTTTTCGCATGATGCTTAATTTTGTACAAAATACGTTTCATGCTCTTTATCTCCGACAAAGCAGCACATCAAGTGCAAGAAATCCTACTTCAAAACAAACACAATGGCCAGGTGCAAGAGGGAGAAGAGCAGGCCGTAAGGATTCGTGTACTTGGTGGAGGGTGTTCAGGACTAACCTATAAACTAGAGTTTGACCACAACATTGAGGAAGCAGATCAAGTGTTTTTCGATAAAGGCGTAAAAATGGTGACCGACTTAAAAAGTTTTTTATTTATTGCAAATACAACGCTTGATTACAGCGATGGTCTCAATGGCAAAGGATTTCATTTTATCAATCCGAATGCTGAACGAACTTGCTCCTGCGGGGACAGCTTTTCTGTTTAAGAACAAGGCTGGCAGGTTGTAAGGCCTAAAGTGCTTGATGCTTTCATCTCCTATTCTTTATCCCATATGCGAAAATAGTTAGCATAAACACAATGGGTACCCAAATCATCCATTCATCGCATAATACCCGATAACTTCTTTGCAACAAGTTGACTAGTCGCTGAAAAAAAGTTGAAGAGAGCAATTCGTTTCGATCATACTTTTTTAGTAAGGAGTTATTGGGGTCAACTCGTTCAATCATGTCATATATATTCGAGGCATGATCGTAGTTATTTAATGCATAGTAACAATAAAACAAAGCCTTCAATAACTCTATATCGTTTGGATATCGCTTGACAAGTTTTTCCAAATCGTATAAAGCCTTTTTATACCGCTTTGCAGACAATGCCTCAATAGCACGATTTCGCCATAACACATCATTATTTTTATCTAGGACAATGGCCTTGTCATAATCGGCAATTGCTTTGTCATAATCGCCGCCTTCCCCATATAAAATAGCTCTTCGCCAATAATAATTAACTTGCTGAGTATCCAATTCAATAGCAGATGAAAAATCATCAATTGCATCTTGTACATTGCCCAAATTAAGCGCGACTATTGCTCGCTCTTCAAAAAGATAGGCTCTTGGCTTATCCTCAAGTCTACTTGAAAGAAGAAAATGTGCTTGGCTATAGTTCTCCACCCCTTTGTAATGGCTCACTAAAAATGCCCTAGCACTATCACGCAAATCCTCATAGTGTAGGATTATATCTTCCATGATAATACGAGCTTTATCAACCTCACCCATATTATAATGACAATAGGCCCTCAGTATTTCTGCCCTTCCCATTTGCTGGGAGGGCGGGTCAGCAAGGCTTAAATGGTAAAGTGCCTCTTTATAATCTTTAAGCCAATAGCGGCTTTGTGCACGGTATAGGTGAGCCTCAGGACGGTTAGGAAACTCCGAAATAATATGATTAAATAAAGAATCCGCTAGTA
The DNA here is from genome assembly GCA_002708985.1 of Saprospirales bacterium. Lineage (GTDB taxonomy): Bacteria > Bacteroidota > Bacteroidia > Chitinophagales > UBA8649 > UBA8649. The sequence continues at coordinate 15,240 of PAPS01000012.1, read as the reverse complement.
AATAATCTTTCGCCTCAAGGGCCTGAATGGCAACCGGCCAGGGATTGCTTGCTTTAACTAAGACGTGCCCTAAAAGGAAAAACAGAGTAAAAAAAACTACGTGCTTGCACCTAAGCATGTAAAGGAAATGATTGTGCTAAGGCATGAACCTCTTTCTTTACCTTCTCTGCCTCCTGCTCACCATGAGATAATACCCTATCAATCCATGATGCAATTTGCACCATTTCCTTTTCTGCAAAACCCCTAGTTGTTATCGCTGCGGTTCCCAAACGTATACCTGAAGTAACAAAGGGTGATTTAGTATCAAAAGGAACCATGTTTTTATTGGCTGTGATATCTGCCAACCCTAAGAGCGCTTCGGCATCCTTTCCTGTTATTCCCTTACTTGATAGATCGATTAACATTAAGTGATTGTCCGTCCCACCCGACACTAAATTGTAACCAGCATCCATTAAAGCTTCTGACAGAATTCGAGCATTTTGGATGACACGCTTAGTGTACACTTTAAAAGAAGGCTGTAATGCCTCCTCAAAGGCAACTGCCTTAGCTGCTATAACGTGTTCAAGTGGTCCCCCTTGCGTACCAGGGAAAACACCACTATCAAGAACAGAGGACATTTTTCTGATATCGCCTTTTTTGGTGGTCTTTCCCATTGGGTTGGGGTAGTCTTTACCCAACATGATGATTCCACCTCGAGGACCGCGTAATGTTTTGTGGGTCGTCGACGTTACAATATGACAGTAATGCATTGGATTGTTAAGTTGGCCTGTTGCAATAAGTCCCGCCGTGTGAGCAATATCGGCAAGCAATAAAGCCCCTACTTCATCCGCAATCTCTCGAAAACGCGCGTAATCCCAATCCCGGGCATAAGCCGAGGCACCGCAAATTAGAAGCTTTGGACGCACAGTGTGTGCAATGCGCGAAACATCATCCATGTCAATTCGGCCAGTCCCTTGTTGTACACCATAAAAATGAGCATCGTAATACAGACCGCTTAGGTTAACTGGAGATCCGTGCGAAAGGTGACCGCCATGGGCGAGACTAAAGCCCAGAATTGAATCGCCAGAGTTTAATGTGGCCAACATAACTGCCGCATTCGCCTGAGCGCCGCTATGCGGTTGGACATTCGCCCATTCCGCTCCAAAAAGAGAACACAGCCGGTCTATACAAAGCTGCTCAATATCATCGACGACTTCGCAGCCTCCGTAATACCGTCTTTTGGGCAGCCCTTCGGCATACTTGTTAGTCAAGATGCTCCCCGCCGCCTTCATAACGTTTGGACTTGCAAAGTTTTCTGAGGCAATCAGTTCGATTCCCTCGAGCTGACGCCTATGTTCTAATTCAATGAGGTCAAAAATCTTATCGTGTTGCATACTTGAAATCTAATTATTCTTCTTGTACTTCGTTTTGCTCGACGTGTAATTTTTTGTACGCCTTAAGACATTTGACTCCCTGTATTAAGCGAACTATTCCATAAACCCCCAAAGGAAAGGCCAATAGGGCTTGCCATCGAAGTTGAAGTGGTGTTTTAGAAAGCAAAAATTCCGAAACAGCCATGAAGACCCCTAGGGTCAGGAAAGCAATTCCACGGATAAGGAAGGATATGCCTTGATATTTTAAGTTCATAATCTCACGTCTTGTTTGGTTAATCTATCCGTTCCTAAATAGGCATGAAGCACTTTGGGTAAATGCACCACTTCGCCATCCCAACCCTGCTCAAGTAAGCCCGAAACAATACGAGGAATAGCTAGAGCACTTCCATTTAATGTATGGGGCTTAATCTTGTTGTTGTCTTTATCACGATACCTAAGGCGAAGGCGGTTTGTCTGGAATGTGCCAAAATTAGATACAGAACTTACTTCAAGCCAGCGCGACTGACCTGGAGACCAAATTTCAAAATCATAGGTAATTCCTGCAGCAAACCCTAGGTCTCCGGCACATAAATTCAGAATCCTAAAAGGCATTTCTAAAGAATCCAACAAACTCTCGACATGATTTACCATATTTTGATGGGCTGCCTCGGAGTGTTTTGGCGGTACAATTTGTACAATTTCCACCTTATCAAACTGATGTAAGCGGTTTAACCCTCGTACCTCCTTTCCATAAGAGCCAGCCTCTCTTCGAAAACAAGGAGTATAACCTGTTATCTTGATCGGTAACTCGTTTTCTTGAATCAAGGCATCTCTGTAAAGGTTGGTTAATGGCACTTCAGCCGTTGGGATCAGGTATAGTCCATCTAAGGTCGCTTCATACATTTGAGCTTCTTTGTCAGGCAATTGCCCTGTCGCTCTTGCGGAATCCTCATTTACTAGGTGAGGCACTTGAAATTCAGCATACCCAGCCTTGTTTGCTTCATCTAAAAAATAGGCGACAAGTCCACGTTGTAACTTAGCCATGTGCCCTACATAGACAGGAAAACCACTTCCTGAGAGCTTAACCCCTAAATCCATACGCAATAGATTGAGATGCTCTGCAATTTCCCAATGGGGTGTACTAGCCTCCCTACACGGCCTATCTGAACGACGAACCTCTTGATTATCCTCTTCATTTTTTCCTTCTGGAACCTCGTCAAAGGCAAGGTTGGGAAGTTGAATCCAGTGGGCATTGAGGGCATCGTTTGCCTCACGCATGGTCTGTTCTAAGGAAGTAATTGTCGCTTTTAATTCTTTGGTCTGCTCTCTAAGAAGTTCTGCCTTGTCTGTTTGCCCTGTCTGAAAAAGCTTACCCACCTCTTGGGCTGCCGCGTTGGCCTCTGTTTTTGCCTCATCCAATTTGCCTTGAGCGCTTCGCCTTAGGGCATCAAGAGCTATCAAATGGTCGATCTCTTCCGAAGAGGTACTAGGGCGTTTGCTGTGTCTAGATTTAGCGACTTCTGTATTAGCCCGGATCCATTGTAAATCAATCATGATATCTTTCTAGCGTAAAAAACGATAAATCCTTCAAATTGTACCCTAGTTTTTATCAAAATATTGCAACTATTGTTAAGAATTAGTTATTCTTGCATTGGAATTTATTCTATTTATTCCTGATTTCCTTCCAATTCACAATTTATTTCATGTACGATATTGAACAACTGAACGCGTTTATCGTTCCAGAACTCAAAGAAATTGCTGAGCAGTTTAGTGTTAAGGGCTTTAAACGTATGGCAAAGATGGATTTAGTGCACGCCATTTTAGATGCGCAAGCCAATAAAGAGCCAGCCGCTGGCAGTGCTACCAACGAAAAGCCACCGGCACGTAAAAACACAAAACGCCCAACTAAAAAGATGGAAGAGTCGATTTCTTCAAACAAGGCTGAAGAAAAGCCCTCCTCTGCAAATGAGGATGAGAAGGGTCAAAATGAAGAAAACCACCCAAGGGATAATAAGCGACGCCGTAACTCTCAGAAAAATCAATCATCCAATGATCGAAGAAAAAATAACGACAAAGAACAAGGTCGAGGTAGAGATCATTCCCATGGTTCGGATTCAAAAGGGCATCAAAACGATAGAAGGCCACCAAAGAAAGAATACGTATTTGATGTGAAAGTTGATGGATGTATCGCTGGCGAGGGAGTTCTTGAGTTAATGAACGATGGCTATGGCTTTCTTCGTTCGGGTGATTACAATTACCTAAGTTCGCCAGATGACATCTATGTTTCATCAGGACAGATCAAATCTAGTGGACTGAAGCCAGGAGATACGGTAAAAGGATTTATTCGCCCACCAAGACCTGGTGAAAAGTATTTTGCGTTGACCAAGGTGGAATCAGTCAATGGCATGAGTCCAGAAAAGATTAAGAATCGTATTCCTTTCGATTATCTAAAACCTCTCTTCCCAGAAGAAAAATTAAACCTCTCTTTAGAAGGCGAAAAAAATACTTTATCCACGAGAGTAATGGACCTCTTTACGCCCATTGGAAAAGGACAGCGGGGTATGATTGTGGCTCAGCCAAAGACAGGAAAAACATCTATTCTAAAAGACGTAGCTAATGCCATAGCTCATAATCACCCAGAAGTATACCTTATGGTCTTATTGATTGATGAAAGACCCGAAGAAGTAACAGACATGGAGCGCAGTGTGCGAGCTGAAGTTTTGGCATCTACATTTGATGAGCCCGCTGACCGACATGTAAAAGTTTCTACCATTGCCCTTGAAAAAGCCAAGCGATTAGTAGAGGGCGGTATGGACGTGGTTATTCTCCTTGATTCAATAACCCGTCTTGCTCGTGCTCACAATACCGTATCTCCTGCATCGGGTAAAGTATTATCAGGGGGCGTTGAGGCAAATGCCCTACATAAACCGAAAAAATTCTTCGGAGCTGCCCGAAATATCGAACACGGAGGCTCATTAACTATTCTTGCCACAGCACTTATTGAAACAGGTTCAAAAATGGATGAAGTTATTTTTGAAGAATTCAAGGGGACTGGAAACATGGAATTACAGCTCGATCGTCGTTTGTCCAATCGTAGAATTTATCCTGCTATTGATCTCGTTGCCTCAAGCACACGTAGAGAAGACCTTCTGCTGGGCAAAGAACAATTGCAGCGAATGTGGATTTTACGAAATCACTTGGCAGACATGAATAGCGAAGAAGCCATGGACTTTATTCTCAATCACATGAAGGGAACTCGATCCAATGAAGAGTTCTTGGTATCCATGAATGGATAAAAATTTCTAGTCTAGATTGCTTTCATCTGGGTAGATAACCAATTCTTGACCTATGCGCAAGCTCGCCGCATCTGTAATGTTATTCCACCCTATAACCTGCGATAGACCCACATTGTATTGCTCGGCAATCACGCTCAATACCTCTCCAGACTTTACCGTATGAATCACCTTAGACGACGAGGAGGAGGACGGGCTGCTTGTGGATGTGCCTCCCGCAGTGAAAACACTTTGTCCAGGATAAATAACCAATTCTTGACCTATGCGCAAGCTCGCCGCATCTGTAATGTTATTCCACCCTATAACCTGCGATAGACCCACATTATATTGCTCGGCAATCACGCTCAATACCTCTCCCTCTTCTACTACATGTGTAATCCTTTGATTTGAATTCGAGGAACTTGAACTATTGCTAGTAGACACAGCACTACCAGACTCAACCGTTGGGGGCGAATACGCGCGGATAGTTGTGTTTGAGGTAGTAACTTCTTGGGTCGTTGTACTTGTTGCAATCACCTCTAGGGTTTGGAAATCTAGAAGGCGTTCTGCTTGGGCTTCTCTAAAAGCCTCTACCTCAACTTCTGTGGGTTGAATTGTCTCTTCATTTAGGGCAACGAGGAGAGCCTCGCCCAACATCTCGGCCTTGAGCCTATATCCTTTAGGTTTCAACGAAATAAGGTTTAAATTGGCCAATTGTAGCGTTTTCCAATCTAAAATTCTAGTCCTTCCCCCGGAAGCCCAAAACCAATCATACAATAGGCACCCCTTCTCTTTAGCAATCTCATGAAGCAAAGCCGAATATTCTTCGGTTACTGCCACATTTTCTTGCTTACTGCGATACATATCTTGCCCTGACAATAATAAAATGGCTGCATTGGGGCATGCACGGTTGACCTTAGCGATAGTTCGGCTTATGTTTTTCTTGGTAAAAGGACCTAAAACATCTCGTCCACTTAGTTCGCCCACGGAAAAGTCAAGGATAATCAAATCTGGATTAAGTGCTGCTAATTGTGCACTAAACGATTCTGCGTTAAGTATTCCGGCATATCCAGAACCCTCTACGCCTAGAGAATGATAAACAAGTCCAGAATCTTCAGCAGAAAGAAGATTAGCTCCATGAAAAATAAAACCTGATTGACTCGGTGCCGATTTTTGACACATCAAAGTGAACTCACGTTCGAATGAAGGTATAAGCGCTTCAATGTAGCCTGAATCCGCATTCATTGAAGAGGGCTGAATAAGGACGGTATCTTCGCCAGAAACCCACAATACATCGAAACTATTGCTCGCCTCACAAAATATCTGAAGCCTCATAGTCCGTTGAGGAAGCTTTTCTTTAAATTCAAAAGAAATCTGAGCATTTTCATCAGCTGTTTTCGCCACCATGCCAGACACCCCCCTAGGAATGGATGGTGTCATTCTACTGGCAATATCATATCGCCATGCGCCTTTATGACTGCTGGTGTAGTATACTGAACTAAAGGTGTGCGCAATCGAATGGGGTTGAACCATTCCCCAACCGCCATCGCCAGCTTCTTCCTGAAGAATTTCTTGTAAATGCCCAGTGAACATATCACCTTGAACATGCTCATCGCCAAAGTGAGCAATAACAAACGCATTACTATCCGCATTATTCCAAGCATCCCTCACATGAATAAGTGCACTATCTGAATAATACTGAATAACATTCGCTTCAGGATGAAGGAAGGGATAGTCGACGGCACGCGAAAAGCTTCCTTGAGCCCAAGCAGAATTGGTCAACATGGCAAAGCAGCCAAAAACCATTAACAAATAGGAAGCTAGGCTCCTTTGAGTTGACGATTGAGTATATTTCTCCATAATATAAAGATCTCTAAAATATCATCAGCTTAGACCCCCTGCATCTCAACAAAGTTGGAGTTGATGTCCATGAGAATCTACAAAGCCTTTGTCCGGCTAAGCAAAATGATAGAAATAGATGAAAACATGCTTAAAACGAATGCCAAAACAAAAAAGTATGGCAGTCCTTCTAAGAAAAGTACTTCATATTGTTTGTTTAGATAGATTGTTGTACCTTCGCCTACCCATAAAAAGGGTATAATAATCATTCATCATGAAAAGAACATTTCAGCCTTCGAGAAGAAAACGTAAAAACAAGCACGGTTTCCGTGAGCGTATGATAAGTAAGGGAGGCCGAAAAGTTATTGCCTCCCGTCGTGCCAAAGGAAGAAAAAAACTCACCGTTTCCGACGAAAAACGTCTTAAGTAGACGCTACAGTCTGAAAAGCACCCTTTTGTGGGGAAAGCTAATGTCTAAGGGTACCCGCATTAATCAGGGCCCCTATACCATCATCTTCATCCCCTACCAAGAATTCAACATTGGGTTCAGCGTACCCAAGCGATTTTTTGCGAAAGCGCATAGTCGTAACCGGGTGAAACGCTTATTAAGAGAAGCGAGCGCAAGTCTATTGTCTCATTATCGTGAATTACCCAAGGCAGCTATTATCGTTAAATATGGAAAGAAAAAGGGTGCTTCACTTACCCTGAATTCAGCCATTGATTCGCTCAGGCCCTTATTACTAGCAGTAAAGAATTCAAATTCAGCGAATGCCTTGCCTCAGGAATAGCAGGGTAAAAGCTATGAACCTCGTTTTCTTAGTCAAAGAGCGTTTCCACCGCGACATAGGGAAGATTAAAGGCTTCAGCCACTCCCTCATATACTACCTTGCCTTGAACGACATTAAGTCCTTTCAATAAGTCTTTTCGCCTAGAACATGCCTCTTTCCACCCATTATTGGCCAACTCTATCACATAAGGGAGTGTTGCGTTTGTTAATGCAATCGTCGAGGTGTAAGGAACGGCCCCTGGCATATTCGCCACGCAATAATGAACAATATCATCAATTATATAGGTAGGATCTTCGTGTGTCGTAGGCTTGCAAGTTTCAATACATCCTCCTTGGTCAACCGCCACGTCAACTAGCACAGTTCCCTTGTGCATCATGGATAGCATATCCCTTGTTATTAGGCTTGGAGCCTTAGCACCTGGAATCAGCACGGCACCTACAATCAAATCCATATGAGGAATTAATTCTCGAATGGTCATTTCTGTAGAAAAACGAGTAACAACATTTGCAGGCATCACATCATTGAGGTAGCGTAAGCGGTCCAGATTTACATCGAGTATAGTTACCATAGCCCCCAAGCCAGCTGCCATTTGAGCCGCTTGTGTTCCTACAATACCCCCTCCAAGAATTAGTACCCTTCCTGGCTCAACACCTGGCACGCCACCCAACAATACACCTTTGCCTTGAATGGGTTTCTCCAGGTATTTTGCACCTTGTTGAACGGACATACGTCCTGCCACCTCACTCATCGGAATGAGTAGTGGCAAAGCGCCATTGTCACTTTCTACTGTTTCGTAGGCTAGGCACACCGCCTGTGACTCGATACAAGCGTGAGTTAGGGGCTCACTTGACGCAAAGTGGAAATAGGTAAAGATGAGCTGGCCCTCACGTAAAAGACCATATTCTGCATCAATGGGCTCTTTTACCTTGACAATCATCTCTGCCTCTTCATAGACACTTTCTATCGTTGGTGCAATGGATGCCCCAGCCTCAACGTAGTCTTCGTCGCTAAATCCGCTTCCCATTCCCGCCTGCGTTTGAACGCGTACCGCGTGGCCTCTTTTTGTCAATTCCAACACTCCACCAGGAGTAATAGCCACCCGGTTTTCGTTGTTTTTTATTTCTTTAGGTACCCCAATATTCATAACCAAATTTTCCTCAATATTAAAAAAGATTTATCGAAATGCCTGCCTTAGATTTTCTGTATCCAAAACAACGGATTGCGCAAAAGATTTTATCAGGTATCGCATGGGCTTCCGGCGATGATAGACCGCTGATGCCATCGCATTTGGCTTAGCGCCCACATTGGATTTTGCTTGTTGTGAAGTTCTCCCAAAACAAACGGTGTCTTTTTTATGCTGTATACCCAACTCAACTAGGTCGTATAAAATTCTATGATAGGCCTTATATCTTCCGGCTCTTTTGTGATTTAACCCAATCAGATGAGCATGAATCCGATTGGCACTTTCAAACCAGGAAATCCATCCAATAACCTGGCCATCGACAGAATATGTTCTCAGTTTTGGAAGACTTGAAGAAGAATTTCCATCTATCTGAAAATATGCAGGCGACATCAGCTGTATGTAGAAGTCTACAGCAGACATAATGTTTACATACAGCGGGAACATCGTCTCCGTTGGTGCTTCACCCCAGTTGCTATAATCATCTACTCGTAAGTCTTTACTCCGCTCGGCTACCTGATTGTACTTCGTTCGGTATTTGGCCCGCAATGCCGCGGCATACTTTTCCATCGTAGAAAAGCGTGTGACATTCTCCAATATCATGTCGGGTTCTGAAGGGGTCATATAAAAACCGCGTTTCCTTAGGCTATCAATCATCCAGGAATCAGTTGCCATATAAACATCTTTAATCAGTAATCCATCATAGGGTATCAAACCATTTTGTAATTGATAAAGGAAGTATCCGTAAACCTCTTCCTTTGCCTCTTGACTTAACTCTTTGGAAAAAACCAAGCCATTATCGCCCGTAGTAAAAATGCTGCCCAAAGACAGTACTCTCCAACGAATCGGACGGACAATAATGTCGTATAACTTTTGAGCTAGCCACCTATTTGGGCGAAAACTATCTAGTCGTTCTCCTCTAAACAGCATCCTTTGGAGATAAGCCCGCGCCAATAAGGTATCGCCATCATAGACTGCGCAGACAAAGTGTTCAATTGCTGGATTGCTCTGAGCCAAATGAGTGAGGTAATCTACTTCTTGAAAGGGAAGCATGTCGGCCACCAAATCACAGTGGTTAGATGTAAAATCCTGAACGGATATAACGCACACTGAAAGGTCTTTGTATTGGAGAGAAGCATTACCCATGTTTATGGTAACAACCTATTTTAATCATTGTTTTTTCCGGCTAGTTGACCGCAAGCAGCGTCAATATCGTGACCGCGGCTTCTTCGGATATGCGCCTCTAATCCGCTGTCCGTTAATATTTCTAAAAACCGGCGTGACCTTATTGGTGTTGATCGTTCTAATGACACTCCCACCACCGAATTGTACTCAATAAGGTTGATAAAACAAGGAAACTCTTTGGCAATCTTAACAAGATTCCTCGCATCCTCTTGTGAATCATTGAACTTGTGAAAGAGTATGTACTCCAGGGTTATTTTTCGTTTCGTGCGGGCATAAAATTCCTTCATGGCTTCCACCACTTTTTCAATAGGATTGCTTTTGTTGATGTCCATAATTTGAGCTCGTTTTTCATTGGTAGCTGCATGGAGAGACCACGCCAAATTAAACTTACTGCCGCGTTCCGCTAACTTTCGAATACCTCGAGCAACGCCCACTGTGGAAAGAGTAATCCGCCTTGAAGCCATATTCATTGCCTCTTCGGCAGTAAGAATTTCGGTGGCTCGAAACACCTCTTCCAGGTTAAGTAAGGGTTCTCCCATCCCCATAAACACAATATTGGTAAGACCTCTTCCAAATTGGTCTATGGAAAATCTATTCAACCCCCGAACTTGATCTACAATTTCAGAAAAAGCCAAATTGCGATCACGCGCAAGTTGTCCTGTGGCACAAAACGAACACTGAAGAGAGCAACCAACCTGAGAGGAAATACAAGCCGTAATCCTTTTGCTTGTTGGAATAATAACCCCTTCAACCATCCTGCCATCGTGGAGAGCAAATCCAACCTTAATCGTCCCATCTTGACTTTTTTGGACAATATCTACTTCTGCAATGTGAAAAACAAAAGACTTTTCGAGCCTTACCCGAAGACTTTTCGGAAGATTAGTCATCATATCAAAATGATCTGCCCCTTTAACCCAAAGCCATTCAAAAATCTGCTTAGCCCTGAAAGAAGGCTCATTATTTTGCTCAAGCCATTGGGCTAAGTTTTCACGAGCCATCGTCCGAATATTTATCTGTGCAGGCGTGTTATTTGGCGATGGTTTTACCGTATCCATACTTCTGGATTAAGCTTAACACTGTTCTTCCAAATTTCCAAGTGTATTCTTGGGGAAAGGGCTCCCAATCCCTCGCTGTAAATAGATCCTATAACTTGACCTGAAGAAAGCGATTGACCCCTCGAGACCACAGGCCGAGATAAGTTGCTATATACAGTGAAATATGGGCCATGCTGTACAATCACTGTCCAGTGAACATTGGTCATTTCAAAAACACGGGAAACTTTGCCTTTGTACAAAACACGCACTTCTGCATTTGGCGTTGTTTCAATGTCTAACCCATTATTTTGGATAAGTATAGAGGGCATGTCCGGATGGCTTACTTGACCAAAACGGGTAACGATACGCCCGTTGTTGACCGGCCATTCAAAACGACCCTTATTGGCTGCAAAAGAATTCGCTAATTGAACGTCTGCCGGATCTGGCTTGGTCAAGCTTGCCTTCCTTTCTTGCTCCATCCGTGCTTCTTCTTCTAAAATCTCTTTGAGCCGAAGATCTAGAGCACTGATGTTGGCCTGTATTTCCGATTTAATTTGCTGCTGGCGAACCATATCATTTTCCAATGAAAGCAAGATGGCGTTATACTGGTCTTCCGACGCCCTAAGGGCACGTTGTTCTTCAAGGAGTTCGGCTTTCTTAAATTCGAGTACTGTTATTTTTGCCTTCACCTCATTCTGGACAAACACTAAATAGTCTTGAATTTCTTGCACGGCACGCATTTTGTAATTCAACACTCTAGATAAATTTCCCATAAACCGATAACGCTGAAATACGTCTTCAAAAGAGGTAGATGACAAAACATACATTGACCGGCTCTGTGAAACTCGATATCGATAGGCCATTCGAACTGCATCAGCACAATTTCCTTTAAGTCGTTCATATTCATCACGGGTTTTGCCCTCCTCTTCTTGTAAGGAGTCCAAACTATAGGCTAGCTGAACACTATCCTGCCGAAGAAGATTTACCAAGGAGTCTTGAATTTGTCGTTGAATATTGAGTAATCTTAATTGATTAATCGTCACTTGTTGTTGGCTTTCAAGGCGCTGTATATCTCCCTCCAAATTTGCTAAATCATTTCGCAGTTTATCCTGTTTGCTCAATATGGATGACGAAGTCTCCTGATCCTGTGCGTGCAACCAACCAGCCACCCACACCAAGCCTACCACAGAGAAAAAAAAACTAAAAAGTAGGCTATGGTTCAATGACCTCATAGGATGAAGGTACTTCAAAAGGAATATCATAGGGACCTTTCTTTTCCAAGGAATTTGTTGATAGAGAAACTTCTAAGCCCTCTGCTTCGACAATCAAGGTGCGATCTTTGGCCCACAGCCCTCCTTCTAAATCTTCAATATTCATCCATTGAAGTGTGGCCCATTGTTCAATAGAGGGCTCATATACTTCTAGGTGATTTACCCCCTGAGCGTCCGATGCAATAATTTTAACCGGCAATCCTGCAGGTGATAACCATAGAGAGTCCTCTTTTTGAAAGTCATCTTGATCTAATACCACACCAAACATCCAAGACATCATCAAATCGTAATCACTAATAGCCGGTAATCCAAGGGCGTCAAGCCCCGCGATTGTTCCTGAATAGTAGGTTCGTTCCAAGCGATTAAGCGCCTGTACTGAATCCCTAGAAAACAAAATCCGAGCCCCTTCAAATCCAAATTTAGTAAACTGTCCCCAAACCCTCTCGCCACCATTGGTTCTAAACTTTGCCTTAAATCGCTGACTCTGATTATCGTATAAGATAGAAGCAAAGGTTATCATCTCTAGCGTATCCAAACCCTTCAACCAGTTGCCCCCTAAAGAGGCAAACTGCTGCTTTTGCTTGAGCACCTTACAACAGGTCATAGATAACCCCAAAACAAGCACCAAGAGCAGCGCGCCATATGATATACTTTGACGCATTATGGATTGATTCCGAGTATTTTGGGTTGTATAAACTCTTCGGCACCACCAAGCATTATGGCTTGTTCATAAAAAAGAACTGCACGCGAGGCCAGGCCAAAGCGCGCATAGCTATCTCCTAAAAACTCAACAACTTCATAGGATTGAAATTGATTAACATCTCCTTGGGATCTTAACAGATCAATCGCACCCTGAATTTTGGAGTCCTCCTCGTAGAGATCAAAAAGTGCAGTTAGGGTTTGGATATATAGCGTCGGTTGGCTTGAAGAGGCAAGGGGTATTGTTTTATTCCATGATTCAATAGCCGCAGGAAGTTGTCCAAGCTTGCTGTAGGCAACACCCTGCATAAAGTAAATCAGAGGCTGCGCAAAAAAATAAGCCGTTGATTCTTCTGTGGCACTCAAAAGGCTTTCATAGTCCTCTACATCATAATACGCATAGAAGAGTTCTCGCCATAGACTAAAGTCGCCTTTATCGAGATTGATTCCTTTATTTAGAGCCCCGATCATTTTTTCATATTCGCCATGCTTTTGGTAAAGGATGTACAATGTGGTCAAATACTTCAGATCACCACTTACTTCATGATGCAAAACCATAGAATCAACAAAAGCCACAATCCGCCTGTCAGTTAAAGTGCTGTAGGACTTTACCCATTGGTTAATTTGCTTTTTCTGGAAAGAAAACCCTTGATTTCCAAAGTCATTTAACTCTCTAAGGGCATTCAGCCACCTGGTTATATCGCCCTTAGAAAGTGCGCGATTGGCAGAGAAGTCCACAACAGATGGAGCGAGCTCTTTTATGTTTTTTCCTTCACCTAACCAAGCCTCTAATGCATGATCTTTACCTTGATATAAGAGCGCAGCCAAGTGGTCCTGAAAAGATTGCGGGCTTCCACCGCGCTCAACAAAATATCTCTTACTCAGATCCTCCATGTCGGCCCATGCTCGCTGTGCCTTAAGCACTTCGATATATGAAATGTAAACCTCATTATCTAATCCATAACGTTCAATATATTCTTCATATGAGTCAAGGGCAGATAATGTGTCGCGCATCATCAGTTCTACGATTGCGATGTTATTTAAATGACTGCGCTTTAGAGGTTCCTCTTCATGAAGATTTTCAAAAAGTCTGCAAGCTTCCCTCAATTTATTATTACCGACATATATCTCGGCCAAAAACGCCATATACCATGTGTTATTAGGGTCGATCGAAAGTGCCTGCGTTAAGTGATAATCTGCACGATTAAAGTCGAGTTCTTTAAAATAGATTACTGCCAACTCATAATGCGCAGCGTCGTTATTAGGGATAAACGATAGGGAGGCCTCAAAAGATACTATGGCCTCTTCGTAATTGTCAACAGCACGATACTTAATACCCTCGAAAAATGCTCGCTCGCCAGAAACTCTATCCATTTCCGAAAATTGCTCCTCCTTATTGGATTGCTTTTTCTTTCCCCTATCCTTCTTTTGAGCATATAATGGATTCGATGCTACATAAAAGACTAATAATGCAATGAATAAAATTCTTGGCATACCGCACTTTACAGTTGAATATTCGTATAATCTCCAATGCTAAGATCAGCCGCCTTTCCATGCACAGAACACTTTGATCCAATCATAGAATCGTCAATGCTTGCATTAACAATCTCTGTATCATGCTGTACCAGGCTGTTGGAAACAAGAGAGTTTTTAATCACCGTATTAGGCCCCAAAGTAACATGTGGACCCACCACGCTGTTTTCAATAACGCACCCTTCCTCAATGTAAACTGGCTCAATAAGCACCGAATTCTTTACGCTACCCTGCATAACCAAAGAGCCTTGGGCTGCTTTGATATCAAGCATTTGTGCGTTGCTTCTAACTGTTATGGCCTTGTTTCCACAATCCATCCATTGATTTACCACCCCAGGGACAAAGATCGTGCCTTTTTGGCGCAACTGTTCTAGAGCATCGGTAAGCTGGTATTCTCCCTTACTCCGAATATTATGATCAATAAGATATTGCATTTCACGGTGAATGGCGGCAGCATCTTTAAAGTGATACACTCCAATAATCGCTAGGTCTGAGGTCGGCTCTTCAGGTTTTTCTTCAAAAGATGTAATCTGATTAGAATTATTCAGATTGACTACCCCAAAGGCACGTGGATCCTCTACTTGTTTGACCCATATTGTAGCATCTGCTGTAGGGTCTAAGTCGAATGTCGCTTCGAACAGGGTATCTGCAAATCCGATGATTACCTCTCCTTCCAAGGATGAAGATGCGCACAAAATAGCATGTGCTGTACCTAAGGGCTCGGTTTGATAATCAATGCGACACTCCGCGTCTAAGTCTCGCGCAATGTCTTGAAGCTTTTCTTCTACCTCGTTTCCGAAATCTTCTCGAATAACAAAGTGCAAACAATCCGCTCTGCCCGCCAATTGAATAAGCGACTTACAGAGGCCGGCCACTATAGGGTCCCCAGCAACCGGCATCATGGGTTTGGGAACGGTTAGGGAATGGGGGCGTAGCCTTGATCCCCAGCCTGCCATTGGAATAATTATGTTCATTGTCCTTCGTTGATTGCGTTACCACATGAAGCCATCACGCCCAAAAGGACAAAGAAGAGAAGGAAAGGGTTAAAATATCTAGTATTCATCATAATATTATTTTTTAAATTATC
>PAPS01000011.1 GCA_002708985.1 Saprospirales bacterium | reverse complement strand
CAATCAGTATGAAAATTCTTCAAGGTCTCTTTTTGTGCTTTATTCTATTAGTCTTTGCTTGTTCAAATGATGATGGTGGAAGTAATGGGCCAGGCGATAACAATCAGGGACCATGTGAGCTCAACGTGCCTTCTTGGTTACAGGGAGATTGGTTTTATTATGATCCTAACGATTTAGATACAGCAGATGGGAGACTTGAGTTTTCACAAACTAGGTGGCTTGAGTATGACATAGACTCAGCTTTACCTAATCCTTCAATTAACGATAGATGTGAAACAGACACATGCTTCCTAGAAGTTAATGATGTATTGCTGGATGCTACTACCTATGAAGTGTCATTTATTTTTGCCGATAGCTGTTCAAGTTCAGAAAGCTTCCTTGGTGAACTTAAATTTCAGTTTGAAAATGTTGACGGCACTCGGGTTAATGTAACGGGTATAAATACATCCACTAATGTAACTGAGCTCCTCAGTGTGTTACTCAAGCAGTAATTATCGGTATTGTAATGGGGGAGTAGTTGGGCTTTTTACCAAGCCTGTGGTAAACGGCATAAAACGTTGCCTAGTAAGGACTTGGTCCAGAATATATGTTCTTATCCTAGTATTTATGATATGCGCTTCTTCTTGTGAAGACGAACGCGAGTCTATTGCTCCGGGTCCCAATTCAGGACAGCGAAATATTATAAAAGCTGTCGACATTTCATCTTACCCTGAAATAGCGCTTTCCAATGCGAATTATTACAATGCTTTGGGAGAAGTTGAGCCCCTGTTGAATATTCTTAAAGAAGAGGGAATTAATACGATCCGTTTGCGGCTATGGGTAAATCCAAGCGAGGGGCATTCAGGATTCCAGGAGGTACTGGCCTTTTCAAATGAAGTAAAAGCTCAGGGTTTTAAGGTCTGGTTGAGTATTCATTATTCGGATACTTGGGCGGATCCTGGTCAACAAAGCCCGCCAATGCAATGGCAGAATCTTTCGTTTGAGGCATTAGCGGACTCTGTATACCAATACACAGAAAAGGTTGTTAGAGCGATTCGTCCTGATTACGTTCAATTGGGAAATGAGATTAATAGTGGCTTGTTACACCCTCACGGACATATCACGGATAATCAAGAGGGATTTCTGCAAATACTAGAACAGGGTAGTACGGCTGTTCGCACAACTTCAAGTGGCTGTCGAATTATAATTCATTACGCCGGTATTAGCGGTGCTGAGTGGTTTTATGATATAGTCGATTCGGTAGATTATGATATCATAGGACTCTCGTATTATCCTATTTGGCATGGAAAAAACTTAGATAGCCTGTCTGTTACCATGCAGCAGCTATCGACTATTTACGATAAAGACGTTGTGATTGCAGAAACCGCTTATCCTTTTACCTTGGATTGGAATGACTATACTAATAATATCGTAGGACTTCAAGAACATTTAATCTTGCCTGAATATCCGGCATCTCCAGGAGGACAGTCAGATTTCGTAAGGGATGTGACGAATCGAGTTCGTACTGTTGACGGAGGGATTGGATATTGTTATTGGGGAGGGGAGTTGATTGCTTGGAAAGGCCCTCAAGCAACCGATGCTTCTCCTTGGGAAAATCAAGCGCTTTTTGATTTTAGCTATCAAGCGCTGCCTGTATTATCATTTCTTGGAGGGGGAGAGTAAAGCGCACTAGCTCGGTCTCAATCCATACGTAATCGTTGAAAATGTCCACGAAGTACTACACTTACAGATTGATGTACGCATGTTTCTTATTTATAAAGCGCTGTAGTCCCTATTTTTAAGTCAAATTAATGTCATGGAAGTACACACTCCTTCATATTCTCGCACTACGATGACGGAGATTGTGTTGCCTAACGACACGAATGCTTTGGGTAACCTACGTGGTGGGAAAATCCTTCATTGGATGGATATTGCTTCTGCAATTGCTGCAGGAAAGCATGCTCAATCGGTGGTTGTTACGGTTTCCGTAGATCAAGTATCTTTTGAAAACCCCATCAAACTAGGTGATGTAGTCACCATTAATGCAGAGGTTACAAGAGCCTTTAATACCTCTATTGAAACTTACATTGAGGTTTGGGCAGAAAATATTCCTACCAAGACGCGTTATAAGTGTAACGCTGCATATTATACCTTTGTAGCGCTAGATAGTAACGGACGACCTAAGCCTTCTCCTGAGTTGCTCCCAGAAACTGCTGAGGAAAAAGACCGTTACGAGGGGGCATTAAAACGTCGCGAAATGCGTTTGGTTCTTGCAGGTCGTCTTGATCCTAACAAGGCCACTGATTTGAAAACCTTATTTAGTAATCAATAAATGGAGGAGGATGATCGATATTTTAACACAGAAAAACGGAAGGCTTGAGCGTTTAGAGCAAGTTGAAAAGGGGTGTTGGGTAAACATCTATCCTCCTTTTGATCGAAGTCAGTTAGAGGACTTTGCTTCTCAAAATAGTGTACCTATTGACTTCCTTACAGATAGTCTTGATACTGACGAACGCTCTCGCTATGAATCCGAAGAAGAGATTGATCTCGTTGTGGTCAACACACCGGTGCGAAACGAGGCCTTCGTAAAAGATGAGGCATTGTACATCACCATTCCGATTGGTATCATATCAACGCCTGATTTTATCATCACAATTTCTTCCTTCAAGAATCCGGTCATTGATGATTTTCTTCATGGTCGTATCAAAATGCTTAGGGTAGAGGACCAGCAGTGGTTTACCCTGAGGTTGCTTGATCGCAATGTCCATTATTTCCAGTATTACCTAAAGGAAATAAATACTAAGCGTTACACCTTTGAGAGTGAGATTTATCGGTCTAGCCGAAATCGAGATCTCAAAAACCTCCTAGACCTCCAAAAAAGCCTTGTTTACTTCGTAACAAACCTTCGTGCCAATGATTTAATGATGAATCGCATGCGGCGCACGAATTTCTTAAAGATTCAAGGTAATGAAGAGCAAGATGACTTTCTCGAGGATATCATAATTGACAATGGTCAGGCCTCCGAGATGGCTGATATATATACGAATATTGTAAATAGTATGATGGATGCCTTTGCCTCAATCATTTCAAACAACTTAGGTCGCACAGTACAGCGACTTACTGTGATAACCATTGTTTTAACCCTTCCGATGGTCATTGCAAGCTTTTACGGCATGAATATAGCCTTGCCTATGCAAGAGGCAGGGCAAACGTCTTTATGGCCATTTTGGACCTTATTGGGTATTTCCCTCGTACTTCCTTTGTTTTTCTGGCTCTATTTCCGTCGTAAGCGTTGGTTTTAGTACAAATTATCTACTGTAAGATATTTTATCTATGCCACACTCATCAACTGCATCTCCCAAACCAAGATATTCTAGGTTAAAGCGTGCGGTTGTTATTCTATTGGGATCGATTCCCTTTGTGCTTGGCCTGCTTTATTTTCTTTGGCCTAAAAATCAAAGTGATCCAAAAATAGTTTTTGAGCGCTACACGACGCCCAATTCATATTTTATTGACTATCAAGGCGGACAAGTGCATTACGTAGACACGGGCTACGGAGAGCGAGTTGTTGTGGCAATACATGGCTTAAACAGTTGTTTTTATCATTTTACACCCCTCTTGGAGAATACTCCGATTTTGGACAGTTTTCGGATAATAGGCATCGATTTACCGGGATTTGGCTTAAGTAATCCACCCAATTACAAAACGCTTCCTAAGGATTTTAGTTTTCAAAAGCATTTTACAGGAGCGGTCACTGCAGTTCTTGAAGATGCAGGAGTCGACTCTTGCATGATTCTAGCGAATTCACTAGGAGGGATGTTGTCTTGGAATGTAGCCTACGAACGTCCTGACCTAGTACAATCGATGATGTTGATGGCACCAGCTGGCTTTGCCTGGGATTCGATTACTCAGCCCTACGTTGAAGGAATGGCACCTTGGTATGTAGGTGCAATACTTAATCTTCGCTTAGGCGTATCTCGAGAAGAGCGCGCGGATGCTGCTAATTACAGTTTTTACAACAAAGAAGCACTACCACGTAATTGGTTTAGCCAGCGAGTCCAGGCGGGCTACGCCTTTATGAATCTTCCCGATCGGATGCAATGGCTACGCACCATGATTTTAAGTCAAGAAGTGGCTGACACAAGTCGTATTCAGCAACTAACACAACCTACTATGATTTTATGGGGTGAAGAAGACGCGGTATTGCCCTACGCACACCGCAATCGGTTTATGCAGGATTTACAAGAAGGCTACCTAGTCGAAATGCCCGCTACAGGACATGTTCCGCATGAAGAAGACCCTCGTTTTGTCTTTAATCTGTTGTATGATTTCTACAACAGACAGCAATCTACAGTTCAGGATGAACTCGAATGGGTTCAAAGTTTTGACTGATAGTCTGTATAGTCAAAGGTTTTTAAGCACGTGTATGATTCATCCGTATGCCGTAAGTAGATCGACGGATGATGCACACCATTAAAAAAGTGTGTTTTAACGGTAGTGTAATGCGCCATATCTAAGAAAACCACTTCATCTCCGATAAAGAGACCATGGTCAAAATGGTAGTCACCTACAAAGTCTCCTGCCAAACATGAATTACCGCCGAGACGGTATCTACATCCCTCACTTGTGATTCTTCCTTCACGTATCTGAGGTGTATAGGGCATTTCAATACAATCCGGCATATGAGCCGTAATACTTACGTCAAGAAGAGCCGTGGCTACCTCGTCTTGTGCCACGATATCAAGGACATGAGCATGGAGGTCTCCTGCTTCCCATACGACGGCAGCTCCAGGTTCAAGGATGACCTTTAAGCCATATCTTTTTTGAAGATATTTAATGAGTTGAATGAGGTGGTCCACGTCATAATCATGTTTACTAATCATGTGACCTCCACCAAGATTTATCCATTGGCAGGCTTCTAAGGCAAATTGAGCGTCACGTTCTAAGGCCCTTATGGTGCGATCAAGAGAGTGGCTATCGTTCTCACATAGATTGTGCAGATGCAGTCCATTTACGCCTTTTGGCCATTGATTCTTAAGGTGTTTTGTAATTACGCCAAGCCGTGACTGAGGTGAAGATGGATCATATAACGGATTGTTTGCCTCGGGTTGCAGCGGATTGATTCGTAGGCCAACTTCCAATTTGTTTTGTATTTGTAGATGTTGAAGGAATTCTACTTGTTGTAATGAGTTCGCTACGAAGGTTTGGCAGTAATTGGTCCATTCCGGAAAATCTCTAGGACTATATGCCGGACTGTAGGCGTGATGACGTCCCGGAAAGTATTCGTGCGCTAATCTTGCTTCGTGTAGGGAAGATGCTGTGCAACCATCTAATGTTTCGGCAAGTAGATGAAACACTTGATAGTGAGAAAAGGCTTTTAGGGCCATCAATACAGTACAATTTGTAGCGCTTTTTACCTTTTGTATTCGTGCAAGATTAGCTTGAATTTTGTCCTCGTGGAGTAAGTAAAATGGACGATCGTTAGGGAGGGCTGTCATAAGAAGCAATAATTATCCCAAAAAAGGTGTTTGAACAAGAACTTCTTCTTGCCATGGAAGACCGAGTTGTCCCACTGCTGCCATAAAGGGATCGGGATTGAGTTGTTCGCAATTCCAAACACCAAATTGCATCCATGTCCCTTCAGCCATAAGGCTTGCTCCTAAGGTAGCGGGTAATCCCGTGGTATAGCTTACGCCTTGACCCAAAGTATCGCGGTATGCATCTTGATGTTTACAGTTATTCCAGATGTAATAATGCTTGGCTTGCCCATCCTTAATACCTGAAAGGTAGCACCCTATAGACGTTTCTCCTTCGTAGTTTTCTCCGAGCGAAGACGGCTCAGGAAGTAATGTCTTCAGAAATTCTAATGGCACGATGTCCTGTCCCAGGTGTTGAACGGGTTGTATTGAAGTCATTCCGACATTTTCAAGTACTCTGAGGTGGGTTAGGTATTCTTGACCAAAGGTCATCCAAAAACGTGCTCTGCGTAGTGTTGGGAAGTGTTTTACAAGGCTTTCAAGCTCCTCATGATATAATAGGTAGGACTCACGCTCCCCAATATTGGGATAAAAGATGGGTTGATGGATGGACATTGCAGGAACCTCTTGCCAATTGCCCTCTTCAAAATATCGTCCTGGTTGGGTGATTTCACGTATGTTGATTTCCGGGTTAAAGTTAGTGGCAAATGCTTTTCCATGGTCACCTCCATTGCAATCAACAATATCTAAAAAGTGTATCTCATCAAAGTGATGCTTGGCGGCATGGGCTGTATAGATTTGGGTTTGCCCGGGATCGAAGCCACAACCCAATAAGGCCATGATATTCGCATCTTTAAATCGCTCGTGATAGGCCCACTGCCAGCTATATTCAAACTTGGCGACATCCTTGGGTTCATAGTTGGCCGTATCTAGATAGTGGGTCTGTGTTGCAAGACAGGCATCCATTATTGCTAAATCCTGATAGGGAAGGGCGACATTGATAATGAGATAAGGTTTGAATGACTCAACAAGGGCAATTGTGTCCTCTACAATGTCAGCATTAAGAGAGGCTGTTGATATTTCAGTATTTGGATATTTTGCGAGAACTTTCTCCTTAATTTGTTCGCATTTAGACTTTGTCCGGCTGGCTAATAAAATCTCTGAAAAATGATTGACTTGCTCGGCACATTTCATAGCAACTACTTGCCCAACACCCCCCGCGCCAATAATCATTACTTTTTTCATCAAAAATCTTTTTGCAAAGGTAGTCGATTTACCGTTCGGTAGATCTTAAACAAATTGAAATATTTTAGCACCCTGCCCTTGAATAAAGGCTGCTGCGGTCATTCTCTTTTTCCCCTCGAGTTGAAGTTCAGTAATTTCGACACATCCACTGCTACATCCTACAAATAGAAGATTTTCAATGGAGATAATGGCCTCGCCAGGCGAGAGGTTGGTATGACCTGTGTTGGTTAGGCGTGCGCAATGAATTTTGACTCTTTTATCATTTAGCGTAGTCCATGCACAGGGGAATGGGTGCATTCCTCGAATGTGATTATGTATGACCGCATTGGGTTGATTCCATTGGATGCGGGCATCCTCTTTTTGAATCTTAGGTGCTGGCAACTCTCTGCCAGTTAACTTCTGCGGTATTTGTTTGGCTCCATTACCAATCATAGTGAGTGAATCAAGAACCATCTTACCCGCCATATGGCGCATGGCATTGTACAGTTCACCAGTGGTCATATTTTCCTCAATTTCAACTGTTTCTTGCCTTAGAATAGGTCCTGTGTCAATCGCATGCTGCAATTGAAAAGTGGTGAGTCCTGTTTTTTTATACCCATTGATTATAGCCCAGTGAATGGGAGCTGCACCGCGTAAGTCAGGCAGAAGAGAGGCATGAAGATTAATTGATCCATAAGGAGGCATATTCCACACGGATTCTGGTAGCATACGAAAGGCAATGACTACCTGAATATCTGCTCTGAGATTGCGCAGCTCTTCTTGAAAGTTGAAATCTTTTAGATTTCTAGGCTGCAATAGAGGGATTCCTAGTCTTTCAGCTTCGAGCTTTACCGCGGTTGATTGTATTTTTTGTCCTCGACCACTTGGTTTATCCGGCGCTGTGACAACTCCTACTACTTCATATTGTGAACTGTGTAAATCTTGCAATGCAGGAACAGCAAAGTCTGGACTACCCATAAAAACAATACGTCGCATTGGATTCATGTTAGCTTAGATAAGGTCCTTTCCAATGATCTACATTTTTCAATAGCGTATGCTTAACACGCTCAACATCTTCGATAAAGGTCCCATAAAGCTTATGACTAAACTCTTCAGAAATCGGAGGAATGTTTTTTTCTTTTATCCAAACCCCATCAAAAAGAGGCTTAGGTCGGTTACCAAAGAAACTGGTAAAAGGATTGGGTTTAACTTCCGCTGCCATACTTTGACTAATTCGTTTACGCAGCTGGATTGCTTCTGAGTCCAATCGAAGGAATTGGCATAGTGAACGAAAGACGCGTTCTTCATCTTCGATCATTTCATCATACCAAAAGAAGTGGATGTTTTCAAACGTATTCCGATAGGCAGTAATGGCATCAGCATAGAAACTAAAACCAAGATAGTCGAAGAAATCTGAGTCGTAATTGTTTAACCTCGTGATAATGGTATCGGGATATAGTGCTTCAGATAACGGTAAATCTTCAATGCCTTGCTCAACTTGATCTTGATAGTGGGCAAGAGCACGATGTACCGGATTTCTCAGTGCAATTATGATTTTCACCATGCGGTAATTCGCACCATAAACTTGCTTAATATTGCGAATGGCAGACATCCAATCATACATATATATTGGGGCGTATTCTCCGCGTAAATGGTTGGGTTGGGCGTGTGAGTAGACAAACTTGTAATCTCCTAAATCGCGCACGAGTCCATCCTCCTTCTGATTGGGATGGTATCCATTGTCTCGTTCCGTGTAAACGAAGTACCCTAAATGTCTTGAGGGTAGATAAACATCGGGGTGTTCTCCGAGGAAATTCTTAATCCATTGCCCTCCGGCTTGTTCAGCTCCAACAACAAGAAAATCAGGTAGTCCTTCCGCTATGTGATTGTATCGCGACACTCAGTAAAGATAATGTTATACGTAGTTAAACAAAAAACGTTTATTCTAGGGCTTCTTGTATGCAAGCGCGCAATAAAAATTCTGGGGGATATTTCCTCCAATCTAATACTTGAATATCAAGTCGAAGGCATTGGTTTAAGCCTATTTCATTCATTTCTTCACGAACATGTCCCTGTAAATTGATAATTGTTACAAATCCTCCTGAATCCGACGCGAGTTCTTGCCATTCCACATAATAATCGGTGGTCTCTCCGTGGAAGGTTAGGATGTTTTCACCGATAAGAATAAATCGGAAGACGCCTTGGGAAGTCAATGGATTGACAATACTTCGAATCAGCATTTCTATATCGTTATGCAGAAAATCATTCCATTCGCCAATAAATTCGATAATGGTGTAGCCGAGCTCATAGTCGGTGTAAAGGCATTTTAGGAGCAAGGTGTTCGAACCGAAGTTATTCCATTGGGGATGTACATAGTAATTATAAATCTTTTGATCATAGGCAAATTCGTTGTGCTGGTGACCAAAGAAAGGGGAGCGTTCGTCTTCTTCAACAACATATCGGTCCCTCCAACCGTAAAAGGGTTCTATGTTATGCATTATGTATGTTTTGCAGGGCCTTCCGCACGCTACCATGCTTTTCTAATGCGTCGCGGGCCTCTCCAGCACTTAGGTTTGTCTGCTTCATAAGGAAATCTATACCTCGCCTCCAAAGCTTGGTATTAGCAAGTTGCATGTCAATCATAAATCGGCCTTGTACGTGACCGAGACGAATAAAGGTCGTCGTCGTAATCATGTTAAGAATAAGTTTCTGAGCGCTCCCAGCCTTCAAACGTGTACTTCCATGAATAAATTCTTCACCAGTATCTACAACAATGGGCTTGTCCGCGTAGGCAAGTAGCTTGCTCTTAGCATTGCAGGTAATACATGCTGTAGCTATTCCTTGTTGTTGGGCATCGCGAAGTCCTCCAACGACATAGGGTGTATTGCCTGAAGCCGCTATACCCACAATAACGTCTTCTTTGTTAATTCCTTGCGCTAAGAGATCTTTAAACGCTTGATCCTCGTCATCCTCCGCGAATTCTACCGCATTGCGGATGGCTTGGTCTCCTCCTGCTACAAGACCTACAACTTGTTTTGGATCTGATCCAAAAGTGGGAGGACACTCAGAGGCATCAAGAATACCTAGACGACCTGAGGTTCCAGCACCAATGTAAAAGAGCCGTCCACCATCTTCAAGCGTTTTGTACACCAATTCACAAACTTCTTTGATTTGAGGCATTGCTTCATCAATTGCTTGATAAACCTCGAGTGTAGTCGCATGCATACCTTCAAGCAATTGCGGTAAAGATTGTCCTTCTAATCCTGTATCGACATTGTTTTCCTTCATACCTCGTAGATATCGTAAATTTATAACATGTCGGAACAGAAAAGGTTACCAGAAATTTGGTTAACAGAATGTCCAAGGGATGCCATACAGGGTATGAAAGGCTTGGTATCGACGAAAACAAAGATTGCCTACTACAACAAATTGCTTGAAGTAGGCTTTAATGCCATTGATATTGGAAGTTTTGTTTCGCATAAGGCCATTCCGCAAATGGCCGATACCCAAGAGGTATTGGAAGGGTTGGATTTATCAAAAAAACAATCAGAGTTTATTGTTATTGTGGCAAATTTGCGCGGAGCTCGAGAAGCTTGTGCCATGCCAATGGTTGACTCTGTAGGCTTTCCGTTTAGTGTTTCTGAGACCTTTCAGCAACGCAATGCCAATGCATCTATTGAGGATTCCTTAGATGTCGTCCGATCTATTGCGGAGGAAACGGAAAAGCACGGTAAGCAACTTATTATTTATCTCTCCATGGCTTTTGGTAACCCCTATGATGAAGCCTATGACGTCGATATGGTGATGCATTGGATGGAAAAGCTTGCCCAAGTAGGTGTACGACATTTTATGCCATCAGATACCGTGGGCCTCGCCGACGAACGTGCAATAGAAGTACTCTATACTCCAGTCATGAAAGAATTCAATCAATACAAGGTGGGTGCACACTTGCATACTGCGCCTTATAACTGGAGGCTCAAGTTGGATATGGCCTATGATCTTGGCGTTCGTCGTTTTGACTGTGCTATTCTTGGCTATGGTGGCTGTCCAATGGCTAAAGACCAATTGATTGGCAACATGCCAACCGAACAGTTTATAAATTATTTTGGAACACGGGTGCTATCTAAAGCGTTTAGTATTGAAAAATTCGCATCTGCTATGCGGAGTGCGAAG
The DNA here is from genome assembly GCA_002708985.1 of Saprospirales bacterium. Classification (GTDB taxonomy): domain Bacteria; phylum Bacteroidota; class Bacteroidia; order Chitinophagales; family UBA8649; genus UBA8649. The sequence goes on along the minus strand of PAPS01000011.1, from coordinate 25,446 downwards.
TCTATTTTTGGTTAAAATAGCAGTAATGTCTTATACTACGTGTCGTTCAGCGTGGTAGGAGGAGCGCACAAGCGGCCCACTCTCTACAAACTTGAATCCTTTGTCTAGACCGATTCTTTTGTATCGGTCGAAAGTATCAGGTGTAATGAAGTCAGCTACCGGGAGATGCTTTTTTGTGGGTTGTAGGTATTGTCCTAAGGTTAAGACATCGCAATCCACGGCACGTAAATCATTCATGGTTTCCAAGATTTCCGCTTCTGTTTCTCCGAGCCCAAGCATTACACCGCTTTTCGTTCGCCGAATGCCGGATTGTTTAAGATAATCCAATACCTCTAGGCTTCGGTCATAGCGCGCTTGAACGCGTACCTCACGACTTAACCGCTCAACGGTCTCAAGGTTATGGCTCACTACTTCTGGATTAGCTCGTACGATCTTATCAAGTTGATCCCTTTTTCCTTGGAAGTCTGGAATCAAAGTTTCCATGGTAATCCCTGGATTCAGTCGGCGAATCATCTTGACTGTGGCCATCCAGACACTGGATCCCCCGTCGACAAGGTCATCGCGATCTACTGAAGTAATGACCACATGCTTAAGTCCCATTTGCTTGACCGACTCCGCTACACGTCTTGGTTCCAAGATATCTACATCTTGGGGCTTTCCGGTTACTACATTACAAAATCGGCAAGATCGAGTACATACGTTGCCTAGAATCATCAAGGTAGCTGTTCCTTCTCCCCAGCATTCCGCTTGGTTGGGACAATTTCCACTTTGACATATGGTGTGAAGTCCGTGTTCCTTTATGTTTTTGAAAACCTCACTGGATTGCTGCCCAGAGGGTAGGCGAACTTTTAACCAATCAGGCTTTCTTTCAGGACGCTGCAGGGTTGCCGTATTTGACGACGCAGTCAATGATGTAGCAGGGATTTTAGTAGAAATCACGTTGGCCATGGTTTAAAAGTACAAATAGATAAACATCCCTGTATAGCTTTCCGTTGCAAGCTTATTGTCATATGTTGATTAAAATTGAGTTAACATGGAGTTTTATACAAAGAATTGCACCTTTGTGCTATGATTGCAGGTTTAAAACTATCTACCGATCCTCGTTGGGTTGATCTTGCAGCAATGGATATTGGAGCTATCCTGACCGATCATGCTTATTGTGAACAAAAGGCAGCATCTTCATGTATTTCCATTATACAGCAGTTTCCTGACTATGAACAAGTGGTAAAAGCCTTAGCACCTATTGTAACCGAAGAGTGGGGGCACTTCAGAATGGTCTTAAATGAGCTTGAAAAACGCAACATTCCACTTGGCCCTCAACGAAAGGATGAGTACGTAAAGGCCTTAATAGCCTTTCTTCCGAAGGGAGGGAGCCGGGATGCCCGCCTTGTAGAAAAGCTTTTAATGGCAGGGTTGATTGAGGCTCGCAGTGCTGAGCGGTTTCGTCTTTTGTCAAAAGATATATCGGATGAGGCCTTGCGTGGTTTTTATAAAGCACTTATGATTTCAGAAACTGGGCATTTCCGACTCTTTTTGGACTTAGCATTGACTGTAGAAAGTCGTGAATATGTCATGGATCGATGGCAAGCTTGGCTTGTTCACGAAGGTGAGGTTTTAAAGCGCCTTAGTCCTCGAGGCGATCGAATGCACTAGCGGCATCGCCAAGGTAGTTTTGAGGGCTCAGCTTTCTTAACTCTTCTTTGATCGAATCAGATACTTCGAGCTCTTCAATGAAGTCTTTAATCGTTTGCTGATTAATTCCTTGACCGGTTCTTGTGAGCGCCTTAAGCATCTCATAGGGGTTTTCAATGCCTTCTCTTCGTAAAATGGTTTGAATGGCCTCAGCCAATACAGCCCAGTTCTCTTCAAGTGTAGCATGGATAGCTTCCACATTGACTTTAAGCTTGCCAAGCCCCTTTTGTAATGAATGCAAAGCGATGAGAATATGCCCAAAGGGTAGACCTAAGTTGCGCGTTACTGTAGAATCTGTTAAGTCGCGTTGCAGTCTTGAAATCGGTAATTTTTGTCCAAAGAAGGTACAATGACTTATGGCAAAGAGTAGGTTTCCTTCCGCATTTTCAAAATCAATCGGATTGACTTTGTGTGGCATTGCCGAAGAGCCTACTTCACCTTTTACAACTTTTTGGGTAAATACATTCATTGATATATATGACCAGATATCACGACACAGATCGACGAGAATAACTGCGCAGCGTTTCCATGCATCAAGTCTTGCCGCTAGTCCGTCATAATGCTCAATTTGCGTAGTTACCTGTTGGCGTTGTAATCCGAGGCTGCCGTAAAAAGCATTAGCTTCTTCTGCCCAATGAATGGAAGGATAGGCCACAGTATGCGCATTAAAGTTTCCTGTAGCACCTCCAAATTTTCCAGAATGCTCGAGTTGCTTGATTTGGTTAATACAATGAGAAAGTCGATCTACGAAAACCAAGAGTTCTTTACCCAATGTAGTTGGGCTAGCCGGCTGACCATGGGTAAGCGCAAGCATAGCTTGATCCTTGGTAGATTGTGCTATCTTCTGAAGTTCATCTACGGTAGCTTCTAAGCATGGGAGCATAACTTTTTGCTCGGCATCGCGCACCATTAGAGGCATGGCGGTATTATTAATGTCTTGAGAGGTAAGGCCAAAGTGGACGTGTTCAATCGTCTTGGCATCGTATTGCTCAGCACGAAGAAGTTCTTTTATCCAATATTCTACAGCCTTGACGTCATGGTTGGTCGTACGCTCAATTTCTTTGATTGCTTCCCCATCTTCTACAGAAAAATTCGCTACTCGCTGGCGCAGTTTATCGTGATCGACCGTTTTCCAACCAAAGAGTATATCGAGATAAATTAAATATTCCACTTCTACATGGACGCGATATTTTATCAGGGCGAACTCAGAGAAAAAATGCTGTAGGTCCTTTGTTTTATGGGCGTAGCGACCGTCAAGGGGGGTGATGGCAGTGAGGTTGTGAATGGGTAAAATCATAGTATCACAAATGTAAAGCTTTCGAATTGTGAAGCTTGAATTTAAAAAATTCGCTTTTTTTGCGTGGTAATTATGGGAAAACGTCTAGTCATTGTTGAGTCACCGTCAAAGGCCAAAACGATTCAAAAGTATTTGGGAAACGATTATGTGATTGCTTCGTCCTATGGACATGTACGCGACTTACCAAAGAAAGATTTAGGTATTGATGTTAAAAGACATTTTACGCCAAAATATGAGGTGAGCGACGATAAGAAGAAGGTGATTGCTGAGTTGCGTAAACTTGCAAAAAGTGCCGAGGAAATCTATTTAGCCACGGATGAAGATCGTGAGGGAGAGGCCATTTCTTGGCACCTCTGTGAGGCCCTAGGCCTTGATCCCAAACATGCAAAGCGTATTTCCTACACCGAGGTAACAAAGGCGGCCATTGAGCGTGCTATCGATAATCCTCGAAAAATAAATTTAGACCTCGTCAATGCCCAACAGGCCCGAAGAGTACTTGACAGAATCGTGGGATATGAAGTTTCGCCCGTTCTTTGGAAGAAGGTGCGTCCCTCGTTGAGTGCTGGTCGTGTGCAGTCCGTAGCGGTTCGTCTTTTAGTAGAACGCGAGCGTGAGATTATGGAGTTTGAGCCAACTTCTTCGTTCAAAATAAAAGCGGAGTTTGCTGTCGAAACATCAGAAGGTAAAGGGGTCTTACAGGCTACGTCATCCAAGAAAAAGGTAGACCAAAGTCAGGCGTTGCAATACCTTGAAGAGGCTAAGGCATCGGATTACTTTGTAAATTCTATTGTTAAAAAGCCAGGCAAAAAGCGTCCTTCCCCTCCATTTACAACATCAACCTTACAGCAGGAGGCTGGACGAAAGCTTGGATTTAGTGTTTCGCGCACGATGAGTGTGGCACAGCGTCTCTACGAGGCGGGACATATTACTTATATGCGTACGGACTCCCAGAGTCTGGCGCAAGTGGCGATTAATAATGCACAAACTACGATTTGCAATACTTACGGAGATAAGTACAGCAACCCGCGTCAGTTCTCTACCAAAAACAGCTCCGCACAAGAGGCGCACGAAGCAATTCGCCCTACAAATTTTAGCAATCCAAGCATCAATGCTGAATTTGATGAAACGAGACTTTATGATTTAATCTACAAGCGCACCATCGCTTCTCAGATGGCCGATGCCGAGCTGGAGCGCACGACCATGACGATCGGTTTGAGTAAAAGTGAGTTAACCTTGGAAGCAAAAGCTGAGATGATCGTATTTGACGGATTTTTAAAAGTCTATTTAGAATCAAAAGATGATGAAGGGGATGATGATCTTAAAGATGTGCTACCTCCTTTATCAGAAGGCCAGTCACTCGATCTAAGTTATATGGAGGCTGTTGAGCGTTTTACTAAGCCAAAACCGCGCTACACGGAACCATCTTTAGTAAAAGATTTGGAAGAGCTGGGTATAGGGCGCCCTTCAACCTACGCTCCTACAATAACCACTATACAAAAACGAAGCTATGCAGAGAAGACATCTCGAGAGGGTGTCGCGCGTGACTATCGTTATTGTCGATTGGAAAAGGGTAATGTTACCAGTGAAACACGCAGTGAAACGGTAGGCGCTGAGAAGATGAAGCTTTTCCCTACGGATATTGGCATGGTGGTCAATGACTTCTTGGTCCAAAATTTTTCCTCCATTGTGGACTTTTCCTTTACCGCTGACTTAGAAGCTCAGTTTGATAAGGTTGCCTTAGGTGATTTGGGTTGGGATGTTGTCTTAGATGAATTCTACCAGCCTTTCCGTGAAATGGTGGTCGATACGATTGAGAATGCCGAGCGAGCCGCAGGGGAGCGGGTCTTAGGAGAGCATCCTGAAACGGGTGAAGTAGTCAAAGTGCGTATTGGTCGATATGGTCCTATGGCACAGATAGGCGAGACCTCAGAGGAAGAGACTGCCAAGAAACCGCGTTACTCAAAGTTGATGGAGGGCCAATTTCTAGAGACGATCACCTTAGAAGAGGCTTTAAAGCTGTTTGAACTTCCTCGAGTATTGGGTATTACACAAGAAGGAAAAGAGGTCAAAGCCAACATCGGTCGATTTGGTCCTTATGTGCAATTGGACAGAACCTTTGCTTCTATTCCTAAAGACAGTGGATTTGATGCACGATCCATTCAGCTAGATGATGCGCTAAAGCTTATCACAGCGAAACTAAAGGCGGATGAAGAGCGATTTATCCAAGTGTTTGAGGATGGAGCAATTCAAGTTCTCAAAGGCCGATATGGTCCTTATATTAAACAGGGTAAAAAGAATTTTAAGATTCCAAAAGATGCTGATCCAGCCAAGCTCACCTTGGATGAGATTAAGGACATTATTGCCAATGCTCCACCGCCAAAACGCGGACGCCGAAAGGGTAAATAGAACGTAAAACTTAACGATTCCTTAACAGTCAGATTCATTACTTTTAGAACCCACCAAACAAAGCGTAATGGACCTTTCCCTAGTGGTTATGATTCTTGGTTTTTGCCTTGCAGGATACTCTGTAGTCGGTAATGATGTGATACAAACCCTCGGTACGTTTTTGACATCTAATGAAAAGCGCGTTAAGTGGCAAACTCTTTGGGCATTTGCTGCTAGTATTATGATGTTCACCTTGATTTGGGGATATTTTCAAGGGGATGTTTCTTATGGTCGTTTGGAAAAGTATACGCTACCCGATACCTATAGTTGGTACTTTATGGTCCCTCCCATGGCGCTTATGCTGTTAACGCGTTTGGGGATTCCGGTAAGCACTACATTTATTATTCTTACCCTCTTTGCTTTGGATAAAATCCCAGCGGACTTTAAGGATATGCTTGGACAAATTGTGGATACAGATACAAAGTTGGGGGGAATGATTATGAAGTCCTTGCGAGGATATCTTCTCGCTTTTGGTGTAGGTATTGTGGTCTACCTTCTCATCAGTAATTATACTGAAAAGCGTTTCAGAGAACATCAGTTGGAAGAAAATTCCACATCACACAAGGTTTGGATTGTTATGCAATGGATTGTAACAGGTCTTCTTTGGTATACATGGTTGATTCAAGATCTTGCCAATATCTATGTTTATTTAGGCAAGGGACGAAATGATTTATCCCTTCCGCTTTTTGCGTTGAGTTGTGCGGTATTGTTAGCGCTTTTAGCCTATATCTTCCAGCAACGTGGTGGAAGAGTGCAAGATGTTGTCCGCAGTAAAGTGAATACAGAAGATATACGCTCGGCGACCTTTATAGCATTAACCTATTCCTTTTTGTTGTATTACTTCAAAGAATTAAATAAAATTCCAATGTCAACGACTTGGGTCTTCATGGGCTTATTGGCGGGGCGTGAAATTGCTATGCGCATCTGGCACGAACGCAAATACATGCGTGATACGCTCATGATGATTCTTCAAGACCTAAGAAAGGTATTTACAGGACTTGTTGTCTCCGTTTTAGTAGTCTTTTTGATTAAGGTTGTCAAAGAGCAAGGCCAGGAGTCTCCATGGATAGAGGGGCTCGCCTTTGTCGGATTTATTCTAATGGTTGCCTTTTTTGTGTACAGTGAATTCTTCCAGAAAAAGAAGGAGAACTAACTTTGTTAGCCTACTGGCTTGCTGTTAGGGACAAACTCCCTTGGAGTAATTCGCCACATTAGAACAAGTAGCCATACAGGCATTGCTGTAGGTTATCCCATCGCATCCACATACTGGGTCATATTCCATTGTACATAGGCAGTCCGCTTGAGGTTGGCTTAACGCTTCGGGACATGGTATACTGTACTCCTCCTCTTGCTCACAAGTGCTTGCCGTAAGACAACACAGGATGACAACATTCAATAGAAGCAATTGTAAAGGGCGATACATAGGACAAATCTAGGCAAAACGAAGGGCACGAACAGGTTGAATTCTATTGATTAGGCTTAGTGGTAAGAAGAGGACTAAGGTGGACCATATAATAGAAAAGCAATTAATAATGATAATCCATACCATGTCAATGGATAGGGGAGCCTTTGAAACATAATAGGCCTTTTCAGGAAGGGTTATCCATCCCCATTTTATTTGGGTATAAGCCAAGCCGAGCCCTAATGCATTACCTAATACAATGCCCAAGCCAACAATAAACAAGCCCTTCCACAGAAAAATCCTTCTTGTCATGCTCTTGGTACTTCCGAGCGCTTTCAATAAACCAATCATTTTGGTACGGTCTAGAATAAGACACAGCATCGCGGTAATCATGTTAACTGCAGCTACGATAAGCATGAGTAAAAGAATAACAATTTCGTTTGTATTCATCATGCTCAACCAGTTAAACATGCCTGGCTTGATGTCTTTCATTGTTTGGAGTGTTAAACTTGGAGGGACGTGGACATCAATTGCAGCGTAGGCAGTGCTCAATTCATCCACTTCTGCACTTCCCAATATTGTGTTTAAATAGGCTAGATACTTGGGCTGTAGGATGGCCTGTGGGTCAAGAAATATTTCATATCCACTCACTTGTTGATCGGACCATTCAAGAAAGGATCGTGATAAATCGCTTGTACACAATGCAAACTTTTCATCAATCTCATAAAGTCCTGTATTGTAAATACCGACGATTGATAAGCCTCGATACCGAACAAGGCCATTGCTTGAAGAAAATCGAAACCTTAGCGTATCGCCAAGAGACGCATTAAGCCGCTCACAGCTGATTTTAGAGAGCAGAATGCCTTCTTTCCATCCGCTATCACTTAACGGAGGGACATTTCCTTCTATAATATAGTCTTTGATGGTTTGTAAAGCCTCTTCTTGGTCTACGCCTCTCAGGGCTATGCCATCTTCAAATTCCTTATGACTGAGGATTCCTGCGCTGTAGACAACTGGGAATACAGCCTTAACATCCTCTGCCTTAGCAATACGTTGGACCATAGCATTGTCTTGGTTTAATGGAGAGGATTCAGTAAGATTTCGTGCTGCCAATTCCGTAACGTGTAAATGACCAAAAAATCCAAAAGCTTTCTGAGCAATTTCCTGCTGAAATCCACTAACTAGGGAGGTCGCAATAAGCATAATTGCGGTACTAATGGCAATGGCAAGAATAGCAAGGCGGGCGATAAAAGCAGAAAATCCGCGTTTATTTTGAAGAAGTAATCGTTTCGCTATGAATCTAGAATATCCCAAAAAAAATTAACCTATTATTGTATAAAGGTACATTGCATGGTGCGGTTTTTACTTGCTTTTTTCTGTTTGGCTACTTTGGTCAATGATTGTATCGCTCAGGTAATTGTAGGAGCGGATAATGAGCTTGCTTATATGACCCATTTACAATCTAAGCGAGTCGCCCTTGTAGTCAATCACACCTCCCGTAAGGGTGATCAGCATTTAGTTGATGCGCTTTGGGAAGAAGGAATTGATATTGCGGCCATTTTTGCGCCTGAACATGGATTTCGAGGCGACGCGGATGCTGGCGAACAAATAGCTGATGCCTCCCTTAATGAGATTCCTGTTTACTCCCTTTATGGCTCTTCCAAAAAACCAAGTGCTGAGCAGTTAGCGGGAATCGAACTTGTAGTTTTTGATATTCAAGATGTAGGAGTTCGCTTTTATACCTATATATCAACGATGACCTATGTGATGGAGGCATGTGCTGAACTCGATATTCCTGTAATGGTATTCGACCGCCCTAATCCATTTACTGATGTGGTGGATGGCCCCACGCTTGATTTAAACTTTTCTTCATTTGTCGGCCTTCATGAAGTTCCAGTCATCTATGGGATGACGATTGGAGAATATGCGCTTATGGTTAAAGGGGAAGATTGGATTAAGGATGCAGCATTGTTGGATTTAACAATTGTGCCATTACAGAATTACCGAAGAGATAAATTCTATTCATTTCCTGTAAAGCCTTCGCCGAACCTACCCAATATGCATTCAATAGGCTGGTACCCCAGCCTATGCTTCTTTGAGGGCACTGTGGTTAGTGTTGGTCGCGGAACGGACTTTCCTTTTCAAGTCTATGGCCACCCTGCATTGAGCTATGGAAGTTTTTCCTTTACGCCTAAACCCAATGCGGGATCAAGTAGACCAAAACTCAATGGGCAATCCTGCCGAGGAAATGACTTTCAAAGCGTAGACCCTCCGAAGGGTTTGGATTTATCTCATTTATATAAGGCCTATCACAATCTCGATGGAGATTTCTTTCTTTCGAATAATTTCATCGATCTCTTATATGGATCTGACGCGCTGAGAAACTACCTGAAACAGGGGAAAAATATCAATCAAATTAGAGCTACGTGGCAAGAGGATCTCGATGTATTTAAATCGATTAGGGTGAAATATCTTCTTTACTAAAGGGCCTCTTTTATGGCCTCTTCTAGACCTACTTGAGGATCATTTGAATTCCAAATCATCAAGCCATCTCGACCGATTAAAAAGGATGTGGGAATGCCTTGTATATTGTACATATTGACAATTTTCGTATTCCATCCATTAAGGTCACTACAATGCCCTTCCCAGTATAGATTATCATCATTAATGGCTTGAACCCACCTTGATCGGACGTTGTCGAGGGAAATACTGAGGATGTCAAAGCCTTGTTTACTATACTTTTTATGTAATCGCACAAGGTTTGGATTTTCTTGGCGGCAAGGTGCACACCAGGATGCCCAAAAGTCAATAAGTACAACTTTTCCGGAATAATCACTGATAGAAATCGGTCGTCCTGCAGTATCCGGCATTGCGATGTCATAGGGGGCACTTCTTTTAACAAATAATGCCTGTTGATAGTCGATATTATCCATGCGACTCATGATGGATTGAATATTTTTTGAACTTGCGCCATCCATCGTATTGAAGAGGGCCATAAAGAATTCAAGGTAAACATTGGAAGATTTAGATTTTAGCATATCACGAGCAGCTTTTGCGATAAAAGGGAGGTTAGCCTCGATATCTTCCAAATCTTTCCCAACAGAAGCTTCTTGTATGGCTAGGATAACATCATAATAGTCTGATGTAGGACCCCTTGTGTCAAGCTTTAACCTTCCATTGTCTCCTTGGCGAAACTGAACTGAAGTGCTATCAGTAACCAAGGCTTCATAACGCCCTAAATCAGGATGCTCGATAAGGTAAAATCCTGCTGGTGATTGATTGATTGGGCGAAGGTAGCTTAATGTGGCTGGAGAAAACGAAAAGCTATCGATGGTGATCAATGCATTGTTTTGACCGCCGTAGATCGGTAGAGGGTTGTATTGGATGCGAAAGGCACTACCTGCGCTGATGAGTTCAGGTTTGTCAATTACAATTTCTATATAAGCCTCCTTAGGAATGTCTCCTCGAAACGTATAGTATTGGTGGGCATCTTTAATGCGCAGGTGGCCATTGAAATCCTCACTTAACGCTGTGGAATCCGAAGAGCTTCCTGGGGCGGTTTCGTCCTTTAGCTTACCATTTGTACAAGCTCCAAAAGCTAGAACAAGAATGGCTTGGACGCTTAAGATTGCATTAACTAAGTTTTTCACGCAGTAGAATTGATGTTTGCTTGGGATCTGCCTTTCCTCCACTTTTTTTCATGATTTGCCCCATAAACATTCCTAAAAGTCCTGTTTTTCCTTGTTTATAGGCCTTAACTTTATCCTGATTCTCGGCAAGAACCCCATCAATAAGGGCTTCGAGATATTTTTCATCATTATTTTGAATGATACCTAAGGCTTTTGATGCTTCTGAGGCCGCCTCTTGAGGATGCTTTTGCAAGTGAGGGATTAGCTTTTGACTAGCGGATGAAAAGCTAATCAAGTTGTTGGCTAATAGTTCAATAACCTCTAACAAAATAGCGGCCGATAATGGATAGGCTGCTATAGATTGTCCCATTTCGTTCATCCAGGAGCGAACCGGTCCAATCAGAAGATTTACGGCGATTTTAGCGTCGGGTGATTGTTCCAAAATACCATTGGCAAAGTGAGCAAAGTCTCTGTCTTCGGTAAGAAGCTGAGCATCGTACATAGAAAGTCCGTAGGTTTCCATTAGTCTTGGAATGCTCTCTCTAGGGAGTTCTGGCATGGCTTTTTTGATCGCCTCAATATCCTCATCACTGACATGAATTGGAATAAGATCAGGTTCTGGAAAGTATCGATAATCCATGCTATCTTCTTTACTTCTGAGGGCAAAGGTTGAATGGTCGGTTGCGTTGAAACTGCGCGTCTCTTGAGCGATTGCATTTCCCGCTTCAATCTCATCGATTTGGCGCGTGGCTTCATACTCGATAGCTTTCATTACGTGGCGTATGGAATTCATGTTCTTGACTTCGACTCGTTGTCCATATTCGGTACTACCAATTTTTCGCACCGATATATTCGCATCACAACGAAGACTTCCTTCTTCCATATTACCATCACAAATGTCTAGATAGCGCACCATTTTTCGAATCTCACGGAGATAGGCTTGGGCCTCTTCTGGACTGCGAAGATCAGGGTCGGTTACAATCTCTATGAGTGCCGTTCCTGCTCGATTTAAATCAACAAGTGAGTTGTATGGGTCAATATCATGAATGGATTTCCCAGCATCTTCTTCCAAGTGAATACGCTGAATGCCAATACGCTTGCTACTTCCTTGTTCAGTCACGATATCGAGGTGTCCGTTGTAGCAAATGGGTGTTTTATCCTGAGTGACTTGATATCCTTTTGGAAGGTCGGGATAAAAGTAGTTTTTACGTGCAAAGCCATTGATGCGTTCAATCGATGTATGGCATGCCAAACCCATTTTAATCGCATAATTAATGGCTTCTTGGTTAATCTTGGGAAGAGTGCCTGGAAGCCCAAGTGATATAGGAGAAGTCAGTGAATTAGGCATGGTACCGTACTCTACAGGGTCACCGCAGTACATTTTGCTCTCTGTAGAAAGTTGTGCATGCACCTCTAAGCCTATAACTACTTCATAGCCTTTTGATTCCCAATATGTCATGCTGTTAATTGTGTGGTGATTGTATCAATTCCCGCTTGCAGCGCTTGGTTAAGCCCTTCAGGATTTTTTCCTCCTGCGGTAGCAAAGAAGGGCTGCCCACCTCCACCACCTTGAATATGTTTGGCTAACTCTCGTACCAGGTTACCGGCATGAAACCCATATTCATCGATGAGGTCGTGGGAAAAAGCAATTGATAAGGTCACTTTTCCTTGACTCTCTTGGCCGACGAGCCAAGCAGAGCTAGGAATCTCATTTTTCAATTGAAACAATACGTCCTTAATAGTTCCGCTATCAAGGTCGGTTGTAAAGGATCCAAGACTAACCTTTCCCACTTTTTGAACTTTATCAGCCCAATCTTTTTTAACCGCTTGGCCTTCAAGCACTCTATAAGATTCAATCTTTTTGGTGTAGGCTTTATTGTCTTCGATAAGTTTGGTAATCGCAGGAAGCATTTCTCCTTGTCCTAGTAATTCTTGTCCATCACTTAGTAATTGTCGCTGACGTTGCATCATAGCGAGAGCCGCCTCTCCTGTGATTGCTTCGATACGACGAATACCTGAAGCGACCGAAGATTCTGCCGTAATGATAAATTGCCCGATGGCCCCTGTTGAGCAAACATGGCATCCTCCACAGAGTTCGATGCTTGACCCAAACTTTATGGTGCGCACTACATCACCGTATTTCTCTCCGAAGAGCGCTATAGCTCCCTTTGCCTTGGCTTCCTCAATAAGGGCGTCTCTATTTTCCTCAAGAGATAGGTTTTCCCAAATCTTGGCATTGACTTGATTCTCAATTTGATGCAAGGTCTTTAGGTCTACTTTGCCTGGATGAGAAAAGTCAAAACGAAGCCCTTTGGCTTCCACCAGGGATCCACGTTGTTCAACATGATTGCCTAAGATGTTTCTTAATGCCTCATGCAATAAGTGTGTCGCAGAATGATTTCGCTCAGTTGCTTTTCGTGTTTTGCTGTCAATTTGCGCCTCAAAGGATGCATTTAAATCTTCAGGTAAGGCATTTACCCAATGGACGATAGTATCATTTTCTTTGGTGGTGTTATATACAGCAATTTGCTCTTTGTTATTGCTTATTGTGCCCTTATCACCTACCTGTCCACCGCCTTCTGCATAAAATGGTGTTACGGAAAAAACCAACTGATAACTCGCTTTACCTTTTCGTTCTATGGCTCGCCATTTTGTGATATGAACAGTACAATATTCTCGGTCGTAGCCTACAAATTCCTCCACTTTATCCTCGCGTAAGATGTGCCAATCTCCAGAGGTAGATTTTCCTTCGGCTCGAGACCTTGACTTTTGCTCGGCAAGGGCTTGATTAAACCCTTCAATGTCAACAGTGATTTCTTTTTCTGAGCAAATGAGTTGGGTTAAATCAAGCGGGAAGCCATAGGTATCATACAATTCGAAGGCTGTCTGTCCATCAATTTCTTTTCCATTATCAAGTGTTTGAAGAGCTTTTGTTAGGCGTTGAATACCTTCCTCAAGGGTTTTTAGAAAGCTTTTCTCCTCTTCAAGAATAACTTGCTCAATAAACGATTGTTGATTAACAAGCTCGGGATAGGCTAAACCCATATCCTCAACGAGGGTTGATACTAGCTGATGGAGCAGGGGTTGCGGATAGTTTAATCCTTGATAGCTGTATCGAACAGCTCGGCGTAAAATTCGGCGTATTACATATCCTGCTTTGACATTGGATGGGTTTTGGCCATCGGCAATCGCAAAAGAAACCGCCCGAAGGTGGTCAGCTATAACACGCATGGCTATATCAATTCCTTCTTCTTTTCCATAGGATTGAGAAGTGATTGCCTCGATTTTTTTCAGTAGCGAGGAGAATACCGCTGTATCGTAATTCGAAGACTTTCCTTCAATAGCACGTATCAGACGCTCGAATCCCATGCCCGTGTCAACATGCTTTTCTGGCAGGCTCTCAAGGCTTCCATCTGCTTTGCGAAGAAACTCCATGAAGACCAAATTCCAGATTTCAATAACCTGTGGATGATCTTGATTGACTAAGCTTGCACCATCAACGGCTTCTCTCTCTTCGCTAGAGCGTAAATCAATATGAATCTCGCTACAGGGACCACAAGGTCCGATATCGCCCATCTCCCAAAAGTTATCCTTTCGGTCAAAGGGAAGGATTCTGTCCTCTCCGACATAAGCCGTCCAAATGTCTTTAGCTTCATCATCCGGCCCTAACTGATTTTGGGCATCTCCTTCGAAATAGGTAATGTACAATCGATCCGCATCCAGCTTGCACACTTCGGTTAAAAATTCCCAAGCCCACTGAATGGCTTCCTTTTTAAAGTAATCGCCAAAAGACCAATTACCCAACATCTCAAACAAGGTATGGTGGTATGTATCAACCCCAACCTCTTCTAAGTCATTGTGTTTTCCGGATACACGAAGACACTTTTGGCTATCTGTAAGCCGGGTACTCTCAGCCTTTTTTAATCCAAGGAAGTAGTCTTTGAATGGATTCATTCCCGCATTGATAAACATCAAGGTGGGATCATCCTTTACCACAAGAGGTACAGAAGGAACAACCTTGTGTCCTTTGCCTTCAAAAAATTGAAAGAATGCTTGACGTATTTCTTGCGGTGTATTGCCTTTCATAAAACCTTTGGTCGTCTGATGTAAAAATACGAGTTACCTAGGGATAGCAAAGAAGTCTTTTGATTCGATGGAAAAAAGATATTCTACATAGGTATCTATGTCAAGCGATAGATCTCCTGAGGTCTCATTTCCACATCGATAATGACTTAGCTCAACTTCTTCGAATATCTGGTCAAAAGGGCCATAGGTAAGCGTAAGTATGTGGTGCGTGCCTCCTGTGCAATCTGCATGATGAAAGGAAGATTTTTTTGATTGAAGAAAATAGGAATCCATCTCCTCGCAGGCTAGGAAAAATGCATTCCACGCAATAGGTGCTGAAGTATCCTTCAGAACTTCGCCATAACTCTCTACTGCAAAACGAAGAAGACTATCTCGTGATAGTTCGATGCGATAGCTTCGATGGTAGGGAGGAGGTATAGATGCGTCATCATAAGAATACTCGATTTTATAAAGCGTTTCCCAACAAAGCTGATCATTGGATACATCATAATATTCATCCGGCTTAGGTTCTTCATATTCATTGCTTTCAAAGGCAATTTTCTTGCTAAGCTCCCCTTGATTTCTCTGACAACTAAATAGCGAACAGGTAAGTATTGTGAAGAGATAGATTAAAGTAGAACCTTTCATCTGAACACTATGATATGGAATTACGAACTTTTTGGCTGTATGCTCTCAGAGACTCCTTAAGTTCTCTTCCATTGCTTTCCATGTCTTCTAGAATCCATTTTGCAGCGAGAATATGGGTTAACACCTCCCCATCATCTTCACCATGTACTTCAAAAGGCATTGCTTCTTCTTGGATAAGGGCAAGCTCAGCCTTTTCAAGAGCATCAAGAGTATAGTTGGTTACTAAGCGCTTTATTTCTGGAATTTTCATAAGAACTAAATAGATATAATGTTAAGCGAGGTCGGCGATCAGCTCTTCAACGCGCTCAATCTTACCTGTGAAGGTGGTGGACTTTAAATTACCTCCTTCAATGGTCGCAAAGAATGGAAGGTTGTTCACCCCAGCAAACTTTCTTGCTTCAGGATTCTGCTCTGCATTCAGCTCAAAGAAGGCCACCTCCTTAAAGCGTTCGTCACTCGCTAATTTCTTGAATTTAGGGCTGATCAGACGGCATGTTCCACACCATGAGGCATCAAACTTTATCACTACTTTTTTGTTGGATTCAATAGTTTGTGTAAAGTCGCTATCTGTTATTCGTAAAACTTCCATAAAATATTTGTTTCGAAAGTAACTTGAATCCTCCTAGTTTAGTTCTTTAAACGGCGTAAAATTGTCCACCACATTTCTTCTAACCTTTTTTCTCTTTACATTTTGCCTTGCCTATGCGAGTAGACGAGCAAGCCATTTATGGGTTCGCACTACACGACGAGCCAATCTAGCCAAAAAGGTATGGTTTGCACCACTGGTTTTAATAGGACTTTGGATTATTCCTGTTATTCTGTTTACTGATACTATTATTTCAGATATTATCAATAACTGGATTCGAGGGATATGGTTTCTTAGCTTGATCTTTTACAGTTTGGTGGGGATGGTATTGCTTCTGGCTAGAATTTGGCATCTCATCAGGCATGGCAGAAATGTTCAGCCCTCTGAAGGTCGAAGACGATTTCTTGCAATAACGGCCACGGGCATTGGAGGTATTCCAGTGCTTACCATGATGGGCGGTCTTTCCAATGCCTATCGCTATCAATATAGAAAGGCAGAAATCTCTCTTCGTTCATGGCCGAAAAAGCTTGATGGCTTTCGCATTATCCATATTTCTGATTTGCATACGGGGAGTTTTACAAAGAAAAAGCCCTTGGTCGAAGCGGTGGATGAAATCAATGCCATAGATGCTGATCTTATTGTGTTTACGGGAGATTTAGTCAATGATACAGCAGATGAGGTAGAAGAATACATTCCCATATTTAGCAAGCTTCGGGCAAAGCACGGCGTGTATTCTATTCTTGGAAATCATGATTATGGGGACTACCGACCTTGGGAAAGTAAAAAGGCAAAGCAAGAAAACCTAGAAAAACTCTACCGTGCGCATCAGCAACTTGGGTGGCGTCTCTTGCTCAATGAGCACGCGATAATTGAAGCCTCGGAAGCTCAGTTTGCACTTTTAGGTGTTCATTATTGGGGAAATATAGGTCGATTTGAAGATCAACCCAATGACACTGATCGCGGCGACATCAAGAAAGCCAAGGAGTCTTTGCAAGAGGACATGATGAAAATATTACTCAGCCATGATCCGAGTCATTTTGATGCTGAAGTTTTAAATCACAAGGATATTGAGCTAACGTTATCGGGCCATACTCATGGCGCTCAGTTTGGAGTAGAAAACCGTTGGTTACGTTGGAGCCCGTCTCAATATTTCTATCCCAAATGGGCTGGTCTCTATAAAGTGAAGGACCAATTTCTCTATGTAAATCGGGGCTTTGGATTTTTAGGATATCCTGGACGTGTGGGTATTTTACCTGAAGTCACGCAACTTATCCTACGGAAAAAGGTTTAGTAAGCAAGTATTAGCCTTTTAAATTTGGTTTGGCGTAGTCTCGAGACTATTCTACATTTACAAGGATTTAATTGAATCAATCACTATGAAGTATAAGAACATCGGTAAAAAAGAGCTTGCTTTTTTCGAAAAGTATATTAATACCTATTCACCAACAGGGTACGAAACGGAAGGCCAAAAAGTGTGGTTAGATTTTGTCAAAGATTATATCGACACCTACGAAGTCGATGATTATGGGACGGTAGTCGGTATTGTCAACCCAGAGGAGAAGTTCAAAGTAGTGATAGAGGCTCATGCGGATGAGATTTCTTGGGTAGTCCATCACATCACTGATAATGGATTTATCTATGTTAAACGCAATGGTGGAATGGATCCGATTATCGCTCCGTCGATGCGTGTTGTACTGCATACAAAGAAAGGCTTAGTGCCCGCTGTATTTGGTTGGCCGGCAATTCACACACGCGGAGCAGGAGCTAAGCAAGAATATCCGAAAGCAGAAAATGTATTTATCGATGCGGGCTGCAGTAATCGAGAGGAAGTCGAAAAACTAGGCATTCATATTGGATGTATTGCTACCTACCAAGATGAGTTTTTACAACTCAGCGAAAAAGTAGTAACTGGCCGTGCTATGGATAATCGGGTAGGGGGTGTATTGATTGCCCTCGTTGCTAAACGACTTAAGGAGGAGGGCGTAAAGTTACCTTTTGGGCTATACGTTGTAAATAGCGTGCAAGAAGAGATTGGTCTCCGTGGCGCACAGATGATTGCACATAGAATTAAGCCAGATTGTGCTTTTATTACTGACGTAGGGCACGATACGAATACACCTATGATTAATAAGTTTCGAGAAGGAGACTTTAAAATGGGCAAAGGCCCCATTGTTACTTATGCTCCGGCAGTCCACAATCATATGCTTGATCTTGTGCTAGATACTGCTGAAAAGAAAAAAATTCCTTACCAGCGTGATGTGGCGACTCGAGGTACTGGAACGGATACTGATGCTTTTGCATATTCCAACTCAGGAGTACCTTCTGCCTTAATCACGATTCCTCTTCGATATATGCATACGACAGTGGAAACGCTTTCTCTTGAGGACTTAGATAATGCGGTGACCTTGCTTGCTGAATGCCTAAAGAAAATGTCTCCTGACTTTAACTTTAAGTATCTAAATTAATATATGGACTTCGCCAAGGCCTGGGTTAGAAGTCTTTGGCAGTCAAATATTTGGATTGCATGCAATGCCTTGGCTTTACATGTTCTGATAAGAGAATGTCTTGGTCTTACACCGGGTTGGACAGCATCTTTTGTTGTTTTTGGCGGTACTTGTTTTGTGTATAATGCCCTGCGATACAGGGTGCGCAATGACGAGGAAGCATCTACCCATCCAATGGTAGCCTGGCAGGTCAGGCATGAATGGTTTAGTCAAACCCTTATGATTCTTGGTCTTGGTGTTGCGGTAATCGGGGCAATAAGACTTCCGTTGTCTATTCTAATGGTGTTGTTTATAGCTGTTGGTTTAGTCTGCATTTACATACAGTTTCTTCGTGCAGTGGGCTGGCTTAAAACAATTATTGTGGGTGTTGTATGGTCTATCGTTCTTATGGCTCCCTTTATGCTTGCTTGGTCTTTGGATGATGTTTTACTATCGGCTGTGATGGCTCTTTTTATTATAGGATTAACCCTACCTTTTGAAATTCATGACCAGAACTTTGATCGAATGGCGCATCCTACGATGAAAACGGTCGTCCATCGTTTGGGTATTCGGAATACAATAAGGCTATCGATAAGCTGTTTTGTGGCAGTGGGCCTACTAAGCATCTATCTTGGTATTGTTAGTGGCGTAATCATATCGTGCTTATGCACAGTTTTCGTTTTAAGATGCCATGAGAGTACTCCAGAGTTCTATTACTATTTCTTGCTTGATGGGATGATGATTGCCTGGTTAATGATTGAGTGGGCTCTGCCTTACTAATCGACAATCAAACCTTGGAGTGCGATAACTCCTTCCTCATTGATTAAAAAGATTCGATTGTTCGAAAGTAAGAGCGAAGAAGAGGATTCTAGCGCTTGAAAAAAGTACTGTTCGTCAATAGCTCCAATGCATCCCTTTTTAGTTGACATAATGGGGCCAATCTCAATATGTACGACCTCATCCTCATTTTGGGTAAGTCTTGCCTGGGCTTGAAATGAATTGCAACCGGTAAAGCCTACGAGTCGACCCTGTTGAATCTGAAGTTCGAGTCTTGGTCGTCCTTCGGTATATTCTTCTTTGTCTAAAGCCTTGCCATTGATTACTTCTATGGCATAGAGATTATCCCACCTGTTGATTTGGATATCTTTTGATGAATGCTCTGATGAATCCTTTTGTTGGATCTGAGAATTCCTGAATTCCTCGTTTTGTGTTTGGACTGAAGCTTTTTTTCGGCAACAGCTTGAAAACGATAAAACGACTGTCAGAACGATGACTAAGACAAAAAATGAATAGGTTAAACCACGTAGCATAGAAGCATTATTGAAGCGAGTAGACAATGTATACCTTTGAATGGTGTTTTCCAAAAATGCAAAATCTATACCAAGCAGTAAACGCAGTTTAAGGCCATGGGTATTTTGGCCTCCATTTTTCGTTTGTATCTGGGGTGTCTTTTACAGCCTCATTGATGTGGAGTCAATGGTGGAGCAGGCAACTTGGTTAAATACCAAGGTGTTGAACGTACTCGGCCCGGTGTATTCCCTTGCTGTACTTCTCTTTCTATTGATTTGTATCGTGGTGTATTGGTCGCCGCTAGGGCGTGTACGAATTGGTGGAAGTTCGGCTAAGCCTTTATTGAGTAAGTGGCGTTGGTATACCATTACCCTTACGACCACACTTGCTGTAGGTATTCTTATGTGGGGTTCTGCTGAGCCACTCTATCATCTGCATAGCCCAGCAAAGGCACTTAATATTCAACCCAACAGCCCTGCAGCCGTCGATTTTAGTCTTGGTACAATGTTTTTGCATTGGAGCTTTCTTCCTTACGCCATATACACGGTCGCCGCGGTAATGTTTGCCTTGATGTATTACAATCGAAAACAACCGTTTCGCTTAGGAAGCCTTTTTTATCCATTGTTTGGTTTTAACGCCACAAAACGTTGGAGCAAGTCGATTGACGCGCTCTGTCTTTTTTGCTTAGTGGCTGGGATGGCAGCATCCCTAGGTTCGGGTATACTTGGCCTTGAGGCTGGCCTTAAATACATGTTTACCCTCGGAGGGACATGGGAGCTCAAGTTGTTTATCACCTTGGGGATTGTTGCAGCCTTCGTTCTTTCTGCCATAACGGGCTTATTAAAAGGTATACGGCTTCTAGCGGCCTTTAACATTATCTTATTTTTTGCGCTGTGGTTGTTTTTACTATGCAATGTTCCTCTCCAAAAGACTTTTGACATGATGGTAGGCGGACTGCAGGACTTTGCAATCCACTTAGATGACGTAAGCCTCTACTCTCTGAAGTACAACGATACCTGGGCGCATGAATGGACGATGATGTATTGGGCTAATTGGTTAGCGTGGACACCTATCACGGCGTTATTTCTAGGTAGACTTTGTTTAGGCTATACGGTGCGACAGGTAATTCTTATAAATCTTGTCCTTCCATCAATTACGGTAATACTTTGGTTATCGGTCCTTTCATCGACCTCTATTCAGTTAGATCAAGCGATGAATGGTGATATCTTTTCCATGATTGAAGCATCTGGCAATCCTGGTGATGCTTTGTTTAGCATATTTGACGGGTTGCCGTTGGCTACTA
The DNA here is from genome assembly GCA_002708985.1 of Saprospirales bacterium. GTDB lineage: Bacteria > Bacteroidota > Bacteroidia > Chitinophagales > UBA8649 > UBA8649. The sequence goes on along the minus strand of PAPS01000011.1, from coordinate 4,606 downwards.
TCACGGGAATTATCTTGTTGCTTACCGCTTTTCTATCCTATGTCACGGCAGCGGATTCCAATACATCGGCTATGAGTGGACTTTGCTCGAATGGTATTTCTCCTGAAAGTCCTGAGCCCAAGCTATGGCTCAAAGTCGTATGGGGTGTTTTGGTGGGAACGGTGGCCTTAACACTTCTTGTATTCTCAAGCATTGATGGAATACGCATTATGTCTAACATTGGTGGTATACCCGCCTTGTTTATCTGTTTGCTGGTTGTAGGCGGTTTAATCAAACTCTTGTTCAATCCGAATGCGGCAAAATTTGATGAACAAGTCAACTAAAAAGTAAGACATTTGTACGCATGATAAAAGCAGTAATATTCGATTTGGACGGCTTACTCATTAACTCAGAACCGATATGGAAGCGCGTGGAGATTGATGTCTTTAGTCGACATGGAATGCCAGTAACAGAAGAGGACTTGATGCAATCGGTCGGACTTCGAATTGATGAGGTAATCATGTATTGGGCTCAGTATTTTAATGTGGAAGTCGAGCGCGATGAAATCCAAGCGGAAGTGCTGTCAAAAATGCAAGAAGCGATTATAAAGGAAGGTTTAGCTAATAAAATGCCCGGAGTGGATGAAGTGTGTGCCTATCTGCAAGATGAACAAATTCCAATGGCAGTAGCCTCATCATCTCATTTAGCGCTTATTCAGACAGCTGTCGAGGTTCTTGGATTAAAAAAATACATACGCGTAATCTATTCGGCAGAATTTGAATCTCATGGTAAACCCCATCCTGGAGTCTTTTTGGCCGCGGCGGACTACCTCCGCGTGGATCCACTTCAGTGTCTTGTTCTCGAAGATTCTGTGAATGGTATGATCGCAGCTAAAGCAGCTCGTATGGCCTGTATTGTCGTTCCAGCAAAGGATGAGATGGATCGTCCGGAATGGGGCTTGGCAGATGGAGTAATTCCAAGCTTAGAGGGGCTAATGGAACTCGTAGAGAACCTCGAACAGTAAGTAATGCTAGGCTTACTTATTAAGATCATTTTTCCATTGCTGTATAAGAACCAAGGCATCTAGTGGGGTTAGCGAGTCAACATCAAGTTGGTCGATCGCTTCACTGATTTTTTTGAGTCCTGGATGTTCTGGACTAAACATTGTCAGCTGCATGGCGTTTGGCTGCTGAATGACTACCGGATCTTCTGTGGCACGTTGTCCTTCAAGCTGAGCTAAAATTGACTTAGCCCGTGTGATTAGATCTTGTGGTATTCCGGCCAATTGGGCAACATGAATACCAAAACTATGCGCACTTCCACCGGGGATCAAGTTTCTTAGAAAGAGGATATTGTCCTTTACCTCCTTAATTTCAATATGATAATTCTGAATGCGTTCAAACTCATCGGCTAATTGATTGAGTTCGTGATAGTGGGTGGCAAATAAGGTCTTTGGCTTACTTGGATGCTTATGCAAATATTCCGCGAGTCCCCAGGCAATGGATACACCATCAAAGGTCGATGTTCCTCTACCTATTTCATCGAGTAGGATTAGACTATGATCGTCAATTTGATGAATAATGCGGGCAGTTTCAGTCATTTCTACCATAAAGGTTGATTCGCCTCTTGCAAGGTTATCACTGGCTCCTACACGGCTAAAGATTCGACTAGTAATGGCTATATCTGCCGCTTTTGCAGGAACATAGCAGCCAATGTGAGCAAGATAGGTAATTAGGGCAGTTTGCCTTAGCACCGCGGATTTACCCGACATATTTGGACCTGTAATCATCATAATCTGACAACTATTTCGGTCAAGAAGCACCGAGTTAGGTACATAGGTTTCATTATGGGGAAGACAGGATTCAATAACAGGGTGACGTCCTTCTTGAATTTGAATACTATCTCCATTATGTACAGTAGGCTTACAATAGTTTTTGTCACTCGCCAATTGTCCAAAACTTCTAAAAACGTCTAATTCGGCAATCATTGCCGTTGTGCTTAACCAAGCTTTAACATAGACTTGAGCTGTATCTACTAGTTGACGGAACAGTTGGGACTCAAGCTGCTCAATTTCATAGCTTGCTTTGAGAATTTTTTCTTCAAAAACTTTAAGCTCTTCGGTGATATATCGCTCGCTACCCGTTAAGGTTTGTCTTCGAATCCAATCTTCCGGTACTAAATCTTTATGGGTATTTCGTACTTCGATATAGTATCCAAATACGTTGTTAAACCCAATTTTTAGAGAAGTTATTCCCGTGGCATCGGTCTCCCGTTGGCGGATTTCTTCAAGTTTGGCCTTGCTGTTTTGTGCGATTTCTTTCCATTCATCGAGTGCTGGATTAATCCCTTGTTGAATAACTGGACCCTTTTGCCAATTCACAGGAACTTCAGGGTCAATGGTCTTATTGATTTCTTCCGCTAAGGCTGTACATGGATCAATCCGCGTAATGCAGTCCTTAAATACGGCATGTTTGGATTGGCTTAGGCAATCTTTGATTTCTTGCAGGGTGGTACTTGCCGAAGCAAGTTTAAGCATATCCCTTGGCGTGACTCGATTAGAGGGTATTCTACTGCCTAAACGCTCGATATCATTAAGGCTTGCAAGCAAAGTGGTTATCTGTTCTCTTAGTGGCTCGTCTTCAACGAATACAGTGACCTGTTCAAGACGCTGGTCAATTTGCGCCTTGTCTATGAGCGGAAACGTAAAGAAGCTTCGGAGTTTTCTGGCTCCCATCGGACTAACACAATGGTTGATTACCTCAAAAAGACTTTTTCCATCGACGTGGGGCGAATACAGAATTTCAAGGTTGCGCATCGTAAAGTCATCTAAATGCATACGTGAATCAGCATACAGACGTTGAATGGACTGACATTGGCCAAGATTAGGATGCTTACTTTGATGTAGATAGTCGATGATAACACCGCATACCATGATTAAGTCGTCTTCCCCTTCAAGCGAATAGGCTTTGAGATTTTTGGTACCAAAATGATCGAGTAGTTTTCTTTCTCCACTAGATGCATCAAACAACCAGTTATTCAACGGATAAACATATAGATGCTGGCCAAAAGTGGTTTCAAAAAGAGTGTGCTGGTCTTTGGATACCAGGACTTCTGCAGGAGATGTGCTATCTAAAAGACTTTGGATATAGCCTAAATCCCCCGAAGTCACATAAAACTCGCCCGTGCTAATATCTACGAAAGCTAAGGAGGCATTTTGTTTATCAAGATGAATGGCAGCGAGATAGTTGTTTTCTTGCGATTCAAGAAGATCCTCCCCTAGTGTAATCCCAGGAGTAATCATCTCGGTCACGCCACGACGTACAATCTTCCTAGCTTTGGAAGGTTCTTCAAGTTGTTCGCATATAGCAACACGACAACCTGCTTTAACTAGCTTGGGTAAGTAGGTCTTCAAGGCATGGTGCGGAAATCCCGCTAAGGCCGTTTCACTTGCTGACCCATTGTTTCTTTTTGTCTCAACAATACCCAGCACTTTAGCTGCTCGTTTGGCGTCTTCGCCAAAGGTCTCATAGAAGTCACCCACCCTAAAAAGGAGAATGGCATCAGCATATTGAGCTTTAATCTGCCCATATTGCTTCATTAATGGCGTAACTTTCTTTTCTTTGGCCATAGTATAAATGTACGCTTCACATCACGTGTTTTCAATAGCTTAAAGGCGTTATATGAACATAAGTAAAAAGACGATTCAAGAATTAGCTTTAGAACACAAGGCAAGACCGCGCGCTGAGCGCTCGATAAGGGTGTTGTTAGATAATGTGCGAAGTGGGCATAATGTTGGTGCTATATTTCGTACGTCCGATGCTTTGGCCATTGAAAAAGTCTATCTCTCGGGTATTTGTCCTAAGCCTCCCCATAAGGAGATTCGAAAGTCTGCTATTGGTGCTGAACAAGAGGTATCTTGGGATTACCTGACCCAAGATAAAGTCATTGGTGCGCTAAATAATCTTAAGCAAGAGGGTTTTAAGATTCTTGCCCTCGAACAATGTCATCAGTCCATTAATCTCTATGATTTTAAAGCGCCTGACCAATCGTTACTCATCGTGGGCAACGAAGTGGATGGCATACGCCCTGAATTACTTGCATTATGTGACAATGCTCTGGAAATTCCTCAATACGGAATTAAGCATAGTTTGAATGTCAGCGTTTCTGCTGGTATTGCCCTATGGCACTTGCGGTCTGCTTAAGAATACTCTATGTTTTATTCAAAGGCCATCCAGTTGAGCTTTAGGTCAGCTCCCCAAGAAGTGGATTGTAATGGATTATTCGACCCTGCACCATTTACATAGGCGTTATCGATGCGTTCGATACGAAATACACACTGCGCGTTATTATAACCTTTTAATGTTGCAATGTACATATCGCCATAATTTATATTGTTATAGACCACGGTTCCAACAATGGTTGGCGTATTAGAAAATGGAGTGGGGAAGGTAATCGTCACTTCTTTAAAGTCCGCACCTCCTGAAGAACCAACAGATGTAGTTCCCCCTTGCATGTTGTTAAAAAATGAAGGTGCATTTTGGAACGAAACATTTCCTGTACCATCTGTAGTTAACACTTGACCTGCTGTTCCGTCGGTATTTGGCAGCGTAATTGAATTAGAACCATT
>PAPS01000010.1 GCA_002708985.1 Saprospirales bacterium | reverse complement strand
TTGTTATTGCTGCATTTATTGTTTTTTTTAAAAATCCAACTTCAATTGGATTTTCTCTAATTACCATGCTTGTTGCTCTCGCTTTTTTTACTGGAATGCTTGGGCTATTTCAAGTCGATATAGACCCTATTAGTGCCCTGTACCCTGTTATTATACTTATAGTAGGTGTATCCGATGTGATTCACATTACTTCAAAATATATCACTGAAGTCAAATCAGGCAAGGCCAAAGGAGAAGCCATCGAGTCTACTTTACGAAGCATTGGTTTGGCAACCTTTCTTACCTCAGCAACTACTGCTATTGGTTTTTGTTCTTTGTTTACCTCCAAGGTAGTGCCTATTCGAATCTTTGGTCTTGCCGCCGCTGTAGGGATCATGATTACCTTTTTGGTGGTTATTTTTCTTACCCTAGCACTCTTCACATATATTCCTCCAACGAAGCTCAAGAATCTGGACTTTGGCGACTCATTCTTCACAGAGCAACTCAAAAAACTATATCACTTTACCTTACGCAAAGGTCGAGCCATTAGTGTTGGTTTTCTTGGTTTTTTGGCCATTTGCTTTTGGGGTATATCCACAATAAATACAGACTTAGATATTGCAACAGGCCTTCCTAGAGGAGAAAAGTTAACCGATGATTTTTACTTTTTTGAGAAGCATTATAGCGGTTTCCGGCCCTATGAGATTCTCTTAGAAGCGAAAGGTGATTACTCCCTTGACGACTATGAAATACTTGTCATGATAAATAGCATTGTAGAGGCGATGCACAAAGAGGAGGACCTTTCCACCACCCTGTCTATTCTGGATGTATATAAGCAGTTTAACTACGGCAAAAATCTAAGGAATAGCTTTGACGACTATGCCCTACCCGACTCTATGAGTTATAGCTCATTCCAGGCCTTGAAAGCTGATTTGCCTCCAACCAGCTTTACGCGTATTGGTTTAGTAAGTGAGGATGGAAAAGTGGGAAGAATATCTTCCACGGTAAAAGATTTAGGCACTTCCGATATTGAAAAAATCAATACACGCCTGCAACAGCATTTTGCAGAGCACGTTGACCCAAATAAATTATCGGTTCAGATCACAGGGACAGGAACACTAATTGACCAAAACAACGCCTACTTAAGACAAAATTTACTCTTTGGTCTTTCAGGAGCGGTCTTAATTATTGGTTTGGTGATGGCTGTCTTGTTTAAAAATTGGAAGTTCCTTGTGATTTCTATAATTCCCAATGTCTTTCCATTAGTTTTTGGAGCGGCTGTTATGGGGGTCTTGCAAATCAGCCTTGATGCTACGACCTCTATGATTTTTGCCATATCATTTGGTATTGCCGTCGATGATACAATCCACTTTTTATCAAAATTACGCCTTGAATTAGCTAAGTCGCAGAATCTAGAAAGCGCCATTTACCATACGACACTTGAAACAGGGCGCCCCATTATTGTAACAAGTATAATTCTGTTCTTCGGCTTCCTTGTTATGCTATTTGCCAAGGCACCCGGAATGATGTACGTTGGCTTGCTTGTTAGCTTGACCCTCTTTAGCGCGGTCTTTGCCGATTTATTCTTGATACCTATTCTTTGTCGATCAATTCTTAAAAAGGATTATTAGTAATTCCTAAATTTCTTGAATAGCCTGCCAAATGCCCATGTTACCTTTAGGGTTTTTAACCAAAATCATTGGTGCAACGGGATCCAAGATCACGAGTTCATTGGTTACGCTCCCTAGAAGAAACGAAGATAATTTGCTCCGCCCTCGGGCAGAAACCAAGATAAGGTCAGCCCCCATCTTGCGAGATTGCGCATAAATGGTTTCTGCAATAGAACTCGAATCAACACTGACTACATTACATGTTAGCCCTAAGGCACCGAGGTCATTTTCTTCTACAAAACGTTGAAAGTCCTGCTCTTTTTGTTCTTCCAAGATTGATTTGTATTCATCTAAGGATTTCCCTGAGTAATGGTAGCCCGAAGGAACTTCGTACAGGTGTTCACAAACAAACACATTGTAGCCCTTGTCCGCCTCGTCTAGGCCATAGGCCAAACGAAGAGTGTGGACATTGTGCTCATTAAATTGCAACGGAATATAAAACTTGGTAAACTGAAAATGATCATAGCCTTCTGGAACCATCCATAAGCTTGCATTAGACTTATTGGCAAGATCTTGAAGAAGCGCCGAACCCTTCAATCCAACACGATTCATAAGAAAAATCAAATCCACTTTGTGACTTGACGCTGTTTTCAGTATTTCTTCTGAAGGAGATCCTTCTCGAACAACGTAGTGAAGCTCAATGCTGTCTATGGTCAGATGTTGTTCAACAAGATCGCGCATAACTTTTGTGATCTTATCCTCTAATTCCTCCTTGCTGTCGTCAGTTAACAAAGAGGGATAGGCATGGACAACATGAATGGATGTAGCCGGTACATAGGGTAGTATGCGTTCTACATAATTCAGCAATGTCGAATCGGTAGATGTTAATTCCAATCCGATTAAAAGGCGATGAAAAGGTAGTTCTTGCATAGTTAGGCGTTTACATATTCGGTCAGGTATTGATATGCAGAGGTAAGCTTCCCTGCTTTGGCGATGGTTGCCTGTTTAATCATCTCATGGCTTGAATAATCGTTGGTCATCATGGCATCTAGCACATGCTCGATAAACATGGTTCCAAAATCAATGGAAGCATCTCGAGGTAATTCGTTGGGTAAATTGTCAACCGCCATGATATCTAACCCATTACAAGAGTAAGGGGGTAATTCAGCTAACAATTGAGGGTCTACCCCGTAAACAGCGTCTCCAATAATCGAAGGACGAATAGTTAGGGGAATAGACGCCTCAGGAGCTATATCACAGGTTATATCCGCTATGGTTGTCAATCGTGATGACTTCAATAAAGCATCTGCCTCCTCCTTGGTAAAAAATGAGGGTGCTCGGTTATCCCAATAAATCCCATTAATCAAAAGATTGGTGGACTGAAGGTAAGGTAATAAAGTGCTTCGATAACCACTTGGGTCGCTGTAAAAAGACGTTTGGAATCCATATTCGTCATGAGTAAACAGAGATTCTGTGGGCAACATAACATATTGACCCTGTTGCTCATTCGATATATAGGATGAAGGGCTTATTTCCTCTAAGCCTGCAGCCTTGACAATTTCTTCTGCCCCTCGACTAACCCGTCCAGTTCCTGTAACCGCAAGACGCACCGAAGAAAAGTCAATTGATCGTAGTGCCTCCAAGGCCTCGGCAAGGTCAAAGCATTTATGCATTGCTGGCATTTCGCCTAAGGATAGGCGTGTGGCAAGAGCACGAAGACCATTGTATGCGCCTACAATACCAGCCCAACGACCAAAGGCGATAACCCTTGGTCCATGTTTACTTCTAAGGCATTCATAATCAATCAGCTCAATGTTTTTTGCAAGAATTGTTTGCAGCAGACGTCGGTTATAGGGTTGAGCCTTGATTGTGTGGGAAAAGAAAAAGTAGGTTTTACCATCGACAAGTTGATCAATAGCAACTTCTTTAACACCTAATAAGATATCACAAAATGAGACGTCATCCACTACTTCAATTCCTTCTTCTCTGTATTCATCATCAGCAAAACATCTCGAAGGAGAGGATTGCACAATAATTTTTAAAGAAGGATGGAGCTGCATTGCTTCTCTACATAGTGATGGAGGCAATACTACCCGACTATCTGGTGGTGACTTTGTCTCTGATAATATTCCTATTGTTCGTTGTTCAATCATATCAGGCTTCAAATTCAAACTCATTAAATACTTCCACCAGTTGTTGGTGAACATCCTTTTTTGTCATCCCATATTGTGCTAAGGAATAATGATGTTTGCTCATATATGTTTTGTTTCCCTTAGAGATTTCCTGAAGCGCTGCCTCAACCTCCTCTGGTAAATCTAATTCCATTTGGTGATATAAATCTAAGATAACCTGATGCGGATTTTCCTTGATAACCTGGTAATCAATTACAAAAAAGCGGTCGCCAGCAAAAGTGGGCCTAATCTTCTGCATATAGGAACAGTAATCAATAGCAAGTTGGGCAAAATCCCGGCACTCTTCGCTATCATCGAGTATATCAGGACTATGCAGCCGCCAAGGACCCGTAAACATGCTTACCACAGAAGGCACAAATTTGTACGGATGGCGCACAGGATAAATCACTTTGGCATCGGGGAAGGTTTCCATCAACCATTGTAATCGTCCTGTATTGAAAACATTTTTTACAAGTAAGGTCTTCGACGGATCTATTGCATAATGCATACGCTGCAAAGAGTTTTTATAAAAAACTCTCAAGCTTTTTTGAGTGCGTTGGGGCATGGAATCTACAAAACGCAATTCCGGGAGTTCTTTAACAAACGGGCACGCTAGGATGAGGGCAGGACTTATCATCGTGGATACAAAAAGATTCTCGTCTTCTTCGGGCATCGTAAACCCCATAGGATGCACATCCTTCCACCCTTTGAAAGCTTTTCGCTCAAGCCAACCTAAAATTCTATGTAACGGCCTTCCAATCTTGGAATCAATCAAGGCTATTGTATCAAATAACCGAATCCAAAAAATACAAGGAAACAGTGTGTGATAAAGCAGCGGAGTACAAAAGCGCTTGTCATCTAGGTTGAATAGACGATGTAAAAATGTTGTGCCGCTTCTTGGATTACTTATAATATATAATGGTGCCTTAACCTTATGCCATCGGTAAGGGAAAAATAATACTTCGTCAAGCATCCTTCCAACGATGAGCAAAGACCAATAAACCAGCATGACTGGAAAGAGTATTAGACAAAAAACCCCGCGTCGTAGTGAAGGATACTTTATCATATTAAGCCATAGAATCTTGGCAAAAACTTTGAAGTTTACATAAAAAATTGAGGGATGTAGAATACCCATAATGTTCCCTAAAAATAATCTTAGTGGCTCATTTTTTTAAGAGAATCTATCTCTACTTTTTGGTTATCATGAGGACCTATTGAAAAATAGTATCTTTCATCTGATGTATCTCATTATATTTTATCGCGTTGCCTTGTGCTTAGGTATCTTCTTTAAAGGTTTTGAACAGAGTAGTACGTTGGTAGCTTATAATATGTTATGGGAGGACACAGACATCAATATTTCAACTATTGCTGTTAAAGAAAGACAAGTCGCCCTAGAAAAACACCCTACTCAAGGTCCTTTAGTAAAAATGCATACCGGATATTTATCACCAGATGTATATCTGTACTACCATGCTGCTGATATTATCTCAGGAAGTGTTACAGTAAATGATGAAATTACCATTGAGTAAGTTAAATTAGAACTCTCCGCATGGGATTAAGTGCTCGACAACTTTTTCAAAAACATATAGCTTTTACCAACGATATGCCTTTAGCCCTTGAAATTGAGCGGGCCAAAGGGAGTTATTTGTTCGACAACGAGGGCAAATCTTACCTTGACTTGATCTCTGGGATTTCTGTTAGTAATATGGGTCATTCCCATCCAAAAATTGTAGAGGCAGTCCAAGATCAAGCGGCAAAACATATGCATGTGCTTGTCTATGGGGAACTCATTCAGAATAGTCAGACCGCCTATGCAAAGGCCCTTACCGACCACTTGCCGTCCAAGTTAAACACGGTATACTATGTAAGTTCTGGCACGGAAGCAACAGAAGGTGCCTTAAAACTTGCCAAACGAGCCACGGGAAGAACAGATGTTATCTCCTTTAAGAATTCCTATCATGGATCGACCGCAGGAGCTCTTTCTGCCATGGGTGATGAGCACTTTAAGCAAAACTATCGACCCCTTATTCCAGGTCATTACATTTACGAATACGGATCAGCTGAAGGTGTTGCTGCGATCAATGGATCTACTGCCGCTGTGATCGTAGAACCCGTCCAGGCTGAGAGTGGTATTCGAGTGCCCCCTGTAGACTTTCTCCCCGCGCTTCGCGCTGAATGCGATAAGTGGGGATGTCTACTGATTTTTGATGAAATTCAGACTGGATTTGGACGAACAGGCCATCGTTTTACCATTGATGAACACGGCGTTTGTCCTGATATTCTGCTCTTAGCCAAAGCGCTAGGTGGCGGAATGCCTCTTGGGGCCTTTATTGCGGATAAGCAATTGTTCCAAGCCCTCCAATCAAAACCCATTTTGGGCCATATCACCACCTTTGGTGGTCACCCTGTGAGTTGTGCCGCAGGTCTTGCTGCATTTGACTTGCTAAATCAAGGATCATTGTTGGCTTCCTTAGAAAAAAAAGGCCAGCGGTTTGAGGACAACTTAAGCGAACTTCCGCTAGGATGTATATCTAGAAAAGGACTTTGGATGGCTATTCATTTTAAATCCTTTGAGTTTAACCAAGAGATGATCAAGCGCTGCCTTGACAGGGGTTTATTGACCGATTGGTTTTTGTTTGCTCCAAATGCCTTGAGAATTGCACCACCCCTACCTATAAGTAATGAGGAAATCGACTTCGCAAGCGACACCATACTTGAAGTTTGCCATGAAATGGCATAAGCCTTTTATCATAAGCCTGTGGCTACTAGGAGCTTGTCAAATAGAACGCGCCATTCCTCTTTCTTTAGAAAAAATAACGTCTCTTGGTGAGCCTATACGTGATATCGAAATATCCCCTTCCAATAATTCGCTATGGTTGATAGGGGGAAACACCTATTCTTCTGGATTTGTGTTAAAATCCGAAGACAATGTGACCTTTGACACCCTGCTTACCACAGGTAAAGCCTTAGAAGAACTGATTCAACGAGATGCGGATTCCCTATTAGTTATTGGCTACGACGGCTTGCGCTATGTTTCGTTCGACCAAGGTGCGACATGGGACGGGGCTAATGACCCAAGCTACGCCCCTTTGCAAGCAGGGCATTGGTTTTCTAATAAGCATTTTGTTGCCGTAGCCGGGGAAGGATATAATCGCGGAAGTTATCATGTCGCAGACTCTCTTTGGTTTCTGTGGGACAGCACAAACCAAAACTTTGCGCTGTATGACCTTGGATGGGAAGCCTCCTTAGGGCATTTAATTTCCATAGGGGCAGGAGGTGGTCTATTAAGCCAGAATCTAGGACAAACGTGGGAGGCAATTCCGATACAAGGAGATGTATTTATTGACATAGAATGTCTTGAACAGCAGTGTTTAATCCTCGGGTTTAGTGGGCGACGATATATCTATGACGGCAATTCTTTTGTTCGAGTAAATGGAGGAATGTCCAAAGGAATAACCGGCATAAGGTCTATGTCCTGTAGTGACGATGGAAATTGCGTTGCAGTTGGCGACAATAGTCTTTGTCTTTGGTCGCAAGACTTTATAAAAACATGGATTGAAGTAGATCTTCCTTCCGCTCAATGGACTTCGGTTCAATACGCAATGACCACAAGTACTTTTTACTTAGGAAATCAGAAAGGAGAAGTCTATCGCCTTGTTTTGCCATAGTTAAACTTAATACCTGATTGCAATTCGACATACTCCGCTACCGCATAGTGGCTTTTCATGTGACAACCCAAAATTCCTTGCATTACGCGTTTTCTTCCTCCTAGAAAACCTTGAATGCCTATTTTCAACCATAGACGGTCATAGGTCATAGACCGGTCGTATAGATAAGCCCCCACTGCTAATTCTAAACCCATAGCTCCAAAGCGCCAAGCATCGGCGACAAATACACTAGCATTACTTGCCGATGCTGGCTTAACAATCGTCTCTCCCTGATTCAAAAAATTTAATGCCTCTAATTCCCCCATATCCCAACTATGTTTAACACCAAATCCTATGGAATGAAGCGGCCCTGTAGAATACATGTATTGTACAATACTAGAATGAATGGGACGCAAAGCTCCTCCAACAAATCGATCGGTAAGTCCTAGGCCGTAACGAAGCGATAGCGAATGAGGACGAAAATCTTCGTTATCATATCTATTTCGATGAGGAGGGATAAGCGTATCTCGACTAGATTGGTCGGTTATCGTGTAGCGTATAGAAAGTTTCGCAGCAACCGTATTTATTCCAAGATTAGGTGAGGTAGACCGAGCATTTGAAAAGTGAATGAGATCAATACCTTGACCCAGACAAAGTTTAGAATTTACCATCCATTGATGTTGAAGACCAAGGTGGACTATCGCATTAAGGTGCGAGCCAATAACATTGTTGTCGGGATTCGTTACTGGGTCATACGCCTTAGTAAAGTATGCCAAACCTGTTCCTAATCGGAGCTCTAGTCGAGACTTGGGGCGCTTTCTTAACCTAAAATCAATAAAGGGAGACATACCAATACCATGGCCAAAAACATCGTTAGGAGCACAATCGGCCAAAATCAAGGTCAAGCCAACTTTAGGAAAGTTGGCCGCTTTTCTCCATGCAAGGCTATCGTTTCTATGGCGAACCCAAGAAAGTTGATAAAGAAAGCTTGGACCATTGATCTTGGGCTTAAACTTGGCATTATGACGTATAACTCGTCCGCTCGAAACACCAAATTCTAATTGATTGGATACAGTCTGTGCATGGGCATTGGATAATAATCCCATTCCCATAAACAAGAAAATGCCCAATACTAAGCGACAGCCAGAAATGGCACAAAAGATCGAATGTTTAATACGTGAATTCATCGTTCTCAAAAAAGCTAGGATTAATCTTGGTCGTATTCTTTGTTTGTAACGGAGGACTACCCTACGAAGGTAAGGCGTGGGGCTTTTTCATTCATAAAAAGATCAACAGCCATGCGATTTTTTTGCTTCCGCCTGAACTTATGACCCTATACAAGAACAATGAATTTATCCTGAAAGTATATGCCACAAAGCCCGACAATCGGCGATATATTGATCCAAAAGAAGGACCTCGACATTTCATCGACTTAGACACCTATACTTCCTTAGATGCTGGATTTATAGGGTTAAACTACGAGGCGGCTAAGGAGCTATATAGCCAGTGCGTGGACGAAAGTCTTGATTTTGGACAAGATGGCATCTTGCCCTGGCATTGCCTTCTAATGATGCATCAATTAACAGAGGCGATGAAAGGTGGCCACTTAGAAGACATACTCCGAATCTCAGGAGAACTTGGTCATTATTTATCCGATGCCTATGTACCCCTGCACACTACGCAAAACTATAATGGACAGCGTTCTGGACAACGTGGCATTCATGGGCTTTGGGAGAGCACTATTCCCGAATTGGAATATCAGCACTATGATTGTTGGATTGATGAGGATCTCTCCTTTTGGGAGAATCCGTTAGAGGAGCTATGGTCTATAATCCTTGACAGTCATAACATGCTGTTTTCAGTTTTTTCTGCCGAGTATTGTGTATCAGAGGACGCCACCATCCCCAAATATAGCTACCGCTATAGACAAGGGAGAGCTCACAGAACCTATAGCACAGCATTTTGTACGCGCTATTCTGAACTATGTGATAATCACATCGAGCAGCGCTACAGGCAAGCGGTACACACAGTGGCTAGTGTCTGGTTTACATGTTGGACAAATGCAGGGAAGCCTCAATTCCATAACCAAGTAATTCCGCTTAATCCACCGGACAAAGAGGAGTTGAATCATCCCTCGTCCTGTGATCACCACTAAGTGGCTAGCGCTGAACGTTCCGTTTCATCCAATTCAACCCTCAAGTTTTCAATGATAAACTCTTGACGACTCGGGGTATTTTTTCCCATGTAATAGGTTAAAATTTCCTCAATGGATTGGTCTTGAGCAATGCGCACAGGACGCAGACGAATACCATCTCCAATGAAATCTTCAAACTCATTAGGCGAAATTTCTCCAAGGCCCTTAAATCGAGTGATCTCAGGCTTTCCTTTTAGCTTTTCTATGGCAGCTTGCTTTTCGGTTTCATTATAGCAATAGATCGTGGTTTGCTTATCTCTTACTCTAAACAGCGGCGTTTCAAGGATTTTTATGTGGCCTTCTCGCACCAAGTCCGGGAAAAACTGCAAAAAGAAGGTTAAGAGCAAAAGCCGAATATGCATTCCATCAACGTCAGCGTCGGTGGCAATCACCACATTGTTAAAACGAAGCCCTTCAAGGCCTTCTTCAATATTTAAAGCATGTTGCAAGAGATTAAACTCTTCATTTTCATAGACTATCTTCTTTTTAAGTCCGTAGCAGTTTAGCGGTTTCCCCCGTAAACTAAAGACTGCTTGATAGTGAGGATTTCTTGCCTTTGTTAGGGACCCACTTGCCGAGTCTCCCTCCGTGATAAAGACCGTTGTTCGTTGTTTATCCTCGTCTTCTATGTTTTTTCCCTTATCATTGTAGTGGAATTTACAATCCCTTAACTTTTTATTGTGAAGGTTGGCTTTTTTTGCCCGTTCTTTGGCAAGCTTTTTCACGCCTGCCATATCCTTGCGCTCCCTTTCACTTTGTGTAATGCGTTTAAGGAGCGCCTCAGCAGAATCCGGATTTTTATGTAAAAAATCATCTAGAGCCTTCTTTAAAAAGTCGAGCACAAAAGAGTACATAGAGCTTCCACCCTCCTCAATTTGTGTAGAGCCTAACCTGGTTTTTGTTTGGCTCTCAAAGACAGGATCTTGCATGCGGATAGAAATAGCCGCCACAATGGATGCGCGTATATCTTGAGGATCAAATTGTTTGCTGTAAAAATCCCTCACTGTTTTAACAATGGCCTGCTTAAGCGCGGCCTCATGGGTTCCCCCTTGAACGGTATATTGACCATTGACAAAAGAGTAATACGACTCTCCGTAATGACTATCATGAGTTAACGCGACTTCGATATCGTTTCCCTCAAAATGCATAATGGGGTATCGAATCTGCTCTGCCTCAGTTTTATCTTGTAAAAGATCAAGTAGGCCGTTTTTTGAAACGAAACGTTGACCATTTAGATAAAGAGCAAGGCCTTTGTTGAGATAGGCATAATGACGAATTTGATCTTCGACAAATTCAGTACGATAATTGTAATTCTTAAAGATGGTAGCATCTGGTATAAAATGAACAGAGGTTCCATTTTCCTTATCGCTTTTAATCCGCTTTTCCTCCTCGAGATTACCACAAGAAAACGTGGCTTGCAACGCTTCGCCGTCACGTATTGACTCTACGGTAAACTTAGATGAAAGAGCATTGACCGCTTTCGTTCCTACCCCGTTTAGACCCACTGTCTTTTTGAAGGCCGAACTATCGTACTTTGCCCCTGTATTGATCTTTGAAACCGCATCTACCACTTTGCCGAGTGGTATCCCACGTCCATAGTCACGAATAAAGACACTGTCATCATTGACTTGAATATCTATTCGTTTTCCGTGGCCCATGATAAACTCATCAATCGAGTTATCAATAACCTCTTTAATCAATATATAGACTCCATCATCGGCAGACTGTCCATTCCCCAACTTACCTATGTACATTCCAGGTCTAAGACGTATATGTTCCTTCCAATCGAGCGTCCGAATATTATCCTCTGTATACTTTGCTGCCATCGTCTATGGAAGATACTTGTCGAGGTTGAAAAGCCAAGTGCACGGATAGCGCAGTTTTACACATTAGAAGGCGTAAAGATTCACTATATTGAGCAATAACAAGGGCCATGGAGCAAAACAACGTTTGGATGATTGACGATAATTTGGGGGATTCCATTTTAATGGAAGAAGCCATTTTGCGCACCAATCTTGATGTAAACTTAACTTATATAGATAATGCGCAGGAGGCACTGAAAAGACTCCAAGAGTCAAACCCTGACGCATATCCCGATTTATTGATCGTAGACTTAAATATGCCTGGAATGAACGGCTTGGATTTTATTGGAAAGTTAAAAGAAGACGATCACTTACAGTTGATTCCTGTTGTTGTTATGACCACATCAAGCCTAAATTCGGATGTCCGATCTGCCTATAAACAACTCGCCAACGCTGTCGTGGTTAAACCCATAGAATTTGAAGACTATATAAAGACGATAACGGCGATTCATACGTTTTGGTTAAGCACAGCAAAAATTGCACGCTATGAGTGAACAAAGACCACTACATATTTTAGCCATTGAGGATAACCCAGGTGATGCATTTCTAATCCGTTTCTATCTTGAAGAAATTGATCCTGAAGGCTATGTGATTCATGATGCTGGCAGTCTTGCCAAAGGCCTTGAACTACTCGAAAGTGAATCCATTGATGTTATTCTTCTTGACCTTCATCTACCTGATGCTTCAGGGCTTGGCATTTTAGATACCGTAGTAGAATTCAGGCCCGATATTCCTGTTGTTGTTATGACAGGTCTATCCGATGAAAAGACAGGGGAGAATGCCGTAAGCAAAGGAGCTCAAGATTTTTTAGTGAAAGGACGTTTTGACGGGGCTATTTTAGACTCTTCGATAAAGTATGCGAGCAAGCGCTCAGACCTCAATAAGCAGTTTAACCAAATCAACGATGAAACCGCTTTACTGAACGAGGTTTTAGATGCCATGATGATTAGCCAAAACATCGGTTTTGTGCTGTATTGGAAAGAAACTAACACCTTTGAAGTCTCTCGCCATTTACAAGCCATATTCTCCCTGAGCGAATCACATTATTCCCTTGAAGAGGCAAATAGTGGACTGTTTCCAGATGTTGATCTAGTTGGTGATGTTTTGGCACCCTTGGATAAAGTCCAAAAAAATGCTAGCTCGATTTCTTTTGTGCTCAATGGAAAGCAGTGCACACTAAAGGCCGTTTCGCATAGCATTGGCGCACTGCTTTTTATAGCTTACGACACATAGAGCCTTCAGCCGTTCTAAATATCTGGACTGTAATAGGCCGATGACCTCAAACTTCCCGCATCATAAAGTCGAGGAGTAGTTGAAAACAGATAATTGAAAAAGGGAGCATCAGCAATTTGGTAGGTTGGATAAAATCCAAAGGCAATATCGACAAAATTCAGGCCAAGGTTACGCGCCTGAAAACGAATACCTATTCCATAGCCATGGTGTAAAATGCTCTTATCAAAATCACGGGGACTACCTGCAGTCGTCAAGGCAAAATCAGCAAATCCGTAGAAATTACACCTTGAATTCCACCAAGTAATCGGCGTATAAAAAACAGACTCAAAATTGGCGACTAAACTACTCGAATACTTAAGTAACCTTCCATCCAATCCTTGTACTGCATTGAAACTAAAAAAATCATTGGATGTCCGATCCATACTCATCGTGGCTGATGTGGCTACAAACTGTCGAAAATTCAACTTACCCAAAGTAACAGAGTTTGAAACGTATTGGTCAAAAAGTCGAATTGATGCTTGGTCATAAGAGCCCGACTTGAGGTAGATATTGGCATGAATACCCGCTGTCATATGACCCAATCTTGGATAGATTGTAGAGGCATTCATTTTTACTGCTAAGCCTATGCGTTTCCCTCGATTTTCGCTCATCTCATACGCCCCGATTAAGGCGATATTCCAACCCTTTACTAAATAATCGTAGGCTCGAAACTGAACAAGCTCTTCCACTTCATAAAAGTCTCTGCTCACCAAACCAATGCCTAGGACCACAAACTGCTCACTTTCGTAAAAGGGCTGACTTTCTGGAATTCGACTGTATCCTCTGCGCACATAGCGAAGACCCACCGTCCAACGCGACAACGAAAAAGACTTGCCCAGATGCCGTGCGCTAAAGGACCTTGCCAACCAGAGACTCTGCCGGTTTGATATCAAATCAAAGGGTGTATCAAAACTTCGGTCAACCAACTTCGACTTATTAAAATTAACCTTGGCTTGAAAGGCCCATTTTGTATTGAAGACTAAAAACTTTCGTTGGAATTTAGTTTCAAATTCTTGATTTGTATTCTCATGAATCACGGTTGTCTTAATGTCCATTCCCGATTTAAAGATATTCCGTAGATCATGTAGAAGAAAAGTAGAATATGGATTCCATTTGTTGAAATTTCCTTTTGCCGTCACTTGAATCGTTTGAGGTATGCTAAAGATATCATAGACTCCAAAGCCCAGCTGAATTGACCCAGGGCCTCCTTCAAAGAGTACCTGCCAATGACGGTTGTTTTGAACAAGGACATTGACCTTTACCCTATTGTCATCTATCCTATGCAGTTGAATAACAGCATCACGATAAATGGTACGCTGGCGAAGAACCACCTCATTATCTACCATTAATTGCGCATCCACCAAGTCCCCATCTCGGAACATAAGCTGCCGCTTTACGAGTTTTGCGTTCCATCGATACTGATTGATTTTTGACACAAAGTGGATATTGGGATTCCATTGGGCTGTATCCTTTATTACTTGATTTTTTTCATCGAAGACAATCACATCTATTGATGCAATCTCCATGCCTTCAAAAGGAAGAAAATCCTCTCTCACAGAGACAGAACGATTAGTTTTTTGGGGGAGATTTACCAAATCTAGAACCTTCCCAAAGCCTTTTGGATTTTCATAAGCAAACACATTATCCCCTTCAGCTGTATCTATTGAATTGGATTCAACCTGCCCGCAAACAGTTGGTGCAATAACGCAAAAAAATAAGCTTAAATGCAAGGACCACTTCATAAATTGGTAATTCGTAAATTACTTTAGAAAAATGACAATACTCCTTATTAGACTGCTTAAAATACAAAGCCAATGAAAAACCAATACATTGTAAGCTTTGATCAGGGAACAACGAGTAGTCGATGCATTCTGTACAATGAAAAAATGGCAGAGGTAAGTCGCGGACAGTTACCTTTTGAGCAGTTTTTTCCCAATTCCGGTTGGGTGGAGCATGATCCTGAAGAAATATGGCAAACTTCTTTGTCCTCCTTTAATCAAGCCTGCAAAACATTGGGAGATGTAAAGGACACTATTGAAGCGATTGGCATCACTAACCAGCGAGAAACTACCGTAGTATGGGATAGAAGAAATGGAAAGGCAGTTTATCCCGCTATAGTGTGGCAAGATCGTCGCACCATGTCGTATTGCAATGACTTAAAATCCAAGGGGCTAGAAGATGGAATTCGCAACAAAACAGGGCTTCCTATTGACCCCTATTTTTCAGCTAGCAAGGTGCATTGGATTCTAAACTACTCTAAAAGAATCCGTCAACTCGCAGAGGAAGGCCATCTTTGCTTTGGAACCATTGATTCATGGTTAATTTGGAAGCTTACTCAAGGAAAATCCCATATCACCGATGCTTCCAATGCCTCTCGTACTATGCTTTTTAATCTTAAGACAGGATCTTGGGACGAAGAACTCTGTAAGCTCTTTGACATTCCCATGTCTATGCTGCCTGAGGTTGTTGATTCTAGCGGTGATTTGGCCATGGCTCACCCTGATGTTCTAGGAGCAGCTATTCCCATTCGCGGAATTGCAGGAGACCAACAGGCAGCCTTGTATGGGCACGATGCCATAGAAGAAGGAATGCTTAAGAATACGTATGGAACCGGATGTTTTATGTTAATGAATACGGGAGATAAACCCCTTGACCCAAGCTCTGGGATTCTAGCTACAGTCGCATGGCGAATTAATGGCAAGATTACCTATGCGGCAGAAGGAAGTGTTTTCAATGCAGGAAGTGCTATGACTTGGTTAAAGGATGTCGACTTAATCAAAAATGTAAAAGAAACAGCACACAGTGCAGAGAAAACCCTACATAATCCGATGCTGATTTTTGTCCCAGCATTTACGGGATTAGGCGCACCATATTGGGATTCAACCGCTCGAGGACTTATCATCGGTTTAGAAAGGAATACTTCCAAGGAGGCGATTGGACGCGCTGTGCTCGAGTCCATTGCCTATCAAAATCAAGATCTGTTGCTTGCCATGAAGCATGCGTCCGGCTTAGAACCTTCTGCTCTATATGTAGATGGCGGCATGTCGGCAAACTCCTTTTTAATGCAGTTTCAAAGTGATCTTAGCCAGATAGACATCCATCTTCCTTCCAATCAAGAACAGACAGCCCTTGGCGCTGCAAAGTTAGCTGCCAAACCCAGTAATTTCTTTACCGATAATAGTGGAAAGGATGCCTCCTTATTTACTTCTGGTACTTCGAATTACAAAGATGGTTATGCGCAATGGAAGAAAGCAGCTCAACGTGCCATGCATTGGACTTCAACTCAAGACTAGAATTTTTATGGAGAAGCATCCATCAGATATCGATAAAAAATACACTTCCTTATCCTCCTTTTATCTGCATTATCTCTATGAGCATCGACATGCCAAAAACAGAGCGCTCCACTATGTAGGAACTTCAGGATTCATTGTCTTGCTTATCCTAAGTATTATATGGCAGTATTGGATCCTATTAGCCTTTATTCCATTTGTAGGATATGGCTTTGCCTGGATTGGACATGGACTTATTGAGCGTAATAAACCCGCAACATTTACCCATCCCCTATACAGCTTAGCAAGTGATTTCATCATGTACTTCCATTGGATTACGGGAAGACTCTCTGGCCAGCTAAACGCTATGGAAAAGCACTACGGATTATCGAACAAAGACTAGTCTATTCTCTGAACTCTCAGCGTCCGAAAACTTATAATCTTCAGCCGAAAACTTCTTAAGGCGATTGATTTCATGTATGCGATATTCGATTACATATCGTGCCATAAGTCCCCGGGCTCGCTTGCTATGAACTGCCATATTTTTTAATCCTTTGGGAGACTTTTGTAAAAAAGAACAGCTTACGACATCTATTGGAAATAACTTCCAATCCACCGATTTACCATACTCAGCCGACATAAGGTTGAGCAAATACTTCGTATCTATGGCCTTGACATGGGAATTCAGTGCTTCCGTAATTCGTTTACGCCAAAAGTCGTGGTAGGCTATTTTTGTCTTGGGGCTTCGTAAGGCCATTTCCAATCGATATTGGTGAAGGCTGTCTAAAGGCCTTACCCATCCGTACAATGCCGAAAGAATGCCTAAATAATCCTGGGCATAGAGCAAATTGCCAGGAGAAAGAGTTTTAGCATCTAGCCCTGAAAAGGCTGTCCCTGTATACGACCACAAAGCCATGCCATGTTGTCCATTCTCTGAATGGTACATAGCATATACAGCCTCCGTTAATGACGGTGACAACTTCATCCATTGTTGAAGATCATCTTTCTTTATACCTTGAATCTCGCTCCTGACCTCTTTTGTGACTTCTTCAAAAATGGGTTGAGAAGGAGTTATTGTTGGATGACTTTTGAGCTCCATGGTTTTGGATGGAGATAATAATACCATCATAATTCTTGCGATGTTAAAACACTATCTAAAATACTACGATCACCACGCATTCGAGGTACTTTCACCTGCCCCCCAAGCCTACCCTCTTGGCTTAACCATCGATAGAAGTGGCCTTTTTGTAAAGACGTAACATGAAGTTCTTCTAACACCAAACCATTATGCCGCTTCGCCGCATAGTCACAATTGGTCTGCATGAGGCCTATGTCAAGATCTCGAGCAAAGCCCTCAAGGTCTGCAGGCACCCTACTCCACTCAATAAGCCATTCATGCCGAGCAATGCCTTGATGAACCTTAATTGATGGACCCATTGTGTATTCTTCAATCTCTGCATTGTATTGCTCGCATACTCGAGGCAAGACCTCTTGTACATGTGATTCCATAAGTTCTTCTCCTACTAAGTTTATACTATAATTTGTGCGGCCAGCCACCTTTATTCGAAACGGAGAATAGCTAGTAAATTGGACTACATCTCCTGTTCTATAGCGCCACAAACCCCCATTGGTAGAAATCACTAACTCATAGCGTTCTTCAAGGGCTACTTCATGAATTGCTAGAGTTTCTGGCTGTTCATCCGTCCAAGAATTTTCAGGTATAAACTCATAATAAATTCCATAATCTAACATGAGTAACATGTCATCTATCTCTTGTGAAAAGCGATCTTGAATCCCAAAAAATCCTTCCGATGCATTGTAGGTTTGAAGATAGCTAATGGGCTTACCTAACAACCGGTCAAATTGCTCCTTGTAAATCCTCAAAGACATTCCACCCCAGACATATAGTTCTAAGTTAGGCCAAACCTCCGCTATAGTTTTCGCACCTGAATAATCCAAAACTCGTCGTAAAAGCACTAAATTCCAACTGGGAACACCACTTAACATGGTAACATTTTCTTCACAAACCCTTTCGGTGATCTGTTGAAGCTTGGTTTCCCAATCGGGTAAAAGTGTCAAGGATTTCCGAGCAGCCTGACGAAATTGAGCCCAGAATGGAAAATTTCGAATAATGATCGACGACAAATCTCCATAATAGGCATTGGGATTTAAGTCATGAACTTGAGTACTCCCCCCAACAATTAAGTTTTTTCCTTCAAACAACGAGGATTCATTGTGATTGGCTAGATAAAGTGCCAACATGTCCTTACCTCCTTTGAAGTGACAATTCTCCAAGGATTCTTTTGATACAGGAATAAACTTTCTAGGTCCACCTGAAGTACCTGATGATTGCGCAAACCACTTTGTTTTTCCGGGCCAAAGTGCGTGCCGTTCACCTTCCATCATGCGCGTAATCCATGGCTCAAGGCTTTTGTAATCCTGCAGGGGCACTCTTCGCACAAAATCTCCTCTTCCCTTGATCGACGAGTAATCATAAGTCTCTCCCCAAGAAGTTTGGGTAGAACATTGTACAAGCTGCTCAAGCACATCGCCTTGAACTTCCTCTGGATACTGCATGAAAAGCTCAATAGAGTGCAAGCGTTTTTTCATAATCCATGAGGCAATGGAATGAACTAAGCGCATAGCAGTTTACTTTTGGTTGAGATATTTTGCACAAACCTCTTGAATCCCCGATTCAATGTCACGCAATTTATGATCAACGGCGTTCATAACCTTGGCGTTGCTGTAATCGTAATTAAATTGGGTGTAACGTGCCGTTTCTTTGGATATTCCAGGCTCTAACCCTGTGAACCAGGATTGTACAGCATGCATTCGCCATGCCACACCAGCAAGGAACGGGCTGACGGTTAAACTTGGCGGACGTTTGTTAAATCCTTTGGCCACCATTTTTAAAATATCCGAAAAACTGTGTTGCTCAGCCGTAAGAATGAATCGATCGCCAAAGCACTTGCGCTCAAGCAATTTGAGCGTTAAATCAATTACATCTTCTACCATGATAAAGCCCATTCGTCCTTTCGGTGCAAATCGGTTACCCCTAAAAGCCAATTGAAACATGCGTGAAGACCCTCTAGTCCAATCACTGTGGCCAATAACGGTCGAAGGATTTACGATTAGGACATTTAACCCCTCATGAAAACCCCTGTATGCTTCTAACTCCGCCTTGTATTTACTAATTGCGTATCCCGTATTATGCTTGTGGTCGATCCACTTTTTAGATTCATCAATAATGCCATCCATTTGATAGCGGCCGAAAGCTGAAACCGAGCTGACATGGATAAAAGATGCCATATTTAATTCAAGCGCAGCATTGATCATGTTGGCCGTGCCCTGGATATTGGTCTTCATCATTTGCTGGCGTCGTTTGGGTAAAAAGGAAATCATAGCTGCAGCATGAATGACATGCTGACATCCCCTCATGCCCTCAAGTAAGGACTGAACATCATTGATGTCTCCTAAATGCCATTGGATTTGATCTTCGACTTCTTTAAGCCATGGATCAGGAATTTCTTTGCGGCGTAATGCTACCACTCGATAGCCTTCACCCAATAGTTTGCGTATAAATTGGGCCCCTAAAAGACCTGTGGCACCCGTGATAAAAATACTATCCCCTTTAGGGTAAAATAATGGCTCCATTGATTGTATCCTTTCTTGCTCCTGTATAGTTCGCTCTCGCGTTTACCATCTCAAGATAACGAGTTAGACCCATCCAAGCGATGCATAATGCCTCTTTGCCCTCGACGATAAGATTCTCCGGCTTAATAATCTCATATTGACTTGCCTGACAAATACTGTTAAACAAGGTGGCATTGTTAGCTCCTCCTCCTGTAACCATGATACGCTGCAGGTTACCGAATTCAATCCAACGAGCGATCTCCCTAGCTAGGAAATGTATATAAGTAAACAAGGTGTCACCTAAAGATATCAATACATATTTTTCAAGATGCTTTAGTACTTCCATTGTGTATGAATTGTCCAATGATTTGGGAGGCTCAAGAGAAACATAACTCAATGAACTAAGTTGTTTTAGCAGATCCTCAATTACCTGTCCACCTTGTGAGATTTCCCCGTTGCGATCATATTTATGGCCGCCGCGCTGAGCTAGATGGTTTAGAATTTGATTACAAGGCGCAATATCAAAGGCTAACCCCAACTTTGGGATATTGAGGTTGGCAATGCCTCCAAGATTAAGGTAACCGTCATGGGCAGGAAACAGCACTTCTTCTGAATACGGTAATATGGGGGATCCTTGACCACCGTAACTGAGGTCAGAAGAACGGAAATCGTATACTACAGGACATTGAGCAACAGATGCCATAGCGTTTGGCTTACCAATTTGATGAGAGTTACCAATATTTGGATCGTGAAAAATGGTGTGGCCGTGGCTTGCAATAAGATCTAGGTTACCAATGCCCTCTTTATGCAAATGGCTTTCAACAGATTGGGCAAAAAAATATCCCAATGCCGCATCCAAGCAAAAGAGTTCTTTAGCAGAAGCCTTAGCTACAGCAGACAAACGATTAACCAATTCCTTTGGATAAGTATAGGTTTCGAAAGAAGATATTTCAAAGGACCACTTTGAGCTTTGGATTGAAAATTCTACATGACAAACATCTAAGCCGTCCAACGAACTGCCGGACATCAAACCCAAAACTGACCACTTTGATGATGTCTTTTTCATGGTTTAAGGGGCCACAGGTAAAGAATCCAAATAGGACGCGACGAGAGTGATTTCCTCTGCATTAAGATTTCCATAAAAAGCTGGCATAACTCCTTTTCCATTGGTTATAATATGGATGCGTTCATCCATGTTGAGCGTTGAATACTGGAGGTTTTTTGCACCATTGAGTTGAGCGTTACCATAAGCACCATGACAACGCTGGCACTGTGCAAGATAAATACGCTGGCCCTCTGAAAGAGCTTTTCTTTTACCAACCACACCATTACATGAAATAATAATCCAAGCCATGCAAAAAAGCGTTAACCAAGCACTTCTTTTCTTCATTAGCGCGTTAGCGTTACATTACCCTTATAAGAAACGATCTCTCCATCATACGACAACGCTTGGATAGACCAAACATAAACTCCTAGGGGTTGTTCTTTACCTTTAAAGCGCCCGTCCCAGCCCATATCATTTATATCAGACGTGCTAAATAATAGTCCTCCACTGCGATTCCAAATGCTAAAGTCTAGTATCTGTGTGATATTAAGCGAGGCAATAATGTGAAATAAGTCATTGATTCCGTCTCCATTTGGAGAAAATGCAGTAGGCAGATAGAGGGCATTTTTTCCCTCAACAAAGACGGTAACGGAATCAAGATTTTCACAGCCATTTCCACCAAGTGAGGAAAGAATATACGTTGTGTTCTCAAGGGGCTCGACGTCGATGATAAGGCTTCCTGGATTAAGAATGCTCGGATTATCTATCCAAACAAGATTACCTTCTCCATCTCCAGAAAGTTCAGCCTGAGTATTTCGAAATATCGTCGTGTCATTCCCTGCAGTGACAAGAGGTAAATCCAAACCCGTTACACTAACAATCATCGTATCATCAAAGCATGCATTAGAACCGACTACCGTTATGAACGTATTCCCTGTCACAGGATAAATAAGTGTGGCGTCTTGCGAAAGATCAAGACTTGCCTCAAACCATTGATAAGTCTCTGCACCTAGAGCGTTCAGTACAAGTTCACTTCCAATACACAACGCTGTATCGCTCACTACATCTACCGAGACAGGAAATTGAACGGGAAGAAAAATACTGTCCGAGTTCTCGCAGCCATGAATATTGGATGCAATCACAGTGTACCAATTAGTATCAATCGGGGTAATAATGGCTTGATTTCCTTGGCTTGAATCTATAGCAGGGTCTGAAAGCCATTGATAGGAAATTGCTTCATCCGAAAAAGCATCTAATACATAGGGGATACCTTCACACACAAAAGGTCCAATTGGAAGAATTGTTACATCCGGAAGATAATTGACCTCAAGCTGCAAGGTATCCCGATTTAAACATTGTAAACTTCCAATATCATCGGTAATCTCCAAGATATAGGTCTCATCAAAAGATGGGCTAACAAAAGTTGTATCTGCTGTCGGGTCAAGAATGGATGGATCACTCGTTATCCATGAATAGCTATCATACCCTGGAGGTGCAGAAAGCTCATAAGGTAAAGCATCAATACATACAGAATCAATATCAGGTATCGTGACAAGCGGTAGAGGGAGTACCTCTATACGAATGCTATCCAAATCTCCATAACAATAATTGGTTACCTGCAGGGTGTAAGTCGTCGTTACCTGGGGTGTAAAAATTGGAAGGCGTATACTAGAATCGCTTAATCCAGCCGAAGGCGTCCATAAATATTCACTCACTAACCCTTGATCGGCGACATCAACTTGTGATGTATCTCCAAAACATGTGGAATCAACCGAAAGACTGATAAGATCCAGTGCGGGATTTAACACAGTAACTAAAACAGAGTCACGCCCAAGACAATTATTGGAATCAATCCCCTCTACAACGTATAGAATATTAGTGTCTGGCGAAGCAATAGGGTTACTTATCAGGCCATCATCAAGACCATCAAGGGGTATCCAAGCGTAGGCTACTGCCCCAGTTGCTTGTAATTGCACCTCATCGTTAAAGACAAGAGGTAAGTTGATGTTGAGGCAAACTGAGGTATCTAGACCTGCATCGATATTTGGTGCTGGATATACCCCAAGATTCATGGAGTCTAATTGAACACAGTTGTTCCCATCGGTTACCTCAACTATATAGGTTGTAGAAGAAATAGGGCTGGCTACCGGGGTCGCGATCGTTGGATTACTTAGGCTAGACACAGGACGCCATTGATAACTCACCCCGCCAAAAGCATTTAATTGAAGCGATGTGCTACCGCAAATAAAAGTGTCTGCTGTCAGACTCACTATGGGCAAGGAGTTTACCGTTATGGGAACGGAAAAAGTATCTCTACAAAACAAAGATGAAGTGGCAATAAGTGACACATTATAGGTGCCCGCCGAATCAAAGGTGAAGCTGGGGTTTTGGAGCAAGGAAGAGCCCTGACCTCCAAAGGACCAATTGTATGCAATCAATGTGCCTGAGTCCAATGAAGAGGAATCGACAAAGAATACAGGGGATCCCTCGCAACGATCACCGAATACAAAATCTGCATTGGGTATCGGAAGGACCTCGATACTTTGAAGCGTGCTGTCTACACAACCCAAAGACGACTCAATGACAAGGCTTACTTGATAGAATCCCGGTTGAGGATAGGAATAGCTAGTATTGATTGCATTGGAAGTATCAGACAATACACTCAAGTCACCAAAATTCCAAGACCACTCTTCTATACTGCCTTCTGTAGTCGTTGAGCCATCCAAAAATTGGGAGGCAATATTTAGGCAGGTATCCAATGCTTGGAAGTTTGCTTCGGTATACGCTACGTCTACTTCTACCGAATCTTCATCAAAACAACCTTCTGTCGTAGTAACTAATACAACATATTGACTCAATGAATCAGGATTTACCGTGGGTTGGTTGGTTGTTTCTCCGGTTAGGCTTGGTGATGTATACCATAGATAATCTTGTCCACCACTTACATTTAAAGCAACAGCGTCTCCCTCGCAAATTACCGTATCAGGTGAGATAACAATGTTTGGCAAAGGGTTAATAACCAGGGGAAGACTGGCCGTGTCTCTACAAGCAAGATTTGAAATTGCATTAACTTGGATATTATAGGTGCCTGCCGGTAAAAAAATCTGAGGATCAATGGCCGTACTTGACCATCCATTACCATCATCAAAATCCCATTCATAGGAGGTAATGCTTCCTGATGAAATCATGGATTCATTGATAATATTTATCGAATCTCCCTCACAAGGAAGCGATGTTGAATAGGCAAATTCAGGTAAAGGATGGACCACTACTGTATCGTAAACTGTCTCCTGACATCCCTTGCTTGTAGTTACAATAAGGCTCGAGACATAGGTGCCCGCCTCTGTATATGTATACGCCGGGTTTTGTAGGTTGGATGTATCAGAACTTGTCAAGGTATCTCCAAAGTCCCAACTCCATGAATTTATGAATCCTGTTGTAGCGAAGGAAGTATCTGTAAAGACAACCGGAAGATTAAGGCATGAATCCACTAGAAAATATCCGGGCCTAAAAATTGGATACATCTGCACAATTCCTGTAGCAGTATCGGCACATCCATCCCCGGAAGTCCCAATTACTGTTACAATAAATGTCCCTGTGTCTGAATAAAAGAAAGATGGATTGGGAATATTTGCGGTATCATCTGTAAGAGAAGGGACACCAAAATCCCAGAAATATTCTGTAATACCGAAATCAACACCTAAATCAAAAAACACCGTTCCGTCGTCGCACTGAGCGTCTATAGTAAAAAGCCCCGTCAAAGAATCTTGTGGGATACTTGGATCATAATTAATATCGACTTCCGGAAAGTCGCAAGAGCTTACCGTATACTGAAAATCACGGGATATCACGGAAAGTAAAACGCCATTGCGGTATTCCTCAACACAAACCGACATTGAAAACGTACCTGAATTGGGCGGTGTAATCTGCGCAATCCCTGTAACGGGATCAATAGAAGAGGAATTTTGGCCAAAAGGATCATTAGACGAAAAACCAGGGCCAAACATAACGGGCGAAAATGGGGGCCCATAAAAGGTATATCCATTAAATGTAGGTGGACCACCTTGTGCATTCAAATCGTTGGCATCAGCAATTGGAGGGTTATTTCCTTGGCCACTACCTAGCCCTAAGAATGGACTGCAAAAAGTATATACAAGAGAATCTCCGTCAGGGTCGGTGGCCGTAAATAGAATAGTGTTTAAGCGATCCTCGCACAAATATTGCTCCACGGTTTCATTAAAAACTGGGGAGCTATTGATAATATTCATAGGGGGAACAACTACTGAGGAAGTAAATCCGCTTTCTCCCGGATTCAGCAAGTTGTCGACCAAAGCCCCATTTCGGCAACATCTTGCGTAGACAAAAGTATAAAACGCATTGGGGTCATATCCTGGAATAGCGGTGGGCATATCAACCGTAAAGACGTATTGGCCAATTTCAGTATCTACGTCTGGAGGAGAGGACTGACAAGGATTAAGTTCAATGGGAATCGTTTCATCAACATCTAGAAACTGAAAGAAGGATACCACAAAATTTCCCGCATCATCGAAGACGCTAATTGTTGCAGGATCATCAAAATTTGCATTGGGATTTCCATTATAGTTGTCCCTGTAAATAGTAAGGGTAAATTCTAGACTATTTGTATTTGCAATTCTAGTATAGGTTAACTCACCACCTACAAGATGCGTTGCGCTCCCTTGAAAGCTAAAGCAAAGAAGAAGACATATGGCTAAAAAACATTGTTTCATCCCAGTCTTTAAAGATACGCTAAGAATGCCGTAATTGTTTTGTCAATATGTAAGAGAAGGTCCAAAAAAGTTCCAATTGAAGCATTTTTTTATCATATTCATAGAACAATCAATTTATGGATTTACAATCAGCCTACGCTACCATACTGCTAAGCGCAGAAACAGGAGGGTCAATGATGGGCCTTGCAAGCATTTTAATACTTGGAATTGCAGCACAATGGCTGGCGTGGAGGATTAAAATTCCTGCGATTCTACCCCTGATCCTAATTGGCCTATGTGCAGGCCCTCTGCCTGTGCTTTTTGGAGGGAATTCGCTAATTGTACCACAAGATATTTTTGCGGGGGCAACCATGTCGCACTTTATCTCTTTGTCCGTTGGGGTCATTCTCTTTGAGGGAGGGCTGACATTAAAGTTTCAGGAAATTAAAGGACTTGTAGCAACGGTTCGAAATATGTTAATTTATGGTGCTATCATTATGACTGCGGGGGGTGCAATATCCGCCACCTACATTCTTGGATTGGACTACCGAGTTGCCTTACTGTTTGGAACCTTGATTGTTGTCACGGGGCCAACGGTTATTCAGCCTATTATTCAATCTGTTCGCCCCAAACCTTCGGTGGCAGCTATTTTAAAGTGGGAAGGTATAACCATAGACCCCATTGGTGCTCTTCTAGCGGTTTTAATTTATGAGATTTTCTTTATGGCCATGGGGCATTCGGGAGCTGACCATTCTGCCATCGATGTGATACAAAACCTATTAATCATGCTGCTGACAGGTATTGGCGGGGGCGTGCTCTTCGGGTGGATCTTACATGAATGCATTACAAGAAAACTTGTGCCCCACTATTTAATCAATGTTTTTGTGCTCGCCTTTGTAATTATGTCTTATTCGACAGCAGACTGGGTGCAGCATGAATCAGGGCTTTTAGTAGTTACCATTATGGGAATCATGATTGCAAATAAACCCAATGCGGACTATTTGGATGAAATCATCGACTTTAAGGAAAGCATAACTATGCTTTTGATTTCCGTTCTCTTTATTGTGCTTTCAGCTAATCTGAGCGGGGAGGATATTCAACGACTTAATGATCCAAACATAATTTTTGTCTTCTTGATTATTATCCTAGTCCTGCGACCTATTGTTGTTTGGCTTAGTAGCCAGAGCTCCGCACTGACCTGGAAGGAAAAAGCATTTATTGCTTTTGTGGGCCCGAAGGGTATCGTTGCAGCAGCCGTTGCCGCTATTTTTGCCCTCAAAATTAACAGCGGAATAGACAATGGCTATCTTCCAGATTCCCTTAGATCTGATGCAGAACTACTAGTGCCACTTACCTTTTCAATTATTTTGGGCACGGTACTTTTAAATGGACTGTTTTCTGGTGTAGTGGCCAACCTTCTCCAAGTCAAAAAACGGGAATCCAATGGTTTACTTATTATTGGTGCTCACCCTTTTGCACAAAGACTTGCAGCCCATTTAGCCAAAAAAGATTTGCCAGTTACTCTTGCTGATACAAACCAAGAAAACGTTCGAAGTGCAGGAAACCAAGGATTAAGGTCGCTAGAAGTTAATGCCCTATCAGACAAAATGGATGATATGCTTACGACCGAAGACGTCGGTCAGATGTTGGCTCTAACTCCGAGTAACGATGTCAATATTTTTTCCTGTCAGAAATTTGAAAAAATCTTTGGAGAGGAAAATGTGAGCCGAATCTGTAGCAAAACAGAAACTGAAAACAGCAGCCTGTCCAGTTCGACACGAATAATGGGAAAAGGTAGATTACATTTTCCTAAGATTATGGCTGAATTTAACAACACGGATCAATTCGTGGACCGCACAATATCGAAGGCAGACCTACAAGACCGTTGGATAAGTAGAGAAGAAATTTTCCCAGTTATGATTATTGATAAAAAAGGAAAACAAAAGGTTTTTACTCCTGGCTCGTTGAATTTTCTCAATGAAGGAGATGTCGTGGTGCATCTAGTCTTAGCCCAATAACTCTTTTTTTCATAACGATCAAGACTATGGGGAAAGACAAACTCAAAAAATTTGCTAAGTACAAATCATTCCCTTTTTGTTACGAAAACCTGTCTTTTGACCAACCTCAATTAATCGATTCCCAAAACCAAGCGGTCAGTATCGCTGGACAATGGAAACCGACCCTTGGAGTAGCCCTTGGCGATCTAATCTTAGAGCTCGCCTGTGGTAAGGGTGAATATACAGTAGGAATGGCCGAACATTACCCTGAAAATGGCTACATAGGCGTAGACATTAAGGGGGCTCGAATGCATCAAGGAGCATGCTTTGTTAACGATAAAAAACTCAGCAATGCAGCCTTTATTAGAAGCCGAATAGAATTGATTGAACACTTTTTTAGCCCTGGAGAGGTCGATGGTATATTTATCATTTTCCCCGATCCCTTTCTAAGAAATCGATCGGCCTCACGAAGACTTACCTCTCCTCCTTTTTTAGATCGTTATCGAAAAATTTGTGATCCAAAGGCTACAATACGACTTAAAACGGACAGTCCCGAACTCTACAAATACACCCTAGGGGTGATCCAAAAGCAAAAACTGCAAATCAAATACCAAATTGATGATGTTTACGCCGGACAATGTAGCCTATGGGGTTTACAGGAAATCCAAACATTTTATGAGACTATGCATTTAGAGGCCAAGCGTACGATAATGTATGTTGAGTTCAACCTATTTACATGAAAAACCCACCTGATTTTGCCGAAAAGGTTATTGATACGATTATGCAAATCCCACGGGGTAAAGTCACCACCTATGGAGCGTTAGCCGCATTTTGCGGAAGTCCTAAATCAGCCAGATATGTAGGAAATTTGCTTAAAATGAGTCGATATTCATCATATAATCTGCCGGCACATCGCGTAGTAAATAGACACGGTATGCTCACAGGTCAAGCTTTTTTTGATGTTGAGTACCCTATGAAAAAACGCTTAGAAGAAGAGGGGGTAAAAATTGAAAGCAACCAAGTTGTTAACTTTGCTCATCTATTTTGGAAACCAACCGAACCGTTATGATGATTCCTCTAAACCGCATGATTTTAAAACAATTCCTTGCTGTTTTGTTGATTGGTTTGACAAGTGTCTCGGGCTACAGCCAAAGTGCTGACCCAGATCTTGTATCTCCTCAAAAGGCCATTGAGACGCATTTAATCTATCTACAAGATGACAGCTACAACCCTGAACGCTCGGCAAAGGCAATCCCAGCATCCGTTGGCAACCTTAAAGAACGTAAAGCAGTCGCTATAAAGCTAAAAGAGCTTTTTGACGGCATGGGTTTATATCTAGACCCTGAGCTTATTCCACAAAACCCGGACTACGTCGATACCAATTATAACAATCAAAATATCTATTCGCTCACCACCCTTGATGCCTCTTTATATCTCATTAGAGATACGAGTGGTAATTGGGTGTATTCTGACGCTACGATACAGGGGTTGGACGAGGCTTACAAAGAAATCTATCCATTTGGTGTGGATTTTCTTAAAAATTTGCTTCCCTATAATGTTGGGATGCAATCCTTTCTAGGACTAGCCCTGTGGCAATGGTCTGGTATAGGAATCTTAATCATTGGTGCGTTTCTTTTACGTTTTCTACTCACTCAATTGCTAAGTTTATTTGTAGGTATACTATTCCGGTCAGCACTAAAACAATATGCACCCGAACGCGGAAAGCTTACAGAAATGCTTCGTTTTTTTAGCATTTTTCTTGTTATAAGAGGGCTAGATATTGCCAGTTCTAGCTTACAACTCAACCCTTACCTCTACAATTACATTACCATTGGATTTCTTTTATCGGGCTGCGTAGCTCTTGTTTTTGGTTTTCTCAAAGCAATTGATATTTTAAATGAATACCTAATAAAAATTGTTGCGCGTACGGATAATCAAATGGACGACCAATTCCTGCCTGTAGTTGTCCGAGTTTTAAATATTCTTGTTATCGGAGCCGGCGTGGTATATGCGTTAACTGTTTTTAATATCGATCTTACCGCTATCCTTGCAGGACTTTCTGTAGGAGCCCTAGCATTAGCCCTAGCCGCTCAGGATACCGTAAAGAATTTCTTAGGATCGGTGACTGTTTTTGTTGACAAACCTTTTAAAATTGGTGACTATGTTAAAGTAAATGGCGTTGAAGCAACTGTTGAAAGTGTAGGTATTCGCTCTACGCGTTTACGCACACCTGATCGATCCTTAGTTACAATTCCAAACGGGGAGTTGTCGAATATGACAATCGATAACTTAGGAGAACGGAACCTGCGACGATGGAAAACAGTACTTGGCCTAACCTATGAATCAAAGCCCGAAGCGATCCAGAGCCTATGTCAGTCCATTAAGGAACTCTACGCCCGCTCCGAACACGTTGATGTTGAGAATAGCTCCGTACACTTGCACACATTAAATGCATCATCTATTGATGTCCTGCTCCTTATCTATATGGATGCCAATTCCTATGATGATGAATTGGATATCAGAGAACAACTGATTTTTGAAATCATGGATTTAGTGGCGAAAGAGGGTCTGAGCTTCGCATTCCCCTCGCAGTCAATTTATATAGAATCCCAGCCCAAGTCATAACAAAATGGCATAAAAAAAGATGCGGCGCTTCTTTTTACTGAAACGCCGCACCGAACCAAGACTATGAACTCTATAGCGATCTCTCCTTTCGCACAGAGCACTATTAATACGTGAGAAAGGTTATCTTATTGTGAACTTTTAAGAGTTTATGAAAAAAAAATCTGATGAAGAGCTTTTGCAGGCCTACCAATCCCTCAAGGATCACGATAGCCTTGCTGTTCTTTTTATGCGCTACTCTTCACAGGTGTTAGGTTTATGCATGCAATACCTCAAGAATTCTGCCGATGCAGAAGATGCCGTAATGGATATCTACAGTCATATTCAAAAACCACTGTGTCATCAGAACGTCCAGCACTTTAAAGCATGGATTATGCAGGTAAGCCGTAACCACTGCCTACAAATCCTTCGCAAAAATAAGGGCAAGTACTCAGTTGATATAATGGAGTTAAACCATATGGAATCCACTGATGATTTGCATCAAGTATATATTGAAGATCGATGGCTTGATATCATGGAAGAAGAACTAGAGAGACTCAGTGAAGAACAACAAATTTGCCTTCGCATGATGTATTTAGAGGGATATTCCTATAAAGAGATAGCAGCAGTAAAGGGATATGATCTTAAAAAGGTTAAAAGTTATATCCAAAATGGAAAGCGCAACCTTACCCTTAGTGTAAAAGCCAGAAAGAATCATGAGTAAGCACAAAAAACATATTTCAAATAACGATTCCTTTCTAAACAAGGTTTTTTCTAAAGAACAATCTAAAGAGACCTATACGGATCTTGAATGGGAAGCTAAGCAAGGGCTAGATCAACTTGGAGAAGAGCGGACAATCAAGGCATTGGCACGCATTCATAAGCGAATTGAATCGCAAAAAAGAAAACAATCAAAAACGCCAACTGTCATACCTTTTTGGCGCTACGCCGCAGCAGCTGCATGTGCAGGGATTCTAGTTTTTGTCGGAAATCAAATTATTAATTCTACAGACAACAAAGGCCCTATTTCCTATGATACACAAAAGACACAAGATCAAGACATCCCGCAAGACAAAGGCCTAACAACCTCAACCGAGGCAAGCCAAGAGGCTACTACTGACCAATCCACACCTGATCAAGCTTCCTCTGTAGATGGTGGCTTGAACAAGCCTAATCAAGATCTGGAGATGGAAATAAAGGACAATGCCATTCTTCCTGCACCCTCCCCACCCCCAGCAGAGCCCGCCTTACCTACAGAAGTTGTAAAAGAGAGAATCGTTTTTGAAGAGGTTGACTCTGAAGAGATAGTTATTCTTGATCGTCCTAATAATGTTGAGGATATCTTATCGAGTCAAGGATCTGCAGTTATTGAGCAAGAGGAAAACCTAACTGAAGCATTATTGGAAGATGAGATCATGCCAGAAATGACGAACAGAAGCAGTGAAAAAAATTCATTATCCATGGAGGGTATGGCTGATTCCGATGTACAAGAAGAATCGGTGTACGACTGGAGTATCGCGTTTTCTGAAAAACAGTTTCAGGAGATTACCAAACGATTTGAGGAATCCGACTGGGCTGAACAACATACAAATGAAGATGCTATGTTCTTTACTGCGCGCGCCTATCATGCGCTTGGTAATTTTAATAAAGCCACAGAAATCATGCAAGAAATAGTTCATCTCAATGCCGAAAAAGCACAGCAAGCTAAAAGCTATTTAGAGCAATGGGAAAAATGATTGTATACTAGGACTTCTCATTGTTAAGATACTCAGCTAACTGCTCGAGCTCGTCAAAAAATTCCTCACCATACTTGCGGACCAGTGCATCTTTTACAAAGGCATATACAGGAGTCTTCAATTTTTCACCTAGGGCACATGCTGCTTTACATATCTCCCATTCCTCATAGTTTAGGGCCTCAGTATCATTGAGTTTTGTAATACGTATGGGGTATAAATGACAGGATATCGGTTTACGAAATGTTACTTTTTTGTCATTGTGCGCCTCTTCAATACCACATAGAGTAACCCCACTCTTTTCAATAGCAAACACACAATGCTTCGAACCATGAAGTGTCGTTTTAAATACCCCGTCATCCTCATCAAGCGTAAAAGGACCATTAACATCTAATACTTCTTGATGGGCCTCGCTAAGATATGGTCGAACGGCGTCCAAAACATTTTCAAGTTCGGCTAACTCAAAAGGCTCTAATGGAGCTCCTGTGTCACCTTCAACACAACATTTTCCATTACAAGCGCTCAAGTCACAAACAAAGTGTTCTTTAAAAATTGCCTCACTAAGTAGCTTGTCTTTGAATAAAATCATTTCAACCGCATTTTTCTCCCAATTGCAAAAATACAGGGACGCTTATGTAAATCAATGATTTCGTTTTTCCAGTCTATGACTTTTTTTGTTTTAATCCATTGGGTGTCAAGAGTTAAATCACAAGAAACATGTAATAAGGTCGACAGATTAAGTTGATTTAAAAGGGCTTTCCATAATGCCATATTACGATAAGGAGTTTCCATAAAAAGTTGTGTCGCGCCATAAGCATTGACCGCCTTTTCCATAGTGCGTATTTGTTTGTTACGAGCAGCCTGTTGTACTGGAAGGTATCCATGAAATACAAACTGCTGGCCATTTAATCCACTACCTGTCAGGGCTAAAAGAATGCTTGAAGGACCCACTAGGGGTTGAATCTCGAAATTTAGCTCATGGGCAATGGATACAATAACTGAGCCCGGATCGGCAATACATGGATTACCCGCCTCGCTGAGAACACCCACATCTTGGGACTTTGATTTAGCCTCTTGAAGGGTTTTACGAATGTTTTTTACGTTTGGATTATGCTTATCTAACTCAAGCCAACGAATCGCTTCGTCAAAGTTTCGTTTATCTCCTATTTTTCGTAAAAATCGACGAGCAGTTCGGAGGCGTTCAACGATAAGATACTCTATTGGAGCAATGGTCTCAACAAGTCTTGGATCTATGAGATCCGCATTGCCTAAATCAGTTGGAATTAAAAAAAGTCTTGGCATTAGCGAATTAGGGCTACACTTCCTTTCTGCTCTACAATATGATCTCCTAAAAACCACACTTCCACTAAGTAGGTATACATTCCGGGTGGTTGCATCTTTCCTTTATACCTACCATCCCATTGGGGACGGCTGCTCTCTACATGAAATACAGCTTGTCCCCAGCGGT
This sequence comes from Saprospirales bacterium, assembly GCA_002708985.1. Classification (GTDB taxonomy): domain Bacteria; phylum Bacteroidota; class Bacteroidia; order Chitinophagales; family UBA8649; genus UBA8649. The sequence goes on along the minus strand of PAPS01000010.1, from coordinate 13,885 downwards.
TATAAATTGAAAGATTAACTTGGGAAACCCCAACTCCATACACCTCAAAAACATCATTTTGACCATCGCCGTTTGGTGTGAACGCATTGGGTATATAGATATCTAACGGGTCGTCCACAAACAATGTAAAGTCAGTTGATCCAGTACATCCTAGACTATCCGTAACCAACACTGTATAATCACTTGTTACATAAGGGGTAGCGATGGGATTACTGCAATCATCACAACTTAATCCAAACGAAGGAGTCCATAGATATTCGAAGGGGTCTCTACCATTCCAAACACTATCGAGCACTAGGCTTATAGTGTCTCCATAATTAAGGTATTGATCAGCAATGAATGGCGCTATATTTTGTGGCTCAACTACTTGTATAGGGTTTAATGTGTCAGAGCATCCAAGGTCATCTGTTACAATAATCTCATATAGTCCTGAGGGTAAGTTCTCAAAAAGTGGACTTGGCTGGACACCCGTCAAATCCAACAGTTGATAGGAAAAGGTTCTCAACGTATCCGATGCACTAACCAAAACCTCGAGACTGCCATCTTGGTCACCATTGCACAAAGTCGGACTAGCCTGTGCACTATAGCTATTAGCCAGTGGCTCAGACAATGTAAACACACTGTCACCTCTACACCCTGTTCCAAATTCAACAAGTTCAATTCGATAACTGCCTGCCGATAAGTTATTGAATATTCCTGTGAGGTTGCTTTGAATAAGGAGTCCATTAATGTCCAAAAGATGAGCCTCAAAACCGGTAACCCCATCAGACGAGACTATAATCTCTCCCCCATTGCCGCCATTACAAGCTACATTACTGCCACCTAAGTTGAGGTTAACATTTCTGCCTGGATCAATAGAATAAGTTCCACTGGCTTGACATGAATTAGCATCAGTTACAAGGACTTGGTAAGTGCCAGGTTGCAGGCTATCAAAAAGAACATTTATACCATTTTGTGTAAGTGTATCCCAATCCCAAGTAAAGGGGCCGGTACCCCCTGAAGCACTAATCTCAATAAAACCATCCGAAACGCCTAAGCAGGTTTCATGAGAAATATCCTCTGCGATAGTCAAGAGAGCTGGACTGCCTACTTCCACTGAATCCACAAAGGCGCAACCATAGGTATCATAAACTACTACACTGTAGTTGCCTGCACCTAGACCAGAGGCAGTATCTGTTGTTTGAGCTAACACATCATTCCATTGGAAAGAATACGGCGCATCCCCTCCACTTGGAAACACCCAAGCTCTTCCATCATTGCTAGCGTTACAGGAGGTATTCTCACTTCCTACAGCTAGAAAAGGAACAGTACCTAATGGATAGACTTCTACTGTGTCAACCAACACACAACCTGCGGCATCACTAAGGGTCAACTCATAGAGACCTGGTAATAATCCAACCGCCGTAGCACTTGTCTGTCCCAATGGATCATCCCATTGAAAACTGATGGGTGTTTGCCCGCCATTAACGTTTACAGTAGCTGATCCCACGCCAGCTAAACAAGTATCTGGTCTAGAGGTAATAGAGTCGATAGACGGGCCTCTAACGGGAATAAAAACACAGGAAGAGTCTGAACAACCACTTGCATCGGTAGCCGTCACACAGTGAAATCCAGAAGAAAGATTGATAGCAAGCGCTGTAGTCTCTCCATTATCCCATAACCACTGCACAGCTCCACTACCACCAGAAACAACACTGGCTTGAGCACGTCCGTTCGATTGCCCGCAATCACTAGTATCCACAAGTATAGTATTTAAGGTAATATTGGACGTAAAATTCACCGCTTGGTTATCGGTATCAACCACTACGGATCCATTACAATTTGTGTAGGTAATTTCTGCCGTATACACTTCATTAGTTGTAGGGCATACCTGAACACTGGCACCGTTACCAATTACAGTAGCACTTTGATCCGTCCATTCTATACTATAATTCGGCGTACCATTGGGCAAGAAACGCCAAGCTTCCGGTGTATTTACCGTCCAAGGTCCCGTATTGCGATTGAAGGGCGTATAGGCCACATTACCGGCTGCATTTTGGATGCCAATAAGTGCATTTCCTGAATTCCATGACGCACAAGTTGGCTTACTTTCTACATAAACCTCTATCGCGTTGGTAGATTCATAAATCACAATCTGATGGCGACTTAGAAGATTATTACAACTAAACTGACAGACATTATCAAAGTTGACCACAAAGGTTCTACATGGATAACTGCCCAAATTAGCATAACGAATATTACCACATACTGAAGGATCAATATCGTGGTATATTCCCATAATTGAGTTGGTCGGCAATGAAGCACTTGGCAACGAATTCGTAAAACTATACTCGCAATAAGAGGCACCAGGCAAAACAGGATTTGGATTTAAAATTGGGTCTGCATAGGTAAGATCAAATGATATAACACCATTGCTACCAATTGTTAATTGATCGTATGTGTTTCCGAAAAAACAGAAAGTAAATGGAAGGCTGATGACATTACTCCACACATCGTCCGTATTAACCGAAGTTGGCGTTCCTAACCCATAAGGGTAAGGCGGGGCATATGGAATAGAGGAAACCTCATAGGACGTTGTTTCTCCCGTAGCTAAGAATGTAGACGATAGTTGCGTACAAGAATCTGTGCATTGTAAGGTAATGGGGGGCCCTGCTACTATGTTTGGACAGCCAGGGGCTTGCGCTTTAAGGTTAAAAGAAATATATAGACTTACAAGCCCTAATAGCAGAATTTTTCTCAAGTACGCTTCTTTTAAAACTTAGGACAAAAACGATTATAATCGATAGCCATTGGTCCTTGCTTGTCGTGCGTGTAAATTAAAGATAACTCCAACGCACCATTGGAATTTGTAGGAACACGAAGATCAGATAATGTCACGTCATAGGATAATCCTGCACGCATGTTGTAAGCCTCCACGCCTACCACTCCGATAATTGCATCGATTCCAAAGCCATTAATGCCCCCTACTAATCGAGCCCATCCGCCAGCAAAGGCTGATACATTTTCTGTTAACTCGTATTCAAAACCAGAACCTACATTAGCTTGCTGAGCATTGCCCTGAAGCATATAAAGCACCGTGGGTGTAATGTACGAATACTCTCCAACCTTGATTTGAGCAGCCGCATGCGCATTAATCCGAGTGTTGAGTTTATTGTCCTCACCTAAAAAACTTTCGTTAGGCTGATGTACATGATTTACTCCAACACCAAACATGTAGCCAAACTCTTCGTTGGGTTGAGAACTAAAGAGGGCGCCGGCATTGACTTCTGGATAGCTGATGTTTCCATTTTGAAAAGATTCACCGTTAAACGCTAACGGGTTGAATGCATTAGCACCAGCATCCCACTGTTGTTCAAAAATTAGATCACCTTCATTCACTCGCTTTGAAACATAACCCGTTTGAAGACCTAAGCCAAGGTTTGAACGCCCAAAGCGATCAAGTCCTTGATGATAGGACAGAGAAAACAATCCTGCGCGCGTTGTTAAATTCCCGTTACCTGCGGCATCGTTGTAAAACGCCAGCCCCATACCGAGAATATTTTCTCTCATTCTTTCGGGAAAAAGTCGAGCATCAAAAGAAGCTTGAACTGTCGTGTAAGGAGCCCAAGATGAAAAAGTCGGAATCGCAAACCACTGACTTCGGTAATTGACTACTGCCCTGAAGTCTCCACCGTGGAGTCCTGTTAATGCAGGGTTGAGGGTAAGCGGTGACGCGTAATACTGACTAAAGTGAATGTCTTGAGATTTGGCTGTACTGAGAAGGGTACAAAAAGAGAGAAACATTAAAACTCGTCGCATCATCCTAATTTTGGTAGTTATTAAAGATAACAAGGATTTTCTATCTATGGGTTATCAACGCTACTTTCTCTTGGAAATTTTTCGTAAAATGCTGAAAGGGAACGGTAATGCTTCATGCTGAATAAACGAGTATTCCTTGCGTTCGGCGCCAAAACCTTTGTAAAATCGGGCTACTCCATCGAGTGCAGATCCTTCAAAATCTAAGTATTTCATCTGGTCAGCATTCTTTATTACACACTGATTCATAATAACATGCATTGCATTAACCTCCTTTCCTTTAGGTGAGGAAACCGGCATGAGGTTTATAATACGCATGGGGCCTGATAAAAAAAAGTTTGCCGCGATAAGATCATCATTTAAATAAGCACCAATAATGCTTCCTAAGCCATAGGACTGAGCCTTGTAGATTAGCCTATGCATGGTATGCTTAGTTGTTGGGTCGATTGAAAGGTTTTTTGACCGCATATGCTTCAAGTAAAATGACGTGAAAGTTTCTGGTGAGATGCTTTGCGTTGTGTGAATAGCAAACTTATCTGCCTTTCTTAGGGAGCGCTTTAGGTTTCCAGAATACTTTGCCTCAAGTGTGTCATATGGCGCATTTAAAGCAAGCTCAAAGTTGGGTCGTGGTTTGGCGTTAAAATAATCGGGCACAGAATTTCCTGAGTTAAGCTGAATTTCAACTAATGGAAAACGTTCAACAAGTAACAAGAGGGCGCCTTCAATGTCAATCACTTGACTTCCCTGTTGACTGTACATACCCAATTGTTGAGTAAATGGAGGTTGATAGGCATAGGAAATACCCCACTTTTGACGAAAGGGCACCGGAAAAACGGCCTCATAATCTCCAGCGATAAGTCCTTCCCATTCCATGGCTACGGCATCGAGATACCACGTATAGGCATAAGGCATAGCATTCGGTGCGAAGTGCACCACACCATTCCATCTTTTATCGTCTATTTCCTCGCGATTTACCCAGCGCCACGTTGTATGCATTGATGGTGAATTCTTCAATGGACTATGCATTTTCTAGGGACTCTTTAAAGGCTTTCCAATACTCGTTTTGGTCGGCAATTAAGTTATTATGTAGGTTAAACACGAGAGGATAAGCAAGGTTCTCCGCATGGCCAAGATATGCTCCTATTCTTTGTTTCCAATCCCCTAATCCGTTGGAACCCATGTGATGAACAAAGGTAGAGTCCATAAGCGGTAAAGGGTGAATTCGCAGGAGCTTATTAAAGGGTTTATCTTCTTCAAAAAATCGGTATGGTCTGCTAATTCCTGCACGAAAACCCGAACGATTACCATAGCCCATCGACCAATCATTTTGTATTCCAAGACTTGAAAACCTTGGGTAATCTTCATGGGGTCTACATCGCAAGTAATGCATGCGTACATGATGACAGGGTTGATTCATCAAGTCTTCAAAATACGTTATTTCTGAGGCAAGGACCTCCCTTCGCCGAGGTGACTCCCAAGAGCCCAAGGCATAGGTTGGATGAAGCCCAAAATCAACTACCTCATTCCACTGTAGCAACCACTTTGTGAAAGCCTTATTGGATGGGTCTACGTGGCGATCCATACTACTTCGCTTTCCTACTGGGATAAATATTCTAAGGCCCACTCCCTGCGCTTCAGTCCATTGATGCACTGCTTCCATGACATCATAAGGGTCCCGCTTTTGTCCCTTATAAATCGCACGTAAGGTTTGCCATCCGGGATAACGACTTGGTGATTTGATAAGGGATGCCACAACAAGTGAAAGGGGCCTTGCATACCATTGAAAAGCGAAGTCCAAATCCATAGTGACAACATGACGAGGTTGTCTAAAAACTACCTCTACGCCTTTTTTAGTTATTTGTTTTGCCAAAAAATGAATATAATCCTCTAAAAATGGACGATCTAAAAGATTGTGGGACTTAAGGAGGGAATGCTCGTAGGGATAGCGTCCGTGACCATCCCAATCTCCTGAAGTGTAGGTTTCTTCCTTCCTCGTTAAAGTGAAAAAAAGTGTCGCAAACATATCAAAGCCTAGTGCTCCTTGCATTACTTTTTTAAAACCCACAAGTCCAGCATCTGATATCAGCGGTGAGCTCATCCATTCTTCCTCAAAAAAAGACCAATCGCTCCGACCAAGACATAGGTCAGCTTGGCTATTGGGCTCTGTAGCATAGGAAATCGTAAATGCATATTTACCTGAATCCAGGTCAGACAAAGCGACATAGGACCAGCTCATACCCAACCAATCAGTAAATACTTGATGGAAGATGTAGGAGACTTCCTTACACTGTATATCGGTATGAATGCCTATCTTTTCTTGCACAACGTAAATCTAAGTCATACACTATGAAAAAAGTTATTGAAACCTCAAATGCTCCAGCACCTATTGGGCCTTACAGCCAAGCTATTTTAGCAGGAAACACCTTATTTGTAAGCGGTCAAATACCATATGACGGGGCCATGAATTATGCCGGCGACGACATTAGCGACCAAGCCCATCAAGTCATGAAAAACTTGCAGGCCGTGTTAGAAGCTGCAGGGATGAACTTTGACCATGTAGCAAAAACCAGTATTTTTCTCAAATCTATGGATGACTTTAACGCGGTCAATGCAGTCTATGGATCCTATATAGGCGAAAATGCTCCCGCACGCGAAACGGTAGAGGTTAGTAGACTTCCTAAAGATGTGAAAGTTGAAATCTCAATGATTGCCCTGCAGGGTTAAGCATCCCCATATACATCGGCCTCCATTGATCGAAGTTTTTGATAAGCATCTTCTACGGTGGATACGTGATCTACAATAAGTATCAAATGCTTTTCTGTTTGCTTCAAGCGCATAGCAGCCGGATTGGAATTAACATGTGCCATAACCTTATTAAAGGCGTCTGATGCATAAAACATAGCCTTTTGGTTGGAGGTAAAGTAACAGGTAAGCTTTCCCTTCTTCGCTATAATTCGCTCTAGCGCTAAGGTTTTACCCACCCATTTTAATCGGATGGCGTTGCACAACTCTCTAACTTCTTCAGGCACTTTTCCAAACCGATCTTGTACGTCCTCTAAAAAACCCTGAAGCCCTTGATTATCCTTGAGTGTATTAAGTGAAGTGTATAATGCTAGGCGTTCAGGCACGCTGTTTACATAGTCACTGGGAATGTGCATTGGAAGGTCAGTGTCAATCTGACAATCTCTAACATATTCTCTTTTTTGGGCAATTTCTGCCTTATATAGCTCAACGAACTCAGTAGCTTTTAGCTCTTGAATGGTTTCATCTAAAATTTTATGATAGGTCTGAAAGCCTAAATCATTCATAAACCCGCTTTGCTCTCCCCCCAATAAATTACCCGCACCACGAATATCTAGATCACGCATAGCGATATTAAAACCACTTCCTATATCGGCAAATTCTTCAATGGTCTTTAAGCGCAGTCGGGCATCTTGAGAAAGCGTGGATATAGGAGGTGTAAACAGATAACAATAGGCCTTTCGGCTCGAACGCCCTACCCGTCCACGCAATTGATGTAAATCCGACAATCCAAACATGTGCGCTCCATTTATGATAATGGTATTCGCATTGGGTATATCCAGTCCCGTTTCAATGATATTGGTAGATAAGAGGACGTCATATTGACCATCAACAAAGTCTACCATTACGCGCTCAAGTGCTTGACCCTCCATTTGGCCATGACCAACAGCAATGCGAACATTACCCAACATTCGTTCAAGCATTTGCTTGATTTCCTCAATATCCTTTACTCTATTATGAACAAAAAATACTTGTCCTCCTCGATACAACTCAAACTGTATCGCATCAGTAATAACTTCTGTACTAAACGTATGAACTTCGGTATGTACGGGTTGACGGTTTTCAGGAGGAGTTCGAATCACGGACAAATCTCTTGCCCCCATAAGACTGAATTGCAGGGTTCGTGGAATCGGTGTGGCCGTCAAGGTCAATGTATCCACGTTCAGCTTAATTGTCTTAAGTTTCTCTTTGACACCAACGCCAAACTTTTGTTCCTCATCAACAATAAGAAGCCCCAGGTCTTTCCATTGCACCGCTTTACCCACTAAAGAATGGGTGCCTATACAGATATCAATTTTCCCTTGAGCCAGTTTTTCATAAATCGCCTTTTTTTCGGCCGCACTGCGAAAGCGATTGACATATTCAATAGTAACTGGAAAATCGCGGAGTCGGTCAGAAAGGGTCTTATGATGTTGCGCGGCCAAAATGGTAGTGGGAACGAGAATGGCAACCTGTTTGCTATCGGTAACCGCCTTAAAGGCTGCCCGTATAGCGACTTCAGTTTTGCCAAACCCTACGTCACCGCATAATAAACGATCCATGGGCACATCGCTCTCCATATCATTTTTCACCTCTAAGGTGGTTTTTTCTTGGTCTGGGGTATCTTGATAGAAAAATGAGGCTTCCAACTCGTGCTGCAAGTATGTGTCAGGTGAAAAAGCAAATCCTTTTTGGGTTTTTCGCTGAGCGTATAATTTGATTAAGTCATAGGCAACCTGCTTAATTTTCTTTTTGGTTTTGGTTTTGGTTTTTGCCCAAGTATCTGACCCAAGTCGATGAATTTTTGGTTTCTTACCATCCTTACCTGAATACTTAGAGATTTTATGCAGCGCATTAATACTGACATAGAGCAAATCGTTGTTTTGATATACGATTCGAATCGACTCCTGCACACGACCAACAATGTCAAGTTTTTCTAATCCTGAATACACACCAATCCCATGGTCGATATGAACAACATAGTCCCCCGGCTTCCATTCTTTGAGTGTTTTCATTAGTTGCGCGCGACTGCTGCTTCGATTTTTTCGAATGCTTGCCTTATGGTAGCGACTAAAGATCTGATGGTCAGTGTATACAAGAATTTTGTTTTGACGGTCTACAAAACCGCCATGAAAGTCCAAATTGAGGGGGTGCATGGTGATGTTGGCCTCGACATCTTGTAATATCCCTTGTACCCGGTTGTAGTGCTTGGCATGTTCTGTGGCCAAAATGAGTTCGTAACCAGCCTCCTTTTTAGCCTGTAGATCTTCTATAAGTAAGTCTACATTTCGATTGAACACGGGTTGGGGGTCAATGCCAAATTCGAAAACTGCCATAGCCTTGGAATAAATCTTATTGCCCCACTCAATAAGCTGAATGTCTTCAAAGTATCCTTTGATGCGCGGAGAGATTTCAAAACGCTTTTGAGGATGGACGCGTATACTATCCTCTTTGTCGAAACCCTCCTCATCGAAATCAAGTTTTTCGTAGCATGCAATGGCTTTTGCCATCCCCTCATCCACGGTCTCCAAACACATCGCAATATCATTAATCCAAAATGTGGTATTACTTGGAATAGCCTGGAAAAGCGGGACTTGCTCCTCAACTGTGAAGTTTTGTTGGCCATTAGGCAAAATGGAGATCCGAAGAACCTTCTTTTCTGACCGCTGACTCACAGGATCAAAAAGTCGAATGCTCTCTACCTCATTATCAAATACTTCTATTCGATAAGGGTTAGCGTTTGCAAAGGAGTAAATATCAATAATGTCACCGCGAATTGAAAATTGACCAGGCTCGTAGACAAAATCTACCCGCTCAAAATTGTAGGTGACAAGCAACTCTAACATGAAATCAATGTCGAAGGTCTCTCCTACCTCAACATCAAGTCGTGTTTCTTTGAGTACTGATTTTTTGACTACCCGCTCGAGCAGGGCATCCGGATACGAAATAATCAGCATAGACTGAATGGCATTACTCGTCAACTGAGTGATGACCTCTGTGCGCATTTGGATATTTCCCGAATCCGATTGGTGAATTTGACCTAATTGCTTAAAGGAGGATGGGAAGCTGTAGATCTCTTTTTTAGGGAGCACAAACTGCAAATCCTGCATTAAAAATGCCGCCTCTTCCCGATCTCGGCAGAGGATGATATGATTTCCTTTATGCACCTGATATAATGCTGCAATGATGAGGGATAAAGAAGAGCCGTGCACGTCGTTAAGATGGATTGCACGCCCCTTGGCTCCCTCGGTTAAATGGGAAACCACATCTTGCAGCATGGGTGACTGCTGATATTGTTGTATCAATTCCTCTCTTTGCACGCCGATCGGTCTTTACAGTGTATACTTAATAGCCATTGGCTGAAGCATCCACAGAAATGAAGTGGATAAAATTCACCGCGTAAATATATTGGGAACCTACATTTATAGTAAGAATTATGTCAGAAAATCCCGCGCCCAATACCTCTATGTCCGATTCGAAAGTAAGCGGGTTATATAAAGATTGGTTTTTAGACTACGCAAGCTATGTGATTTTAGAGCGAGCAGTGCCTGCGCTTAAGGATGGGACGAAGCCCGTTCAACGCAGGATACTTCATGCAATGAAAACTATGGATGATGGACGCTACCACAAGGTCGCTAACATCATAGGTCAAACCATGCAATACCACCCTCATGGTGATGCAGCGATTGGCGATGCCTTAGTTAATCTTGGGCAAAAGGACCTGCTGATTGATTGTCAAGGAAACTGGGGAGATGTTCGTACTGGGGACCCTGCTGCTGCACCACGATATATCGAAGCAAGATTAACCAAGTTTGCCCTTGATGTATTGTTTAACGGGAATACGACGCATTGGCAATTATCCTATGACGGAAGGAAAAAAGAACCGATTCATTTACCCGCTAAATTTCCTTTACTGCTTGCCCAAGGAGCCGATGGGATTGCAGTAGGACTTTCCACTAAAATTTTACCTCATAACTTCAATGAGCTTTGTCAAGCAGCAATTCACCATCTAAAAGGTCGCTCTTTTAAGCTTGTTCCAGACTTTGCCACCGGTGGACTTATGGATGCTAGCGACTACCAAGCAGGGAAAAGAGGCGGGCGGATCAAGGTTAGAGCACGTATTGGGGTTAAAGACAAAAAAACATTGCGCATACGAGAAATTCCCTATGGGACAACTACTCAAGCCATCATTGACTCCATTATCAAAGCCAATGATAAGGGCAAAATTCGTATTAAAAAGGTTGTAGATAATACCGCCAAAGAAGTAGATATAGAAATTGAGTTGCCAACAGGAGTAAGTCCTGATGTAACTATAGATGCTCTCTATGCCTTTACCAATTGTGAGGTTTCACTAGCACCAAATGCCTGCATCATTTATGAGGACAAACCTCACTTTCTTTCAGTTCATGACATCTTAAAACTCAATACAGAGGAAACCAAAAACCTCTTGCAATGGGAATTGGAAATTGAAAAGGAACAACTGGAGCAAAAATGGCATTTGGCCTCTTTGGAAAAGATTTTTATTGAGCAGAGAATCTATAGAGATATTGAGGAGTGTGAAACATGGGAGGCTGTAATAGCGGCTATAGATCAGGGAATGCATAAACACGTATCAACCCCTTCTCGAATCAATAAGAGCCCATCGGCCTTCAGCCTTATGCGGGATATCACCGAAGAAGATATTCTTAAGCTGACAGAAATCAAAATCAAACGGATTTCGAGATTTGATAGCTTCAAGGCAGATGAAATCATCCAAAGCTTAGAAGAGAAATTGGCAGAAGTCAAAAATCACCTAGCCCACCTCACCGACTACACCATAGCTCACTTTGAACGCATCAAAAAGACCTACGGAGGTAAAAAAGTTCGTCAAACTGAATTGCAGAGCTTCGAAGCGATTAAGATTAAACATGTTGCTGCCAATAACGTAAAACTCTATGCCAATCTAAAAGAAGGGTTCGTAGGTATGGGACTAAAAAAAGACACCTTCATTACAGATTGCTCAGACATTGATGATGTAATCGCATTTAAAAAGGATGGCAGCATGATTATTTCTCGAATTGGGGATAAAAAGTTTGTAGGCAAAGACATCTTGTATGTGGCGGTATGGAAGAAAAATGAAGATCGGCGGATTTATCATATGATATATGCCGACCTGACCACGGGCAAAAACTATGTGAAGCGCTTTGCTGTAACTTCGATGGTGCGTGACAAGGGCTACCAAATTACAAAGAGTGACAAAGCCAAAGTGCTCTATTTTGCAATGCACCCCAATGGGGAATCCGAGACCGTTCGCATCAAGCTCAGTCCGAATTGTACAGCACGTCAAAAAGAGTTTGAGTACAATTTCACCGATATCAATGTCAAAGGAAGAATGTCTTCGGGTAATGTCATCACTAAATACCCTATCCGAAAGATTGACCAAGTCTCTATTGGCCCTTCTACCTTTGGAGGAAAGGCCTTTTTCTTTGACAGCTCAACGGGCCGTATAAATGGTGAGGAGCGAGGAAAAGCCATTGGTAGTTTTGATACCTCAGACAAAGTGCTCATTATCCATCAAAATGGCTTCTACGAGACCTTTCATCCAGAGGTAAACAAAAAACTGCCCCTATCTGGTATCGCCCATATATACAAGTGGCGACCTTCGGATGTAGTAACGGCAGTCTATCTGGATGGATCAAGCAAAACAGAATATGTTAAACGCTTCCATATTGAAACAAAGACCGATGACCAATTATTCAACTTTATTGGCGAGCACGCTTCATCCAAACTCCTTTTTGTTAGCCTTCATCCCGAGCCTCAAGTAAAAATCACAGTGCTAAAGGGCAGTGCAAAAGAAAAGACAGAGGAGATCATTGCTTTAAGCAGCTTTATTGATATTAAAGGATGGAAGTCACAAGGAAATAAATTTACGAGTGACCCTAGACGAGGAAAGGTGGTTGATGTTAGTCCAGCCATAGAAAGGCCTAAAAAGGAAAAGCCCTTGCCAGAGGAGAATAAGGCGGCCGCCGAAAGGAAATCACCACAAGTCGGAGGAAACTTGACCTTAGGTTTTTAGTCGAATGCCTTCATTATGGGCTACTTTTCAATAATGCTGTGTATCTTACAGTAAAGAATTAATTCTATGAAACGCTTTTTAACTTATGTTGCCCTGATTCTTGTAGTCGGTCTTACGGTTACGAGTTGTTACTCATCTAAAAATTGTCGCGGAACCAATAAATCAATGGGCCAAGGTATCCACCGATAGTTTATAGCAGCAGTTCCCTATTCCTGACCTGGAATTTGTAACTCAAAGTCTACCCACTCCGGAGGTAAACACTGCATGCTGTCGCATATCATAAATTCGTAGTTTCCCTTTACGGAGGTAGTAATCGGTTGTTCTGATGGAAGAACAAAGGGAGATGAGATAAAAGATACTTCGTTTACAAACTTCTTTATGGGCAAATCCCAGATGGGGTCGTAGCCATCTGACCCAAACGCACTTTGCTCACTAAATGTCACCTGCGGCACATTCGATACATTTATCGACGTCGGAATAGGGCCTGTGCCCTGCTGATATTGGCTGTAGATTGCCCACCCAGGAGCTAGTTCTACATGAAAAGTGATTTGTAGGCTATCGGCAATGGCATATTCAATGATAGGTGACCAGTTGATATAGTCTTTATGCGCCTCAGCTTGTGGTTTTAAAGATTGGCCATATAGCATGTTCGTACCTATGCAAAGATGGCCAAATATTAGCACCAAAATCAACAAAAAGCAATTACTTTTCGCCATTCTCTACCTCCTTCTGCTCTTCCTTCCACTGCTCAAAAGCATCAAGGCCGTCATTTAAGAATTCCATGTACTTTTCTACAGTATTTACCTCAGAATAACCAACAGCAGGGGTAAGTTGCATTTCATCGGGAGCTAATATTACATAAAGCGGCTGAGTTACTGATCGGAAATTTATTGCCTGAACTGTTGCCCAAATATCTCCTTCCGTACGAATGAGCTTTTCTCTTTTTTCTTTGCCATTAATCATTACAATACATTGTTTCTCTTTAGGGAGTATTGTTCGCTCGTCGACATACAAAGAAGTCAAGATAAAGCCCTCTTCTATTAACTCATGTACACCTTGATCTGTCCATATCTGCTCCTCAACTTTACGACAATTAACACACGCGTGGCCTGTGAAGTCCAAAAGTATAGGTCGCTCTAGCATTTCTGCCTGTGCCTTTGCTTCCACTATATTGTTTTTAAACTCAACAGCCTCCGCCTCTTTCAGAACAGTCGGGTCTGACCCAAGCACGTCCTGGTTGTTGAGGCCCTGGCG